>JAJCYP010000146.1 GCA_029262855.1 Bacteroidota bacterium | reverse complement strand
ACCTCCACCGTGTAGGTCCCCGGCGTGAGGTAGTACGTACCGTTGTCCGCTTCGGTCGGCTCCCCGGGCAGGGCATCCGCCACGGTGGCCGACAGGTTGTAGTCCGCGTAGTTCAGACCGGCATCGACAGCCAGCTCTCCTTCGTACACCACGGCCCCATCGGCATTCGACACGCGCAGTGTCCCTGTGCCCGCGTCCGAAGACCAGAAGGGCACCGTGGTCGAGGGCTCGTTCGCGGGTGAGTAGCTGGAAAACTGACGACCCCAGTTCGGGTTGTGCGTGACATCGGCCAGGGAGAACAGGTGCATGGCCAGCGCCCTGACCTCGGGCGTCAATTCGCGCAGCTCGGCCAGGTTGCCGATGTAGATCGACCGCCCGTGGGTGCCCACCACCAGATCATTCGCCGCTTCCTGGATCTTCAGATCATGCACCGGGGCTCCGGGAAGGCCACCCGCGAGCGGTTGCCAGGACGCTCCGCGATCCAGGCTCATGTAGACACCGTGGTCGGTGCCGACGTAGAGCATATCCTCCGACTCCGGATCCTCCACGATGACGTTGACCGGCTCTCCGGGCAGGCCCGCGTCGATGCGCGACCAGGTTGCCCCGTAGTTGTCGCTCACGAAGACATAGGCATCGAAGTGGTCCCAGCGGTACCCGTTCAGCGTCACGTAGACGCGGCCCTCGACGTGGTTGGAGGCCTCGACCCGCGAAACCCAGAGATCCTGTGGCAATGCATCTGAAATCCTCGCCCAGCTGGCGCCCCCATCACGGCTTACGTGGACATATCCGTCGTCACTGCCGGTGTAGAGCAGGCCAAACCGAAGCGGCGACTCATCGATCGTAGCGAGCGTTCCAAAGGGCACGTCGCCCTGTCTGCCGCCCTTCGTCAGGTCGCCCGAAATCGCCTGCATGTCATCGCCATTCCGCATGGAACGGTGCAGCCGATTCGAGCCGTAGTACAGGATGTCCTGGTTGTGACGGGAAAGGTGAATCGGCACCTGCCAGTTGAAACGGAGCGGGCGTTCTCCCAGTTTGTGGCGCGGCCGGATACCGGTGCGCTGTCCGCTCTCCGTGTTGATTCTCGAGTAGGCGCCGAACTGTGAGCCCGTATAGACCACATCGTTCGTGCGGGTATCCACCTCCACCTGCATGCCGTCGCCGCCGGCGATGCCGCGATACGGGTACTGCCCGCGCCCGTACCAGCCCCGGCTGGCCGTGTAGTTGCTCGGACCGAACCAAACCCCGTTGTCCTGCAGCCCGCCGTAGACGTTGTACGGCTCGGCGTTGTCCACCTGAACCGCATAGAACTGGCCGACCGGAGGCGAATTCAGCTTGAGCCAGGTCTCGCCGTCGTCCCAGGTCACATTCAGCCCGCCGTCATTCCCATTGATCACGTGCCCGATCCGTCGCGGGTTGACCCACATCGCCTGATGATCCGAGTGCACGCCGGCTCCACCGATGCTCGTCCAATTGGCCCCGCCGTCGTTGGACTTCAGGAGCGGCACACCCAGGATGTAGAGGCGGTCGGGCGTGTCGGGGGCGACCCGGATTTCGCCGAAGTAGTAGCCATACGAGTTGTAGAGCCCGTTCAGGTAATCCTCGTGCGTCCGTTCCCAGGTCGCGCCGCCATCGTCGGAGCGGTAGACCTCGGCGGCGATGACGCTGGTGTTGAAGAGGAGCGAGTTGGCGTCTTCCACGAACTCGACCAGGGCCAGCGGCATGATCT
This sequence comes from Bacteroidota bacterium, assembly GCA_029262855.1. Classification (GTDB taxonomy): domain Bacteria; phylum Bacteroidota; class Rhodothermia; order Rhodothermales; family UBA10348; genus JABDJZ01. The sequence continues at coordinate 3,944 of JAJCYP010000146.1, read as the reverse complement.
CGCCGCCCTGGACCATTTCCCTGATGCGCTGGGCGTCGTATTCGCGCGGGAATCGGTTCTCTCGCAGGTAGCCTTCAATGTCATCGTCCTCCAGCGCCAGAAACTCGCGAGCCGTCATCGTCCGGAGATCGTCCCGCGTCAGGCCCTCGTCTTCCTCGTCATCCTCATCGGCCGGCCGGCGGAAGTAGTTGTCGAGCAGCGCATACATGATATTCGGCTGGGCGCCGTACACGGCAAGCCCGATCCGCCCCACCCCCTCGCCTTGTGGAAAGCCGCTCCCCTCGCCCGAAATCAAGGTCCAACTGTCGCCGCCATCGTCCGTCCGATAGATGCCGGAGCCGTTGCCACCTTCGACAAAATTCCAGGCGCGTCGAGACCGCTCCCAGGTGGCGGCATACATCACATCGGGGTTACTCGGATGGGCCACCAGATCGATGACGCCCGTGTTGTCATTGACGAACAGCGTCTTTCTCCACGTCCGCCCACCATCGACCGTCTTGTAGAATCCCCGGTCTTCGCTCGCGTGATAGAGAGGCCCGAGTGCACCGACATAGACTGTCATGGGATCCGTGGGGTGGATCAGGATCCGGCCCGTACGCTGCGTTCCGTCCAGGCCGTGATGCGTCCAGGACTCGCCGCTGTCCGTCGACGAATACACGCCGTTCCCGGCGTAGGAACTGCGGCTGGAGTTGTTCTCGCCGGTCCCGATCCAGATCACGGGATCACGTTCGGGGTATCCGGACCAATCGACCGCAATGTCGCCGATCGTCATCACGCCCTGATTGTCGAAAATGGGCTCAAACGAAACGCCGTTGTTCGTCGTCCTCCACAGGCCGCCGGACGCGTAGGCCACGAAGAAATGCGTCGGATCTTCGACCCACGCATCGATATCAACGACGCGCCCGCTCATGATGGTTGGCCCCACGTTTCTGAAGGGCAGGTTGGAGACCGTGGAGCCCGCCAGCATGGCGGCCCGCTTGGACACCGACGCCGCTCGCGCCTGAGCGGTCGTCGGGGACACATCAGAGGTCATTTCCTGGGCAGCGGCGGGGAATACCAGGAAGACGAGTAGCGTGAGAGACCAGAGGAAGCGCGTCATGTCTGCAGGGGGAGGTTTCAGTAGTCCGGGAAGTTCGGACAAAACTTGCTCAGCCGCACCTACCCCAGAATCCCGCGCAAAACGTCCATGCCGATGTTTCTCCCGGTAAGCACTACCACCGTCGGCCCGCCAACCTTGATTTCCGGCCGCCGGGCCGCCGCGATGGCGACGGCCGAAGACGGCTCGACGAGGTAGCGATGCGTAGCCAGTGTCCAACGGACGCCGTCCCTGATCTCCTCCTCGGATACGCCGATGACCTGGGGCCCGTGCTTCCTCAAGGCCTCGAAACCCAGCAGCCCAATCCCACCTTCGAGCCCACCCGCGAGTGTCTCAACTGAATCCATCCGGGTGACGGCAGCGCCATTTTTCAGACTGAGCGCGAGGGCGGGCGACGCCTGGGTCTGGGTGGCCACCAGCCGCCTGGGAGCTGCTGCTGATAGTAGCATTCCCCCTGAGAGGCCGCCGCCGCCAACCGGGACGATCAGTGTCTCCAACTCGGGCAGCTGACGACGCATTTCGCGCATCATCGTCCCGCCATTGCCGGCCAGGATCAGCTCGTCATCGTACGCGCTGATAAACGGAATACCGTCCCGTCGCACTTCATCCTTGGCCCACGCTTCGGTCTCGTCGAATCCGGCGTGCGGTGAAATCCGGACCTCGGCGCCCATGCCTTTCAGTAGATCCACCTTGGCCGGATCGACCTGCCCCGGCACATAGATCCTGGCCGGCAGCTTCGCGAGGCTCGCGGCATAGGCCAAACCCAGCCCGTGATTCCCTGCCGAGCAGGTGGCGACCGTCGACGCACCCGAATCGCGCAGTTCCTGCAGAGCGAAAAGGGCCCCTCGAATCTTGAACGAGCCTGTGATCTGAAGGCACTCCAGTTTCAACCACGCCGGAACCCCCAGTTGTCGGGACAGCGCGGGGCTTGGCTCCATGGGGGTCTCCCGTATCACGGGTGCCAGCAGGGTCTCTGCGCGGTCAATCAGGGCTTCGAAATAGGGCATGGGCGATGGGCTTGGTGTCCGGCCAACGCTCCTTCGCTCGGCGAGGTTCAGGCAGTCCGATTTGTCCTCGGACGGAACGACGGCCGACAGGGCACCGCAGCGATCTCGCCGCGTTTATCCGAGGCCACCCACCACACCCCCCGGGAATGGAAACGCTACTCGACAAGACCGGAGCCACCACACTCCAGCCGCATCTCATGGACCGGATGCGCCGCGGTGGCGAGCTTCTCCGGGCAGAGTCTGCCGGCACGCGTCTCCGCAGAATTCGGAGCCTCCGCGCGGCCATTACGGTCCACAAGGAATTGCTTTATGACGCCTTCGCCGAAGATCTCGGCAAGTCGCGCGAGGCGGTCGATCTCTCTGAACTGCTCCCGGTGGCCTTGGAAATTGACCATGCGCTTCGACATGCGCGGAGCTGGATTCGGGGTCGCCGCGTGGCCGGCCCGCTTCCCTTTCGGGGTACCCGGAGCGAGATCCGTATGGAGCCGAAGGGTGTCGCGCTGATCATCTCAGCATGGAACTACCCGTTCGTTCTGACCATTGGCCCGCTGGTCAGCGCGATCTGCGCCGGGTGCGCGGTGGTCATCAAACCCTCGGAATTTGCGCCGAACGTGGCGTCCGCCGTGCGAACCATCGTCGAGTCCTGCTTCGAACCGGACGAGGTTCGGGTCGTCGAGGGGGACGAGCATGTGTCCCGGGAACTGGTGTCACTCCCGTTTGGACATATCTATTTTACGGGAAGCACGCGGGTCGGGAAGGCGGTCATGAAGGCGGCCTCGGACAATCTGACCTCGGTCACGCTGGAACTCGGCGGGAAGTCGCCCACCATCGTCGACGAGACTGCGGACATCGACAGCGCCGCCGAACGCATCGCCTTCGGCAAGTTCTCGAACGCCGGACAGACATGCCTCGCCCCGGACCATTTGTACGTTCACGAAAGCAAGCAGGACGCACTCCTGAGGGCGTTGGACGGACACCTGACGAGGATGTACGGCAACGGCCAGCCATCGGATCACTACGGCCGGATTGTCACGGACCGGCACCACGCCCGCCTGGAGGCGATGTGCGCCGATGCCGTCGCCCGTGGGGGTCGCATTGTCCGGGGTGGCTCGGCCGACGTGACGCGGCGCTACATGGAGCCCACGATCATCGCCGACGCACCGCCGGACTCGGCGGTGATGACCGAAGAAATTTTTGGCCCGGTGTTGCCCGTGATTCCTTTCACAGACCTCGGAGAGGTTCTGGAGGACATCGCTTCCCGACCCACTCCGCTGGCCGTGTACATGTTCAGCAGCCGCGAATCGGCGATTCGCCGTGTGACCGACGAGACGCGCAGTGGCAGCGTCGTGGTAAACGACACCCTCATTCAGTTCGCCAATCCCTTCCTGCCCTTTGGCGGCGCCGGCGACAGCGGAATGGGCCGCGGCCACGGCTATTGGGGCTTCCTGGAGTTTTCGACGGTGCGCACGGTCCTCCGGCAGCGGAGACGCTTCGCGCTGGTCCCGCTTTTTTATCCGCCGTACACCGGATTGAAAAGAAAGGGAATCCGGATGCTCCTGGGCCGATACAGGATCGGCTAGCGCGGCGCTGGGCTGGGCTGGCGGTGGGCTAGCGGCGGTGGGTGCGCGGCGGTGGGCTAGCGCGGCCCCATGCGGATCGCTCCGTCGAGCCGGATCACCTCACCGTTGATCATCCGGTTTTCGACAATGTGCTGGGCCAGGAAGGCGTAGTCTTCGGGAGTACCGAGGCGGGACGGAAAAGGAATCTGCGCTGCCAGTGACTGCTGGACGTCGGGTGGCATTCCGCCGACCATGGGCGTGAGCATCACGCCCGGCGCGATG
>JAJCYP010000145.1 GCA_029262855.1 Bacteroidota bacterium | reverse complement strand
TAGTTCCCATCCGTAAATTCACAATACGTTGCGCCACATTGTGTTGAGACGATATTGGACTCGCTTTTCTGCCTTTTTGGGGGTATTTTCCTGGCGTGATGGTCACCTCCTTCCCGGCACTACCCCCCCCGGATCCTCATGCGCCGAATTGCCCCGGAACCCGATCTGTTTCTCCATGTCCAGCTTCCCCACAAGCAAGCCCGGGAGTTGGACCAGATCGGCCGCATTCTGAGTGCACACCCGGCGATTGACACCGCCATCTGGAACGACCTCCAAGGGGGCCGCACGCGCAAAGGACGGCCCGGCCTCGCGGCCAGCCTGGTGCTGCGGGCGGCGATTATCAAACAGATGTTCGGTTTCAGCTATGAAGAGCTGGCCTTCCACCTGGCCGATTCGCTGACCTACCGCCGTTTCTGCGGACTCATCCATCCCGAGGAGGCGCCGAAGAAGTCGGCCTTGGCCGCCTCGATCAAGCGGATCTCGCCCCCAACGTGGGAGGCCATCAACCGCATCCTGCTGGACTATGCCAAGGACCAGGGCATCGATGATGGCAAGCGCGTACGGATTGATCCGACCGTGACCGAGACCAACATTCACCACCCGACCGACAACGCGCTCCTGTTCGACTGTGTCCGCAAGCTGGGAGCTCTCTTGAAGCGAAGCCGCCTACGGTTCGGTACCGCGTACGCAAGCCGGATCAAGCGGGCCAAGCGGCGCCACCTGCAGATCATGAACGCGGCCACCAACAAGCAGCGCCTGGCGCCCTACCAGGATCTCTTGAAGGTGACCCGCGAGACGATCCGGTTTGCCGAGGCGGCCGTAGCACAGCTGAGAGGCCATGAAGACCCTGAAGCAGCGGCGCTCTTGGAACGGCTGGAGCATTATGCGGGGTTGGCCCGCCGGGTGGTCTCCCAGACCAAGCGCCGGGTCGTCGAGGGCGAGTCGGTGCCTGCCTCGGAGAAGGTGGTCTCGATCTTTGAGCCGCATACAGACATCATCCGTAAAGACCGTAGGGACACGTACTACGGCCATAAGCTGACCTTGTCCGGCGGCCAGAGCGGCCTCATTCTGGACTGGGTGGTGGAGGACGGCAATCCGGCCGACGCGACCCTGATGACCGGGATGCTGGATCGACTGAAGGCCATCTATGGAGACTACCCGGAGCAGGTGGCCGTGGACGGCGGCTTTGCCAGCCAGGCGAACCTGAAGTGGGCCAAGGAGCAAGGGATCGCCGAAATCTCCTTCGCCAAGAAGTGCGGTCTGGCCGTTGAAGAGATGACCTCCAGCGTCTGGATCTACCGGGCTCTGCGCAACTTCCGGGCAGGCATCGAGGGAATCATCTCCTTCCTGAAACGCGTCTTCGGTTTGAGGCGGTGTACCTGGCGAGGGGAAGACTCCTTTGCCTCCTACGTGGGGGCCTCGATCATCTCGGCCAACTTGCTTATCCTGGCGCGTCACGTGATGTAGCAGGGCTGCTTTGGCAGCCCGTTACTCTCCACACCACACGCCCCCTGGCCGAGGTCCCTTTGGCCACGACGTCTCAGCCGGAGAGCACGCCGATATCGTCCAACCGAGGCCCTCTATTGCGAAGATTCCATGAAGCCCCAGGCGGCTCAGGTGTCCTATACGTCGCAAAAACGCACATTCGTTCTGCCTGAGGGCCATTTACGGATGAGAACTAGCTAGCTAGCCATCCTTAGCACGTATTCAGAATATGCCTCCCATATCGACGGCGATACGGCCCAGATGGAGCCTCCGACGGCCGTGAGGCTTCCCAACTTTCCGACAGGCCATTCAGGGTAGTCACTCACCCGATCCTTCATTTGTTGAAGGAATTCTAGCTTCTTAATCGTCTCGCTGGTCAATTCCACCTCAGGCCCTGGAGAATATCGCAAGATCAGCTCATCAATCTCATTTATTCGCGCCCTCTTGCTCTGCATTAGTCGCTCGTGAGCCGGCAATTGGCAGAACACGAATGTGCCAAGCAGCAAAACAACCGCTGGGGCGGCGAGCACGAGAAGAGGCACCAGCGGTTGGCTGGGTGCACCCGCCGCGGAAAGCGTGTAGATAAACCAGATACCACAGGCTATCAGGTAGACTTTTAGAATCGTTCGCCCGAAGGGAGACACTCCAAAGCCGCTCGGAATTTTCTTGAAAGAGTACTTTTTGCCGAGGCGCCACACGAAGCGAGCAAGTATGAACATAGCTCCGATCCCCACTCCTGAACAGAACGCCGAAACCACAATCACTATCCAGCTTCCAAACCCAATCCACATTGACAACCCAGTCATCGAACCACCTAGCAAGAACGCCACGGGCGCGCCCAGTGAAGCAACCAGCCCGATTATCAGCGGCAATCTCGCCCGTTGAAAGTCACTGAATTCGGCTTCAATCCATTCATTTAGGTTCTTTGATTTCGCATCAATAAAATCGGTTGCCGTGTAGTGCCAATTCACGACTTGTAAAAACCCAATCCTCACCCCCACCGGGGTGAGAATGACGCCCAGTGAAAGAGGAACCATTAGCTTTGCATAATCCGGATTACCGAGCATGATCGAGACCCAAATTGAATAGGCCAGCGCAAGCCCTCCGAATACCATCCACAGTGACAATGTGAACAGGGGTCGAGAGCCGAATTCGATAGGGGTCTTCCTTTTGTCAGTCCACATGGCGACCGAGTGTTTTAGAATTTCTCAAAAATACAAATGCGCCAGATAACAGGGGTTTCGCAGCGGCAACGTAGTGATCGTTCCGTGTAGCAGGGGAAGGCAAATAGGATTCGCCCGAAGCACCGCCAACGAAGACTGCATCGCCATCACCCGGTCTCGCGACGTTTCAGTGGATCGCATCCCGGGCATCCGGGCGCCCCGGGACGCAGCCTTTCCGATATTGCGGTGAGTAACCCCATATGCTATGGCCCGCCTCAACTTGGTCCCCCTACACCTGGCCGTCGCCGCAGCCTCTCTCCTGACCGCCTGCGCCGAGCCCGATACCCGGTCAGAAGCCGATCGCTTAGTAGATCAGAGCATCGCGTTTCATGATCCGGACGGAGCGTGGTATTCCAGGGCCCACCGAATCGACCTTGGCGAGAAACGGCCAGACGGATTCGTACGCATGACGAGCATGCGACTGGACCCCCTCACCGCGTCTTTCGGAATGCGTCAGAACCGGGGCGAGGACACGGTCGAGGGCTTCCTGGATCCCGAAAATTGTGCGGCTACCGTCAACGGCGCACTACCGGACTCAACC
>JAJCYP010000144.1 GCA_029262855.1 Bacteroidota bacterium | reverse complement strand
GATCTCGTCCTTCCAGTTCTATGTCATCATATACTACGTCTTCGGAGGTGACCAGCTTGCCGGGGCAGAGTGGGCCGGCTGGGCCGGAACCGCCCAGGGCATTGCCCTCTTCGGCGTGGTGGCCCTGTCCACGTGGCTGGGCACGAGGTTCGGAAAGAGGAGAGCGTTTTTCGTCACCACGGCCGTGTCCATGGTCGGCTACGCCCTCAAGTGGGTCTGCTACAATCCGGAGATTCCGTGGCTGGTAGTGATACCCGCTCCACTGATGGCGTTCGGTCTGGGAGGCCTGTTCACCCTCATGCCCTCCATGGTGGCGGACGTAGTCGATCTGGATGAATTGTCCACCCACGAGCGGCGGGAAGGGATGTACGGCTCCATCTTCTGGTGGGTTGTCAAGTTGGGGATGGCCGCCGCGCTTGCCGGCGGAGGCTACCTGCTCAACGCAACAGGCTTTGACGTTGCGCTCGACGGCGCGCAGACAGAGCGTACCATTTTCCTCCTCCGCCTGTTCGACGTCGGAGTCCCGGTTCTGGCTTCCGGAATCGCCATCTGGGCGGTGGCCAGATTCCCGATCACCGAGCAGCGAGCGCGCGAAATCAGAGTTCAACTGGAGCAGCGTCGCGGCGGGACCGTCGAGGGGCTCGTGCCCGCTGTCTAGCTTCCGTTCGCCGCTGTCAGGCGCCGCTGCCGCCCAGTGGCGCGAGGAATCTCACGGGCGATGCGGATCTCAATCGGTACACGTTCCCGATATGCCAGTCGGCCAAACGTTATCCGCGCTGCTTCGGTCCGGGAAGCGGCAATGCGGGTCAAGGACAACGCGCGCAATCGACCGCCCGTCCAGATCCAGGGTCATGGTGTGAGAGCGGGTACCGTCGAACCACACATCAACCGGCGCCTCCAGAATCGTGCTGCTTTCGTCGTCAAACTCCACCAGCAGGACTACCGGCGCCGGCATTTGCCCGGCCTGATGCACGGTAATCACTGCCTGGCGGTCCCCGACCTCGAGTGATGCGATGGACTGATCCACCGAGTCGGTGGTCCAGAGCCAGGAATACCAGAACCAGCCAAGGTCCACCCCGAGCTCGTTCGACATGAAGAACGCAAAGTCCCAGGGCGATGGATGCTTGAAGGCCCAGGCGTGGGTATAGGCGCTCATCGCCCGTTGCACCTCCGCATCGCCGACAATCCCTCCGAGCATGGAAAGCATGAGAGGCGCCTTGCGGTACGTCTGAAAGCCGTAAGAACTGCCGGCATAATTGGCCTGCCACATCATCGGGGCTTCGCCCTCATCGCCAGCGCGCTGTCCATAGCTCATCCCCAGTCCATCGAGATCGGGTTCCTCTCCCCGGGCGTGTGCGCGGGAGAGGATGTTCATATACGAATTGAAGCCCTCATCCATCCACCCAAACCAGGTCTCGTTCGTGCCCAGCATCATCGGCCACCACTGGTGCGCCGCCTCGTGGTCCGCGGCGCCTTGATTTGAGTTGATGACCATGGGATACTCCATGCCTGCGCTCGGGCCGTCCTGCAACGTCAGCTGGGGAAAGGGATAGGGAGCCCATAATTCCGAGTAGAACTCCAAGGCGTGACGGGTCCTTGATCCCGCCTCGGTAAAGAGCCCGGCTCGCGACGGGATGTAGAACATGTGGATCGGAACGGCGCCTTTCTCGGGGATCATGGCTCTGGTCGAGCGCCAGAGGAACTCGTCCGAAGCAGCCCAGGCGAAATCGTTCACCTTGTCGGCCGAGAAGTGCCAGGTCAGGCTGCTTCCATCGGCGGTCTTGGGCTCGTCCAGATCCACGATCATCACCTCGCGATCCGAATCCAGGATCCCTGACAGGCGCTCGCGAGCCGACTCCGTCAGCACGTCTTCCGGGTTCTGAAGGACGCCCGTCCCACTGACAATCCATCCGCCGGGGACGTTGATCTCCACGTCGAATCGGCCGAAGTTGTTGTAGAACTCGGCAGGTCCCAGATAGACATCGGGCCACCAACCGCGAAGGTCATCGTACTTGGCGATGCGTGGAAACCACTGCGTAGGTTGAAACAGGGAGTCCCCAAACCTCTGGGTCATCCGGTGCGCGCGCCCGTTCTCGCCCCCGGGCAACTTGGTGTGCCACGCAATTTCCAGCGTCGCGGTCGTGCCCGCCGGAATGGCATCCTCCAGCGCAATTCTCGCTACAGTCTGGGTGAGGCCAGACACCGATAATTCGGCTGGCCCGGGCGCGCCAAAGCGTCTTGGCTGCGGACGGGCATACAGATCAACCGTCGTCCCGTTGACGGACAGGCTCGTGAGCACCATACCCTCCGTCTCCTCAGCCGGTACCGAGCTTCCCCGCGGAACGTCGTCGCGGAAGATGTTGTGGTCCAGACGGAGGTAGATCTCGGTCAGGTCATCGGGCGAGTTGTTGTGCAGCGAAACCGTTTCGGTCCCTGCCAGACGCTGTGTAGACGGATCAAGACTCACCTTGATGTCATAGTCCACCTCAAGCTGCCAATAGCTGCTGCCGGGGCGTCCAGTGAAGTCGCGAGTGCCGGCCTCCATGGCCCGACGGATCATATTTGTGAGCGGGACATCTCGACGAACCGGACGCGTGTCGGAGTTGACAGAGCCCTGAAGAAGGGCGGGGACCTCCTGGGCCGTGGCCGGCGCAACCGCCGGTGCCAGCAGGACCATGAGTGTGGCCAGGCAGAGAGCGCGGACGTTGGTCATCATCATTTGTCGGGTTGGGCTGCTTCTCTTGAAGGCGTGGTGTACCCCACGTTCTACCACGAGTTCTCGGGGTCCCTTGAATTTGGGTGATGCGATCCGCAAACGTATTTACCCTCATACTTCACCCCCCCTCAGCGTGCGCCTCCTACTGTTTTGCATCCTGTTCTCTTTGGTCGGATCGGCCTGCCGCCCGGCCGCCGTCAACCAGGAAGCTTCGCCGCCGGACACCCTGCGAATTCTCGCCTACAACATCCATCATGGCGAAGGCATGGATGAGGTGATCGACCTGGGGCGCATCGCGGAGTTGATCCGGGAGGTGGACCCGGACCTGGTTGCCCTTCAGGAGGTGGACAGCGTCGTCGCCCGCACCAACGGGGTCGACCAGGCCGCAGAACTCGGTCGGCTGACTGGCATGACTCCCGTGTTCGGACGCTTCATGGCCTATCAGGGTGGGGCCTACGGCATGGCCCTGCTCTCGCGACTCGACATCGTTGACTCGGCCAACCTGCGCCTTCCCGACGGGGACGAGCCCCGGACATCGGTCAGCGCCACGGTTAGAACCCCTGGCGGCAGGCAGTTCCGCCTCTCGGGGATCCACTTCTATCGGACCGAAGAGGAGCGATTGGCCCAAGCCGAGACGCTCGAGGAGATTCTCGTACAAGGCGCTCTACCCGAGATTCTGGCCGGCGATTTCAACTCGGAGCCCGGCGGCGTAGTGATGGCCTATCTCGGGGAGCGTTGGACCACCTTGTCAAAAGGAGATGATCGTCTCACGTTTTCGTCGTTCGATCCGGTGCGCGAAATCGACTTCGTTCTGGTTCGGCCGTCCGATGCGTTCCGCGTCCTGCAGCATCGACTGCTTGATGATCCGGTGATGTCCGATCACAGACCGGTGTTTACCGAACTGGTGATGCGGTGACTTCCGCCCGACGATCCGCCTGCTCATTCCGCGTGTCTCACTCGCCATCAGCGTGTGGCTGAGGGCGCTTGATGTCAACCTCCCGTCCTGCCTCCATGAACTCAAGAATCGGGCACTCTCTTGTTGAACCCTCTCCTGAGCAGCAGGACATCAGGCCGGCGAGTGCGTCCTTCATCCTTTGGAGATCGGCCATCTTGCCTTCGATGCTGGACATCTTCTCGTCGACTCGGCGCTTCACCTCCGCCCTATCGGATTCAGGATCAAGACGAAGTGAAAGGAGGTCGAGAATCTCCCCAAGGCTGAATCCAAGATCTTGCGCCCGCTTGATGAAACGGATTCTTACGACGGTTTCGTCCGAGAACTGTCTGTATCCCGATGCCAATCGGCGCGGCGCCGGTATCAGGCCTTTTCGTTCATAGAACCGAATCGTCTCCCCATGGACGCCGGCCTCTTTGGCAAGCTGGCCTCTGGTCAAAATGCCCTCCAACTATAAAGCGAAAACCAGATTCTCATTGACGGGGTGCGAATCGCTGGACCCGATCATTCCCGAAATCTACGACATAGAGATTGCCGTCCGCATCGAAGGCCATGTCGGTCGGACGGTCGAACTGACCAGGCGCCGATCCATTTTCGCCGAAGGCCACCACCAATTCGCCGCTGTCTGTTATCACCTGGATGCGGTGATTGTAGAAGTCCGCCACGTAGATATTCTCTCTCGGTCCGACGGCCACCGACGTGGCCACATTGAAGCGTCCCAGCGTGCTGTCCGCCCAGTTCTGCTCCTGGGGAAGCATCCAGCGAAAGCTCCCGTCTTCACCGAACGCCTGAACGCGATGGTTGTAGGCATCGGCCACAACGAAGCCTCCCGTTGGAAAAACGGCCACCGCGGTCGGATAGGTAAACTGTCCGGGGTTCGGGCCATCCACTCCTGTCGAACCAATCTGAAAAAGGAACTGGCCGTCTGCGCCGATTACCTGGACCCGCTGATTGTAGAAATCGGCCACATACATGCGCCCCTGCCGGTCCATGGTAGCACTGGTGGGTGCGTCAAACTGTAGCGGACCCGAGCCGGATTCGCCCACCGAAGACAGGGCCTTCCCCTGAAGTGTGAAACGCTGAACCCGATCATTGACGTATTCCGACACATACAGCGTGTCTCCCTGAATCCCAAGATGCATGGGCCTCCGCAACTGGCCCAACGAGTCTCCCTCTTCCCCGAATGATCGAAGGAATCGGCCGCTCCGGTCAAATACCTGAATTCTGTTGTTTCCAGCGTCGGCAATGAATACCTGCGTGCCGGAGATCGCGACGCCGACTGGCTCTCGAAACTGTCCGGGCTGCTCTCCTCGTTCCCCCCACGCGTCGACGAACTCGTAGGAAAGCCCCGGCGTGTCGGGAGCCCGGCAACCCAGGCTTACGACCGAGCTGAAGGCCAGAAGAAGAGCAGGTCCTTTTGGTAAACGCACGTTGTTGTCGGAGAAGCTCCCAAGAGGGAGAGGATTTCAAAAATTGAGACGTCCGCTGATCGTGGCGATGAAATCATTCCTCAGACCGGTTCCGTTCAGTTCCTGTACTACCGGAATCTGGACCGCAGCCTCCAGAATGACGCGACGAGTCACAAACTGAGCTCCGGGTGCGATGTACCACGTCGTGCCACCGGAATTCGGATTGCCAGTCCCGCCCTCCTCAAATTGACCCTTCCATATCAAGTTGGTTTCCAGACTCGCATAGATGAATCGCGGGAGGCCGCCATGCAGCCGACGGGGAAGAACTCGAACCTTCGAGGCCAGGTCGACACGGCCCTCGCTTCCCGGCCTGTAGTCATCAGCCTGCGTACCCAACAGGTAAGAAAGCGATGCGTCTACCTGCCACGCTAAGGTCTGGCGTGTGAGAACGATGCCGATGTAAGGATCCCAAGTGCCGCTACCCAGCTGAAACGGTCTTGGAAATCGACCAAAGCCGTCGGATTGGTCCGTGCTCCCGGTCGGAAGCTCCAGTCCAACAAATGGGGCTACTCGCAGGGTGCGCCCCAACTGGTTGGTCTGGTAAACGGTGTAGCGCGCAAACAACCGAACATCGCCGAGACCCCTGGTGTCTCGGGTCAGTCGGCCAGATTCCCCCGTCAGATGCAGGCTCTTGAAGACAATCGGGAACACCCCGAAGAGTGTGAGCCTCGCACTGGCCCCGTACACACCGACCAGCGGGAATGCGGCCACCTCAAGCTCGCGATCCGCACCTGTCGGGTCTCCGGTGGAGCGAATGAGCTTGGTCTGGACTCTCACGAGCATCTCGCCTCGCCCAATCGGAAGGGCCGTGTTGGACGTTATCTGGGCCACAGCTGGATGTAGACTGCTGGTGGCGAGCAGAAGCAATCCAACCAGGACAAGGGCGAAGCTTGGGCGTGGCAGGTTGGGCATGGGGAGCAGCAATGGTCAGTTGCCCGTCGGTGTTTGGGCCTGCGGATTGAGGAACACGATGCGCTTGACCTCGAAGCCGGCATCCGCGATTGCCTTCGTCAGACGGCTACTGGAGACGGTTTCGCCTTCCCGCAGCTTGATCTGGATCTTGCCTTCCTCGAGCAGGACAGATATCTCGGCCAAGTTGTCGATTTTCCGCAGTCGCTTTTCGATTCCGTAGGCGCAGAACGGACATGCCAGCCCCCCGACCTCAATGATGACATCCGGTGCCTCCATGTGCTTATCTGCCTGCGCAGACGCCCCGAATTTCGGGAACAGGATAGCCGTGACCACCGCCAGCATCAGGATCCTCGGGGCAGCGGACCGAGGCGGCGTAAATGGAATCAGGTGATTCATGTCAGATTTGGCGTTTGTGTGGTGGCTCTCCAACGCCCTGTAGTACGCTACAAGGTTTCCTCTTCGTCGTAGATTCACGGGGCGTGTTTGAGTGGAAATGGGCTCGGGATGGCGCGTCGAGCTCGCCGAGTACGAATTGGACCTGGTTCGGACCCGCGTGGAGCAAATCGAGTGGATGCGATTGGCGTTTGAAGCGCTCGAATCGCAGCTTGACTCTCGCGGCGGTTAATCGGAAGTTCGTGAACCAATCGGTACGTCATAATGGGTCTACTCGACAAGATCAGGTCCGCAGCAAAATCCCTTTCCGGCGGCGCGGCGAACGTCACGCTGGCGTCGGAGCCTGTCGTCCTGGGCTCTCCTTTCACGATAAACATTCTGGCGACCATTGACGACGCGGACGTATCCGCCCGAGGCGTGTATCTGAAGATCGAGGGCCTGGAGGAGGTCTCCATCCCCCGAGAGGACGTGATCTATGAGGATGGTATAGCCGATCCCGCACGACACCGTGGGCGTATTCGTGCTCGGGCCCGGTCGTTCCTGATGGAGTACCCGATAGCGGAGGCCGGCGTGCTTCAGGCCGACTCGACGCATGAGTGGCCGGTCGAGGTGACCATCCCAGCCCAGGCCATCCCCATCTTCGAAGGCCGCTTCTCCAGGCACCGCATCCGCGCAAAGGCCGGGATCGACTGCTCAGGCAACGATCCCGATTCGGGTTGGGTCGATCTGACCATGCAAACTGTGGTCGACTAATACCGCCTCTACCTTGCCGCCAGCCACGGCGCGTCATGGGTAGTGAGCAGGGTGGTCTGCAACTCCTGAATTTCGTCGTCGGTCCCGTCGATCGCGCGTCGAAGCCAAAAGCCCCCTCCGCGGTGACTATTCTTGGGGCATGAGATCCGAAGCAACCTCAAGGAGACGTTAGGACATGGATAGACCTCAGATCGAGAGGCGGCTAACGGAGATTGTCGCCGCTTGTAAAGAGAAGCCGCTCCGGCGCTGGCTGGTGCTGAAGCAGCTCAACCATACGCTGTTCTTCCGATGGATGACGGAGGAGGATCGTCAGGATGTGAGGTCCCGTATTGGGCGTCCAGTCGCGTGAAACGGCGGGACGCCCCATCAGCCGGGCTGCACTACATTGTTGATAGCAATCGTCAACTGCATCGAAACACCGATTTCAGTTTACATGGGTGCATTGGCCAGACTGACCGCCGTTCTCGCAACCGCCTTATTAGGATTGGTCGTCGGCCTCGACCTGAGGGCCAATTCAACCGGGGCACCCGCCGGTCGGACCGGTGCACCACCCGAGGGTGGCCTCACCTGCTCGGCATCCGGATGCCACTTCGGGTCCGCCGTAAACAGTGGTGGAGGCTCGCTTGTTATTGGCGCTCCCTCCGAGTACACGGGTTCCGAGACCCTCTCCCTAAGCATTGTCGTCGCTCAGGATGGCGCACAGCGCATCGGGTTTCAAGTAAGTGCTGTAGACGAAAGTGGGAACCACACTGGGACGTTCACTCTCACGGATGCCAACACCAAGTTCGCCAGCAACAATTCCTCCTACGTTACCCACAGCTCAGCGCCGTTCGGCTTTTCCCAACGCACCTTTTCAGTGGATTGGATTGCCCCCCCTTCGCCGTCAGGTCCAGTACGCTTCTTCGCCACTGCCAATGCCGCGAACGGAAACCTATCGTCAACGGGCGACCAGATTTACGCAACTCAACTTGAGGTAGCTCTGGAGTCCGTTGTCCCCGGAATCATTGCTCTTACGTCGCCTGAGGACCAAACTCGTCTGGACTCTCCGCAAGTCTCCTTGGCATGGGCGGCAGACTCATCCGCCAACAGCTACGAGGTGCTGCTTCAGGTTTCTGGAGCGACCGAGGTCGCCCTAAATTCGTCCGCAAGCTCCATCGACGTGTCCAGCTTCTTAGACTGGGGAGCGTCTGCCAGCTGGAGTGTTCGGGGCGTTTCCGGGGCCAATCGGGGGCCCTTGTCGAATACATGGTCCTTTTCGATCATCGAGCTGCTAGCACCTCTTCTACGAGCTCCCGAACCGGGCAGTGTTCAGCCAATTGACGGCGTTGGTTTTGTGTGGTCTGCGGCACCTCCTGCCACGTCGTACCAGCTTCAAGTTGGAACGGAGCCGTCCTTCGGTAGCGTCGTGCTCAACGAGGCCGCTCTACCCGACACGACCTTTTCGGCTTCGGACTTCGGGAACTCGACCACCTACTACTGGCGAGTCCGATCTCAAAACGCCCAGTCTGTCGGCGACTGGTCTTCCGTGGGGCAGTTTGAGACGATCGACCTCGCTCCTGGTGCTCCCGTGCCGACCTATCCTGAGGACGGACAACAAGGTGTGTCTGAGGCGGAAAGGTTTGAGTGGCAGGCGGGAGATAATGCGAGAGTGCACCGTCTTGTCGTGTCTCGCGATGCCTCCTTCGCCTCCCTGGTACTCGACTCCACCGTTGCCGCTACCAATCTTCGAGCCTCAGGTTTGCCGAATTCAACTCGACTATTCTGGCGAGTGAGGGCGGAAAACACTGCGGGCGCTTCTGCCTGGTCTCTGCCCCGTGAGCTGACAACCCGTGTAGCTATCCCGGCCCCGCCGGAGCTGCTTGGGCCCAGCTCATCATCCCGCCAGCCCCAGAATCCCATCTTAGCTTGGCAAGCGGATACTCTCGCGGCGGAGAATCAGGTTCAGGTTTCTCGCTTTTCCGACTTTCAGACAGCTGACCTGGACTCGACGACAAGCCAGTCACTTGTGCGACTTTCACGCCTCCTCGCGGACCGCGAATATTTTTGGCGAGTGCGATCCGGAAATACCTCCGGGTGGAGTCCGTGGTCGTCGGCAGATGCTTTTATCACGTTTGCCAACGAGCTGCCCGTCGCGAATACAGACCGTTTCATGCTGGATGAAGACAGCAGCATCCTGGCTGCTGTCCTCGGGAATGACTCGGACGCCGATGGTCACACGCTGGTACTGGACGCGGTTGCTCCCCCAGCCCACGGTTCAGCCAGTGTCGCTGGAAACGGACTCGTCCTCTACGAGCCGTTACCTGATTACTTCGGACCCGACTCTCTTCAGTATAGCATCCTCGACGAGCTGGGAGGCTGGGCTGACGGGTGGATGCTCCTTGATGTGCTCCCAATCAATGACGTGCCGACTCCGCCCAGGATTATCACTCCGGGGGAGGGAGAAGAGATCCTCGTCTCAGGATCGCCGCATGATTCACTCACGGTCACCTGGGAGAGGTCGCTGGATGCCGACGCTGACGAGCTCGTCTATCAGTGGCGGCTCTCGATGGCGGGCGCTGATTCACTCATCTACGAGACCGGCTGGGTTGCTGGTTCCGAAGTGAGTGTAGCCATCGGCGAGTTGGCCCAGGCCCTCACTCGGGCGGGAGTCGGCTTGGCTCAGTCTGAGGCCCTGCGACACAATGTTGTCGCAGCCGACAACGACACCAGTGCAGCATCATCCGACGTGAGTAGCGTCTTTGTCCGTGGTGAGGTGACCCATGTACAGGAAATCTCCAGCCCGAGAGACTTCAGGCTGGTCAGCACTTATCCAAACCCCACGCTCGGGAGCGTCACGATTGTCATTGAAGCTGAGGCTGCCGGGCTGGTCGAGTTTCGCGTTACCGATCTCTTGGGAAGAGAGCGACGGAATGGCAGCCTCCAGTTGTCTGAACCCGGGATATTTACCATCGATCTTGACCTTGTCCAACTGAGCGCAGGACTCTATCTGATAACCGTTTCGAAGAACGGTCGGGCATTCAGCTCTCCGATGACGCTGCTCCGATAATCGCACAGGCACCCGGTGTGCGGCGCTTCCGGTAAAGGACATCGCTGCAGCCGGGGTTGTAGTGGGCCCTACGGGATTCGAACCTGTGACCTCTCGCGTGTGAGGCGAGCGCTCTAAACCGCTGAGCTAAGGGCCCTGAAGGGCAGGATTTTAAGAAGGCCTTCCGGACGGGACAAGCGAAGCTTTTGTGTGGCCCTTCCGACGACCGCGCGACTAGGGCGCAAGGAAATAGGTTCTTGCCGAGTCCGCTACCAAAACCGGCGTCCAATCGGCCGAGGCCTGGAGCGTCGGCAAGGCCATGGCCGGACCTGCCACTGTCTGCGTAACCCGCGCCCCGGCCGGCAATCTCACGGTCCGATACGGGTAGGCGTCACTCGGCGCCGATTCCCGCTCGACGTAGGCGTCCGGTCGGGGGTCGGCCTGATACCGAATCACGGCGGTCCCGAAGAGCATCCCCAGCATCATCATCAGTCCAGCCGCCGAGGTTACCCACGCAACTGAACCCAGTCTGGAGCCCAGCATGGCGCTCGACTGACCCAGCTGCTCCTGGGCAATCGCCGTTCTGAGCCGTTCCTGCAGGCGACTCGTGGCGTGGGGACAGGAGTTCTGCTGGGAAAGGAAGCGTTTGGCCTGGCAGAGGCACTGGACGTG
>JAJCYP010000143.1 GCA_029262855.1 Bacteroidota bacterium | reverse complement strand
GGCTCAGAAGCTGGTAGCTAGGGGCCTAGCGGAACTCCACTTTCACGCCCAGGCTGGGTACGATGGGAAGCTGGTCGGCCCGCTTGAGCGTGAACACGTCCAGATAGAACAAATTCGAGCGATTGTACACGTTGATCACCGAACCCTGAACGGTTACGACGGCGCGATTTGTGATGAACTTCCGACCGACGGACACATCCATGCGGTGGTACGCCGGAAGCTCACCGCTGAAGGGGCGCTCGTAGATCACGCGCCGATCCACGTCGACCTCAAAGGGATCGATGACTCCATTGACGAGGGCAAAGCCGTCGAATCCGACCACACGACTGAACGGGAGGCCGGAGCCGAATTCCCATCGAACGCTCACGTCGAGTTTTCGATACGTGGTCGAGGCCAGGGCATTGAGCTGATGGCGACGGTCGTGGGGAGGACGGAATTCGAGGGTTTCAGTGCCGTACCAGAGTTCGAGCTCAGCCTGCTCGGCACGGTACCTGGTGTTTGAGAACCCGTAGGTGACGTACCCATAGAACCCGAGGCGCCGGATCTCGGCCCGAAGGTCGAATCCGAAGGACCGGCCGGTGGCGGGCTGGAGATTCGTCGTGAAGCGGGGATACGCAGTCCACTCGGAAATGAACAGGTTGGCGAGGTGCTTCCCGTACGCTTCGGCGGATAGCTCCACGCCGGCAGGTAGCGACGTTCGATAGCCCACCAGTCCGTGCCACGCCGTCTGAAGTCGTCCCTCGGCGATTCCATCAAACCGCTCGCTCTTGGCGATGGAGTTGGTCCAGGCCATGAACACGCTGGCGGCATCCCGCCGGTCATAGAGGCCGATTTCAGATTGCTCGTAATAGCCGCCGGCAAAACTGAACTCGTGTCGGCCACGTTCATAGAGCACGCGCAACCTGGGTTCTATGTAGGGTTGAAAACGCGTGTCGAAGAACTGGGCGCGGAGCCCCGGCCGGATTTTCAGGTTTTCCGTGACCGTGTATTCGGGCTCCAGGTAGAGCCCGAAGTGCAGGAGGCGATCGGAATTCTGCGCGGCGTTTTGAAAGAGTCCGCCCAGGTCCGACTCCAGCTGAACAATCCTGAGAGAGGCACCGCCATTCCAGGTGACCCGGTCCAGAAAGAACTGGAGGTCAATCATGGCATGGCCGTTTTCAATAAACGTTTTCCGGGTAGGGTCGTCTGTGGGCCCCAGGGATGACTCCAGGCTGGAGTAGGAGACGTTGGCCTCGAAGAAGACGGGGAATTGCCGTGGAAGGACCACGTACCGCGCGCCGATACCCCGGTTTTGCCAGCGGATTTCCTCCGGGGTGATCTCGCTGCCAAGATCTTCTCCCAGCGTACCGCGGTCATCGGTGGCAAGCGCGGTGACCGAGAGACGCTGGTTGGAGTCCAGATTGGCGGTAATCTTCAGGAATGCGTCCCCGAAGTCGAAGGGAAGCGGCCGGCCCACAATGTCAGCCGCCACCTGCTCTACCAGAGACTTGCGCCCGGACGCCAGGATGGTCAGTTTGCCCGGTACAATCGGCCCTTCAAAGTGCACCGCGCTGACAAAGGGGGACAGTGACACAGATCCCTCGAATCGCCGGTTGTTGCCATTGCGGGTCGAGATGTCCATGACCGAAGAAATACGTTCGCCGAAGCGTGCCTTGAATCCCCCCGCGTAGATGTCGGCGCGATTGATAATCTCGGAAGGGAACGCCGAGTAGAATCCAAGGATGTGGAAGGGCTGGTAGAGGAGAATACCGTCCAGCAGCGCCTGATTCTGGGATGGCTCACCCCCCCGAATGAAGAGCTGCCCACCGCGATCGCCCGAAGAAACCACGCCGGGGAGTGTCCGCAAGAGGGTAGCGAGGTCGCCCGACACATCAGGCGCAGGGATGAGATCGATATCCTCCGGACGAATGGTCTGCTGGCCAGCCGTTACCCGGGCGGCACCTGTGGACCGCTCCGACTCGATGAGGATCTCGTCGAGCGCTTCCTGATCCGGCTCGAGCGCCAGGTTCCGACTGATGGCCTGTCCGGTAGGGATCAGCAGTGAGTCGGTGACGGTGGTGTACCCAATGTACGTGGCCTGAATCTCGGCGAAGCCGCTGGTCAGATTGGGAATGACGTAGAAGCCATTGAAGTCGGTCACGGCCCCGCGGAGCAATTGACCGTTCCGCCGAACCACCACATTTACGAACTCGAGCGGCTCACCGTTGGAGGCGTCCACGACGAATCCGCGAATTGAGGCAGATTGCGCCACAGCGGTCGTCGGCAGGCTGCACGCCACGGCGGCCGCCAGGACCACGGAGGAGAAATATCGCATCATTACTGCGCCGCTTGGTCGTTATCGAGACGGAAGCCGATGCGAGTCAGCACGTCGTCCGGGAGTTGATAGCGGTGCTCCAGCCGGTAGCCGGCTCCAACGAATCCGAATCCGCTCTGGACGTTGGACATGGCGCCGGGCTGGATCAGAACATTCGCCTCATACTGATCGCCGGGTGCGGTCCACTCAGCGTTTGCAGCCACAAGCGAGATTTCGATGGCCTCGAGCCGGATGCCGTACGCCGCGTCGCGGGTGCCCCGCCGCGATACTCGCTGCCGGATCTCCCGGAAATCGTCACTGAAGTTGAGGGGGATGGTCCAACCCTCCGCGTTCAGTTGCGCCTTGTCCGAGTAGGCGATGGGTACAAACAGGCGCTGAACGATGAGGCTATCCTGAACCGGGGGCGCCGTTGGGTCTGTAGGCGGAGGAGCCCCGAAGTCGGGCAACTTGTCGGGCAGCAAGACGGGGTAGGCGAGCGACGCTGGCGGCAGCTTGGCCTTGATCACGTAACGGACGAGGAGAAAGTTGAGCCGATCCACCGGTGCCGTCACGGCGACATTCTGGCGAACCCAGATATCCTCGAAAACGCCGCCGGGAACGATCTCAGCCCGCGGTGGAACTGTGACCGTCACCTCGGAATGGCGCTCTCCGGAGGCCGAGGCCACATTGATGCGGTACGTCCGGCCATGAGATGCTCGAAAGGGGGCCCAGTAGACGTGCACCACGCCGTTCTCGCGGAACACCATGGAGTCAGACCACACAAACCGGCCCCCGGTCTCCAGATCAGTGGACGTCACGATGGCATCCAGAGGCTCGGCGGGCAGGACCCGCAACTCGTTCTCGATGGGGAAGACAATGACGCCCTGGCTGTCGGCCTCGGGATTGACCACACCGTACATCGAAAAATGCCGATCCGCACCGGTCCGGGGCGCCACGGAGGTTTCGCACGCCGAAAGCGCAACAATCCAACCGAGGCAGGCGAGGGGCAGGACACGCCGAGAGAACACAGACATGGGGCAGAGTGGGTTCGTGCGAGGCGCAAGTATATCTCCGCCGACAACGGAAAGTACCAAGAGCCGGTGGATCCCCCCGGCACCATTGTTGGGAATGGGGTGTACGGCCTGACAAACCCTCAAAATGGCCACTCAGCCCGTATTTGTCGGGATTCACGTATCTATTCGAGTCTCAAATGGAGCACATCGGGAGCGGTTGGCAATTCGACGCATACGCGAGTGGCGACCGAGTCTGGAAGATCCCCGTCTCCCGGTTTCGCATGGCCACCCGGGTTCTGCGGAGCTATCCGGCGCTTGTGGCCCAGCCGTTCAGTCTGATGGTCAAGATCCAGGAGTTGACCGAAGACCGGGACCTTGTGCTTCAGGAAATCGACAGGAGAGAGATTGACGGTCGATTGCTGGCAAACTTCCGCCGCGAAGGGGGGCGATATATTCAGGATCTGGTCACGCCTCTGGGAGATGTATTGGAGGATGGTCGTCTGGATCCCTTTTGGCTTATGGACCGCTACGTGGATTCGGTTCGCCGTGGGTGGAATTCCGGATTCGCCGAGACCAGTTTCAACTTCACGGTTAACCACGGGCTGAACAACAGGGGTCAGGTCGTCATCGTCGACGTGGGCGAACTCACCTTCGACAAACGGCAGGTCGCCCGGCAAATCGAGCAGAAATTCTGGGAGAAAGCGTTCAGCGCAAGGACGTTGCCAGAGCAGGTCCGCGCTTACCTGTTCCGGGCCATGGACCGCACGGTCAACCTCAACCAGCTCGAGCGCGAATGGAGTGAGGCAAGGCCAATCGATCGACTGCGACCAGCGCCGGACCGTTCGGCAGCACGCCGCACAGACGACGGCCGACGAGGCGAAGGGCTTCGGTCCGGACTTCGTGGCCGACCCAAGACCAGCGCCTCGCCATGATCCTTCAGGTCCGACTGGATATTGGACTCGACGAGGTTACCGCCGCCAGGAACGTACTGGAAGTTCTATGCGACGGCCTCGGTATCGCCTCCCGCGAAGTGGAGACGACGGCCGAGGCCGACCTGATCTATTCCAGGCGCCGGCCACACGACCTGCCAACCCGGGCCATCTGGATCAGGCGCGATCCAACCTGGAAGCTGACGGGTCAGGCGGGCGCCGCCGCAAGTGCCGCACTCCCGGCGGGTGCAGCCCTGGCGGAGGCCTTTTCGCTCGCGCGACGGGATCTCCTTCAGTTTTCGGATACCGCGGCACTCGTGCGAACGGATGCAATTGCGCTGACGGACCACGTCGTTTCAGGCCGAGCCGGAAGACTCGCAAACAGGAACGCTTTCGGAATCCCGCGCGTCTCGGAAGAGGGGGGCGAGTGGATGGGTCGCGCCGTCGTGTCGGAGCTGATTGAGGCGCTGGCAACGTCGATCGCCTTCCGCTTCTCGGGGTTTCAGGACAGAATTGAGCGGTGGCCAACCGGTGCCTCGGCCGCGCTGCTCCTGACACACGATGTGGACCGCCCCAATCGCCGTCCGACGGCTGCGTACTATCGACAGCGAATAGCCCGGGATTTGGCCGATCGCGCTCCAAAGGCCGCCCTGCGGGCCATGGCGGGATGGGCTCGGACACGCGCCCAGTTCGGGCCGGAGATGTCGCCGGCCGAGGACCCGAATTTCGGATTCGACTACTGGCGCTCACTTGAGCGCGGACTCGGCGGGCGTGGCTGTTTCTACGTCGCGGTGCGCTCCTCAGCGGAGCGGGGCGCCCATCCAGCCGATGTCGCGTACGATGCCTCGGACCCGGAGATGACGGCCGCTTTGCGGAAGATGATCGAGGCAGGCTGGGAGGTCGGTCTTCACGCATCCATTCATGCGGCCGCCGATCCCGGTCGGTTCGCTGAAGAGAAATCGCGCCTGGAGAAAATTCTGGGGGGACACCGGGTCCGCGGCGTTCGGCATCACTACTGGGCGTTAGACGCGGCCAATCCAGACGAGACCTGGAAGCGGCAGTGGCAGGCCGGATTCGCGTATGACTCATCTTTGGGGACCAATGATGGCCCCGGTTTCAGACGCGGGTTGGCCTGGCCGCTCGCCACAGGGAAGGGTCAGGTGCTGCAGGTCCCTCCGACCTTGATGGATGGAGGTGTTTTCTATGCAAAACCAACTCCGGCCGAAGGCGAGAGCGCTATCCGACGTCACCTGACTTCGGTCTTTGCGCTCGGCGGTGCCGCCGTGTTGGACTGGCATCTGGAGCAGTCCAACCCCGAGCGACTCTCGGGCGCGGGTCCGGCGCTTGAGGAGGCTCTCAGTCTCGTGAGAAGCCGCTCCGATATCTGGGTAGCGACCCCGTCCGATGTGGCAGAATGGTGGATCGAGCGGAGCCGGCGCAGGAACGCGCTGACGACTACCCGCGAGCGGATTCGGGTTCGTCCGGTGCGTCAGCCCGTGTCGCCGGAGCGGTCGCGGAAGGGTGCCACCCGCACGGCACGCCGAACCAGTACGAAATAGATCGGGAGCATGAGGCCCGCGGTGAGGGCCTTCGCCCAGGCCACACCCTCAAATCCGGCAATCGGGAGTGCAGAGTAGGTCAAGGTCAAGGCGAGCGCGGCCATGATGGCACTGGCCAGGAAGTTGTACTTGGTGAGTCCAAGTGCGATGTGGCTGGCGCCGGCCACCGAATAGCCCGAGCGCAGGACGAAGTACACAAGCAGGATGTCCAGATATCCAAGTGTTGCCACGTAGGCCGGATCATACAGAAAATGGACGGTGAGCGTGGCCAGCAACCGGGCGCCCAGGGCGGCTCCCATGGCTACCAGGATCGTCTGGCCCTGGGTGCGGATCATCGTATTCCAGAACCACTTCCGATCCTCGGAGCCCTCCGACAGATAGGGCGTGACAATGGTCTGAATGGACGCGGTAACCACGGACGCGGGCAGCACGAAGATCGTCGCCAGGGAGTAGTAACCCAGTTCGGCGGGGTCGAGGGCAAACAGCCCGAGGATGTAAATGTCGGCGTACTTGCCGACCGTGTTCAGCGCATTTCCGAGCACACTGTAGCCCGCAATCTCGTTGAAACTGGCTGGTAGTCGGACGGCTTTCTCACGAAGGAAATCGAGTCCAATGAGCCGGGCGTACGGCCAGAGCGCTAGGGCAAATGCTCCAAGACTCGCCCAGATGAACCCGGGAAGCCCGAACTGCCAGGTGGCCAGGAGAATGACCACCACGGATTGCAGCCGAACAACCACCTGTGCCCGCGCCATCTCGCGAATCCGCTTCCTCGCTTGCAGGTAGGCCGCGGCAACCAGCGCCAGCGCCGAGAAGGGGACAACGGCCGCGTAGATCGGCAGCCAACGCTGCACAACCGGATCGGCCGGAATTTCCCAGAATCTGACCGCAGCCGCAAGCAACAGCACTGTCCCGACGCTGAAGATCAACGTGCGCGTCAGGGCGACCTTCAAAAAAGCCAGTCGTTCCGGGTCAGGCCGTCTCTCAGAGCAGAGCTTGAGAATCGCGGTGTTCATGCCCATCCCGGCGATGATCACAAGGAGGTCGGTGTAGGTTTGAAGCACCTTGATGCGGCCGATCTCGGCCTCGGTGACCAGCCGAGGCAACAAGATCAAGAGTCCGAAACCCACGAACTGCATCATGAAGTTCGCGGAGATCAACTCCAGCAGTCCTTTACGGGCGAGCCTCAGGAGCACGGGGCCTCACCGTTCTGAAGCGCCACCATGATGGCGCGGTTGAAATCTTCCTGGTCTCTGGATGCGAACAGGATCGTGCCGTCTGGTCGGGGAGCGGCGTCGCTGGCTACGACTGGCACGTTGAAATGGAGCGCCTCGCGAAGGCTGATGGAATCTCCGTCAGAGGTAGTCGGCCGCAGAAGTACGGATGATCGTTTGATCACCGGCCACAACTGGCGTTCTCCGTCCAGAACCCAGATGGCATCGCTGGCTCCGGCCACCTCCGCTTCTGCCTCCAGCGAATGGCAGTACTCCTGGAATGCCGGGTTTCCGGGCGAAGGGCGGCCGACAACCAGGCCGGCGTTCGGGTAGTCGGCCCGCAGGGCGACCAGGGCGCGGATGGAAAGGTCTGAGCCGTACAGGTCTACGCCGTCCTGGAGGGCGTCCGAACCCTGAAGGACCAGCAGGGGAGAGTGCGAGGTCAGGAATGCTCGACCCTCAGCGCCGTACGACTCCATGATGGTGTCTTCATCTTCCGGAGGCGGCGGCAGGAAAGCGGGTTGTATTTCTGCTTCGCTGGGGAGTCGGTATCCGGCGCGTTCCATGACTCCGCGGACGTGCGGTCCTACGAGGATGAGGTGATCGACCCTGCGCAGGACCCGGCTGAGCAGGAAGTGCCTCCAGCGGTTGAACCGGGATTCAGGCCCACCGGAATGGACTCGGAGCGTAATCTCGATGGGAAACGGGCGGAGAAGAACCGCGAGCATGGACCACGTCTCGTAGGCATTGAACTCCAGGTGGATCGCCCGGGGCCAAAGCAATATCTGGAGGAGCCAGCTCCCACGCTCTCGCATCGACATGCTCACCCAGTCGCGGTGCGTGAAGTCCGCACCGCTCCGCTCCAGCGCCGACAGGTAGCGACGCACGAACGTGGACACGCCTCCGATGGGAGGCGGCACGTTGCCGAGGATGAAGCGGTGGCCCGGGAGTGACATCTAATGGCGCGTTATTTGTTGCGCATTTCCGTCAGATGCACAAAGTGTGCCCCGACCAACCGGTCCGATGCACGGCTTCAATCTCCCGAATGAACCTCACACCCAGACAGTTTGTCCGAAAGGCACCGAGAGCGCTCAAGCGGCGCCTTCGCCGACGGGCACTGCGCCTGAAAGACCGGGTAAGCGGCACGCATGGCCCGGGGCCTGAGGGGGGTGAAGTACGTCGTATTCTGCCCAATCTGGCCGATTCGGTCCCGGAGAATCAGCGTGCGGCGCTTGCCGGAGTGACGGCCAATTACCTTGAGGGACGGTTCGATGTGCTGGGGTCCGGCTGGCTGTCCTGGCACTACGGCTCGCCTCCTCCCGGAAGGGAGGGACACCGTTTCGATCCCGGACCGTCCGTCCTGGTGGATGAGGAAGGCGACTGGTTGAGCACGCAGGTCAGCGCGAAAAATTTTCCAGAGGCCCGGAAGTTATGGCGACTCATCGAAGGTCCGTACGAGCCGCTCGATTGGCAACTCGATGCCCGCTCCGGCGCACGTTGGAGCGCCCGAACCCATTCACTCGATACATCCATTGGCAAGCGGAAGGGTGCTGACGTCAAAGTGCCGTGGGAGCTGGGTCGGATGCATCACTTGCCTCGACTGGCGCTGGCGCACGGTCAAGCGAAGCAGGGTGTGCCTGGCTTCCAGATCCCCGGCGAGTACGCCCGCATCTATCGGAATCAGATTATCGATTTCCTGGCCACCAATCCGCCGCGCTACGGAGCGAACTGGGCCACGGCCATGCTTTCAGGCATTCGCATGGCGAACATCCTTGTGGCGCATGATCTCTTCAAGGCCGCTGGCGTCCTTTTTGACGAGGCTTTCGAATCGGTGGTGCTCCGCACCACGCTGGATCACGCGGATCACATCCTGAAGCATCTGGATTGGCTGGACCTGGGTGAGCGCAACAACCACTACCTGGCCAACATCGCCGGACTCACGTTTGCGGCGGCCTTCCTGCCGGAGGATGACACATCCCGGGCGATGCTCGCGTTCTGTCGTCGCGAGCTCGACCACGAACTGGCGTGGCAATTCAACGCGGACGGCAGCCACTTCGAGGGTTCGACGGCCTATCATGCGTTCTCGGCCGAGATGGCGGGTTGGGCACTTGCGCTCTTGGGTGCCGCCGATGCGCCCCCCGATGCTCCTGCTCCCCGGCGCATCCCGGCGGAGGCCCGCGCTCGGGCATTTGCCAACGAGACCCCTCGCGGTTTTTGCGAAATGCGCCGCGCACTCAGGCCCTGCCTTCGATTCCTCGCCGACGTGCAGCGCCCCGACGGCGCTCTGCTTCAGATTGGCGACAACGACAGTGGTCGCTTTCTCCGACTCGACGTGACGGCTGCCTGCTCGAGCCTGGCTGACCTCCGTCGCCGTTTTCTGAACCTTCGGGAATTGCCAGATGACGATGCCCCGTTTTGGAACGAAGACCAGTTGGATTATCGCGAGGTCGGGGGGGTTCTCACGGGACTCATCGCCGACATTCCTCCGGTACTGACCCCTTCCGCAGAAACGCCATCGACTCGATTTCTCCGGCAGAGTCGGGATACGGTCAGTCATCAGCTGGCTTCCGCCCTCCTGCGGACCTGGAAGGAGCCGGGCGGCGGGCAACCGGCGGACGCTGCGAGGCCACCGGCCTCTGATTGCCAAATGGGAGACATAGCAGACACGCTCGCTGAGCTCCTGGCTTTGCCGGGTGTCCGAACCTGTCGACAGCGCTTCCCCGACCCGGCGGACAGGCGACTTCCTGGCGGCCTCAGAGAAGGGCTCGAGCGTGTCCACTATCCCGACTTCGGTCTCACCATTTTTCGGTCCCCTATAGTCTGGCTCTCTGTTCGGGGCGGCGGTCGTGTCCGTGCGGACGGAGGGCACGCTCACGAGGACGGCCTGTCATTCGAACTCCACCTTGACGGGCGCGCGTACCGCGTGGATCCTGGAGCCTACGTCTATACGTCCATTCCCTGGCGCCGAAACCAGTTCCGATCGCATTCTGCCCACGGCGTTCCGCGCCTTCGGAGCCAGGGTGTCGCAGACGACGGCGGTCGCGCCTTCGCGCCGGTGCTGGGTTCATCGGGTAAGATCAGGGTTCTAGGTCCGGATGGTCTGATCGGGTTGCGGGACACGCCTGATGGGCGTGTCTACCGCGTGGTCATGATCGGCGACGATCGCGTCGAGATCACCGATCTGTCCGCCGACGGTCAGCCGATTTATCTCGAGCCGCTGCCCTGGTGGTCGATCGGGTATGGACACCTGACCGCCTTCGACCCCAATTGCCCCTCGCGGACCGGCGGGTGCGCGGAGATCCGTGACGCCGCCGCTCCGAGCCGCGCCAAGGTTGAGCGGCCGCTTGACATGGGCAGGACCTATCGCCACGGATCCAGGCAGGGGACGGCCGGCGCTGCGAACTCCCAAGGACCCGACCCGAAGGCATGAGTACGCTCAACCCGCCCGTCGGCGCCGGGAGGCCAATTCTTGCCCTGATGGTTCATGTCGTGGTTGTCCTCGGACTGCTGGCGGGATATCTCGGTGTCGAGGCCAGAGGCCTGAACGGGACTGATAGCCTGGATGCGGTCAGTTCTGTGCTGCTCCTGCTGTCCCTGTGGCTGCTGGTGTCCTGGATAATGAGTGAGGGATCGCTCCTGAATCCGTATGGACTGTTCCTGGCCGCGAGCCTGCCGTTCCATTCCGGGTACTCCATTCTTCGGTTCCTCGATCAGGAATCGCTCATGTGGTTGGCCGGCCGGGTTACTGAGAGCGCACTCGCCGAAACGCTCGCTTTCGTGGTGGGTGGCTACGCGATGCTCCATCTGGGGGCGCTCCTTGTCAGCGCCGTGGCGTCGCGTGAACCGGATTTCGAGCGACCCCTCTATGACGGCACGCGTATCTATCAGGTCGGATGGCTTCTGCTCGCGATTGCCACGCTGCCGCTTCTGATCAAGATGCGCGCAAGCATCGAAACCGTCCTCAGTGGCGGGTACATCTCGCTCTTCGAGGGAGGCTCCCGCGAGGAGTCCCGCTCCGGCTTTGCTGGACTGATATCCCTCTTCTCGGACTTCTTCCTGCCGGGGGTCATGTTCCTGTTGGCTGGAAGCCGGAATCGGCCACTCGGGAAGCTCGTCGCCATTCTGGGACTCCTGCTCTATTCGGGCAGCTATCTGTTCTTGGGTTTTCGGGCGTTCTCGCTGATTCCAATCGCCGTCTTTATCTGGGTCTGGCATCGCACCATAAATCGATTGCCCATCCTGCCGGTGGCGCTGGTCGGCGGCACCCTGTTCCTGATCGTGGCCCCCCTGGTGCGCCAAATCCGAGATCTGTCTGGGTCGAACCGCATGTCGCTGCAGGCCCTGTGGGAGGCGTTCGCCGGAGCCGAGAATCCAGTCCTGGCCCTCATCGCGGAGCTGGCAGGCTCTGTACTGACCATCACCTTCACCACGGAGCTCGTTCCGGATATCAGACCCTTCGAGATGGGGTACGGGTACCTGCGCGCACTTGCGAATGCGATTCCGATCCTGGATCTGCCGGATGTCTACGGATACGCCGGGACCTGGCTGGCCTACGCGATCACGCCTTCGCTGGCCGTGGGTGGGTTTGGATTCGGCTTCTCTTTTATGGCCGAAGCGTACCTCAATTTCGGGTGGGCCGGCGGGATTCTCACGCTGGGGGTCATCGGCGCAGCCGTGGCAGGTCTCCAGCGGTGGGCCGATCGATCCGGAGACCTCGCGAGGTTTGCATTCATCGCCTCGTTCCTGCCGGCGCTCATCTTCTATACGCGGGGCGAATCGATCTCCATCAGCCGCCCCATTCTCTGGTATGCGATGATTCCGTACGTCCTGGTGCTGGTGCTCCGGTCCATGGATCGCCGGATCGGTGCCGAGATCCCGGCCATCAAACCGCCGGCGAACGCGCCGCCGCGCATGGAAGACCGCCTGCCCGAGTCCGTCAGAGCCCATCAGGACATCAGGCCGATGTGGCCGAAGGATACTGGGCGCGAGCAACCCGGGAACGCCTGGCAGGACGGGTGGGACCATGGTTGAGCCCGTGCTGGATTTCATGGGAGCCACACCGCCCGACATCAAGCCGGAGGGCCCAAAGGGGTGCATTGGCATGATCGTCTACGAATGGTCCCGGATTCACATGGGTGGCTCCATCCGAGCCATCACGTTCGCGCGCGTATTGGCACGACGGGGATGGCGCCTGGAAGTGTTCACGGCCTCGCCGCCCGAGGAATGGCCCGAGCCCATCGCAGGAGTCAAAGTCCACCACATTTCGTCCCCCGAACGCCGATTCGGCGGGGGCATATCGGTCTCTCGAAGCAACGGTGAGTTGGGGGGCAATCCGTCCTGGCTCAGAGCCGTCTCGGGCCTCAAGTCGCTCCTTCCCCTGGAGCGTCAACTGGCGTGGTATCCAGAGTTCTGGCGAACCGTGCCTGATCGCTGCCGGGCTGCCGGGGTTGATCGGGTCCTGACGGTCGTGGCACCGAACGTGATGATGCCGCTGGGTTATCACCTTGCGAGCCGGTTGAAGGTCCCACACGTCATCGACCTCCGCGACGACTTCGCGGATCGGCATGCGGTGGAGCCGATCCGCCGGTCGTACCAGCGCCTCCTGAATGCCTACGGCCAGTTCTATCTCCGCCGCGCCTCGGCGGTCACCGTGGTCAGTCCGGTCACAAGAGACCGCCTGCTGACGCTTGATATACCTGCAACCGTGGTCATGAACGGCTACGTGGAAGGCCACTTCGCCGACGTCAAATGGGTGGCGCCTCTCGTTTCGTCCGCGGGTCCGC
The DNA here is from genome assembly GCA_029262855.1 of Bacteroidota bacterium. Classification (GTDB taxonomy): domain Bacteria; phylum Bacteroidota; class Rhodothermia; order Rhodothermales; family UBA10348; genus JABDJZ01. The sequence continues at coordinate 14,635 of JAJCYP010000143.1, read as the reverse complement.
TGCGGGTTGTGCACCTGGGATGGCTGGGTGACTTCCGCTCCATCGAACCGCTCATCGAAGCGGTTTCCGGCCTGGCCAATCCGGAGGACGTCTGTGTTGAGCAGTTCGGGTTTGTCGATCCCCGGCAGGCGCGGGTTCTTGCTGATGCGCCCTGTCAGGCCGAGATCCATCCGCAAATTCCTCACCCGGAGGCGATTCGCCGAATGCTGGAGGCCGATGTGCTCCTCGCCATTCCGGGCGATAGAGTGCCCGCTGCACTGACGGGAAAGCTGTTTGAGTACTTCCGGTCCCGGCGGCCCGTACTCCTGATCACGGGCAACGGCGCGGCCAGGCAGTTGGGGAAGGCTGCCGGAATGCGCTACCTCTGTGACCCAGGCAGCGTTGAGGACGTGCGGCAGACAATCGAATCCATGATCTCCGCCAAAGCCGCCGGAGAGTTGCGAACGGAAACGGATCCGGCCTTTGTCAGGACGCTCGATCGCGAGATCGGGGCCGAACGAATGGACCTGATTCTGAAGGAGGTGGCGGCGTGAAGGGCCCCCTCGTCAGCATCTTGATGCCGATGTACAATGCGGCCGAACTGGTACCGGATACGCTTCGGTCCCTGTTGGCTCAGACCTACGATAATTGGGAACTCATCGCCATCGACGATGGGTCAGACGACCAGACCGTGGATGTGGTAGCGCGCTTCCCGGACGAACGTATCCGCCTGGTTCGGAGGCAGGAAAACCGCGGACTGCCGGCACGCCTCAACGAGGCGGTCACGCTGGCGCGCGGAGCACTGTTTGCCAGGATGGATGCCGATGATATTGCGCTTCCCAGGCGGCTGGAAAGGCAGGTGAACTTTCTTCTGGCCAACCCTCTCGTGGATGTCGTAGCCACGGATATGCTGGTGATCACGCCGGAAGGTGAGCCCAACGGGCGTGAAAAGTGGCGGGGCTCCTCGCACGCGAGCGTCACCAAAACACCGTGGTCAGGGTTTCACTTCAACCACGCCACATGGCTGGGTCGGGCAGGCTGGTTTCGTCGCCACGCCTACCGCGAGGATGCCTTCCGTACCGAGGACGACGACCTCATGCTGCGCGCCTATCGAACGAGCCGTTTCCACCGGCTGGACGAGGTCCTCTATGCCTACCGAGTGGGCACGTTCTCTTCGGCGACGGTATGGACGGCCCGGCGCTCCTTCATCCGGTCCCTCTGCAGGGAGAGTCGGCAGCAACGTGACCCGCGGCTGCTTCTGGGCGTACCTCTCGAACTCCTCAAAGGCGCGGCCGAGCGGGTGGCCGAATTCACGGGGCTCGACCACCGGTTGAATGGTCACAGGACGGGCGGCTTCGTGGCCGAAGAGGCGGAGGCGGCGTACCGGGCCATGCGTGCGTCCTTGACGGCCTAGCCGGCGGGGGGGATGCCCGCATCAACACGATCCCTTATCGACCCGGCTCCCGGGACGATACTCCAAGTGTTAAACGAACACTCCGGGAAACGTGCGACGCCCAGTCCCTCCGCTGAGACAACGATTGGCAGACCGCGCCAAGGCCGCCGGCGGCCTGGTGGGAGCCGGTATGTCCGCCATCATGGGACCCCGCAAACCCGGGACCGCAGGCATCCTCTTCTATCACCGGATCGCGCCGAAAGTGGGCGGACTTCCGGAGCCGGGACTCAACGTGACACCGGATCGATTCAGGCTGCAGATGGAGGGACTCCTGGAGCGCGGGTTTTCCTTCCTCTCCCTGCGGGATTTGGTGACGATGGCATCCGAAGGCCGTACGGTCCCCGAAGGAACGACTGTCGTCACGTTCGACGACGCGTTCGCCGGGGTCTACCGATGGGCCCTGCCGGTCCTGCGGGACCTGAAGATTCCCGCCACCGTCTTTGCGGTTACACGGTATCTGGAGGAGCCCGTCCGTCCCATGCACTTCGACATGTGGGGACTGGCTCACCACCGCGAGGCCCCCGCCGACACCTGGAGGAGCATGACGTGGTCGGAGTGCAGGCACGCTGAGGCCACCGGCTTGATCGAGATCGGCTGCCATACCCACGCCCACGAGAATTTTACCGGTCGTTCCCAGGAACTGGACCTGGATCTCCGAACCGCCCAGGCAGCCTTCCGGAGCGAACTCGGAGGACCGCGGACGCTATTCGCGATCCCCTACGGGGACCCCACCCTCGGACAGGTCGACAGTGATATGCTGAAGACCATCCAGAAGCACGGGCACCGATGTGCCCTCACCACCACGCTCGGGTTGGTCGAGTCCGGCCAATCGCCCTTTGGCTGGAAAAGGTTGGAGGTCGTCGACCAGGACAACGGGGGAACACTGGCGGCCAAAATCGAAGGGTGGTACGACTGGATGGGCACCGTCAAAACCGCCGTTCATCGGGTCTCTCCATGGTGACCCAGGGCAAGAATTGGCGGGCAACGCGCCGTCGCCCCCAACCGCGGGCTCCACGGGCAACACAGCACGGCCCATTTGGCAGGGACTCGTTCCTGTCAATGTGGTGGGCTCACCTGGCCCCGATGTGGCTGGGAGAGACCGCCGCGTCCAGCATCGGACAGGCCGGACATCTGGTGGCAGCCGGTTTCGGGGCGGCCGACTACGCGCAGTTTGATCCGCGGAAGGCCGAGGCCGTCATCCCACATCTGGTCCGGACCGGATTGGTTCTGCCGCGCGTGGTCGAGGAAAGCCCGCAGGACCAGTGGGCGGCCCGGCAGGAGTCCGTCGCCATTCCGTATGACATCGCGCCGCGGCTGGATCTCTCGTCTGGTTGGGAGGCGGTGGCGGCGCGCCGCTCGGGCCGCACGTGGTCCAGTTTTCGCCGAAAAACGCGGCGACTGAAAGCACGCGGCCCCATGGAGATCATCCATGTGACTGATCCCGACCAGGTCGATGCCTGGCTGCCCGACGTCTTCCGCCTGTACGAGGCCCGTTCCCGGGTAGCACGCCGGCGCGGGGTCTGGAGAAGCAAGCGAGGCCGACTCTTTTTGGCGTCATGGATGAAGGCACTGGCCGACGAGGGCGCTCTGGACCTCGCCATCCTGCTCGTGGACGGGCAGGCCGAGGCGTTCACGTTCGTCATCGCCGATCCGGATGTCCACTACCTGTATGCCCTCGCATTCGATCCTTCCTCTCCAGTGGCCCGCGATTCACCGGGCGAGCAGTTGCTGGTGGAGGCGATGAAGGGCGCAGCCCAGCAGGGTGCTGTCTACTTCGACTTTCTGGTTGGGGACGAGCCCTACAAGCGGGCCTGGGCGACAGAACTCCGGGCGGTTTCCACGCGCGTAATTGGTGGCAGTGCGGCTTCCCGGCGACTGATCAGCACGTCTTTCGAGCTGCGTCAGGCGGTCCGGAATCGCCTGTGAATCATCGCGAGACCGCGTCCAGAGTCTGAAAGTGAGACTTCGAGCTGCGCGACGGTCGCTCAAATCAGACCAAAAACGGCGATACCCGCGCTGGGAGCGTATCGGAACGGGACTGGCACCGCGTTTGACTTGCAGAGTCTGGATTGTTACTCCTCGGACTCCGCATGACTGCCAAACTGCTTTTTGTTTGCAACAACCCCGCGTTCTTCGCGGACCAGCACATGCACCTTGCCCAGGCCGCGAAGGCTTCGGGACACACGGTGCTGGTGGCTGCTCCCGAATGGCCGGGTGCCGAACGTATTCGCCGCGCTGGATTTCCCTTCCTGCCCATCAGCATGGAGCGAGGCGGATTTCGCCCGGTTGCCGATGCGCGCTCCATTCGTGAATTGATTCGGCTCTATCGCGTAACCAGCCCCGATCTGGTCTACCACATTACGCTGAAACCAATCCTGTACGGAACACTGGCGGCGCGCATCGCCGGCGTTCCCGGCGTTGTAAACGCCAATACCGGACTGGGCTACGCCTTCATCGACGAGGGGCTCAACACGAGCATCGTTCGGTATTTGCTGAAGCCCATGTACCGGGCGGCAATCCGCCACGAAAACCGCGTTGACCTGTTCCTGAATCAGGATGACCGCAATCACTTCCTGGCGACCAGGATGGCCCAGCCCAAGCGCAGCGCCGTTATAACGGGCCCGGGTGTGGACACCAACGCCTTCTATCCCAGTACGGAGGCAGACGCAACGCCGGTCGTGATTCTTCCGGCCCGACTCCTGTGGCACAAAGGCGTCCAGGAGTTTGTGGATGCTGCCCGAATCCTCAAGAACGAGGGCGTGAATGCCCGCTTTGCGTTGGTTGGCGACGAGGATCCAGGCAATCTGGCAAGCATCGATCGCGAGCAATTGCAGGCCTGGAACGCTGAGGGCGTGGTCGAGTGGTGGGGATACCGTCACGACATGCCGCAGGTCTACGGTGATTCTCACATTGTGGCGCTGCCGTCCTACCGCGAGGGCCTTGGAAAGGTCATCGCGGAAGCGGGTGCATGCGGCCGACCGGTGGTGGCCACCGACGTCCCGGGATGTCGCGAAATCATCACTGACGGCGTCAACGGAACGCTCGTCCCGGTTCAGGATGCCAACAGTCTGGCCGACGCGCTACGTCCGCTTCTCAGCAACCGACAGACGCGCAGTGCCATGGGACGCAAGGGTCGCGAAATCGTCGAGGCTCAGTTTGGCGAGCAGACTGTCGCCGCCCAGACCCTGAAGGTCATCGAGTACGTGCTCTCCGGAATCCGGTTTGAGCCGGGTATGCTCCGCCTGGTCATCGACCGTGCCGGCGCCCCAGAATTTCTCTCCAACGAGGTAGACGCTCCCGTAGCGTTTGCCGGCTAAGCCCAGTCTCCCAATGAACATTCCTGACGGAAGCGCAATTCTGGCCGGTCTCACTGCCTTCGGTGTCACCTACCTCCTCATGCCCTCCATTACGAGCTACGCCAAGGCCAAGTCCTGGGTCGATCAGCCGGACGGGACCAGAAAGACCCACACTGCAGCCACGCCCCGCACGGGCGGTGTCGCTATCTGGTTTGGCATTCTTGCCGGTGTTCTGATTTCGGTCTTCCTGGCAACGGGTACCGGAGCAGGGATGGGTTATTTCGAGATGCCTTTCGGCATGATTACGGCCTTGACCATCCTCGCGGGTGGGTCAGTGGCAGCTCTGGTGGGTTTCTACGACGACACGCGCCCCCTTGGCGCTCCGGTGAAGCTGCTGGCGCAGTTGGTGGCCGCCACGCCGCTGGTGGCATCGACCGAGTTCATCGCTGCGGTGACGGTACTGCTGGGTGGCGGGCCCATTGCGGGTGTCCTGGCCTATCCGGCGGTCATCATCTGGGTGGTCTTCGTGATGAATGCCATCAATCTGGTCGATGGACTCGATGGGCTCGCGGGAGGCCTCTCCGTCATCGCCATCAGCTTCCTTGTCATTCTCGGTGGCCTCGCTGGCGGCCCGCTGATTCTGGCCCTCGCCCTGATGGGTGCTGTCCTTGCCTTCCTGCGATTCAATCTTCCCCCGGCCAAGGTGTTCATGGGCGACACCGGAAGCCTCCTGATTGGATACCTGTTGGCCGTTCTTGCGCTGGTGGTCGTCCACGCCGAGCCCACGACGAATCAGGCCATGGCCGTCCTTGTCGTTCTCGGCATCCCGGGACTCGATACGGCCATGTCGGTTGTGCGCCGTGTAGCGCTGGGACGCAATCCGCTGCAGGCTGACAATGACCATCTGCACCATCGGATGCTCAAGCGCTCCTTCGGCATTCACGCCCGGGCCGTCACCATTTTCTACCTGATAGGCTGCACACTGGGCCTGCTGGCACTTCTCATTGCGTTTGCTGATGCCGTGGCCGCAAACATCATCGTCGGCGTCGCCGGAGCACTCGCCCTGATCGTTCTGTGGGATCTCGGGTACTTCGATATCACGACCTACGCCGAGGTCGGAAAGCAGGAAGACATGAAGGTCCGCGAAGTACAGCGCAGGGCGCCGGCAGCGACCGGCACACGCTCACGCGCGTTCCGGAAGCCGGTCCGACGCGGCGTTACCAGCAACTGACCGATTCCGACTCCGTCATCGCCGTCATCGAATCCAATAACACGTCACCTGTGAGTCGCACCGTAACTCCTGTCGACAACAAAGTCCTGGTCCGCCATGTGGTCCAGACTGGACTTCGTGGAAAGTGGATACTCGTGCTCAGCCTGGTGTTCTTCATCGGTCTCGCTGCGGCGTACCTCTACTGGAAACAGCCGGTCTTCGAGGCTGAGACTTCGGTCATCATCGACTCTCAGGCCACGGGTCAGGCCATGGATCTTGCCGGTGTTTCTGCGTTCCGGGACGTCTTGGTTGAGGTCGAAATCCTGGAGTCGCTGGATCTGGCCAAGCGCGTCGCGGGCCAGATGCTGACGGATTTGGATGAAGGCGGTGCGAGCGCGCCGGCCGGGACCTGGCCCATCTTCCAGTTGGAGGAGGGTCAGACCCTCACGCCCACGTCGCTGGCTCGGGCCCTGCAGGATCGGATCGATATCGAGCAGGTTCGGCGCGAGGTCGGTGTGGTTCGGATCCAGGCCAGGAGCGAGTTGCCCATTGAGGCCCAGTACATCGCCAATACCTACGCCAACGAGTACGCAGAGCGTAACCTGGAGTTGAGCCGGTCGGAGGCGATGGGTGTCAAGTCCTTTCTGGAGACTCAGATTCAGGCCAGGCAAGCCGAACTCAGCAAGGCAGAGAACAACCTTCGGGATTACCAGGAGGCCGAGGGGGCCATTGGCCTGGATCAGGAAGTCACCGCGTTGACCGAGCGCCTGGCCGATCTGCAGTCCCGCAGGGACCAGGCGCAGGTAGAACTACAGGTTGTAGAATCCGAGCTCTTGTCACTGAGCGCGCAGGTTGACCGGATTCAGCCGAACCTCTACGACCGGGTCGCCTCCGGCGTCGAGAACGAAATTGTCGCCCTTCAGAAAGAAATCGCCACTCGTGAGGCGCAGGTTGAGCTGAAGTACGCCCGAAATCCGATGCTCCGCGGCAATGAGGAGAGAGATCCCGACCTCCTCCGCGAGGTTCGGGAGATCGAGGCGCTTCGTACGGAAGTCGAGAGCCGCGCCCGGAGACTGGTTGACAGCGTGCTCGCTACCGGAGGAATCGATCCCGACATGGCTCGGCGGCTCGGCGACGGCGCTGGCCTGACCGGCGCACTGGCCAATGTGTCTCGGCTGCGGCAGCAGATCACCGACAAGACGATTGAGGCCTCGGGACTTCGTGCTCGAATCCACGTCCTGGGAACCCGCATTGCCTCGAACCAGCAGGAGTTCAGCCGTATCCCCGAGCAGTCAGTCCGCCTCGCTGGACTCGAGCGTGCGCGCCGCTCTGAGGAAATGACCTTCGAGTGGCTTCAGGAGCGCTATCAGGAAGCCCGCATTGCCGAGGCCTCCGAGTTCGGAAGTGTCCGCGTGCTGGATCATGCCGAGCTGCCCAACGAGCCGGTGGAGCCCCGCCCGATCTACATTCTGGCACTGGCCACCCTCTTGGGTCTGGCCGTTGGCCTGACGGGCGTCTTCGGTCGCGACATTGTCGACGAGCGATTGCGTCAGCCGGACGAACTCCGCCGCCTGGGAATTCCGGTGGCGGGCGTCATTCCAGATCTGAAGCGGGTCGGCGGTAGTCGCCGCAGCGGGTTGGCACCGGAGATCGTGACCGTGAGCGCCCCCGAATCTGCTGCGGCCGACGCCTTTGCACGCGTCGCCATGACGGTGGAAATGGCCGCGAATGGCAAGCCGGTGAAGACGGTCCTGGTTACATCCGGGACTTCGGGTGATGGGAAGTCCGTGGTGGCCGCAAACCTGGCTGTTACCATGGCGGCCGCAGGAAACCGCACCCTGCTGCTGGATCTGAATGCCTGGAACCCGACGGCGCACCGCATGATGGGCACTGCGGCGATGCCAGGAGTCTCGAATGTGCTGTATGAGGGTCAGCTTGTCAGGGAGAGCGTCCACGCTACGGACGTCGAGGGCCTGTACGTGATGCCCCTTGGAGACATTGACGTCTCAGGCGGCCATTTTCTGGCCTCGCCAGACCTCCGGGCCATGCTGAATTTTCTGGGTCGCTCATTCGACCGTATCGTGATCGATGGAGGACCGATGCTGACCGCAGGGACCACCATGGCACTCTCGAAGATGGCCGACGTCGTGCTGGTTGTCCTTCGGGCCGGAGAGGCACAGCAGGCCGATGTCCGCGAGGTGATGGAGCTTCTCGATCAGTCCGGCGCCGAGAACCGATACGCGGTGCTGAATGGTTTCAATGCGCGCCAGGCCTACGGGTATTTCGGAGACCGGAGTTACTACGGTCGTTTCGGAAGTGGACGCGAAAAGAAGAGAGCCGCTCTCTCGAATGGGCAACGTCCCCTGCGTGGACGGCCCGCACCTACTCGCCCAGTATTCCAGAATGGTGGGGTGCAGCAGCAGGCCGCCTACGCCGTTCCCCCTCCGCCCATCCAGCCTCAGTTGCACTGAGGCATCTCCGAGCCGGCGGACTTGGCGTCTAGATACCTGGCGTCTAGCGGGCCATGTTCAGGCGACGGCCAAGCACTGCCGAGCGTACCATCACCAGAATGATGAGCGGCACGGCAGCAACCGGCACTGGTTGAGGCATCAGCCACCCACCTGTCAGCGCGACGACAGCCAGCAAGGCTGTCAGCAGCAGGTAGCCGCCGGCGACCTGCGGGCGCGCCCTGGGCAGATACCACACCGCGATGAGGTGGGTCGGGAGCGCCCATAACAGGTTGAAGTTTGAGCCCGTCACCTGATGGGCGGTCATGGTCGCCATGTACAGCAGCACAATGCCGACGGCTCCAAGCACCCCAAAGAGCACGCGATCGAAGGTGGGAATTAGCTTGTGGCCCATGCTGGATCGCTTCAGGCTGGCAAGGCCGAGGACCAGAATCAGCCCCGTCAACAGAAGGGGCCAGGGGAACGTTCTTTCCGGAAAGGCCGGGCGGGCCGACCAGATCAGCGTATCCGACACCAGGACAAGCGGACGCCGGCCATACTGGTCCTCCACCCAAGCGCCGTCGAGGAGCGCTTCCAGACGAATCGGTAGAAAGGCCTCATCCTGACTGGTCGCCACCTCATCCAGGCGCGAACCGAGCACCAGGTCGGTGCCAAGGTCCAGGGCGGGGGCGTCTGCGTGATACGGATCGAGCAATTTCCTGAAGGTCAATCCCAGCGCAGTGCTGTCCCATTCCACCTGGTCTCCCAACGCATTGGCAATGATGTCCCGCGGCCTGGTCGCGCAATTGTCGAAGAGGAAATCGTATCGATACCGACGGTTCTCGGGCTCCGCGTTGCGGATCAACGCGGTATAGATCGCGTCGCGCTGCTCCCGGTTGATGTCCAGCAGTTGCTGCCGCATGGTCCGATCCTGGATGCGTGCGGTCTGCGCGGCCTTTCGGGTCGAAGAGTAAGACAGGTAGTAGTCCAGTTCGCCATCGATAAACTTCTGGACGAAGCCGGGCTGTGCAAAGTCAAACGTCCCGTAGTTAAACGTGACGTCCATGCCCTGTTGCCGGTCGAACACCCGAATGGCCGTGTGGCCATATCGGTTGTATACGAGGTCTCCGGGGAGGGTGGTGACGAGGTAAATCCGGCCCTGGGACGAGAGCGCGTCCGGGAGCTGGGCCTGAGCAGTCGGTGCGCTGAGAAGGAGGATGGCGAGCAGCTTGCAGACGCGGATCATAGGGAGATTGAATGAGAACAGACTATACTCGGATCACCCGCGCCTGTGAGGGCGTGGCGGTTGGCCGCGGTCCCGGCTGACATTACAAAGAAACGGGTTGTCCGCATCGAAATTCCAGTAAGAGCCGGGATGGGGCGCAAAGAAAGAGCACGAGAGATCATTTCGCGATTGTCAGCGGTGATCTCGGACCCGGTAACCGAGTTGGTGCACGAAAGTCCCTACGAATTGCTGGTGTCCGTCATTCTGTCGGCGCAGTGCACAGATGAGCGCGTCAATCGGGTGACACCGGCCCTGTTTCGGCTATTTCCCGACGTCCACGCGCTGGCCGAGGGATCGGTGCCGGAGATCCGGCAGTTGATTGCGTCGATCACGTTCCCGAACAACAAGGCCCGCCATCTGTCTGGGATGGCCAGCAAGGTGGTCACGGAGTTCGGCGGCGAGGTTCCGGCGGACCTGCAGCTTCTCGAGACTCTGCCGGGCGTCGGGCGAAAGACGGCCCAGGTCGTTGGCGGGGCGGCTTTTGGTATCGACTCTATGCCAGTCGACACACACGTGTTTCGGGTGGCGCACCGCCTCCAGCTGGTTCGGCCGTCTTCGGACACGCCGGATGCCGTGGAGCGCGACCTGCGGCGCGTCATAAAGGCGGGCGAACTGTCGACGGCACACCATCTGTTCATCCTGCACGGCAGATATCGCTGCACCGCGAGATCGCCGGACTGCGAGCCCTGCGTACTCCGCAACCTGTGCCCTCAGTGGCAGGCCGTGAGACTGCTTCCCGAGCCGATGACGGGCCTGTCCCGAAACAAGGGTCGCTTTTGGTGCGGTACCCGGAAGCATTACGTCGATCATACCGTTCCCAGGGTCGATCGCGCGGGCGCGCAGCAGGAAAGCTGCCCCCGATGTGGCTCGATGAATCTTTTTGACTGCAAAACAGGGCGAACTCTTCGTCGTGTCCCGGATGTCCGCATAGGAGACATGGGATTCGGCCGCCCGGATGACCGAAAACATGCGTCCTGAACTGCGGCACATTCTCATCATTCTCGACGGCTACGGCATTGCTGAAGACCCAAGCGTGAGCGCCATAGATGCCGCCCGCAAGCCGTACCTGGACAGCCTGTTCGAGGCGTGGCCCCATGCAACGCTGCAGGCATCGGGTCTGGCCGTGGGTCTTCCCAAAGGCCAGATGGGAAACTCCGAGGTCGGCCACATGAATCTCGGAGCGGGGCGTGTTGTCTATCAAGACATCACCCGCATCGACAAGGCCATCCAGGACGGCGATTTCTATGACAACGAAGTCCTTGGTGCGTCCATGGATCGCGCCGTCAGAGGTGGGACGCGCCTTCACCTGATGGGCCTGTTCTCCGACGGGGGCGTCCACTCTCAGCTCGACCACCTGATTGCCCTGCTCCGTCTGGCGGCCCGGAAAGGACTGGGGCCGGATCGGGTCTGGATCCACGCCTTCACCGACGGCCGTGACACAGATCCTGAAGGAGGGGTGGGCTACGTCTCGCGCTTCGAGGCAGCGGCGGCCGAGATTGGCGTGGGGCGCATCGCCACCATCATTGGCCGGTACTACGCGATGGATCGGGACAACCGGTGGCCACGCATCAAGTTGGCCTACGATCTCCTGGTTCACGGGGTCGGTACAGAGGCCACGAGTGCTGTAGCCGCGCTGGAAGCCAGCTATCGGGAGGGGGTGACAGACGAATTCGTCGACCCTGTAATCCTTTCTCGGGACGGCCTTATCCGGAACGGCGACGAGGCCATCTTCTTCAACTTCCGGGCAGACCGCGCGCGCCAGCTCTGTTTTGCGCTGACGGACGCATCGTTTGATGGCTTTGACCGCGTTCCACCCCCGCTCAATCTGTCCACATTTACCCGCTATCACGCGTCTTTCGGGTTCCCCGTGGCCTTCCCGAAGATCAACCTGACGCAGACCCTGGGACAGGTGATTTCCGAGCGCGGTGGGACTCAGCTGCGCGCGGCCGAGACCGAGAAGTACCCGCACGTGACGTACTTCTTCAGCGGGGGGCGGGAGAAACCATTCGAAGGCGAAGACAGGATCCTGGTGCCCTCTCCCAAGGTAGCCACCTACGATCTTCAGCCGGAAATGAGTGCGCCAGAGCTGGCTTCCCGGGTGGCCGAAGCGCTGAGGAAAGACGGACCAAACCTGGCGATCCTGAATTTCGCAAATCCGGATATGGTCGGACACACGGGCGTCTTCGAGGCCGCCGTGAAAGCCATTGAGACGGTTGATGCCTGCACGAAAGTCGTCGTCGAGGCCGCGCTGGAATCAGGCTACAGCGTCAACATTATTGCCGACCACGGGAACGCGGACCGGATGCGAAACCCCGATGGAAGTCCCAACACGGCCCACACAACGGTACCGGTACCGCACCTCATCATCAAGGACGGATTCTCCGGCCCGATTCGGGATGGGAAACTGGGTGACATCGCGCCGACAATCCTGGCGCTCGTTGGTCTTCCGGCGCCCGAAGAAATGACGGGGGATGTGCTGGTCTAGTTGGGTCTAGTTGACCGACATTCGCAGTGGGAGAAGGGCATACACTCCCTGTTGAAGGGAGAGCGCATCCAGCAGTGATCCGTAGCCTGCCGCAGCGGCGGGCGGGAGGAGGCGCGCCAGTTCTCTCGGAGTAGGTCCCGAGACTCTGGCCTCCAACGACTCCGTGAAACGCTCGAAGAATGTCTCCGGGCGCGGAAGCTCAGACACTCGGTAGGATCCCTCGGCGAGGCCGGCGCTCTGGGCCGCCAGGTCCAACGCGGTATCAAGCCCGCCCAGAACGTCCACCAGACCGGCGTCACGGGCGTCGATGCCCGTCCACACGCGTCCCTGCGCGATGGCGTGGACATCTGCGACACTCATCCCGCGGCCCTCGGCGACGATTTCCAGGAAGCGATCATACGTACGGTCCATGGACCGCTCGAGATTGGCCCGCTCGGCTGGCGACATGCTGCGAAATCCGCTCAGCATGTCTGCCGAGGGTCCGGTCTGGACCCCGTCGATCGTCACGCCGAGGTGATCCTCCAGCAGGGACGAGACATCCATAAGCAGGCCGAAGACGCCGATGGATCCTGTGAGCGTAAGTGTCTCCGCGACGATGGTATCCGCGGGAGCCGCAATCCAATAACCACCGGAGGCGGCCATCGAGCCCATCGACACAATGACGGGCTTCCGGGCTTTGGTCAATTCGATTTCCCGAAGCATGGCGTCGGCAGCCGGCGCAAATCCGCCCGGTGAATTGATGCGGATGACGACCGCGTTCACGTCATCATCCTCCCGGGCCCGCGTCATGGCCTCACCGAAGCGTTCCGCGGTGATGGCGGCACTGCCCGAGCCCAGCAGTCCGTTGCCGCTCTCGGCGACCATGGTGCCTTCCGCGTAGACCACAGCAATTTCTCCATCCCGACCCTCAGGGATACCCGCGGTCCGGGCAGAACTCTGGGCATATCTGACCAGAGAAATGGTCCGCGGGTCCTCGCCAAAGACCGACTCCATTTCGTCGACGTAGGCCAGGCCGTCAATCAGGCCGGCGTCACGGGCGTCACGGGCAGACAGAATAGTACCCGCATCCAGAAGCGCCCCGACACGCTGAATGTCCAGTCCCCGGCTGGCCGAGATCGCGTTGACCAGTGTGCTCTCCATATCGGCGACGATCTCGCTCAATTGAAGCTCGTTGGCTTCGGAGAGGGATTCCCGGGTGTAGGGCTCAACGGCGCTCTTGAACTGACCCGCACGCACAGCTTGCGGATTGATACCGGCTTTGTCGAACAGCCCCTTGAGGAAGGCAATCTGCATGGCGAATCCGTTGAACTCAAACATGGACTCGGGATCGAGGAGAATCGAGTCCGCTGCAGAAGCGAGGAAGAGTTCGTCCTCGCCCATGTAGAAAATGTCGCTTGAGGCGATGACCGTCTTGCCGGCCGCGCTGACGCCTTCGATGGCGCGGCGAATGGCCTCAAGGTTGGGCCAGGGGGTCTGCAGGTCTCCCATGCGCAACCACACGCCGTCAATGCGAGTGTCCACAGCGGCCATGTTCATGGCGCGGATAACGTCGTGCATGTCAACCCGGGGTTCACCGCCAAACGCATGAGCGATCGGGTCACCAGAGACCATTTCCGGATAGTTGCCGCGAAGTTCAGCGACCAGAACGGTACCCGTCCGAACGGTGGGTGCCTGCTCGGCGGTGGAAGCCAGAGCGAAGACAAACATCAGACCAAAGACGACGAGAAGACCCAACCCCAGCAAGGTCCCAAGAAAGCTGGCGGCGAGAGTCGATAGGAAGCGCATGGATGGGAACCGTAGTGGGGGAGAGCGTCAATAAAACCGGTATACGCCCGCCGCCCACTCTGTATCCTTACGCATGGATCGAGTATTCGAATTCGAGATCCCCATGCTGCATCCAATCGTGGTGCACTTTCCGATCGTGCTCCTGCTGATCACAGCGGCGGCCGTGGTGGTCTGGTTTATCAAGGATCAGGACGTTTGGCTCAGGGCGAGTGCCCTTCTGGGGTCGATGGGCGCGTTTGCCGCTTTTCTCGCATCGCGCACGGGCGAGGATCTGAAAGACGAGATGCTGGGCGATCCCATGGTCGAGCTCTTCGTGGACCTCCACGACGCGGCCGCCGACTGGACCGTGCTCATGGCGGTCGTTCTGGCGGCATGCCTGCTGGCATTACTCTTTGGTGGAAGAATCTGGCCTCGCGACACCGGGACGCCCTTGCCGGTTCGGGTTCTGGTCCTCTTGCTCGCGCTCTCTGTTGCCGGGCTGGCGGCCTGGACGGGCCACCTGGGAGGTCTCATGGCCTGGGGCGTGCCTCTCTAGCTCTAGCAGTCTGTCGGACTTAGTGCCGTCATGATTCGCAATTTGGGGTTCCTCCCCGTCGGGATCTCAGATGGCAGTTCGCTTCGTTCCAGTCGACCGCGACACACCGATGGCGAAACGGCAGGCCGCACTCGCATGAGAGGCCTCAGGGCGCACGCAG
>JAJCYP010000142.1 GCA_029262855.1 Bacteroidota bacterium | reverse complement strand
CGGATCGGTCTGAAAGGAAAGGCGTAGACTCTTCAGCAATCGGTCGATGACATGAACCGCGCTGACATATATCATTCTCATCCGGGCATTCTGGGAGGCACTCCTGTCTTCACTGGAACAAGAGTACCGGTGGACACGCTCATGCAGCACCTCCGGACTGGCGTTAACATCCGGGCGTTCTTGGATGACTTCCCGAGCGTCACGCGAGCTCAGGCCGAAGCCTTCCTCACGCTTGCCTTGAACGACGCGCTAGATCTGACTCCACAGGATGCTGAGGCGGCCTAGTGCGCGTCCTACTTGATGAGAACGTACCCCGAAAGCTGAAGTACCGTTTCGGTCCGGAGTTCTCGGTCACGACCGTCCAAGAACACGGTTGGCAGGGTCTGGAGAACGGTGCCCTGCTGCGAGCTGCCTCAAGAGAAAGACCTTCTGGCTCATCTGGGAGAGGCCATAGCGGGACTAAGGGTCTCGAGCAAGGCGTTTGACCAGGGCCAATTTTCCGAAGCCAAGCGGCTCGCGGTGACGATTCGGCTGCTCGTCCATCCTCTTCGTTAGGCGACGATTTCTGGGACCTGACCGTTGCCACGCTCGCCGGGGACTCACTCCGCTTCGCCGACTTCAGGGGACAGCCTGTTCTCATCGACATCTGGGGAGAGTGGTGTGGGCCGTGCCTGAGCGCGCTGCCCATTCTCGTCCAGGCAGATCGCGATTTCGGAAGACCGCAGGCGGCTCTAGACCATCTTGACTCAGTCGGTGCCGACTGGCCTCAGGTTCTACTCACGGGCCCGCTTCGAGAGCGCTTTGAGATCCAGTTGTATCCGAGCTATCTGTACATCGGACCGGGAGAGAATGAGGCGGTTGAGTTTGGGATGGTAAACGCGCGCTTCTTCCGCGACCGCCTCGGGGGACGCTAGCTGAAATGGTAATTGCGAGCCCATTGAAGTAGGATATCTTGCAAAAGAACCCTAACGCACCAACGACCGTGATGTCAGCAAAGACGCGAACCATGAGTGACTCCTTTGTCCCAGTCGTCGGCGGAACCCTCAGTGCGGACATTGCTGTTCCCGAACACGAACGTGAAGTGCGCTTCTACTCACGTGTCCTCAGCACGGGCGAGAGTCCGTTTTGGCGCGAGGATCTGATGAACAGCCGTGGCATGCCGATCATCGGCTTGGGCGCGCGCAGCCCAGAGTACGCTGACCTTCCGCTCCAATGGATGCCACACATTCAGGTCGCCGATGTAGCAGCCAGTGTGCAGCATGCCCTCGATCTGAGCGGGACTGAGCTCATGCATGGCAAGGACGGCGAAGGAAAGAGCCAATGGGCGGTGCTGCTCGATCCGAATGGTGCGGCGTTCGGGATCATCCCAGTCGTTCCTGCGGAGGCGTTGCCCCCGCCGGAGGACGGCATATCGAGCGACGCCTCGGCGGGGATGGGGCGCATCTCCTGGCTCGACCTTACGGTCTCCGACGCCCCCGCAACCCGTGACTTCTATCGCCAGGTCGTTGGCTGGACGGTGCGGGACGTGGAGATGGAGGACGCCAGCGAGCGCTACGCCGACTACACTTTGCTCGGTGCTGACGGAAACCCGGCGGCGGGAGTGTGCCATGCGCGCGGCGCGAACCTGGATCTGCCCCCGGTCTGGATGATCCACCTTCCCGTGGGCGACCTCGCCGAAAGCCTCCGTCGCGTCCGAGAGGAAGGGGGTAAGGTCATCAAGGCGACACGAGGGCCGGATGCTGAGTGGGCATATGCAGCTATTCAAGATCCGGTTGGGGCGTGCCTGGCGTTGGTGGCTGGAAACGGAGTCATGTAAAGCCTAGGTTACTATTGAATGCGCCCGGCCGGTTCGCTAACTCTACCGCAACACGCGGCCCCGGCCGCCCGCGGTGAGGAATCGTATTCTCCCTAGTCCTAGTGGTGCCGGGATAAGCTGTCGCCTCAACGGGAATGACCGCATCAGATGAGACTGTACTTTATCCGGGTCTACTGCCTCAACGCCACCGGACTTGTCCTGAGTTTGATGGCCCTGTTGCTGTTGGTCGGAGTCGGTCTGGAGATGCTTCCACAAGTCATCGTTGTCTCTGCCCTCTTCTCCGCCTGGTATACGAACCGAGACTTTGGCAGAAAACGGATTTGGGCGCTTTATGACAATCTGGGGATAGCCAGAATTCCGCTTCTCACCTTGCCCACGGTAAGCCTGGTGATGATTGCGTTGGTCCTGCGACTTTGGATCTAACGAAGGCGCCATCCCTGATTCTCGACGCCATTTTCTACTCGGTACCGGAGTTGAAAATCCTCCAGGGAGCATACCTGAAAGTGGCGCCCGGAAGTATTTCAGGGCTGATAGGTCCGAACGGATCCGGAAAATCGACCTTGCTCCGTATCGCCGCTGGTCAGATCAAGGCCGAGAGCGGATTGATGATCGTCGGCGAAGACCGAATCGCGTCGGTGGATCGAGGGAAGAGGTTCAAGCATATCTCCTACTTGCAACAAGAGAGCATGCTGCCCGCCGATCTGACGGTTGGCCAGTTGCTCCGGAAATGTCATCGCGATGACTTGCGGGCCAACGCCCTATTCGGAGCCTTGACTGGGACAAAGATTCGAGACTTGTCGGGGGGCGAAAGGAGGCTCCTCGAGCTGCAGCTGATCTTGGGCCTTCAGCGCTCATTTGTGCTCCTCGATGAGCCATTCACGGGAGTCGAACCCAAGATCATTGAGCAGATAACTGCTTCGATTGTGGATGCCGCCAAGAACGGAACGGGGTTTTTGATTTCGGATCACTACATCCAATACCTTCTGCCCATTATTGACGATGCCTATGTGATGCACAACAGGCAGTGCACGTACCTGCCGGGGAAAGACCTTTCGGGGCAGTTGACACACCTGGGGTATTTGAGAGCGTCACTCATGCCGGAGTCAACAACCAGTCAAGGAGCCGTGATCTCATCTAGAGAAGAAGTCAGACAGATGTACGATTCAACGGCCGTGTCCTACGCGGCCATGATGGATTCAGAGATTGATCTGCCGTTCTACAAGGATGTGTTCGCTCGATTGAGATCAAGGCTTGTGGGTATGGAGGGAGCACTGTTAGACACCTCCTGCGGAAGTGGGCACATGCTTGAGATGTACCGGTCCGAGTACGAATCCGCGCGCCAGCTGATCGGGATAGATTTGTCACCGAAAATGATCGAAACCGCGAGTCTGCGCTTGGGAGAATCAGCCCGACTCGAAGTGGGAGACATGACCGCAGTCGATAAAATGTCTCTTGGCCCCATTTCCGGCCTCCTTAGTTTCTTTGCTCTCCACCACCTGGCCGAACCGGACTTATCGTCGACGTTTGAGGGCTGGAACCGAGTTCTGGCCGAGGATGGCTTTCTCTCGATTGCTGCGTGGGAAGGTGGGGGATGCCTTGACTATGGCGAGTCATCGGACTTGGTAGCCAATCGGTACCCGATCGAGCTGGTTGTTTCCAAATTGGGCGAGGGGGGATTCAAGGTCACCCGACAGGAGATCTATCGGTTTGCGGACTATCCGGTGGGCGCCTTGCTCGTTGAAGCGACGGCTTCCTCCTCTCCGTAGAACTAGGTCTCCAATGCCACACATGATTCAGCCGAGGTCGGTCCTCGCAGTCAGAGACCTTGAAGCGTCGACACGATACTACACGGAAGTCATCGGCTTCATTCTGGACCCGATCAAGGCACCGGGTTGGAGCTTTCTGACTCGAAAGTTGGATGCACTCCACGGGGAGTTCGTCGCAAGGGGTGCAGAGGCTGTCGTGCCGATTGGGAATCGATCACACGGGCACCGGGAATTCGTGATCCAAACACCAGACGGGCACCGCGTTCTATTCGGCGCACCGCTGGCGCCGTGACCTTGCCCGAGCCCATCATCCTGCTGACCGCGAAGACCCAGGAGGAGCATGCAACCGAGCGGTTGCACCACTGGCTGAACCTCGAAACGAAAACGGCCTTCATCGGCGGCGGGGTTTTTTGGCTCCCAATTGGACTGATTTCAGGTTTGATGATTTGGATGGCCATCGCGTTCACCCCGTACCTGATTTTGAGGCTGGTCCAGGGGAAGTGGTACAAAACCCTCGCGCTCTATGTCGCTGCCGTACTAGGCCCGCTGCTCGCAGCCCAGTTCGTCAGTCCTCAGCACCCGATGTGGAGTTTCGTTCTGATGTTCGGTCCACTGGTGATGTTCTATTTGTTCACCTGGATTCTGAAACTGGTGCTCGCTGATCATCTCAAAGAGCTTGAGGGAGCGAGACTCGTGAATCTTGACACGCGCGCGAAGACCATCGGGGGCTAGGCGGACGTGAAAGCCAACCGTGCCTTCCTCGCCCGATTGAACACCGGGGAGCAGTTGAATGACCTTGAGGACGTCCTGCTCGCCCAGAATCGCGGGAAGCCGTTCGACCGCCTGAATCGACACATCCACTACGCCCATGCGGGTCCGTAGGACGTTGTCCCGCGTGGCGCGGTCAGCCGTGATGGCGATCTCGCCCAGCTCGGCGCTGCTCGGGGCCAGCTGGATGTCCAGTTCGATGTTCTGGGTCAGGTACACCTTCTTGACCTGGGGCTGATAGCCGATGTAGGAGAACACCAGGGTCA
>JAJCYP010000141.1 GCA_029262855.1 Bacteroidota bacterium | reverse complement strand
CCCGGCCTCCGAAGTCCAGGACAAGCAGGGCCGCGAGTTTTCCTGGGAAGGGCAGCCCGTCACCCAGGAATACGGCAAGATGGGCAAGAGCCTGAAGAATGCCGTCTCGCCTGACGAAATCAATGAGCGATACGGCTGCGATACGCTCCGGCTGTACGAGATGTATCTCGGCCCGCTGGATGCGTCCAAGCCCTGGAATACGCGCGACATCGTTGGGGTGAACCGGTTTCTGCGCCGGGTCTGGCGCGTCTTTGCTGGCGACGCCGAGGATGGGACCGATTCAGGCATTCGTGTCACCGATGCCGCTCCGACGGACGAACTGCTCCGCGCCCTGCACAAGACCATCGCCAGAGTTACCGATGATCTGGACGGGATGCGGTACAACACGGCCATTGCCGCCCTCATCGAGTTTGTTGCCCTTCTCGTGCCGCTTGAGGCTGTGCCGCGGGCCGTCGCCCGTCCGTTCGTGCTGCTGCTGTCTCCCTTGGCTCCCCACGTGGCGGAAGAGCTATGGCACCGCCTGGGCAATGCGGAATCGCTGGCCTATGAGCCGTGGCCCGAGTTTGATGAATCTTTGATGGTCGAGGACACGATGCCCATCGCCGTCCAGGTGAACGGAAAACTGCGCGCAAACATCCAGGTCCCCGCGGATGCGGCCAGCGAGGTGATCCTGGATCAGGCGCGAACCGATGACAACGTGGTCCGGCATCTGGAGGGCAAGACCATGCGCCGGGAAATCTACGTCCCGGGCCGGATTGTTAACTTCGTGGCTAACTGAGGCCCTCCCGCATGACCACCGAGCCCCTCGACGTACTAGCCTTCGGCGCCCATCCAGATGATGTGGAGCTGGCGGCCGGCGGGACGCTGGCCCTTCTGGTAAAGCAGGGCTATCGCGTGGGGATCGTCGATCTCACGCGTGGTGAACTCGGCTCTCGGGGGAGCGTGGATCTCCGGGCCAAGGAGGCCGCGGATGCCGCCCGTATTCTCGGTATTCATGCGCGCGAAAACCTGGGCTTTGCAGACGGCGACATCGCGAATACCGTCGAGAACCGGTGGCGTGTGGCGCGGACGCTTCGCAAGTACCGCCCGCATGTGATTCTTATCGGAGCGTCGGATTGCCGGCACCCGGATCATCCGGCGGGCGCAACCCTCGTGGCTGAGGCCGTCTTTCAGGCGGGATTGGTAAAGATCACCTCGCAGGAATTTGGCCAGGATCAGGAGCCCTGGCGACCAAGCCACGTCCTCCACTATATGCAGTCGATTGACTTCCTGCCCGACTTCGTAGTGGACGTGGGCGAGGTCTGGGAGCAGCGAATGAAGGCCCTGCTGGCCTACTCATCGCAGTTTCACGTGGCCGACTACGACGCTTCGACAGACGAGCCGGAGACGTATATCTCCAACCCGGCCTTCCTGAGGTGGGTCGAGGCGCGGGCCGTGGCGCTGGGGTACCGGATTGGTGCGACACATGGCGAAGCGTTCAAGTACCGGCACGGGCCGGTGGGTGTGACGGATCTGATGGCGGTGTTGGAGCGGGGGCGGGAGTACCGGTAGGGCTACCAGGCTCTGCGGCGCGGACGACTCGGCCGTTACGAACCGGCCGCCTGGGACTCTATATTCCTGTATGGACGACAGCGAAATCCTCCTCATGCAGCGGCGCGGCTTCGAGTTTGTCGAAGCCCTGCGTGTAGAGCGCCTGCGGACGCTATCGCATCCGGACTGGCTGATAAACCTTCGGCACATCTACGGTGTCAGCGAGCCGAATGCCAACCTGTTCTGGGCAGCACTGACTGTGCAGCGCGACCTGCACGCGCAGGAATTTGAGTTCTGCTTCATCGGTGGTCTCGCACTTCAGCGTTGGGGCGAGGTCCGGCACACAGACGACATCGACCTCACGGTCAAGTGCGAGCTGGGCGATGAGTTGAAGGCGCTCGAGAAACTGCTCAAGATCCTGAAGCCCCGGACGGACCGTCTGGAAGAGGTGGCGCGCGTCGGACTCATGTTCGTGGGCTACTCCAAAGACGGATACGAGGTCGACATATCCCTCGGATGCATCGACTACGAGCGGCGCCTCATGGACCGGGCCGTCGATGTGGACTTTGGAATCGACGAGCCCCTTCGCTGTTGCTCAGCCGAGGATCTGACGATCCTGAAGACCGTGGCTGGCCGTGGTCAGGACTGGGTCGACATCGGGCGCATCTGCCAGCGGAGCGGTGCTACGATGGACTGGGCGCTGGTTTTCGAGGAACTGGAGCCGCTCCTGGCCAGCATCCATAAGCCGGAGGCGCATGGACGGCTCAGGGAAATTGTGGACCGGGAGGTGCGAAAGTAGCGCCCACTTAGCATGAGACGTTTTCTTCCTATTGCCTACCCTGTGAGGCCCGTTTGGGAAGTCGGTACACCACGATCTCCGGAGTTGGGTTGTGCCTGATCCCATATATCAGATCTCCATAAACCTCAATAGTCAGAACTGGATCTGACAGTTCAAACTCTCGTTGCAGCTCGCCCTGCCAAGAAAAAACCCGAAGCGTGTAGCCTAGGTGTGCCGCACCTGGCAGCTCCGCCCGGCTGGCGCCGGAATAGAGGGCATAGATATGATCTTGCGTTGCTTTCACCCTGATGTACCCGAATCTCATTGCCTCCCCACTTCCCATCACCGGTCGGCCGCCGTTCGTCATCACTGAGTACTGCGGCTCGAATCCGAGTGGACGATCTGCCTCAGCAAGCAGCTCCCCAGCCGGGGACATAATGTCGATTCGATCCGCGAAGCGTGTTCCTACAGCAATTAGGGCAGAGTCCGGGCGGACATCGAATGTACTCTGATACGCCTGCTGTCGCACGTGGCCCGGAGCCGGGCTTTCGCCTCTCTTCGGGGGAGGAAGCGCTCCTCGAACCCCTTCGAAATGGCCGGTGTTCGAGTAGACTGCCAGTCGTCCAGCCGATAGAAAACCATGGCCGAGCCAGCTTTCACCAAATCGCAGGAGCTCGATGGGGACTTCACCGTCAGCTCGCATCACCACGCTAAGTTCGGGTAGGACGAGCGGGGTCGGTCCAGCTAGCGAAACCGGCGTGATTCTCCGGTTGGAGAGATCATATGCCCAAAACAGGCTGGTGCGAGTCGGATCCCGTCCCAGCGAGGCCACAGACTGGAATTCCCCCGGGCCGCGACCCCATGACCCGAAGGAAGCAGCATACTTCTCAGTACCCAAGTCTACCAGATGAAAGGGCCTGTTTGCCTTTCGGTCCTCGACCACAAGAAAGTCGCCGACGCGAAGAAGGCCGGTTCCCATCCCAAGAGAGTCTGAAAGCCCGAGCGCCCGGGCAACCAACAAAGTTCGCTCCTCAGTCTGCCCCTCGACTGCCAGGGGGCGCACCGCAGTCTGGGCTCCTGCGAGCTGCCCTCCCCCCAACGCCGCGATCAACGCCGTGACGAACACGCCTATGCGGCGGGGAGCGAGTAAGCTGGCGTACCGGTGGCGCTGCCTGCAGAGTGCCTCCGGACTGCGTATCTCGGAGGGGCTCAGTCCCATGACGCCGTCCTGAACACCACCGGCGCTCCAAGGCTGTCCGTGGTTATGCCGTACACTCGGCCTCCTCGTATGCTTGGGTTTAGGTACGGAGGCATCAGCTCGTCCAGCAGCACGCTCTTCAGATAGTTGCCGTCTGATTCGAAGACATCAAACCGTGCGGGCGCCTCTGGGTCAGATCCAACGCGAACCCAGATTCGCCCTCCGTCATCGAGCCAGAATCCCAGCAGTAGGGGTTTGTACTCCGGCATGAGGGCGGCTAGTTCGGAGCCTATCTTTACGTACTCCTGGCCCCTTTCGGCCATCCGCTCACGGAGTTCTCTAGCGTCCTCCTCGGTCACAAGGTCCGCCGATTGGTCTACCTGAATCACCAGCAGCGTGTCCCCAACTGGACTGACGCGCGCAAGTCTATAGGCAGATGTGTTGGCGTGCCACGTGTCTCCCGATTGTGCAACTCTGACCTTCCATGCAGGAGAAAACGGGACTTGGTAGATCGAGAAGCCGCGGTCCAGGATCACTGCATAGGACTGTACTTCAGATATGGCCAGGTCCAAGGTATCCAGCTCACCACCAAACAGGTCTCGCCGGACCACGAAGTTCACAACCTCGCTTTGACGCGGGCCGCTCTCGGTGGGTGCCATCCCCGCATTGGGATCCAGATTCCGATTTGAGGGCTGCCAGACTCGACCCACACCGTCAACCCCACCCTCCCAGACGTATCCAAAGCGTCGAATCGGCATTGGTGCAGTGGCGACCTCGCCACCGCCGTCGAGCGCCACGGCCGTCATCGCGTACCGACCGGGATCCTGGATCCAAAGGGTAGTGTCTCCCACAACCTGGATACCGGTGCCGCGGGTAATCTCTCCTGGGCCCATCCCCTGGCTGGCGACAGTCCTTACGTACTGTCCAGAGTCGTCAAACACCCGGACCATCATCGCTTGGGCATCGAAAACATAGATATTGCCATCTCCGTCGACATCTACGCTCCGAACGTCGCCCAACATGTACTCATCGGCCCCTTCAGCCACGCCTATCCGCAGATCGGTGGGCAGCGGGCCTGGAATCGCCTGAATCTGCTCGTAGATATGCAGCGGAGCGCCGTTGGCCAGTTGCTCTATTCGGGCGGTTCCGGGATCGGCATCGGCTGAGCATCCGGCGAGGATGAGTAGTGCCACAAGCGAGCCCGCGGAGTATTTCATTAGGACGGGTGAATCAGGTGGTTTGAGGCAGTTGGGATCGATAATCTAGTGTACTACTGACGCGAATTGGTTGTCGGAGGTAACGAAAATCCCCACAACCGCGGCAGACCCCGGCCCTCACCATGCCCCGTTCTTCACATAGGAATTACGTATTCTGCGCTGAATAGAGGACATCCTGTGTACTTTTTTCCAGCAGACCTTGAAGCGACCCCGCATCCAACTCGCCGCAATCCTGACGCTACTTCTAGCGGCTGCGTCCACGATCTCTACCGTCGCGGAAGCTGAGGCTCAAATCACCGCGCGCGAGCAAGCGCAGTTCCGAGAGATCCGGCAGGAGGCGATTCATGCCGGAGGCAACTCGGATCTGGAGAACGCCGTCGAGGGCCGGTTGGTCAAGTTTTTGGAAGAGTATCCAGAATCGCTCTTCAGAAAGGCCGTCCTGATTGACCTGTTGGGCATTCAGTCTCAGCCGGAGCGCGACTGCCGGGGGGTGGATTCGCTTGCCGTCCAGATCCTGGATCTCGGCGCTATCCACCACGATTACTATCTGCTGGGCAGTCTCTACCATCAAAAAGGCTGTAACCCGGCTCGGAGTCTGGATCTGATCGAACAGGCCATTCTCGCCGCCCCGGACAATCAGCCGCTGCACCAGTCGCGATACCACGCACTCCGCGGCGAACTGGTCTCCGGCACGAACCGGGAGGCGACTGCGCGCGACTTGAACACGGCGCTCGCCCTCCTCGAGATAGCCATTCGGCGAGAGTCAGAAGATGGCAGCCTACTCCGACACGCAGGCGTTCTGGATTCTCGACAAAAAGAGCGATCCCGGCTCCTGTGGCGGGCAGCCGAGAACGCGGAGGCTACGGGCAAACCCGAGGCTGCCTCGCCATACCTGCAGACGCTACTCGGGATGAATCCCGACGATGAGGCTGCGAAAGAGGCCCTGACCCGGACCCTGTTAGACTCTGGAATGAGCCGCGAAGTCGCCCAAGCGCGGGTGGAGATACTGATCCGCGAACTGTCCGAGGCTACCTCCCAGCGCGTGATTGACGGACAAGAGCTCCCGGACGCCCGCCTTCTTTCGATAGACGGAACAGAAGTGCTTCTGAGTTCCTACCGTGGACAGCCTCTCCTGGTGGCTTTTTGGGCCGGCTGGTGTGCGCCATGTTTTGAGGAGTTGCCGTTTCTCATCGAATTGCAGAGCCGGTATCAGGCCCAGGGACTAGAGGTTCTATTCGTCAATCTGGACAAGGACTTCCGGGTTTCCCCCGCGAAGCTCCCCGCAGCCACGAACGATGAGGCGGCCAACTCGGCGGTCACTCTTGTGGCGGATGGCGTGCTGACGAGAAGTACCATCATTCGCGATATGCTGGAGGCCTACCAGATTCCGTTCGAGGTGCTTCTGGGGAGTCAGGAGACCATAGAACTATTCGATATTTCGGCGCTCCCTCTTACACTCGTGGTGGACAGATCAGGCCAAATGCGCTATCGACATCTTGGCTTTAACATCCAGACCTCGATCCGGGATGTGCTCGAGTCGGAGGTCCGTGAGATTCTCGACCTGCCGAGAGACTAGAGCCCGAAGCCCCCATGAAATGCATCTGCGGGACTCATGTCCGATACCGACCTCCGCAGGTTAACTACGATACTCCATGACTTACCGGCGCTCTAGATTCTCTTCCATGCTTGTGTGCACGCTACTGATGGGCTGCACAACCAAGGCCGATTGGGATGGAACCGTTTCCGTCATCGACGGAGTCCGCGTGGTCGAGAACGGCGGCACGCCCCTCTCTGAGGTCCCCGACCTCATCCTCGGCGAACCTTCTATGATCGGTGGGGAGACTCTATTTGATGGGGCTCCCCTCTTCAGACCTCTGGACGTTGCAGTTTCAGATAACACACTTTTCGTGGCGGACGCAGGAAACACTCGGGTCCTCGCCATCCCGCTCAACGATGGGACAGCGGTTTCGATAGGAAGCAGAGGTATGGGTCCAGAAGAGTTCGGGGCCGTAGGCATGCTACAGATGGTAGCTGGGGCCCTGTGGGTCCTGGACACCCGGCGACGTCGTATCGTCGAGATGGACCCGCAAACTCATGCCTTTGGCCGAGCAGTTCCAATTGACCTCGTTGGAGGCTTCCTCATTACCGATGGAGAAAGCGTCACTGTTGCTCCGGTCCACTTTTCGTTCGATGATGAAACCAGGTTGATTTACCGCTACGATTTGGAGGGTCGGCTTCTGACCACCTTCGCAGAGGGGACCGAGCATTCTCCGGCGGTGGCGGGTGCTGGCGGAGCGACCTCGATCGCAACTCAGAACGGCGAGTTATTGGTCGGACATCCGTACCCGT
>JAJCYP010000140.1 GCA_029262855.1 Bacteroidota bacterium | reverse complement strand
CATCTAACGGTCTCTATTAGAAACCGATGGTGGCGGAATGAAGGTCAGAGATGTTCGACGGCGTCTTCTGAAAGACGGCTGGTTTCTTGTCAGGATCAGGGGCAGCCACCATCAGTACAAACACCCGACAAAAGCAGGCCTGGTCACTCTCCCGGGCAAGCCTGGGGACGATCTGGCGCCTGGAACCTTAAACAGCGTACTTAAACAAGCAGGTCTCAAACCATGAAGTACGTCATCATAATCGAGCCGACCGGTACCGGGTTCTCAGCGTACTCTCCAGATCTCGACGGGTGCGTGGCGACAGGAAGTTCGCGCTCAGAAGTTCAACAGAATATGACAGAGGCCATCTCTGTCCACCTTGAACTTCTTCGGGAGAGCGGTCAGGAAGTCCCTCAGCCGAGGAGTTCGGCCGCGGTGGTTGAAGTCGCGGCCTAAGAGCCGGGCGAGGTTATGCCGGCGGGAAGTTCGGGTCATTAGACAAAACGCGTTTCCCGAACCTTCTCCCGATGCCCGACGCTTACGACAGCCCCTGGAAGGGCGCCATGGATGCCTACTTCCAGGACTTCTTGGCGCTCCTCTTCCCGGAGGCGCATCAGGGAATCGACTGGGAGAAAGACCGCACGTCCCTGGACACCGAGCTACCGAAGCTTGGGCCGAGCCACAGACTCGGAGGCCGCACGGTCGACAAACTGGTTGAGGTCAGTCGCCGGGACGGCGGAAAAGCGCTCGTCCTCGTGCACGTCAAGGTGCAGGCGCAGAAGGACCTGCGCTTCGAGCAGCGCATGTTCGTCTACCACTACCGCATCTATGACCGCTATGAGCGGCAGGTGGTTAGTCTCGCGGTGCTTGCTGACACTCGCCCAGATTGGAGGCCGGCCGGATTCGGCTATTCGCAGTGGGGCTGCCGGCTTCAGTTGGACTTTCCGGTGGCGAAGCTGCTGGACGTTGACTGGGAAGTGCTTAGCGAAAGCACCAATCCATTCGCCGTCCTTGTTCAGGCGCACTTGAAGACTCAAGCGACGCGAGCCGACGCCACAGGGCGCCTGCATTGGAAACTTGCCCTTGTAAAGGGGCTTTACGAAAGTGGGCTCGGTCGAGAAGACATCGTCAGGCTTTTCGGGTTCATCGATCAGCTGATGAAACTTCCCGAGGGACTGGAAACCAAATTTAGCATCGAACTGGCCATGTTCGAGGACGAAAAGAAAATGCCCTACGTCACAAGTATTGAACGCGTCGGAATCAGGAAGGGCTTGGAGCAAGGTCTGGAGCAAGGCAAGCTGGCCATGGCGCGAGAGAGCGTGCTGGAGGCACTAGAGGTCCGGTTTAGCGAGGTCCCTGACGCGTTGAGGAAGCGGGTCGAATCCGTAACAGCTCTGACGGACTTCAGGACGCTCCTCCAAACGGCCATCACCGCTGCGTCAATGGAAGCTTTTGCGCAGCGGCTGGACGGGATTGTAGCCCCAGACTAAAGCGAGGCGGACAAGCCGCGAACTCGTCCCATCGAAAATTGCCCCGTAGACGGGGGAGGTGGAACTACTTAGAGCTTTCTGGCCCGAAACCTTGGAGAGAGAGCTACCCAGTGCTTTCGTTGACCAACGCGTTCCAAACCTGCTGACCTATGCTGATCTCATTGCGTCTGGGGACTCCCGCAACGCGGAGGTCGCGGCCGACCTGCGTGAGCGGCTCACCTCCGGGATGGGAAATGGTTGAGTGCTTTGATGTCGACCCGTCCAAGGTGGGGCACATTTGGCCCGCGATAGAAATAATCCGAACGGCCTGCGAAGCGGTCGACGTGGGAGTACGAGTCTGTCGTGGGCCAGCTGGTCGAGCGGCACTCCTTCAAACCGGCCGAACTTGCCGCCGTGAGTGCCAACCCCAATCGACCGAACCCCGAGATCTCACGCCTGGAAGCCGACCTTGCCGCCCTAGAGATCGAGCGTTCGCGAGTAGCCCCAATGATGCCCGTCAATACGGCCACGTCGCAATCCGGCCGGGACGCCAATAATCTTCTCCGGTGACCGTCAAGCCCCGAGCGCCCCGATCGGAATCACGTCCACACCATCTGGTCTCCGATAGCCATAGCCTTTCGGGACAATCACGCCGAGAGCTGCGGGCTTGCCGTGGCGATCGGTGTTGATACGTCGGGCCAATTTGAGGAGGCTCGCCGCCCCCTGATCGATTCGGTGTTGCCCCAGCTTTATCTCGAAGGCCGCCCATCGGCCATCTGGCGTTTCAACGACGGCGTCTACCTCCAAGCCGGTAGAGTCCCGGTAGTGCAGGACCTTAGCATCCATGGCTTGAGCGAACACCCTCAGGTCTCGAAAAACCAACGCCTCGAAGAGAAAACCAAGGAACTCCAGGTCGAGGAGTAGTCGCCCAGGGCTGACACCGAGCGCGGCGACGGCAATGGACGGGTCCACAAACAATCTCTTGGATGCCGCCCTCAGCCTTGATCGAGATCTCAGGTTCGGGGACCATGGTGGCGCGTCTTCAATAACCATGAGACGCTGTAGCGCGGACAGATAGGAATTGACCGTTCCGGGGTCCAATGGGCCGTCCCGCCCCCCCGCGTCATTGGCGAGGGTGTTGTTTGACACAAGGGTCGAAATGTTGCGGGCGCAGGAAATGAGGAAGCGCTCGACCAGGACGGGGTCTCGATCGATGCCGTCTACCCGATTGATATCCGCCCGAACGATTTCGTCAACGTACCCTCGGACCACCGTTTGCGCCTGCGCGGGCTTCAAGTGCAGCATCCCGGGCCACCCGCCGGTTGAAATCAGCGTGGCGATGTCTTCGATAGAAAGTGTGGGCTGCTGGCAGGAGGCCGGCTGGCCTTCAAACAGCTCCGACAGCGACACCTCCCCGGTTGAATGTCCAGATTCGGCGAGCGACATCGGTCTCATCCGCAGTCGGAGGATTCGGCCGGCACCCGTGTGTCGGATAACGTCATCGGAGGGCACCGCCGATCCGGTGAGGATAAACTGCCCCGGTTTCCCCCGGTCGTCGATTTCTCTGCGGACGTGGTTCCAAATGCCCGGCTCAACTTGCCATTCGTCAATCAGTCTTGGGGTGTTCCCTGAAAGGACCAGATTTGGTACCAACAGAGCGGCCTCCCGAGAGGCCGTGTCTACATCCAGAAGCGTCTCTGACGCAGCTACCTGACGGGCTGTAGCCGTTTTGCCGCAAGCCTTTGGGCCCTCAATTACAACTCCACCCGCCGCGCCAAGAAATGACCGGAGTTGTCTGTCGACTATTCGAGGGAGGTATTTGATGCGTTCGCAGGTTGGTACTTCGGCAGTATCGGCAACCAGTCACATGTTTGCAACGTTTTGAACCCGTTGTTTGCATCGATGGTGATCCCATGATTGCTGATTTTGCGAAGGTACCCCTTCTTAAAACTCCCTAATGGACGAAGGTCAGCACCGGGTGATCCGGCTCAGGCAGCAAGCCCTGTCAGCCCGCCAGCTTCGCAACCTGGATCCGGATAAATCCGGTAGATAGCTCGGCGTGCCCGATTTGGCCGGCCGTGAAGTTCATAGCCCACGCAACCTCCGGCACTTCCCCCTCAATTCTGGCGCCGAGGGCGGCAAGGAGAACGTCCGTATTCGGCGGGGGTCTGGCGAGCGAGGCCGCGACCGGCGGCGAGTTGGGCGGGCATGTTGGAGGCTTGGAAGGGGGCGACTACGCGCCTTGGGACCGGCCGCCATCAGGGTTCAAGGGCCTTCCAATTCAGGGGCCTTTTCCGGAGGAACTGAGCAGGGCCTGGAGCAAGGCAAGCTGGCCATGACGCGCGAGAGCGTGCTGGAGGCAGCTTCTCCAGCGACAATTGCCGGGAGTACCTGAACAGCCAATCGTATCGGGCCAACGTGAGCCTCCAAGTCTCCGGCGACGGTACCTACACCCTGAGCGGCTTCGGGACAGGAGACGTCAACACGAACGGCGCCTCCTGAGTGAGTCGGACGTGGCTGCCTGACTGCGATGGGGCTGGAGACGGATCAGGGAAGGCGCAGGTCGAGACTGAGTGCCATGAGCGAAGTCTTCGGGATGAGCTTGAATCCGATGTCGGAGTAGTACTGCCGAAGCCTGAGAGTCGCCGCTTCTTCGTTGAGTCCAGCGAATCTGCCTTGCGGTAGTACTCTGGCGCGCCGGTTGTCGGATGGTTGACCCTCGGACTCGAACTGCAGGGGAAAGGCCTTAAGCACCACGAGGCTGACGCCGCCCGCGAATCTCTCCATCAATCGTTTGAGGACCGCCCGGCCGACCCTCGTAGACCTCCGTGAGAGTCTGACTGGTGGCGTCGAACATCTCGAAGATGTCCTGCCCGGCATCCATCGTAGCGCCCATGTCGACGTACTGGAGTGTAAACCGTCCCAGAGTTCTACCACGTTCAGTCTCGTCGTCCTGATCGACGACGCGGCCGCGGTATGCGTAGACGAAATCGCTCGGGTCAACGGTGTCAAGAGCAACCTCATCGACCGAGATATCGAGAACAATCATGGCGGAGGGTTTGCACGTTGGCGGCTATTTTGCCAGAGACAAGATAACGAGAAGAGCAGTTGGCCAAGAAGCAGAAACCGAACGCGAAGGCGCAGGCATGGATCGAAGCCCGGAAGCGTCACAGACTCTCCCAGGCCCAGGCCCAGGCCCAGATGGCGCGTGAACTGGGCATGAACCCACGCAAGCTCGGCAAGCTGGACAACCACGACCAGGAGCCTTGGAAGATGCCGCTTGGCCTCTACATCGAGCACCTGTACTTGAGGCGTTTTGGGAAGGACCGCGCCGCCGGAAAGCGGTCGGGAAATCCCTCAGCCGAGAAGTTCTGCCGCGGCTGTTGAAGTCACGGCCTGAGAGCCATCTTCGTTATCGGAGACTAAGCGGCGGCGGATTTGCCGGAGGGGGCTGGGTCTTCTCGTCAAGAAGCACTCGGCTGCGTGAACGAGCGCACCCCTACAGGTCCTCGGGGTCGAGTGGGCGCGTCCGGCCGGCTCGGTGCGCGGCGAGTGCCTCGTCAGCCATGCGCCCAAGCAACTCCTCTGATTCGGGTCGGGCGAAGAGCTCTGCCCATCGCCGTTCTGACTCTAGCTCGGCCAGCATGAGGCGGGCGAACTCATCCTGATCCTCCTCGGCAAGCTGGGAGGCTTGCTCGAAAGCCTTTTCTAGGAGCTGCGTCATCGGTTCTGGCGGGTCGGTATCTGAAGACAAAGCTTACCGCGGCAGGACGTTCCGAGCGCGGTAAAACGGTTTGGCAATCAGCGGCGGCCGGCGTGCGACCGCTGCATTGACGGGTAAGCGCGCAGACGTGGGCGCGCCCGATATGACGCTGACGACAGCCGTACGTATGGACTCCAGGGCGGTTTTTGTTCAGCACCCCAACTGACCGATCGATCAGCGAGATCCGAAAAGGAAAACCGAACCAGGACAACCGTCCCAGGATTTACGACTGGAGATGTGCCCATGCCTCATTCTCCTCGTCCCGGTTAGCAGCGGCTGGACGAGGTAGTGGTTTGAGAATGAGCGGAGGCGGCTGGCGTGTCGGCCCATCAGGAATTGCCCCGCCTTCGGGATGGATTTGTCCCGGTCCTGTTCGATTTGCCGGCCATTGACGACTGAATGGTGCCTTGAGATGGGGCCGATCTGCCGGTGGATAGTTCAGTTTGTCCACGGGCTGCTGCGGATTTGCCAGGGGGGCTGGATTCCGAGTTTGCTGTGTCAGGTGGTTCTGCGACCGGTTTCGCCCGGGGCGGATTCGAATTGCCGAGGACCGGCGTTTTTGAGGCTGTAGAGGGGGGGCGGATTGAAATCGCCGCGGGACAATTCAGCGGAACGTTTGGACCCCCCGCCCCCCTCGCCGGTCTTCACATTCGCTTCGGCCGCCGAGGCCGCCTAGGTCAAAACCAACCAGATACTGGTCAAAGACAAACGGACGACGTTGTGCATGAAGCGCCAGAGACGAACAAGGGCGAGATTCGTGTTGAGAGTCAAAAGGAAGGCTCCCGGCAAATCACCTTCACGCGGGTCAACGGCCAGCAGGCCACGGCACGCGTGATCGCGTTATGCTATTAGCCCGGACCTGGTCAATGACAAACTCCGGCGATATGCCCGATAAAACATTCGGTCAGGGATTGACGTTATCAAAAGACAGCCTATTATTATTCCGTTCCCGTTCACATTAAGAATGATGTCTAGGGCAACAATGCCCGGGCCTAATCTGAATCAGACTAAATCGACCAATGGATACTTCCAAGCTGTCTCTCGACGAACTGCAGGCTTTACGACTCCAAATTGACCGAGAACTAACGGCGCGCAAAGAGCTTCGTCGGAATGAGACGCTTAGTCAGCTTCGAACTGTCGCAAAAAAGGCGGGATTTAGTCTGGAAGAACTGGTTCGCGAAACAAAGAAAAAAACCAGGCCTTCGGCACCGGTAAAATACCGAGATCCGGCAAACCCGTCGAATACCTGGGCGGGGCGCGGAAGGAAGCCGAAGTGGCTTGAGGCGGCTCTGAAGAGGGGGGAAATGATCGAATCGTTTGCTGTATAGAACCGTCTGGATGCTCCTCTGTGGGTCCTACCCCGGCATAGCTGTCTGCTGAAGTCGGAAACCGTGTTGCTGAAATGGAGGGGCTCCACCCCCAACCCGTGGTCGCTGTCGACTCGAATCGATCTACACCGGACGAGACGATCGACCACCTCCGCACACGGCCCGGCGCTCCCTCATGCGGCCCACACCTGGCCCGTGCGGATGTTTGAGCAGGCAAACAGACACCAGGTTCCGTGGCGCTTGTACTCGAACTCTTGCCGCGCCGCCCTCTTCGCGCCGGTTGCCGGAAGAGGGTGGCTCCAGTCGATCATTTGGCGGCGCCGGTAACCCCTCTTCTCGGCTCGCCGACTCCTTCGGGTTAGAAACGCGCGCCTTCGTACGCTGTCGACGGGGCACGTCGGCGACAGCTGAATCTTCGCGTACAACGGGGAAACTAGACCGCGAGGGGGGACAGAGGACTGGATGCTTGGTAACCCTCAACAAGAAGAGCATGCAGGCCGTTCTCCGGGATCTCCAGTGCCGCGCTCAAGCCGGCCGACAGTTACATCTCCTCGTCGACCCGCCTCTATCAGATGCGGCCAGGAACGCTGGGGCGATCTCCCAGCCTGGTGCAAGACCGGCACCGGTCGCAATCGTATTATTCGGTAAAGGCACCAGAGATACGAATCACGGCGTACTCAAAGGCTCTGATATTCTAAATGAAGACTCCAAAGAAATCGTACGACGAGGCGTCGAAGAACCTCGTGTTTCGGTTGTCCGAACTGGTTTTCGGCAGTCTCCTGGCCTCGTATATCATCGGGTTCGTTGGTCTCTCGTCGGGCGCCATCGTTCCGAAGGATCCTGAGGGATCCATTGTAGCGGTGTTGAACTATGTGGCGATATCATCCTCCTTCGCGTATCTGACCGCGGCGCTGTACTTGTCCTACCACACAGGAATTCTGACCATGCCGACGGTACCGCTGGACCGCATGTGGCAGGACTTCTCGGTGGCACTCGCCCAAGCTCTTCTTTTTGGTCTGGCGATGCTTGTGCCGCCGTTGCTGGGGCTATCTCTCGCGCTGGCGCTCGGGCTGCCGATCCTGAGGCAGTCGGTCGAATACAGGAACCTGAAGGAGAAGCTGTGGAAGAAATGCGACGCCGTCGAAGATGACCGGGAGCGGCTGAAATCAACCTTCTATAGGAAGCTGGGTCGCCAACTTGCTGACTCCGAGCTGAGGGTTTGGTATCCGTTTTCAACTCGGCTTGCTGTGGCCGTCGTGGGAGTTTTCATCCTCGGCATTGCGGAGGCCCTGTACCAGTGGACCTCTCCGGACCCGGATCCCTACGTGGCGCTCACGTTCAACCTTATGTTCGCCGGGGCCGTATTTGTGGCAAGTTCTCTATTCTTGAAGGATCGCCGGAGTAGCATGTCGCCCAATAAATTCAAGAAGATGAAGGTGGCCCAGCAGAAGCTTCACGCCGACTTGAAGGGGGAATGGAAAGAATGGGGGACGTAAGAGAACGATGACCAGCGGGCACCTAATCCTCCGGTCGGGCCGGCTCTATCTCTGGCCAATCATTGTCGCCAACTCGACGCTGATGGTGGTGTACGACGGCGGGCAGGCCATCACGGGCGTCCTGGTCGGGGCTGGCCTCTGCCTCCTTGCGTCGTTCGGTTTCGTACTAAACGACCTTGTTGATCGAGAGACGGATCGTGTCAACGAAGCCAATCGACTGGAGAACGCGGATCGGCAAACCTTGGTGATGGCGTCGATTGTCGGCGGGCTCTGCTTGTTCTTGGGTCTTGGGGTGCTGATGGCCATCAGCGCTCGCGCCGCGGTGGCGGGCGTGGGCGTTGCGGCGGTCCTTTCCGCCTATAGTCTATTTCTCAGGAAAGTTCTCCTCGTGTCAAACCTCTCTGCCGCCCTGGTCGATAGCTCGCCTCTCTGGATGCCTCTCGTTGTGGTCGGCGCCAAGGCGGACTCATTTCAGGCCGCGTTAATCATGGCTGCGCTGATCTTCTTCGTTGGCCGCGAAATACTCCTCGATGTCAAGGACCTGCCGGGAGACCTTCATGGAAACAGAGTGACCTTTGCCACGGTGTTCGGCCGAGACATCGCGACGTTCTTGGCTACGCTCTTGATTGGGTTCGGGGCGGTGCTGTTTTCTCTTTCCGCCCTGTATCTGAGAACCGATCACACCTTCGTCAAGATTCTAGTGGCCTCGGCAGTCCTCGCATGGTCCCTTCGGATGCTCGGGCCGGCCATGAGGCTGTCATTGGTACGAGACAACTATCGGCCCTTCGTCCTCCGCTCTCGCATGATCCTTCTGGTTGCGCCGGTGATTCTATTCATGGGTTGGGTCCTGCGGACGTGATGGGAGGCGTCCGACACATCGTCGCGGCATTGTCGGCTCTTGGGTTCTCGGTCCAATACGCGCCCACGCTCGGCATCTCTTGGTCCGAGCTTCCGCGATACGTGGCCAAATCGATCAATCTCGCGCTGTGCTACGTGGGATTTTCGGTGAGCCCGAGCGGTCGGGAGGCGGTGAGCGCTGGACGTGCGGCGTTCCTTTCGTGTGCCTACGATGTCGTCACGGATTGGCGAGACTTTGATCCGCACTACCAGGCCGTGTACAACGGTCTATTGCGTGCGACTGTCGATGGTCGGCTTGCCGACCTTGCCATGAGCCTCTACAGTCAGGAAGTCGAGGGCACCGTTCGAAACGATGGTCTTGAACGCGGCGTTGTCGCGTTCGAGTTCATCACCCGTCTGATGGGCAGCTTCGACCACTATGCGGCCCATTTTGATGCGGGTGAGATCGGTACGATGTCTCAAATCGCAGACGACATTCTCGACCTGGAGGATGACATCCAGTCGGGCGATCTGAACTGCCTTACAACAGCCCGTCGAGGGGAGCATCTGGAGCTGTTCCTAGCCACCTGTGACGAGGCGCAAATGGCTCGCTTATTCCCTCACGGGCGGGTAATTCAGGTTGTCTTTGGGCGTGCGCGCCTGAGGGCGCAGGAGCTGCTCTCTCAGTGGCGGACCGAGGCCGACCTTGGCTCAGATGTTCTCGCGACGCCAGCTGTCCTCTCATCGCGAAAAAACGCCCAGATCCCCCACACCAGCCACACGGCGGCATAGGAATAGAACACCGGGATGAGGTTCTCTGTAGCTCCGGCCACCGCGCCTAGATTGTAGATGACGGTGGCGTATGCGGTGCTCCAAAGCACTCCCGAAACGACAAGAAGGACGAGGAACTGTCGTAGACGCAAGCCCTCTGATCCTGCCGCGAAGCACGTCAGGGCCGCCAGATGTGGGTGAGCAAACGTGGTCAAGAACACCGCCCACACGCCCGACCCGCCTCTTCGACGGCTCTCGGTGGCCGCCGCGGGACGTAGCCGGTTCCCGAAAAAGCGACCCGCCAGGTAGTTCAATACTTGTGCGCCCATGGCCGGGCCGGTAATGGCCGCGTAGGTGGCAAAGGCCCTGGGCAGGTCTCCGGCCGTAAGCGACATCGCGATCACAATCACGATCGCTCCGGGGAAGTACACGTTGAGACCCACCAGGTTTTCGGCGAACGACGCCATCCCGATGATCGGAAGCCCTCCGGTCACAAAGAGTGCTGTCAGCTTCGCTGCCATCGCTTCGAGCGAGGGAGTAAGCCCGGCAGAGGAGAGCACCTTGAGGAGCGCCAAAAGACCGAGGATCGTCAACTGAGGGAGGATTGATCGTACCAAGCGATACCACGAACCTTGTGTAACGCCAGCCTGCGCCATAGTCCTTCCGTTTGGAGATGTGGGCCTGTGATACTCTCGCCGTTCCTTGCTGTTCAGTCTCGGGGGTACGCCTCCAACTGACGCTCAGAATCAGAACGAACTCCAGGTACTTGTAGCGGCTGTGGAAGAGCACCGTGGCAAAGACATGGCGGTCGCGTACGCCGATAGGGTCTGGCTGCTACCAGAATGGTGTGATAACGCCATTGCGCGGGACCAAGTCATACCTGGACATTGGACGCACTCTGGTAGCCCGGGAGGGCCCGGAGGTTATTAGCGCTGCGACAACTATGTGACCCCCAAGACCATGAGGCTACGAACGTTTCTTCTTGTACTGACCTTTGCAATTATTCCGGGCCAGGCGCTTTGCCAATCGCTTCTGTACGCTCCTACACTTTGGAGGGGCGGAGACGAGAGGATCGTCCTTGGAGACGCTCTCTTCGACGATCTGAACCTCCAACTGCAGGATCTCGAATGCGGGTCGGATGTCAATTCTGAGAACGTCGTGGAGTGGCTCCAGGATCTTGAAAACCGCTGTCCCGCGTTCTTGACACACCCAGACTTCCCGGGATTTGCCAGCAAACTCGCCGCACGACCTGCGAAAGATGAAAGTGGCGGCAGTAGCCTGGACGTCGGAGCAACGGGTGATGTGCGAAACGTGGCCAACGGGGAGTCGGAAGGGGCCACCACAGGGTCACTTCAGCTTCTCTATTTCACGACGCTGAGGAAGCGGCAGGGAACACCCCTGCCGCATGAGTTGGCGATCGCGGCCTCCGTGGTGATCGCCGCCGCCGACGATACGATATCCACCAACTTCGGGAGGCGCATGATCGAGGCGGGGACCTCCAGGTTCGGGTCCAGGCTTGAGACGATTACATACTGGGAGGGAATCGGTCCGGGTAAACTCTACGCAAAGGGGTACTTGGGGGCCGAGACCGTGACTTGGAGTGTTGCACAGTCAGGGCAGAAAGACCTTGACGCAGATGGCCTCATCCTAGCCCGAGGATTCCTCCTGGGATACGAGTTCGCCAAGAAATCCGAGGCTCTGGAGGGCTCTATTCGGATGGAGATTGGGAGGTCCGGGAGGCTCGTGCGGGGAGACTTGTCCCGAAATGCCAGTACGGCTAGACGCCTGGCACTCAAGACCGACCGCAAGAATCTCGGAGGGTGGGAGCTTGGATTGATCCTCTCCTTTCAGCGCATCACGGCCGGTGCGGCGTTGTACTTCTACGACAATTCCGCCCTTGGTTTGGGTGGTGGGCAAATGAGCGCCGGTATCGGAATCAGCACATCGCTCTTTGAAATAAAGTAGGACAAGAGTCCTGCCGCTGGCCGAGGCCGTTCTGGCTGAACTCAGGCGGGCGGCCGTGCCCCTCTCACGCGCAGCACTGAGGCGGACACTCAGGGTGAACAATACCCGTCTGGGGGAAACCCTCGCCGCGCTCGAAGCCCGGGGGCTGCTTGAACGCAGTGTCAAGGGCTGGACGCTGGCCCTTCCTCAGAGCGACCAAGCGCGGCGTCTGCAGGCTGGCGATCAATCAACCCCTACGGGGGCAAAAACGCCGCTTTGGCCCTTCTGTGTACCCAACCGTTCCGCCTGTTCCGCACCAGGGGCGCGCTCGGAACGGAACAGGTGGTAACCCGCCAGAGACCGCGCCAGCGCCGCTCTGACGCGGACTTCTCGCACCGGAACAGGTCGCGGCTCAACAAAACAGCCTCTACAGGGCTAAACAGGTGGTTCAGCGCACCTTGGCGGCTGACCGTTCCAGGCGTTCGGCACCCCAGGCGCACTCGGAACGGCAGAACGGAACGGGGCGGGACCCGCTGTCTCAGGCACTCCGTGCCACGTTACTTGCAACCGGAGGCGTCAACGGGACTGCAACGCAACAAGCCAGGCGGCGGTGGCCGCAGACCGACTCCATCTGTCGAACTCCCAATTGGAAATGGGTGCAAAATTCGGTTTCATGCACGTTCTCGTGTTTCGCCGAGTTCACTGACAGCCCCAAGGGCTGTGACATGAGAGTGACACATGGGAAATCGTACCTTGTGTGAGCGCCGTTTCACGAACGGGACGCTGTGTGCCACCTTGTGTAGCCCCCGGATGCAAATCAGAAGAAGACATTCCCTGAAATGGCGACCATCCTGAATGATGTTGAATTGGCAAAGCTAATGGGAGCGATCCTCCACGATGGGGATGCGTCTTCCATTCGACCAAACTCCTACGTGCTTCGCCTCGGCGCTGTTGGCGAGTACTTGAATACCGGCAAGGAGTTTGATTTGAACGCAAAAAAGAAGACGGGTATCAGAGTTCCCGCCGGGTATGCAGTCGGAGTGACCTCCATGGAGTCGATCGATTTCCGTCAAGAGACTGTCGACAGGGTATTTCCGGGGTGCAGTCTCCACGGCATGATTAGCCCGACAACGGACCTGGCCAGGGAGGGGATAATCGCGCCGTCAACACACGTTGATGCAGGATACCACGGAACGTTGAACTGGACACTGACCAACACTTCGAGCGAGGAGCGCAAGTTCGTCCTCGGTGAGCGCCTGTTTCGCTTGGTCTTGTTCCGATTGGAACCTGGGGAAACGGCGAAAGAACTTTACAGTGGCGATTATCAAAATCAGCACGGTTATGTGCGGTCCCGTCGTGCCGGCCCGCCGGTGGGGATGAAGAGCACTGAGTTCCACGATCCCTATGAGAAGGGCGGTCCTGAAGACCTGCTTGATGACCTCATCAAGTCGGGCTATCCATGGAACCTACTGGGAACACAATTGAAGACCATAGACCGTCGATTCGAAGAAGTAACTCTGGAGTATGGCCGGATCGGAGAAGCCATTAATTCACTGAGGGAAGAAGTTTCCGGCCTGGGCGGCAGGCAGGGCGGACTCACAGAATCTGTTCGTACGGTCATGCGCGAAGAGGCTGACAACCTGCAGGTGCGTTGGCTGCTCAAGAGCGGGTACCTGGTTCTTGGTCTTATCGGCACATTACTGACCATTGCCTCGAACGCCACGCTTTACTCATTCATCAAGGACAACGCTCCACTAATCGGATTACTGCTTCTCGGGACGGCATTCATTGCGTGGATCATCACCTCCCGGGTTGGACGGACGAAGAAGTGACGCGTACGCCCCATCAGCGATTTGCCGGACGTCGGGAGTCGCACCTGAGCGCCGGGGTTGTTTGATGGCATCGGCGGGTAGGTTCGTTGCCTGACGGGGTTATGCCTGTGGCGGCGGGACCCGACTATGGGAAACTGCGTGATAGAGACCAACTCAAGTTGCGAACGCCCCCGCCCACGCCTCTATCGGGAAACACACCCCGAGGCTCAGCCTGGCAACCAGATCGACACTGCAGGATGATCCCGATGTCCACCGAAGCACTTCCAGATCGCCGCTTCTCCGTGGAGGAGTACTACGCGATGGCGCGCGCCGGCGTCATCGGGCAGGCGGAGCGGGTGGAGCTACTGAACGGCCAGATCGTCCCGATGACGCCAATAGGTAGTCGCCACGCGGCCTGTGTGGAATCCATCGTGAGGCAGATCTATCGGTCGTGCGCGGAGGATGTACTGGTTCGTGTTCAGAGCCCAATTCGCGTCGACGATAGTTCCGAACCGGAGCCGGACATCGTGCTGGTACGGCGGGGTCCAGACTACCGGGATTGCCATCCGTCTCCGGCAGACGTGCTTCTGGCCATAGAGGTGGCAGATTCTTCTTTGGAACGAGACACCGGCGCGAAGCGGGCCATGTACGCTGAGGCTGGCATTCGCGAGCTTTGGGTGGTGAATCTTCGGGACCACCGGATACAGGTCTACCGCGGGCCCCGCGGCGCAGACTATTCGATCGAGGAGGAATCCACGAATGGTCAGGTCACGCCGGAATTGGTGCCGGCCGTGCGGGTCGCGCTTGGCGAGCTTGAGTGGTAGCGGGGGCCAGACTCCTACAACACCACCGTATTTCGAAAGGCTGCTCGCGACCGCCCATCCAATACCCGACCCGTTCGACGACTCGCGGAGTTAAAGTCGCCGGGCGATAGTAAGGCCGCGACCGTTTCGGTATACCGAGACCTGGAAGACCTCACCGGGGCATCGCATGGAGTGGTCCAGTACACGTTTAAGGACCTGGAGCGGCTGGAGTTTGTCCTTAAGGTTGGGCGCAGCGACCGGCGACTCCGAGCACCGTAACCAGGATTGCCCGGTATTCGGGATGGATTTGTCCTGGCCTTGTTCGATTTGCCGGTCGCTGACGACCGAATGGTGCTGGGCTGTGGGGCCGATCTGCCGGTGGATAGTTCGGTTTGTTCACGGGTTGCTGCGGATTTGCCGAGGGGGTTTGTATTCCGGTGTGCTGTCTCAGGCCCATCTACGTCCGGTTTAGCCCCCGGCGGATTCAAATTGCCCGGGACCGGGGTTTTTGAGGCGATAGAGAGGGGGCACATTGAAATTGCCACCGGACATTTTGGCGGAGCATCTGGAACCCCCACCCACGTTGGTCTTCACATTCGCTCCTTTCGCCCAGTCGTTCTGGCCGCCCTGCCGCCACGCCACGCTGCGGCCCCGCCGTGCCCACGGCCAACCCCTCCGATACGCCGCAGTGTCTCGTTGCTCTATTCCCTCGCGGGGCCCGGGCAAGGGGGGGCTCTGAGCCCGAGAAGAATTGTCCACCGGCAATTTCAATCCGCCCCCTCCAAAAACAGCCGCATGCGCCACCCGAAGGCAGATTCAATTTGCCGCCGGACAATGAAGTCGCAGACACACCCCATCGCCGGAATGAAGAACCGAGAGAGGCCAGGCAAACGGGTCGCGAACCGCGGCCCATTTCAATTGGCCAGCGGCAATCCGAAAGCCGCTCCGGGGCAAATCGGTCCCGCCAATACGGCACATCAAAGCGAACAGTGGCAATTCAGCCGCGGATCACCGGCGATTCTCGTCCGCCATCAGGGTTCAAGAGCCGCGATTGCGCCAGTCGAGGCCTGTCGCGCCAAAAAATGGCGCGCTTATCCGGCAATGGCGCGAATCGCGGAACATAAATGGCGCGATAGCCTGGGGTGGCTGTTCTGCAACGCAAATAGTGGCGCCATCCAGCACGAGGGTGGGATCTTCAGGTACGGCATCAGCCTGGAGTCATTTCAAGCCTGGAGGGGTAGGTTCGGCGACTCTTGCTAGCCAGTTGCAAGAAACCACGAATCCCCACACGCGTCACAACATCTCGAGCCCAATGCCTGCCACGATGTCAATGGCCACAGTGGAATTGCCGCAACGCCTCCTTTCGATCAAGGAGTACGACGCGATGATTGAGGCGGGCATCCTGACGGAGGACGACAAGGTCGAGTTGCTCGAAGGGCGCATCGTTGCCATGTCACCTTCTGGACCCTCGCACGCTGAACCGATCAGTCTCCTCAACGAGCTTCTGGTCAAACAGTTGGACGAGTCGAGACAGGTTCGTCCTCAGTGCGGCATCGAACTCGGGGAACGGAGCGTTCCGGAACCGGATCTGGCCATCGTACACCGAAGGGGTTATCGGGAGCGGCACCCCAATGACCCGGAT
>JAJCYP010000139.1 GCA_029262855.1 Bacteroidota bacterium | reverse complement strand
TGGGACTTCATACCTGTTTGGATTGCCGTTCCATGCCAGCATTCCGTTGTTCAGGACACGGGCCACGACGTTGCCAACATCCAGCTGACCTTCGCCGACAGACGCTGCGCAATTCCCTTCAATCTGAGCGGTAGCGTCGTGCAATGGGAGGACGAAGAGAGCGACTATGATGAGCGGAAAGAGTCTCATTCTCTGAGAATAGGGGGAATCGACACGGCCAGTTCCGAAAACTCGCTGAACTGACTCCGCTGTCTCGCATTCGCCGTGTTGGCGATGTGTCAACAGTCAGTGTGGTCTCAGCCAACGGCCCAGCAGCTCAACCCGACCACGGAAGTTAGGGAGGTATCTTTCGGCTACGATGTCGCGTTCTTTGGTGACATGCTGTTGGTAGCTGCTCCCGGCGACTCGGAGAAAGCCCCCTTATGGGGTATCTCCCGCGCGCTGCCAACGACCGGTACTAGTCGCTGTGCACCGGACTTTGTGGTCCCGGACTGACCGCAAACGCCTGCCGCAACCTGCCAAACCCCACCCGACGCAACGGTCAGTCAATCCACTGGGCCACCGATCGACGTCCAGCTTGCCTTAATTTCAC
Organism: Bacteroidota bacterium; assembly: GCA_029262855.1. Taxonomy (GTDB): domain Bacteria; phylum Bacteroidota; class Rhodothermia; order Rhodothermales; family UBA10348; genus JABDJZ01. The sequence goes on along the minus strand of JAJCYP010000139.1, from coordinate 2,646 downwards.
ATAGCTCAATGAACCGATTGGGGATCTGCCGAACACCCGCTACCACGCGATCATATTCCTGCTCTAGTGACTCGGCAACCTTGTCCCGCATGGAGTCGGGATAGAACTCCCGTTGCCGCTCTGGTCGCATTCGGGGTTCATACTCGGCGAGAAATGCCTCGGCAAACTCCGGATCGATCCTGCCGGTGTCACAGTACTTCAGGGCGAGATCTGTCGCCAGCAGCTGGATCGCGTACGAAGACCCCGATGCCGCGGCCATCTGCAGGTTCTCCGTGGTGTGCCTCATGGCCATGTACCACATGGTACCCGACGCACCGAATCCGGCCTCCATCGACCGGGCCAGCAACTCAGCGCCGAAGGTGCTGTCCTGCTCCACACCCTCCGGGAGTTGGTCTGGATTCACCAGAATGTGCGGAACCCCAAGCTGGTGCGTAGAGAACACATCTTCCTCTGTGGCCCCGGCGGCCCACTCGGCCAAGGTCTTCTGGCTGATTCGGATCGAATGATCCTTCGCTGTGGCCTGCTGCCACCAGTGCACCAGCGGGGAGGAATCGACGACCAGGCAGACAAGCCCTACTGTCATCAAGAGCATGGAAACGGAAAGGAGGCGCATGACTGCGGGCTAGGGCTAGGTATAGCCTGGGTCTATCCTCGTCAGTATGGGCTCCAAGAAGTGCCGGCCTAACGATGCCAGCAGGCTAACGCGTGTCTGCCGTCGCGACGATTCGCACTGACTCTGGCTCGACCCACTCAGATTCGGACAGAACCCGCACACGACGGCCAAAACGCTCATCTAGCAAGAGCGATCGATGGGTAAACAGCCCGCTGCTGCGCATGCTGAAGCCCTTGACCGAGTCGTCCTGGTACCTTACCACCGTATGCCACCGGCTCCCCATACCTTGATCGCAGCCGTATTCGACAAACTCCTCTTCGAATTCAAGCGGTACCCGAGACGAGGCATATCGGAGTGTGGCCGACTGCCGAACGATCGCCTCATCGCGAATCCAGGAAGGAGATGCTCTTCAGGATACCAGACAGAACCTCTGCCTCGCCGCCAACTGGCTCTACCGTCTTGAACTCATAGCCGATCCTGAAGCGGTAGCGCCTGTCACCGTCACTTCCAACGAAGAAATAATTGGGGACGCTGTCCCACTCGACAACGTGACCCTGGATGTATCCGTCGGGGCGTTCGTCTGCGGGGATCGACCGGATGGAGACTCCCGCACCAAGACTATCCGGATGAGGCACATTCTCAACGGCCGATCCGTCATCGCCCCCGTTCACCATGAGCCAGAAGTATCCGCCGTCATCTGACTTGGCCATGTACACACCGAAGTTGGGGAGGCTCGGGCTGTGATTCTCGACGGTATGCCAGCTATCGGGTAGTTCGGCCAGAACGCCGAAGCGCTCAAGATCTGCAGCCGCCTGGGCAAGACACGTCGAGGACAGCGGGATGGCGATCGCAAGAACCAAGAGGGCTTTCATTTGGAATCACGAGGCTTGACCAGAGTGGTATCGGCTTCCGGACTTGGCGACTTAATGCTTGAAGCTTGGCTCTTCGACTGGTAGGACAAGGCGAGAGACACTGCCGATGTCAGGTCGCGTTACCCGTCGATCACGGGCGGGCAAAACTTTCTCTGAGCGCCTGTCGTTGGCTCGCATCACCTGAAGGACCGCAATGGAGCCCAGTAGCACAATCCAGTCGGAATCGACCCTGACGTGCCCCAAGTGCGGGCAGCAGTCGACTGAGCAAATGCCTACAGACGCTTGCCAGTTCTTCTGGGAATGTCCGTCGTGTAAGGCGATTATCAAGCCCAAGGCTGGGGACTGCTGCGTCTTCTGTTCCTTCGGTACCCGCCCGTGCCCTCCGATTCAGGTTTCCGGTAGAGGCGCCTGTTGCTCAGAGTGAGCCAGGACGCTTTCGAACGTGCACTGATCAGGGACGCTGCAACGGGGGAGTGGCTTCGTTTTCAGGAGCCCGTCACCGTCTGGGTCGCGCATTCCCCTGTCGAGGCGGTCGACGCCGTGGAACAGGCAGAACACGCGATCAGGTCGGGTCTGTGGATTGCGGGCTTCGTTTCCTATGAGGCCGCATCAGGTTGGGACGACGCCTTGACGACCCAACCGCCGGGAAAGCAACCTGTGGCGGTTTTTGCATCATTCGGCGATCCGGACATTGTACCCCCGCCACTCTTTCCCCGGACGGCTGAGCCCGTCCGAAGCTCAGTCGGAATCTCACGGGACGAGTTCAACGACTCCATCGCGCGCATCCGCGAGGCGATTCGGCAGGGCGACACCTACCAGGTAAACTACACCTACCCAATCAGGTCGCCGTGGCCCGGCGATCCGTACGATCTCTTCCGACAGCTGCTCAATGCCCAGGCCGCCACGTACGGTGCCTACCTGGATCTGGGCCACCTCGCCGTCTGCTCCGCATCGCCTGAACTGTTCTTCCGCAGGGATGGAGACCTGCTCCGATCAAGGCCGATGAAGGGCACGCTGCCCCGCGCCGACGCGCCTGAAGCGGGCGCGCCCAAGAGACTGACGGGTTCAGAGAAGGATCGGGCCGAAAACCTGATGATCGTTGACATGGTGCGCAACGATCTCTCCAGAGTCTGTGACCCCGGCACGGTTAGGGTGCACAAC
>JAJCYP010000138.1 GCA_029262855.1 Bacteroidota bacterium | reverse complement strand
GGCAAGGTCCGCGAGGACACCGCCGGCGACGTGAACCTGGACGGCAACGAGCCCGGCATCGACGGCGTGACCGTGGTGCTGTACAACGACGAGAACAATGACGGCGTCGTGGATGGCAGCGATACGATCGCCGGATCCACGGTGACGGCCAGCGGCGGCATGTACCTCTTCGAGGACCTGCCTGCCGGAGATTACCTCGTTGACGTGGACAACTCTGATCCAGAGCTGGGAGCCAATTTCCCGGTCGACGAAATCGACTTCCCCGAGCCACGCGACGTGGCCCTCGGTGTTGATGAGGACAAGACCGGCGTCGACTTCCTGTTCGGCAGCGTCAAAATGGCCTCCTTAGGCGATCGGGTCTGGCTGGATCTGGATGGCGATGGCGTGCAGGACAACAACGAGCCCGGTGTGGCCGGTGCGAAGGTGTTCCTGCAGGACGGCACTGGCACTTCGATCATGGACGGCAACGGCGTCTCGATGATCGAGACGATGGCCGACGGGTTCTATGACTTCGTGGGACTCATGCCGGGTACCTACCAGGTGGCGATCACGCCGCCCTCCGGACTCGAGCTGACCACGCCTCCGAACCCGATGACGGGCATCGTGCTGACCTCAGGCGATGACGAGAACGATGTTGACTTCGGGCTGATTCCCGCGACCGGGAAGATCAAAGTCACGGTCTTCGATGACCAGAACGGCAACGGCATCCAGGACGGCGCCGAGCCGGGCTATGCCGGTGTCGATGTGGATATTGCCTCGTTCGGCCCCAACGGCGTCAACGAGGGGGGCGGCGGCGACGACTACGCCATGACGCTGACCACGGACGGGAGTGGCATGGCCATGACCACCGAGAACCTGATGCCGGGCAACTACGACGTGGAGGTCAATGCCTCCACCCTGCCCACGACGGCCGACAATCCGACCACTCCAACCTCGGTGACGCTGAACATCAGCGGTGACGAAACGGAGATGGCTGCGTTTGGCTACGAGACGGCGGAGTCCATGATTTCGGGCGTCGTCTTTGACGACGCCAATGACTCGGGCACAAACGACTCAGAGCCGGGCATTAACGGGGTCACCGTCACCCTCTACGCGGACACGGACGCCGTTCCGGACGGCGTGGGCGATGTGGTATTCGACCTGACCACGACGGCCCAGGTGAGCGGTGTCGACGGCTTCTACAAGTTCAACGACCTGCCGGCCGGCAACTATGTGGTGGACGTCGACAACAACGATGTCGACCTGGGCGGACGCATCCCGACGACCATGGAGCCCCGCTCCGAGATGGTCAACGGAATGAACAGCGTGGCTAACGTGGACTTCGGTTTCGTGGCTCCGGCCAACAAGAACCGTGGCTCCATCGGCGACTTCGTCTGGCGAGACGACAACAACGACCAGATCCAGGATCCAGGTGAGATCGGCGTGGCCGGCGTGGTGATCACGCTGTACAACGCGGATTCTGGCGGGACCAAGGGTACCGCGGTAGGCACGAAGACCACGGATGCGCTGGGTTTCTACCAGTTTGACGGGCTGCTTCCAGGCTTCTACGTGGCCGAGGCAACCGGCATTCCTTTCGGCTATTCCGCGTCTACCGGCACCATGACCGGTGCCATAGAGCTGGACCCGGGTGAAAACTTCAACGGCGCCGATTTCGGCCTCCTGACCTCGGGAATGGTCGAGGGCCGGGTGTTCATGGATGTCAACGGCAACGGGACCTACGAGTCCACGCCGGACATGCTGATCACCCAGACCGTTGACGTGCGTCTGGTCGACGATCAGGGCGCGGTATTCGCGTCCCTGTCCGTCAGCGACGGGACGTACAAGTTCGACAATGTGCCTCCGGGCGATTACGAGGTCCTGGTAGACACGGCGATTCCGAACAAGACGGCTTCCACCGGCAATCCCGTGGATGTCACGGTACCCCTGAATGGCGGTGCCTGGGCCGACGTTGGCTTCGAGGACAATACCGGCATGATCTCCGGTGTCGTCTTCGATGACATCAACGGAGACGGTGACCAGGATCCCTTCGAACCGGGCATCAATGGCGTCAAGATCACGCTTTACGAAGACGTGGACAATGACGGTGCGGGCGATGTCATCATCGGCATGCAGGATACCGCCACCATCAGCTCGGTCGACGGCTCCTACAAGTTCAATAACCTCGTCCAGGGTTATTACATCGTGGACGTGCTCGATTCGGATGTGGCGCCGCTCCTGGCCACCTCGGCGGAGCCGAAGGGCGTGCAACTGGTCGGTCCAAATGACTCCGAGGAAGCCGACTTTGGCTTCTCGTCCGTGGCCAACAAGATGGCCTCCATCGGTGACCGCGTCTACCGCGACGACGACGGCAACGGCCTGCAGGGCCCGGGCGAGCCCGGACTGAGTGACGTGACCGTAACCATCACCGGGCCGAACGGCTTCAGCGACGAGGCCGTCACGGACGGCACCGGCTTCTACGAATTCACGGGCCTCATGCCGGGCGACTACGTTGTCATGATCACGGACGGTGATGGCGGCTACGACGCCACGCAGGGCGCCGGCGGCTACAACCAGACGCTGGCTGCGGGCGAGGACGAGAATGATGCCGACTTTGGTCTCCGTCCGACGGGCTCCATCGAGGGCTCTGCCTTTATGGACAACAACGGCAACGGCGTCAAGGACGGAGGCGACACGCCCATCAAGTTCGCGACCATTGAGCTGCTGCACGAAGATGGAACTCCCGTCATCCACGAAGGCAGCCCGGTCACAACGGACACCGACGCAAACGGAGGCTACTGGTTCTTCAACGTGGCGCCGGGAGACGTCCTGGTGAACCTGGAGACCACCGACGAACCGGCAGACAAGGTCACCTCGACCGGCGACCCGATCACGGTCACCGTGCCTGAGAACGGCAACACGGCCAACAACAACATCGGTTACGAGCCCGCCACCGCGGAAATCTCCGGCATTGTCTTTATGGACAGCAATGGAGACGGCGTTCTGGATGGCGGCGAGCCTGGGCTCCCTGGCGTCAAGGTTACGCTCTACAACGATGACGACAATGACGGTGTGGCAGACGGGCAGGTCGGCATGGCGACCACCGGCCCGAACGGCGAGTACCTCTTCGGGGACCTGCCGCTGGGCACCTACATCGTGGATGTTCGAGACTCGGATGTCGATCCGCTGCTGGCCACCTCGGCCGAGCCTAAGAGCGTCACGATCGACAATGCGATGGATGCGGAGACGGCCAACTTTGGCTTCTCCGAACTGGCCAACAAGATGGCTTCCATCGGTGACCGGGTCTACCGCGACGACAACAACAACGGTACGCAGGACACCGGCGAGCCCGGACTGGGTGGTGTCACGGTGAACATGACGGGTCCAAACGGTCCCTTCTCGGTAGACACCGATGCCTCGGGCTTCTACGAGTTCAATGGCCTGATGCCGGGCGAATACATCGTCACGGTTGACGGGGCTGACGTCGCTGGCTTCACGGCCAACCAGGGCGCTGGCGGCCATACCGAAGACCTCGCCGCGGGCGACGACTTCAACGACGCCGACTTTGGCTACGTGCCTACCGGCTCCATCGCGGGCAACATTTTCAATGACAATGACGGCGATGGCTCCTATGAGCCCGGCGACAGCGAGACCGGTTTGCCCGACGGCACCACCGTCGAACTGCTCGACGACAACGGCGACGTCGTCGCTACCACCGCGACCACCGGCGGCGACGGCTCGTTCATCTTCACCGATCTCCCGCCGGGAGACTACCAGGTCAACGTTCCCACGGAGCCCGCAGGCACCGAGGCATCGACCGGCAACCCGATTGACGTCACCGTGGATCTGAACACGCCCACCACGGGTGCGGACGTAGGCTTCGAGCCGGCCACCAGTTCCATCGCGGGTACGGTCTTCGGCGACGAGGACGCGAATCAGATCTTCGATGTCACCGAGAGCGATCTCGGTGACCTGATTCCGGTCACGCTCTACGAGGATGTGGACGGCTCGGGCACGGTCAATGCCGGCGACACGCTGGTCGATGACACCGTAACAGACTCGAACGGCGACTACCTCTTCGAGGATCTCCCACAGGGAGACTATCTGGTGGATGTGGGTGCCGTTACCGGCCTCCTGCCCACAACGGATGATCCGCTGGCGGTTACCACCGACGGCATCAATCCGGTAACAGATCAGGACTTCGGCTTCGTGAATCCGAACGCGGATGTGGCCTCCATCGGAGACACCATCTTCCAGGACACGAACGGTACGGGTGGTCAGGAAACGGGTGAGCCCGGCATCGCCGGCGTTGAGGTTTCCCTCTTCGCTGCGGACGGAATCTCGTCCGTCCTGGATGCCGACGGGGCACCGGTGACTCCCCAGACCACAGATGTCTCGGGCAGCTACCTCTTCAGCAACCTGGTCCCGAGTGACTATGTGGTCCGCGTGACCATGATGCCGGCACTCCACGTGCTGACGTTCGATCCGGACACCACGCAGGATGCAGAGACTGAGGTCACGGTCGCTGCGGGCGATGTCTACGTCGATGCCGACTTCGGGTATCAGCCCAAGGCAGGCATGATCTCCGGTACGGCCTTCCTGGATCTGGACGGCGACGGGGTACAGGACAATGGCGAGCCCGGACTCAACGATGCAGCAGTGCACCTTATCGGTGCGGGCCCCGATGGTCTGTTCGGTACGACCGATGACCTCGAGGTCACGATCTGGACCGAGACCAACGGCGATTACAAGTTCTTCGATCTCCCGCCAGGGATGTACGTGGTGGACGTCGAGGATCCGGCCAATACGGTCCCGACAACGCCCGATCCACAGGATGTCAACGTCGGCCCGAACGGGAACGTCACGGGTATCGATTTCGGCTACGAGCCCTCTGACAACGCGATCGCCGGAACGGTCTTCGAAGACAAGAACGGCGATGGTGACCAGGATGTGGGCGACGACCCGGGTACGCCCGCGGTGAACGAGGATGAGCCCGGCATTGCGGGACTCACCGTCACGCTCGTGGATGCCGGTCCGGACGGCGTGTTTGACACGCCGGATGACGTGGTCGTGGACACAGACGAGACCGACGCGAACGGCGACTATTCGTTCGACAATATCCCGTCCGGCACCTACCGGATCGAGTCCGATGCGCCCGGTGGCCTTCTCGCCACGACGCCGAATCCGGTCACAGAAACGGTTGACTCGGGCGACACCCGAGACATCGACTTCGGCTTCAACGACAATAAGATGGCGTCCATTGGCGACCTCGTCTTCGAGGATCTCAATGGCAACGGCATCCAGGATCCAGGTGACATCGGGATCGCTGGCCTGACCGTCAAGTTGTTCAATGACACCAATGGAAACGGCGTGCTGGACGGCGCGGACGCGACCACTCCGGTGGCGACCACTACGACCAACGCGGCCGGTTTCTACTCCTTCCAACTGCTGCCTCCGGGTACCTACTTCGTGGACGTCGTGCCGCCGGCCGGCGGTGGTTTCGTCCCGACAGGTTCCCAGAACCGCGGCATCGAACGAGCTCCGATTGTGGTGGTCAGCGGAACGACCGTCCAGGATGCCGACTACGGCTATCAGCCTGTGGACGGATCCATCCTGGTCACGCTATTCCAGGATTCCAACGGCAACGGCACGCAGGAGCCCGGCGAGAGCGGCCTGCTCGGACTGAACGTTACGCTGACTGGCCCGGCCGGACCGCAGTCTGGCACCCAGACCGGCACGACCGACTCCAATGGCGAGTTCTGGTTCACCGACCTGATACCAGGCGTGTACACTGTGACGGCAGCCGGCCCCGCCGGAACCACACAGACAGCTAGTGATCCGGAAGTGACACTCGGTTCTAACGAAGACCTGACGGCCGAACTGGGCTTCCGCTCGGTGAACTCCGCGATCAGCGGCACCACCTATGGGGACGTGGATGGCGATGGGGTCTTCGATGGCACCGAATCCTCCGTGGGCGGCATCCCGGTCAAGCTGATCGGGCCCGGCCCCGATGGTGTGTTCGGTGGCGGAGATGATGTCGTACTGGCGACCACCACCAGCGATACTGGCAACGGGACCTACACCTTCCCCGGACTCGCTCCGGGCGAGTACCGCGTGGAAGTCACTGCTCCAGGCACGATGGTGGTCACCACCTCCAACCCGCTCGCCATCACACTGATGGCCAACGAGACCGAGACGGCCAACTTTGGATTCAATTCCAACAAGATGGCCTCCATTGGCGATACCATCTTTGAGGACCTGAACGGCAATGGCGTGCAGGATTCGGGTGACACCGGCCTTGCTGGCGTGGATGTGAAGCTCTACCTCGATGACGGCAACGGTATTTTCGAGGCCGGAAGTGACACGCCCATCGCCACGCAGACCACCAACTCGGCGGGCATCTACGACTTCACGGGCCTGAATCCAGGCACCTACTTCGTGGACGTACTCTCCTCCCCTGCCTATGCGGAGACGGGAGACTTCGAGGGCTCACCGAACGATCCAGACAACATCACCGGCAGCGAACTGACCGCCATCACCGTGACGGACGGCCAGGACATCAATGGTGCCGACTACGGCCTGATGCCGAAGCGAGGCGAAATCCACGGTATCGTCTTTGACGACACCAACGGCAACGGCGTGCGGGATCCGGGCGAAGCTCCGATTCCATGGATAACGATTCGCCTGCGCAGCTGGGGTCCTGATGGAAATCAGGCAACCACCGCGGACAACGTGAATCTTACGGTCGAAAGCAACAGCGTCGGCAAGTACTGGTTCACCAACCTCGCACCCGGTAACTACTGGGTACGGCCGGTGGCTGCAGATATTCCGGCCGGAAGCGCCGTGACGACGCCGGTGCCGATTCCGGTCACCATTGGCAGCAACACGGTTGTCAACGGTGTCGATCACGGCCTCCAGACCCGCAACAGTTCCATCGCTGGTGCGGCCTTTGAAGACAGCAACGGAAACGGTGTGGATGACGGCGCGTCCGAGCCCCCCATCGAGGGAGCCATCGTGACGCTCATCAACGTCGGACCCGACGGCCTTCTGGGCGGCGGCGACGATACGGTTGCCGGCAATAGCCAGACGGACACCGGAGGCAACTATGCCTTCGCCGGACTGCCCCCTGGCAACTATCAGGTCACGGTGACACCACCGGCGGGCCAGGTAGCCACAACGGCGAATCCGAAACCCGTCGTGCTTGGTGCCAATGACTCGGCCACCGCCAACTTCGGCTTCAACAATAACAAGATGGCCTCCATCGGCGACCTCATCTTCCGGGATGACAATGGTGATGGTGTCCAGGATCCGGGCGAGCCGGGGCTGGCGGGTATCCAGGTCAAGCTGTACCGTGACGCACCGGGCGGCACGGTAGGCGCCTACGATGTGGGAGATGCCCTCGTCGGAACCAAGACCACAGACAACGCGGGCTTCTACGACTTCACCGCACTCTCTCCAGACATCTACTTCGTGGATGTCGTGACTCCAAGCGGGTTCATGGCCACCGGAGCCGGTCCGTTCGGAGAGGAGAAAGATCCGATTCAGGTTATTTCGGGTGACGACGAGAACCGCGCTGACTACGGATTCCTGCCGATGAACGGCACGGTCACCGGTACGGTCTTCAACGACCTTAACGGCAACGGCGTCCAGGATTCGAATGAGCCTGGCCTGGCTGACGTACCGGTTGTCATCACCGGCCCGGGTGGCTTCGAGGTCGAAACGACCACGAACGCTCAGGGCGAATACACAGTAACCGGTCTGATTCCGGGCGCCTACACGGTGACGGTCGACGAGGCCTCTCCGAAGGTCCCGGATGGCGCCGTGCCCACAACGGGTAACCCTGTCAACGTGGATGTGGATGCCGGACAGGCCTCTGAGGCCAACGTCGGCTTCCAGACGCGCAACTCGACCATCGAGGGCGTCACGTACGCCGATGTCAATGGCAACGGGGTCTATGACACGGGCGACACGTTGCTGGCCGGCGTCCCGATCAAGCTCATCAACCTGGGCGCGGACAACACGCCGGGTGGTGGAGACGACTACATCCACGACAGCGCGAATTCCGACACCAACGGCGAGTATTCCTTCACCGGTGTACCTCCGGGCACTTATCAGGTGGAAGCCACGGCGCCCAACGGCGTGGTGTCTACGAGCTCCAACCCGCTGACGGTGGGTGTGCAACCTGACGAGACCGAGACCGCCGACTTCGGATTCAATACCAACAAGATGGCCTCCATTGGAGACACCGTCTTTGAGGACCTGAATGCGAACGGTGTGCAGGACAGCGGCGAAGTCGGAATCGAGGGGATTGAACTGACGCTCTATCTCGACGATGGAGATGGTGTGTTCGAGCCCAGCAACGACACGGTCATTGGAACGGCCACGACCAACTCGGCCGGCATCTACGACTTCACTGGGCTCCTTCCGGGGACGTACTTCGTGGACATCACGGTGCCCAGTGGCCTGAACAACACGGGGTCGGCAGCGCACGGCCTCCCAGGTCAGCCCATTACCGTGACCGATAACACGGACATCAACAATGCGGATTATGGACTGCTGCCGAGCACCGGCGAAATCCACGGCGTGGTGTTCGATGACATCAACAAGAACGGTGTACAGGATACCGGCGAGTCCGGTCATGAAGGCTACCAGGTAGCCATCTATGGTCCAGGCCCTGACGGGGATTACGACACCGTGGCGGACAACGTGGCCGTTACCACCGTCACCAACGCAGACGGCGAATACTGGCAGACCGATCTGCCGCCGGGCGACTACGTGGTCAACGTCGACGAGACGGCAGCACCATTCGGTTCGGTGAGCACCACGCCCGATCCGGCCTTCATCTGGATTGGCGGTGGCAGCATCGTTACGACCAACTTCGGCATCATGCTCCCGGGCGGCGTGATTCAGGGCATCATCTTCTCGCATGATGACCAGAATGGCGTCCAGAACGGATCAGAAGCCGGCCTGGCAAACGTCACGATCACGCTCTTCGACCTGGGCGCCGACGGCACGGCCGGCACCAGCGACGACGGTCCTTCTCGCATTGTGATGACCGCGGCCAATGGCGCCTACATCATCGAGGGTCTACCGGACAGCAAGTACCTCCTGAGTGTGGACGATCCGGTCGGCACGGTGGCTACCTCCACCGAGCCGCGTCCGGTAACCATCTCCGGTGGTACGACAGAGAACGAGAACATCGGATACGCCACGGCCAAGATGGCGCAGATTGGCGATACCGTGTTCCAGGATCTCAATGGCGACGGTGATCAGGACACCGGCGAACCCGGCATCAATGGTGTCACGGTCACGCTCTACATGGATGACGACGAGGATGGATTCCTTGACGCCTCTGAGGTGGGTAGCGGTGTCACCACCACGACCAACTCGGCAGGTATCTACAACTTCGTCGGCCTCATGCCTGGCTTCTACCTGGTGCAGGCCACCGAGCCTTCCCAGCACGAGGCGACCGGCAACACGGACCCATTGGCCTTTGAGGTCATCTCGGGTCAGATTGTCGAGACCGCGGACTTCGGCTTCCTGCCGACGGGCGGCTCCATCTCGGGCATTGTCTTTGACGATGCCGACGGCGATGGCGTCCAGGGCTCCGGCGAATTCGGATTGGGAGGCGTCACGGTGACCATCACCAGCGATGGCCCGGACGGATTGCCGGCCACAGGAGACGAGATCGAGGAAATTCTCATCACCAATCCCGATGGGACCTATTCCGCGACCAGCCTCCCGCCGGGAGACTACACCGTGGCATTTGAGACGCCCGAGGGAACGGAGGCAACCACTCCCAATCCTGAGACGCTCGAGCTCGGTGCCAATGAGGCCGAAAGCCTGCAGACCGGCTTCGCACCTGTGACGGGTACCATCGACGGCATCGTGTTCAATGACGTGAACGGAGACGGTATCAAGAACAATGGCGAAGGCGGAATCGGCGGGGTTACCCTCAATCTCTTCGGCCCGGGTCCTGATCTGATCTTCGGTACGCCGGACGACGAACCCATCGCGACCACGACCTCCGTCTCGACGGGTGGCTACTGGTTCACCGATGTGCCCGTCGGTCCGTATCGCCTGGATCTGGTGGACAGCACGGCACCCGCGGGAACGACCGTCAGCACCGGGAATGACCCGTCTGATCTGGTCGTCCAGGCGGACGAGGCCACTACGGTCCTGTTCGGACTGAATAAGGCCACGAAGCCGAAGGCCACCATCGCCGGCAAGGTGTTCGACGACAAGAACAAGAATGGGCAGTATGACAGCGGTGACGTTGGATTCCCGTCCGTGACGGTCAAGTTGTTCGCCATAGGCCCGGACTACAAGTGCGGCACGCCGGACGATCAGTTCATTGCGACCAAAACCACCGACGGCAACGGCAACTTCAGCTTCACGGGACTCCACCCCGGCACGTACTGCGTGCTGGTTGACGAGACCACGCTGCCAGGCGACCTCTCGCCGACAACCGGTGGCAATCCTGCCACGGTGTATGTCGGTGAGGGCGAGACCAAGGAAGCCAACTTCGGTTATGCCGGCAGTGGCAAGATTGATCTCGAGATCGACAAGACGGCCAACAAGACGTCTGTGGCCGTGGGCGACGAGGTGACCTTCACCATCACGGTGCGGAATACCGCTGAAGCTCACGTCTCCGCCACCAACGTCTTCGTCAAGGACTACCTGCCGACCGGACTCCTGTACATCTGGGATTCGGCCACGACAGGACAGGGTCTCACCTTCAATCCGACCCAGTTGACCTGGGAGATCGATTGGATTGGTGTCGACAAGGAGGTCCAGCTCTCGCTGAGAGCGCTGGTCACCAAGCCGGGCGAATTCAAGAACTGCGCGGAAGTCTGGGATGCAGATCAGAAGGACAAGGACTCCAAGACCGGAGACGAGCGCGGCACCCCGTTCAACTCGAGCGCATCGCGCGAGGACGACGAGGATTGCCACCGTATCTGGACGGGCACCTCGGCCAAGATCGATCTGGAGCTCGAGAAGTCAGTTGACAATGCCTACCCGACCGTGGGCTCGAAGGTGACCTTCACCTTGACTCTCAGCAACAACGGCACAACGGACGCTACGGGCGTGATGGTCACGGACTACCTGCCTCAGGGTCTCAGCTACGTATGGGGTACAGCGACAACGGGTCAGGGCCTCACCTTCAACCCGAGCCAACTGAAGTGGACACTGACCTCGCTGGCGGTCGGCGAGACGCGTCTCCTCCAGCTGCAGGCCACGGTCAATCAGGCCGGCGAATGGACCAACTACGCCGAGGTCTGGGATGCAGATCAGGAAGACGTTGACTCCGAGACCGGTGAGGATCGTGGAACAACGTTCAACCCCAACGCTCCGCGCGAGGATGATGAGGCTGAAGTCAGCGTCTGGGTGGGCACACCGCCTGCGACGGACGCCATCTGCTACATCATAGCCGACAACGAGAACACGCAGTGGGGTTCACGGGATGTCCTGGCCAAGCTCACCTCACAGGGCCAGGTGGAGACCATTATTGGTCGCACAGGCACCCTGATGATTGAGTCGATGGCCTTCAATCCGTGGACGGGCGTCCTGTACGCTGCCGATGCGAACTCGCTGGGCACCATCAACCTGCAGACGGGTCAGTACACCGACATCGGTGAGTTTGGCTTCGGCGAAGGTTGGATGGCGAACGGCGAATACCGTACTCGTGGTCTTCTCGATGCAGACGGCCTGGCCTTCGACGCCCTCAACGGCGATCTCTGGGCCTCCAGCCGTAAGACCGGCGAGCCGGATCTGCTCTTCAAGGTCAATCCGGCAACCGGTGCGCACATCGAGAACGCCTTTGGGCCAGGCAAGGACTTCATTTCCATCCTGACCAATGACGGCCTGAATGACATCGATGACATCGCCATCGATCCGACCAACGGCAAGCTGTACGCCATCAACAACGAGGGTGGTACCCAGTCGCGCCTGGTTACGATCGACAAGCAGACTGGTTGGATCACCGAGATCAAGGATCTCCCGATCGGCAACATCGAGGGACTCGACTTCTTCGGCGACGGTACGCTCTACGCTACCGCCGGTGAGGGCGACGAGGCCATCGTGATCATTGACAAGGCAACGCTGACCACGCAGATCGTGACATCCATCGGAACCGGTGGCAATCGCGACTACGAGGCCATCGCCTGCCTGACCTCGCCGACCAACCGCCTCCAGGTGACGGTCTTCGAGGATGTCAATGACAACGGTCAGCAGGACGGTGTCGAAGTACCGCTGGTCGGCGTGGACATCGAGCTCTTCCGTGATGTGGACGGAGACGGTCTCATCAGCGTTGACGATCCGCAGGTCCAGACCGGGCTTTCGGACAGCAACGGTGACGTCACCTTCTCGACCGCTGCACGTGGCAAGTTCGTCTACCGGATGGCGGGCGGCTTTGTCCGCGGCGTCGGTATCCAGACCGGAGCGAATCTGGAAGGCTTCGGCCTCCTGTCCCGCTCCTACATGGCCATCGGTGCCTCGACGGCGACCGCGGCGGACGAAGAGCCTGAACTCCCAGCCGAGTACCAGCTCTACCGCAACTATCCGAACCCGTTCAACCCGGCAACCACGATCAGCTTCGATCTGCCGCAGACGGAGCGTGTGACGCTCGCCGTGTTCGACGTTCTCGGTCGCCGTGTGGCAGTCCTGATGGACGGCATCACGCAGGCCGGAAACCATGAGGTGCGCTTCGACGGACGCCAGTTCGCTTCAGGAACGTACATCTACCGGATGACGACGCCGACTCGGACCATGTCCCAGACGATGATCCTCATCAAGTAAACCTGGCTCCTTCGGGAGTCTGAAAGGCCGGTCGGGGTTCGCCTCGACCGGCCTTTTCTGTTTTCGCGTTCTCCTGTACGCAGAAAAAAACCGCTTTTTCGCGCCTGTGTTGCGATTTGTCTGAAAGGCCTGATCCGGACGCCAAATCAGCCCAAAAACGGCTATCGCGTCTGAACTGTGTGATTCCTGCGTCGCGGCCGGAGCGTCGCTGACCGGACGTTTGCAGTGGCCCTGTCCGATTCGTTGCAGGCCCGGTTGGTGCAACATTCCGGCCCCTCATAGGAGCGCAAATCCCCATCTCAACCCCGTTATAACCTCTGGTCGCAGTCAGGAACCCCTGGCCAAGACCCGAGCCGGATCAACGGAGGTTGCGCTCTACCGACTCGACCGCAGACTTCGGTCTGCAAACCACATATCCCCCGGCGTCCGCTGAACCATACACCTGATGACCTTCTGCCACCCGGCAGAGATCGAGTTCGCTCGATGGTCGTCGAGATCGCATCCAACCATGTTGGAAGACAGCTACGCCATGACCAGTCAAAATCGCATCCGTTCGCGCTCCCGCGCTTCGATCGCAGACTTCACTGCCTGGGCGCTCTTCGCGCTCCTGCTTCTCGCCGTGGCCTTGCCGGCCGCCGCTCAATCCTATACGCCCAAGGTTGACCTTGAGCTCACCAAAGCCGTCGACAAGCAGTATGCTGCCAAGGGTGAGGATGTCATTTACACGATTACGGTTTCCAACAAGCCGTTCTACGGTTCGGCCGCGAAGGCAACGAACATCTATGTAAAGGACTACCTGCCCAACGGACTCACCGCGCTGGCCTATTCGGCCACCACCGGCGGCGAGAACGGCATCACCTTTGATTTCAGCACGCTGACGTGGAAAATCGAGTGGTTGAACGCCGGGCAGTCGGTTGATCTCCAGTTCAAAGCACGCGTCAACGAGGTTGGCGAGTTCAAGAACTGCGCAGAGATCTGGGACGCCGATCAGCAGGACATCGATTCGAAGACCGGGGCCGAGGCCTACGGTCCTCTTGCCGGTCTATACAACGGTGAGGACGACGAGGACTGCGCGGAATTCTGGGGCGTGGCCTCCGGCTCCATTTCCGGAATGGTCTTCGATGACCTGGACGGCAATGGCCTCTTTGACAGCTACGAGGGCGGTCTGGGGGGGTTCGAAATTGACCTCAACACCATCGGCGATGATCATACGTGCGGTACGTACGATGACACCGAGGTCGCCTCCACCGATTCCGATAGCAACGGCAACTACACCTTCTGGGATGTAGTACCCGGCACCTACTGCGTTGAGATTGACGACATCACGATTCCCCAAGGCTTTCAGCGGACGACGGCGAATCCAGTCAAGGTCAAACTCGAGGCAGGTCAGGATGTGACGGGCATCAAATTCGGATTCCTGAAGCCACGTATCGATCTCGAGCTCACCAAGGTGGTGGACAACGAGAATCCTACGGTCGGCGACAAGGTGACGTTCACGCTGACACTCACCAACAACAACATTGATCAGTACGGACAGACGGTCCCGACGGCCACGGCCACCGGAATCCAGATAGCCGACTACCTGCCGCTCGGTCTGCAGCTCCACGAGGGCTCAAGCGGCTATGGCAGCTCCTTCGATGCGGCTGGCACCACGTGGACGATTGATCGTCTGGAAGCTGGCAAGAGCATCTCGCTGGTTCTGACGGCGCTCGTCGTAACGGATGGCGAGTTGACTAACTGCGCGGAAGTCTGGGACGCCCATCAGAGGGACCGCGACAGCAAGACGGGCGCTGAAGCGTACGGACAGCTTGTCGGCGGCGCGGACGCCGAAGACGACCAGGACTGCGCCAGCCTTTGGGCACAGCCGCGGACCATCGACCTCGAACTGACCAAGGTGGTCGACAACGCCTACCCGACCGTCGGTGACAAGATCAACTTCACCCTGACCCTGACCAACAACGATGAGTACGGTACGGTCAAGACGGCCACGGCAACGGGCATTCAGGTCAAGGACTACCTCCCGCACGGACTGACCTTTCATGAGGCATCTCCCCTCGGGTACGGCGTCTCGTTTGACGAGGGAAGCCTCACCTGGCACGTAGATCAGCTCGACGCCGGCAAGAGCATCTCGCTGGTTATCAGTGCGCTCGTCTCCAAGGACGGTGAGTTCACCAACTGCGCCGAGGTTTGGGATGACAACGAATTCGATCGTGACTCCAAGACTGGAGCCGAAGCGTATGGCGAGCTGGTCGGCGGCCCGGATGCCGAAGACGATCAGGACTGCGCCAGCCTCTGGGCCAGCCCCCGGACGATTGACCTGGAGCTGACCAAGGTGGTGGACAACGCCTACCCAACCGTCGGCGACAAGGTGAGCTTCACGATCACCGTGAAGAACAACGACGAGTTTGGAACGGCCGAGACGGCCACCGCTACCGGCATTCAGGTCAAGGACTATCTCCCGCAGGGTCTGGGTCTGCACCAGGCGCTTGCACCGGCTGGGACGTACTTCGACCAAGGCAGCACCACCTGGCACATCGACCAGTTGGGAGCCGGCAAGAGCCTCTCGCTGGTTCTTGAGGCGGTTGTCAACACGGACGGTGAGTTCACGAACTGCTCCGAGGTCTGGGACGATAACGAATTGGACCGCGACTCCAAGACGGGTGCCGAAGCAGGCGGAGAGCTTGTCGGTGGCGCGAATGCCGAGGACGACCAGGATTGCGCCTCCCTCTGGGCGACGCCGGCCTTCATCGACCTCGAGGTCACCAAGACCATGGACAAGACCAACCTCGCGGTCGGCGATGTCGCCGAGTTCACAATCGTTGTCACCAACAATGACCAGTACGGTCCGGTTGTGAAGGCCACCAACGTGATGGTGACCGACTACCTGCCCCAGGGCTTCTGGTTGATTGAGGGTTCAAGCGACTACGCGTCCTCACACGGCGTGACGTTCGATGACACCAACATCAAGTGGTCGATCGAATGGATCGGTCCTGGCGATTCGGTGGTCCTCACGTTGAAGGCACGTGCCGAGAAGGCCGGCGAGTTCAAGAACTGCGCTGAGGTTTGGGATGCGGACCAGAAAGACAAGGACTCCAAGACCGGTGCCGAAGCCGGTGGCGCTCTGGTCGGTGACGAGGACGACGACGACTGCGTCGACTTCTGGGTGGCCGAGGCCGAAAAGCCGCTGATCGACCTGGAACTGGACAAGGCCATTGACAACACCAACCCGGAGGTTGGAGACCACGTGACCTTTACCATCACGGTCACAAACAACGACGTCGAGAACTACCAGCAGGTACCGACCGCGAAGGCCACCAACGTCTTCGTCAAGGACTACCTCCCCGCCGGCCTGTGGGTGATTGGAGGAACCAGCGATTACGCCGGATCCAACGGCATCACCTTCGACACGGTCAACAACACCTGGAAGATCGAGTGGATCGCCGCCGGACAGTCGGTGACGCTGAAACTCAAGGCACGGGTCGATCAGAAGGGCGAGTTCGAGAACTGCGCCGAGGTATGGGACGCGGACCAGTTGGACCGTGACTCGAAGTCGGGTGAGGTGGCCGGTGGCAAACTCATCGGCGACGAAGACGATGACGACTGCGTGGCCTACTGGGTCGGCGGCGGCATCGTGCCTCCTCCCGCAGGAAAGGGCTCCGTGACCGGTGTGGTCTTCCACGACCTCAACTACAACGGTATCCTGGACTACGGCGAGCAAGGCCTCCCCGGATTCGAGGTAGACCTCACGGACCTCGGTTCTGACTACGTCTGCGGTGGCTACGATGACACCGAGCTGGCGACGGATGACACGGACGCCTACGGCGCCTACAGCTTCTGGGACGTGGATGCCGGTACCTACTGCGTCCGCATCCTGGATGCGGCCATCCCTTACGGTTACACCCGCACATCACCGGATCCAGTGAAGGTGGTGGTCACCGCGGGCGGCAACGTTGTGGTCAACTTCGGCTTCAAGTCCGGCTACACGCCTCCGCCGCCGCCGCCCTCTGGCGACGCGCTCTGCTACCTGGTGGCGGACAACGACGGCACCGGATACGGAAGCGCTGATGTGCTGACTCGCCTCAACGAAGGCGCCTATCAGGACGTCGTGATTGGTGGCACACAGACCGAGTTGATTGAGGCGATTGCCTTCAATCCCTGGAACAAGCGACTCTACGCTTCGGACGCTCGCTCCCTGGGTACGCTGGACCTCTACTCCGGCACGTACACCAAGATTGGCGAGTACGGTGGCGGCGAGGGTGCGGACGGGTGGCTCGCGTTCCTGGACGTCGACGGCCTGACCTTCGACCCCTACTCCGAGACGCTGTTTGGCTCGGTTCGCCGGACCGGCGAGCGCGATCTGCTCATCCAGATCGATGCCTCCACCGGAAGCGCCGTCAAGAACGCGTTCGGCTACGGCGTGGACTACCTGGTCATCCAGCCCGAAACCGGTTCCTACTACGGACCTGAGTTGGACGACATCGATGATCTGGCTATCGATCCGGAGACGAAGAAGCTCTTCGCCATCAACAACCACGATGGCATGCACAGCCGCCTGGTGGTCATCGACCCGAACACGGGTTGGATCAACAAGGTGCTTGAGCTGCCCGTTGACAACGTCGAGGGCCTGGCCTTCTTCAACAACGGCACGCTCTACGGCACCGCCGGCGAAGGCACCGAAGCCATCGTGGAGATTGACAAGTACAGCCTGCAGGTCACGGTTCACGCCTCCATCGGAGTCGACGGCAACCGTGACTACGAGTCCATCGATTGCCTCACGGCCGCTCCGTCCTACCTCTCGGTGGCCGTTGCCACCGGAACGCAGGTGGACCTTTACCGCGACCTGGACGAAGATGGCCTCATCTCCAGCACCGACCTTTTGGTCGCGACGACCACGGCAGAAGATGGCGAAGCCATGTTCGCAGTCGCTGCGACGGGCGCCTTCCTGATGCAGGCGAATGATGCCGGCACGCCGATGGTAGTCGCTGCTGCGGTCGACGGATACGGGCTCAACGTCGCTGCCGGCGGCGCTCTGGGAACGGCCAACGAGTCGGATCTCGATCTGCCGAGCGGCTTCGGACTGGCGGGCAACTACCCGAACCCGTTCAATCCGCAGACCACGGTTCGCTTCGAGATGCCGGAGAGCGGTCAGATCCGCCTCTCGGTCCATGACGTCCTCGGACGTGAAGTGTCCGTCCTCATCGACGGTGTCATCGGAGGCGGCGTGCACGATGTGACCTTCGAAGCCGACGACCTCCCGAGCGGCACCTACATGGCCCGCCTGTCTGGCGCCCTTGGCGTCCAGACACGGACCATGGTCCTCCTCAAGTAAGCGGGATGCAGGACCGCAGGGCGCCCGCCCTGCGGTCCTGCTTTTTCCCTGGCGGGACTCTCTCGCCCAAGCCCAAGCACCCGCTCACACACCGGACAATTATGTCACACTCTCTCCTCCATCGGATCGGCAAGGCCCTGCTGCCTGCAGCCACGGCACTCCTTCTTGGGGTTCCTTCGGCGCAGGCCGCTTCAGGATTTGACGGCGGATCTGATCTCAAACTCACAAAGACGGTCTCGAACGCATCGCCCGCAATCGGCGAGCGGATTGACTTCACGGTCACCGTCCATAACTACGGCGAGGCCACCAACCTGGCCAAGGTCCGGGACGTCTTCAACGACGGCGCCGACTGTGCCGAGGTGATCGGCCAGCCGCAGTTCTCGCACGGCAACTGGACGGGCACCCCCGAGCAGGGCTTCCTCTGGACCGGCACCATGGGCGCCGGACAGACGCTGACGGTGACGCAGGCCGTGCGGGTCACCTGTAACACGGCATTCTCCAACAAGGCCTCGATTATCACGTCGGGATCCAACCCGGACACCAACAACAGCGGCCACTCGGCCGAGGTGTGGGTCAACCCGGTTCCGAGCACGGACATCGAGGTCATCAAGACCGTTTCGCATGCCGATCCCGTGGTCGGTCAGCGTATCGAGTTCAACTTTACCGTCACCAACCACGGCCCGGCCGTTTACGGTGTGGTCATCCGCGACGTGATGGCAGACCCAAACGGGTGCTTTGACCGCATCAACCGACCGACCGTGTCCCGCGGCTACGCACAGGTCGGCGACTACAAGACCGTGACCTGGGTGCTGAATCTGGGTGCCGGCGAGTCGGCCACCTACAGCCAGTTCGGCTGGGTCGCGTGCAACACGACGTTTACCAACACGGCCACCGTGGAGAGCGGCGGAACGCTGCCGGACATGACTCCGGCCAACAATACGTCCATGGTCATCGTCCGCCCCGCACAGGGAAAGACCATCGACCTGGAGGTCACCAAGGTGGTGGACAACCCCTACCCGCTGGAGGGAGACATCGTCACCTTCACCGTCACGCTGGCCAACAACACCGAATCGAAAGACGGCCGGACGTTCCCGACCAATATTGCCCGCGACATTCAGGTCAAGGACTACCTCCCGCACGGCCTCACGCTGGTGGACGCCAGTACCGGCCTCGGTACGTTTGACGAGGCAACGACCACATGGCACCTCGAGGAACTGAACCCCGGCAAGGCCACATCGCTCGTCATCCGCGCCAAAGTGGAGGCCGAGGGCGAATACACCAACTGCGCCGAAGTCTGGGATGCCGACATGCCCGACCGCGACTCTACCACCGGCGCCGAGGCCGGAGGACCGCTCGTGGGCGCCAAGCGTCAGGACGATGAAGACTGCGCCAGCATGTGGGCCGGCGCGCTCCTGGTCGACCTTGAGGTCCTCAAGGTGGTCGACAACGCGAACCCCATCCAGGGTGACATCGTCACCTATTCGATCACGGTGACCAACCGGGATCACATTGACGGACGACAGATTCCGACGGCCGACGCCACGGACATCACGATTGCCGACTACCTGCAGCCCGGACAGCACTACGTGGACGGCTCGGCCACGGTCGGCGGCGCGAACCGCATCACATTCAACCCGCACAACACGTCCTGGTACATCGAGTCCCTGCGGGCCGGAAAGTCTCTGACACTGGTCATGCAGGCCGAGATGGTCAACGCCGGTGAGTACTCCAACTGCGCCGAGGTGCACGCCGCGGCCCCGAACGACCGCGATTCGCGCACGGCAGTTCAGGCCGGCGGACCGCTGGCCTATGGCTACGAGGCGGAGGACGACCAGGCCTGTGTGTCTGTCTGGGTAACACCCAGGCGGCCTGACCTGGAACTGATCAAGGTCGTATCCAACGAGACGCCGCGGGTTGGCGACTTCGTGACCTACTCGATCACCGTGACCAACCGTGAGTTTGAGCAGGGCACGCGGATCCCCACGGCCTCGGCCACGAACGTGGTCATCAAGGACTATATCTCCAAGCGCCTATGGTTTCAGGAGGGATCGGCCACCGATTCCAGCATCCCCGGACAGCCGGGCGGCGTCACCTTCGACGAGCACGCCTTCACCTGGACGGTCAACGAGATCCGCCCCGGCAAGTCGCTCACGGTCTCCTTCGAGGCCCGCGTGGACGACGACGGTGAGATCCGTAACTGCGCCGAGATCTGGGACGCCGATCAGGGCGACCGAGACTCGCGCTCCGGTGCCGAGGCCTACGGCAAGCTTGTTGGCGGCCCCGATGCCGAGGACGATCAGGACTGCGTTTCCATCTTCGTGGACCAGGCGCCTGAGCCGGCCGGATCGATCTCAGGAATGGTCTTCCTCGACACCAATGTCGACGGTCTCTTCAACCACTACGAGACCGGCCTTGGCGGCTTCGAGGTGGACCTGCTGACCATCGGTTATGACCGCACCTGCGGTACGTTCGACGATGTGGAGATCGCCACCCTCGACTCTGACAAGAGCGGCAACTTCACCTTCTGGGATGTCGAGACAGGCGAGTACTGTGTCCGCATTCTGGATATCACGATCCCGGCCGGGTTCTTCCGGACCACCGCGGCCCGCGTGCCGGTCTGGGTATCGGGCGGCAGCCACGTAACCGGCATCCAGTTCGGCTTCCGTGAGTCGTACCCGTCCTACCCTCAGGCGCCCAGCGATGACCCGCTGTGCTATCTGACCGGTAACCGCGAGGTGACCACGTTCGCCCCGGGTGCGCTATCTGATGTTCGCCTATCCGGCCTTTCCGAAGACCTCGCGGCGGTGGCCTACAGCCCGTGGAACGAGACGCTCTACGCGACCGATGGCGAGGCGCTTGGGATGGTCGATCCCGTCAGCGGCGAGTTCTCCCGCATCGGAATGATCGGCTCCGGCGAGGGAAGTGCCGGCTCTCAGGACTTCTCGGGCGTGACCGGCCTCACCTTCGATCCCTTCCAGGGTCGCCTGTTCGGCATCGTGCAGCGGGAGGGCGCCGATGACCTCGTCATTGAGATTGACCCGCTGTCAGGCATGGCCGTGAAGGGCGCCTTTGGGCCCCGCAGCGACTACCTCATGGTGGGAGCCGATCTTCCCCAGGTGGACGATATCGCCATCAATCCGGTGGACGGCGGGCTCTACGCCGTGGGAACGGCGGACGGAACCAGCGCCCGCATGGCCCGCATTGACCGCACCTTCGGGACGGTCGATGAGGTTCGCGATCTGGGAACGGCCAGGCTGAACGGACTGTCGTTCTTCAACAACGGCGAACTGTTCGCTTCGACGGCCACGGACATTCCGCTCCTGATCAACCTGGACATCGGCATCGATATCTCGATCACCATCGAGGCGACGCTGGGTCAGGGTTCGTACGGATCGGCCGGCAACGGCGTCGGCTACACGGATCCTGGCGCGCCGACGGCGCCGGGCCATGGTTCGGGCTACACGCCGGGCTACGGCACGGGCGGCTCCGGCACCGGCGGCAGTGGTTACCCCACCGGCGGCGGCTACGGCGGCCTTGACTGTCTGACCGGCAGGGTCAACGAACTCGGGACGACCCTCTTCTCCGACGCCAACGGCGACGGGCTCTTCCAGAGCGGCGAAAGCGGCTTTGCCGGTGTCGAGGTCGATCTCTTCCGTGACCTCAACGCAAACGGAACGCTGGATATCGGCGATGTGCTGGTCGCACAGGCCACCTCCGGTGATGACGGTCAGGTTCGCTTCGCGACGGCGTCCAACGGCGACTTCCTGATGCAGGTGGTCTCCTCGAGTCTGCCCTTCGGCGCGCACACGCTGACGAACGGACCGGTCGCCGGTACCGTTGGAGGCTTCGGGCTCTCGGCCACCGATACGGGCGTTCCTGTGACGGGCGCCTTCTCGACGGCCTCGCAGGATGAGCCGGTGACGGAACTACCAGCCGAGTACGCGCTGGACGGCAACTACCCCAACCCGTTCAATCCGCAGACGACGGTGACCTTCCAGGTGCCTGAGTCCGGACAAATCCGGTTGGCCGTGTACGATGTCCTCGGTCGCGAAGTGGCCCTCCTGCACGACGGCAACATCGCCGCCGGGCGCCACGAGGTGACCTTCCGCGCCGAGGCCATGCCAAGCGGCACCTACTTCGCCCGCATGGTAACCGCCTCCGGCGTTCACGCCAGACCCATGATTCTGATCAAGTAGACGTCTCTCCCCGACACGACTTCTTGATCCTCGAGGGCCGGCTCCGTTGCGGGGGCCGGCCCTCCCTTTTTGGGGTCTGCCCCGCCCGACTTGGGCGTCTGGCCCGCGCGACCTGGCGTCTGGCCCGCGCGACTTGGGGTCTGGCCCGCGCGACTTCAGCCCCCGGCCCAGAGGCCGATACCCGATATGATTGCACTCTATCGGATGACGCCATGTCTGCTCGTATTGCCTGGATCGCCTTCTTCGCACTCGTAGCCTTGCCGGCCCTCGGCCAAACTGCCGACACCGCGGACTACTGCTATCTGGTGGCCGACAACAACGGCGTCCGTTTCGACGCCGACGTACTGACGGCCGTCCACAAGTCGACAGGCATGGAGCAGGAAATCGGCCAGACAGGCACCCTGAATATCGAGGCCGTCGCCTTTCATCCCTTCCATGCGTCCGTCTACGCCGCGGATGGTGGCCTCTTGGGCAACATTGATCTGACAACGGGCCGCTTTGCCCCGATCGGGTGGTTGGGTACAGCGTATGGCGACGAGGGTCCGCTGAGTGCCGGCGACGTCGACGGGATGACCTTCGATCCCCAGACGGCAGAGCTTTGGGGATCCATCCGCAGGCCGGACGCGGACTTTCTCGTACAGATTGACCCTGCCAGCGGCCGGGTGGTACAGGATGCCTTCGGCAATGGACGTGACTATGTTCGCGTAGAATTCAGCGGTCAGGATATCGATGTGGACGACATCGCAATGAGTCCCACCACAGGCGAACTGTTTGCCGTGGTCACGGACACGCAGCAAAACTCGACCCTCGTCACGATTGACCGGCAGACCGGGGTGGCCAGCAGCATCGCTGCGCTGACCATGGCCGATCTCGAAGGCCTCACCTTCGAAGCCAGTGGCCGCCTGTATGCGACTCCGGGTGGCGATGGCGAGAACATGGTGGAGCTTGACGCGGCCACCGGCCAGGTCACTCCGTTCGCTCCGATCGGCGTGAACAGCAATCGAGACTACGAGGCCGTCACCTGCATGGCCTACGGCGCTCTGGGTGCAGCCGCGGAGGATGACCTGGTTCTTCCCGGTCAGGTCTCCCTGATGCCGGCTTTTCCGAACCCCTTCAACCCATCCACCACCCTCGGCTTCGCGTTGCCAACGGGCTCTGACGTTCGCCTGGTGGTCTACGACATGCTCGGCCGCGAGGTGGAGCGCCTGGCAGACGGCTACTGGGCTGCCGGGCAACACGAAGTCCGCTTCGACGCCAGCCACCTGCCCACCGGACTTTACATGTATCGGCTTTCCGGCCGCGACTTCGTGCTCACGCGGTCCGTAACGCTGCTCCGCTGATCAGGCAGGAACTACCCAGCGATCTTCCCCGAAACGGGCGGCCCCGGTAGGAATAGTCTCCGCACCTTCGGGCATGGCTATCTCCGGAAGCGGCCGTGATGGGTCGCCGAGCGGTCGAGGATTGGGCTCTGCCCATACGGTCCCGCGGGTTGTCTTCATCACGACATGGTCGCCACACCGGCCCATCACCCAGGAGCCCGTGAGCGGCACCTTCCCATGCGGTGTGTCCAGCACGTACGACGGAATGGCAAAGCCCGTCATGGTGCCCTGAAGACGCTCCATGAGCTCCATTCCGCGCTCAATAGACGTCCTCAGGTGTCGGGTGCCGCCTATCAACTGGGCCTGGTAGAGGTAGTACGGACGGGCGCGGCGGGCCACCAGTCCGTTGAACAGGTCTCTTAGGGTCTCCTCGCGATCGTTGATGCCTCTCAGCAAGACCGTCTGGTTGCCCACCGGTACCCCCGAGTCGAGCAGAAGCCCCAAGGCTTTAGTGGACTCGGGCGTCAGTTCCTTTGGGTGATTGAAGTGCGTGTTGACCCACACCGGATGGTAGCGGCCCAGCATCTCGGTCAGGGCAGGCGTGATGCGCTGCGGGAGCTTGACCGGCATCCGGGATCCCAGCCGGATGACCTGGACGTGCGAAATCGACCGAAGTGCCGAGACAATCCGCTCGATCGCGCCGTCCGAAAACGTGAGCGGATCGCCGCCGGTCAAGAGGACGTCCCGGATTTCAGGATGGGCCGCTATGTAGGCCACCGCATCGTTCAACTCCGACTTCCGCATCATGGCGTCGGAATCGCCCACCATCCGCTTTCTCAGGCAGTACCGGCAATAGATGGCGCACTCTGACGTGACACAAAACGCCACGCGATCCCTGTAATTGTGGATGAGATTCTTGACCGGGCTGTGAGCCACCTCCTCCAGCGGATCCACGACGCCCACCAGATCCGGCGCACATTCCTCTTCCAGCGGGACCACCTGACGGCGAACCGGGCAGGAGTCCTCACGCGCGTCCATCAGCGAGGCGTAGTGCGGAGTGATCGTCCACCTGAAAATGCCCTGGGTGGCCGTGATACCCGCCCGTTCGTCGGCCGTCGGCTCGATCCAATCGGAGAGCCTCTCCAGAGACGAAATGCGATGACGCATGTGCCAGCGCCAATCGTCCCAGTCTTCCGGCCTGACGTGCGCGGGCCTAGGCATGATCAACGTAGCTCGGGCCAGCCTCGGCCAGTGCCCGGTTCAACGCCTCATCGAGCACCTTCGAGAGCCATTCGGGATAGGACTGGCCCATCACTTCGGCCAACACGGCAAACGTGCCGTCTGGCGCAAACGTGGGGAGGGGGTTGATCTCCAGGAACCAGGGGATACCGTTTCCATCGACCCGAAAATCCACCCTCGCGAAGTCGCGGCACCCGAGGGCAGCAAACGCATTCAGAGACATCTGCTGCATCTCGGCCTCGAGCCCGGCGTCGATTCCGCCCTCAAGGACCCAGGTCTCTATCCCGTGCCGCTCGACGGCATGGCTTCCAATTCCGGTCTCAGGGTCCAGAGCGCGCTCCAGCTTGGGCAACGCCCTCGGCGGATGGCCGACCACGGCCACCGTGTACTCCCCTCCGCCCTGTATGAACTGCTCCACCAGGGCGTCCTGCCGATAGGCCGCGTGGATGTGAGCCACCTCCCGGTCGAGGGAAGCGAGATCGTGGACCACGCTCGATGGCCGAATACCCTTGGCGGTACCCTCATAGCGAGGCTTGACGAAGAGCGGAAACGGCGCGGGCGGCGCTGCGGCATATTGTCCCGGCGCGGGCGGCGCCGCGGCGCGTTGTCCCGGCGCGACGACAGCGAAGGCCGGCGTCCGGACACCGGCAACCTGCTTGGTATAGACCTTGTCGAGACTCAGCGAGAGGGCCAGGGCATCCGATCCGGCGTAGGGCACGCCCCACATTTCGAGGAGCGTCGGGGCCCAGCCTTCGCGATTTCGTGTCCACGCCCCTTCGGCAATGTTCACGGCCGCATCGATGCCTCCGGGGCCGTTGCGAAGTAGGTCGCGGGCTGTGCCGATGCGAAGGGAAGTGTGCCCGAGGCGGGAAAGGGCTTCTTCCAGGGCTTCCACCGTCTCAATCGGCTCGTATTCCGCATCCGCATCCCCGGGGTCACCCGGACGCCAGGGATACGCTTCATGCAGGTCATATATCAGGCCAACGGTCACGCGCCTCATACGTCCGCCCGCCGGTTTCGTGCCTCTCAACGCGCCCGTCATTACCATAGACAAAAGTTGCCAAAACTCCCTCCCCGACTCATGCGAACGCTTTTCGTTGCCTTGCTTCTGGCTGGTTGCGCCCCCGTGGACCCACCCGGCAGCCCCCCTCCGTTTCCGACGGGGCAGCTGATTGACCTCACCCACAGTTTTGACGCCACCACGCCCTACTGGCCGACCGCCAGCGGGTTTGAACTTGAAGTGGACTTTCAGGGGATGACCGAGGGGGGCTATTGGTATGAGGCCAACACGATTCGCACGGCGGAGCACGGAGGCACGCATCTGGACGCCCCGGTCCATTTCTCCGAGGGCAAGCAGAGTACCGATGAGGTTCCTCTTGATCGCCTGGTTGCGCCTGGGGTCCTCGTCGATGTCAGCGAGCAGGCAGCCGCCGATTCCGACTACCTGGTTTCGGTCGACGACCTCCTGGGATGGGAAGCGGTACACGGCCAGATCCCCGATGGGCACATCCTCCTGATCAGAACGGGCTTCTCGCAATTCTGGCCGGACCGGGTTCGGTACATGGGCACCGACGGCAGGGGGCCGGGCGCCACGGTCGACCTGCACTTTCCCGGGCTGGCCCCGGAGGCTGCCGAATGGTTGGTCGCAAATCGGTCCATCGCCGCGCTCGGACTCGATACCGCGTCCATCGATCACGGTCAGTCGACGGACTTTCGAACCCATCGCATTCTCTTTCAGGAGAATATTCCGGCTTTCGAGAACGTGGCGGACATGAGTGCCCTGCCGGCAACCGGGTTTTACATTATCGCCCTGCCCATGAAGATAGCCCGCGGCTCAGGCGGGCCTCTGCGTATCGTGGCCGTAGTACCAGCGCCGTAGACTCGTGGTAGCCTGGTCCTAGTGGAGGGCGACCTTTCTCACGAAGCGGCGGACCGAGACGGCCGAGCCGGACCAGCCCAGCAGCACGCCCGCGATCAGGACGGCCACGCTGAAGATGACCAGTTCGTCGGACCCAACCGGCGGTAGCTGCGGCAGGGTGCGCACTGCCAGTATGTAAAACCCGGACAGCGCGCCCAGGGCAACGACAGCTGCCACCAGGCCCTGAAGCATTCCTTCGATCACGAACGGAAGGCGAATGAACCGATCCGTGGCACCGACCAGCTTCATGGTTCTTATCAGGAGTCGCCGCGCATAGATGGTCAGCCGGATGGTGTTGGCCACCAGGAAGATGGATGCGAGCAGAACCAGCAGTGCCAGGGCACTCCCTCCCACAGTGAGCAGCCGAAGGTTCTTCTGAACCTTGACCAGCAGCGGCTGATTGAACAGCACGTCGTCCACGTTCGACCACGTGGCCACCCGGTCCGCGAGGATTGCCAGGCTGTCGGGGTTGGCGTACGCGCCGGTGACCGTAAAGCGGATGGATGCCGGAAGGAACGGCGCGTCGAAGAACGCCTCGGCGCCTTCGCCAAATTCCTGCCTGAAGATCTCGGCGGCCTCGGCGCGCGAGATGTACTCGGTGGCATCCACCCCCGGTTGGACCTTGATCCGGTCATGAACGGTCTGTCCGGTGCGATCATCTACGTCCTCGAGAAAGACCTCGATCTCGCCGACGCGCTGTCGCAGCCAGGAAGCCACCTGCTGGGCCTCAAAGGCAAGCGCGAAGAACACGCTCACCAGAATGAGTGCCACGGCCATGGCCCCGGTCGAAGCCGCAGACGCAAACGCCGCGCGCCGGAAGCCGGAAAGTCCTTCTCTGATTGCGTACGGTAAAGCCAATGTGGGGGAGGTCACGGGGCAGAATTGCGAGTCCGATATAGGCCCGCCGCAGACGGTAGTTCCGCTATCGCGCCACGATTACGGGCACAGCCCTGGAGCCCTCCGCTGTCTGGATCCGGACGAAATAGAGCCCAGGCGCCACGCCGCTCACGGCCCAGGCGAGTCGCGACTCGCCGGCCGTGAACGGCCCCGAGTCCAATCGGTCCACCTGTCGACCCGTGACATCGAAGACGCGAATGTCGGCGGAGCCTCCGTGCGGCATCGAAAGCTCAATGTTGACTCGAGTGGTTGCCGGCGCGGGGTGGACCTGGACATCGAAAGGAAGGGCCGGATGATCCCGCTCCAACGCGGTTACCACGCCGATTCCGCGGTTGGCAGCGGCCGTCTCCACGAGGCTCCGATGACTGCCACCGTACAGCCGCTGATCAGCGTCGATGAGGCGACCCGCTGCACGCTCCAACGTCTCCGAATCTCCGCGACTGTTTCGCATGGCTTCCATCACCAGGGCATCCACCACATCCGCTCCCAGCACTGAGCGTACGTCCCAGAGCAGACTCCCCCAAATGATGGCCCAGGTGTAACGCGGCGTATAGTTGTTCCAGCTGGTCTTGCACTTGAGGTCGCCCGTATGGAACCGGGTGCACACCCCGTACTTGAGCGAGGTCTCCGGATTGCCTCCCCTCCAGTTCCACTGGCCGGCATCCGTCGCCAGCGTCCGGAGGTCCTGATCGTCCCGAGGCCCATCGCAGGCCTGTCGATCCGGACACGTCACCACCCACTCTCCGATCCTTGGATCATCGGTGAAGGTGGCCGTAAAATAGTCGGCGTAACCCTCCGCAATGGCCTGGGCCTCATCGCTGGAATTTGTATCCAACACGAAACCAAGCGCGGCGCTGACCAGGTGGACGTACTCGTGATAGATGATGTCGTCCGACTTGGCCGCGTTATGCATGAAGATCGAGCCCACCGCCAACTTGACCAGATCCCTCTCGGCGTCTGCGAAGGCGCCATCGCCGGCGATATGGGTCACCACGTCCGCCTGAAACGGCGGATCAAAGGCCATCCTGTCGCGCCAGAACTCCGTGGCAAACCGGTCAACGTGGTGGTACACGTTGACCGCATCGAATGGCGAACAGTCGCCGAGGTCGGCCAGGCAGTCCTCGGTTTCCGGATCATTGGGCTCGAATCGAAAATCAGCCTGACCATCCTTCCCCGGCGCGGCCGTGCCGGGTGAATCGAGCCTGTCAGATCCGACACGGACATACTGCCCTTCGAGCCGGTCCCCGGCGCCGAAGAGCCGCTCCAGCTGAACCTCGATCACCGCGCCCTCTCCCGGATCGGAGGCATAGACCAGCGCCGGGGCCCGAGCCGAGGGCGTACCCCATCGGGTATCCATCCGGAGGGCAGGCTGGACGTGCCCGAATGGCGCCATGCCGATATCCCGCTCAAGACTCGGCTGGAAAAAACCGGACACGGCCGGGCACTCCTGGCCGACCACGAGGGGCGCCCAGATCAGACTGATCAGGCCATATAACGATATCCGGATGCGCACGTCACACAGGTTCAAACCGGCTCGAACCGGTTCAGTGTCCGGTTTTTCCGGACGGCATCATAGGCAAAAACTCGCCCGTTCATGGTGACCCAGACCCCTTCCGGCAACGTCTGCACGGCAGCCAGTGCAAAACCGATGTTGAACTCGGCGTCGGAGTTCTTGAACCGCGCAGGCGCCAGGGATCCGACCATCACGATGGTTTTTCCCTTCACGGCGGCCAGCGCCTTACCGGTTTCAACCATCGTGTCTGTTCCGTGCGTGATCAGGACACGCCGCGCCTCGGTGGCCTCAACCCTGCGGCAGATCTCATCTCGATCGGCCTCCGTCATCTCCAGACTGTCCTTGCGGAAGGGCGTCTCAACCGTGAACTCTACCTGCGCCCCGACCATGCGAAGAATCTCTGCGATCTGAGGCTCGCCCACCTGATAGTCGCTGGAGGCGTCGAAGTAGACCTTGTCGATGGTGCCACCAGTAGAAATGATGGCGATGGGCTCCTGCATGCTTACTCCGGACCGACCGGCATTCCGGCAATGAATACGCGATGGGCCGCGTTGGGGACGAAATGATACAGCCAATGGTCGACAGATTCGGCATCGATGAACGCCAGATCTGCCCGCTTTCCGGGGTCGAGTGAGCCACTGCTCCCCTGCCTTCCGATGGCCTTCGCGGCGATCTGGGTGGCTCCCTTCAGGGCTTCCGAGGGCGTGAGCCGATTCATCGTGCACGCCATGGTGAGCGCAAGCGGCAGGTGGTAGCTCGGAGCGGAGCCCGGATTGAAATCCGTGGCCACGGCCACCTGACAGCCGGCCTCCAGGAACGCCCGACCGTCCATGGGACGCTGGCGGAGATACATCGTCGCAATGGGGAGCGCCACCGCAACCACGCCGGCCGAGGCCATCGCCCGCATCCCGCTCTCGGAGGTGTACTCCAGATGATCCGCGCTGACGGCTCCGAGCCGCGCGGCCAACTCGCCGCCACCCCCGTCTCCGAGTTGGTCCACGTGGAGCTTTGCGCCCAGTCCGAGTTCCTGGGCTGCCAGCAACAGCTGGGTGGCCAGCGCGCTGTCGAAGGCGCCGTCCTCGACGAAGACGTCACAAAATTCGGCCAGCCCGCCGCCGGCCACCACAGGAAGCACCTCGGCGATGAGGTAGTCGATGTACGCTCCGGCCTCCTGAAATTCAGGTGGCAAAACGTGGGCACCCAGGAAGGTCGGTACCACACGTGGCAGTCCATCCTCTTCGCGGAGCCGGCGATACACGCGAAGCTGCTTGAGCTCGTCCTCCAGATTGAGGCCGTACCCGCTCTTGGCCTCCACCGTAGTCACGCCGAGGCAGGCCATCTCGGCCAGAAACGCCCGGGAACGGGACAGGAGCGCATCCTCCGACGCATCGCGCGTCAGCCGCATGGTGGACCGAATGCCACCGCCGGCCTCCAGGATCTCCAGGTAGGACGCGCCGCGGGCGCGCAGCGAGAACTCCTCCGCCCGCCAGCCTCCGAACGCGAGGTGTGTGTGGCAATCCACCAGACCGGGAATCACCAACCGACCTCCGGCATCGAGATCGGCGCCCTTCAATCCTGAGTACCCCTCAGTCGGAAGCTCGGACTCGGGACCTACCCACTGGATGAGGCCCTCATCCCAGATCAGGGCGGCCCCGGCTACCGTGTGGATATCCGCTTGGCCACCGCCGGCGGAGCAGCGCGCCAGACTCCCGATGTTTCGCAGTACCGGCATCAGGCGTCCAGAAAATCGGAGACCGTGTTGACGAGCTCCGGGCTTCGAATCATCTCAATGGCCGGCGTCAGATCCTCCTGGAAATAGTAGTCGGCCTCGCGGTGTGGTATGCGCTCACGGATGAGCTCGTGGGCATGCGCAATCCCGGCACCGGGCCTGAGCGGGCGCCGGTAGTCCAGTGCCTGGGCCGCCGTAATGAGCTCGATGGCCATGACGTGCTCGACGTTGTCGAGTACCTGCAGGAGTTTCACCGCGGCCGTTGCCCCCATCGAGACATGGTCCTCCTGGCCCAGGCTGGTGGGAATCGAATCGACCGAGGCCGGGTGGGCGAGAATCTTGTTTTCGGATACCAGAGCGGCGGCCGTGTACTGCGGAATCATGAAGCCCGAATTCAGTCCGGTCTCTTTCATCAGTAGAGTCGGCAGGCCGTCGTGCCCCTCCAACAAGAGGTACACGCGCCGCTCGGAAATGCTGGCCAGTTCAGCCAGCGCGATCGCCGCAAAATCCAGGACCAGGGCAACCGGTTGGCCGTGGAAGTTGCCGCCGGATACGATGTCGCCCGGCTCAAACACCAGGGGGTTGTCGGTGACGGCGTTCATCTCGGTCTCCAGAACACGAATGGCGTGGTCGAACGCGTCCCGACTGGCGCCGTGAACCTGCGGCATGCATCGCAGGCAGTAGGGATCCTGAACCTTCCCGCAGTTGCGATGCGACTCCAGAATCTCCGACCCTTCCAGCAACCTGCGGACGTTCCCCGCCACCCGGACCTGTCCCGGATGCGGCCGGACTGCGTGAATCCGTTCGTCGAACGGAGTCGCCGATCCCTGCAAGGCCTCCAGACTCATGGTCCCGATCAGGTCTGCGAGGCGAACCAGCGCCTTGGCTCGATTCAGGATGAACGCCCCGTACGCGGTCATCAGCTGTGTGCCGTTGAGCAGGGCAATCCCGTCCTTGGCCTGGAGCTCGATGGGCTCCAAACCACGGGAGGCGAGAACCGGCCCGGCCGGGATGGCGTGATCATCCTCGCCCAGAAAGGCCCCCTCTCCCAGCAAGGGAAGGGCCAGATGAGCCAGGGGCGCCAGGTCTCCTGATGCGCCCACACTCCCCTTGCACGGGATGTAGGGGATGAGGTTGGCGGACTCCAGCTCCAACAGCATCCGAAACGTGGTTTCCGAGACGCCCGAATAGCCCAGACCGAGGGCATGGATCTTCAACTGAAGCATCAGTCGTGCGATCTCTCGGGGCACCGGCCTCCCGACGCCGACCGCATGGCTCAGCAGAATATTACGCTGCAGGTCCCGCAGCTTGTCGGGCGGAATCCGTTTCGAAGCGAGCTTCCCGAATCCCGTATTGACCCCGTAGTGAATGCCTCCTGAGTCGATGGCCTCGTCAAGCAGGGCGCGAGACCGAAGGACACGCGCGGGGTCCGCCCGAAGGGCACCCATGCTCGCGCCCAGGTCCTCATACAGAGTGGCTATTCGGATCATTCGCCGTTCACCATCGGGAGATCAACCCCGCGCTCGTTGGCCGTTTCGATGGCGGTCTCGTAGCCCGCATCCGCGTGCCGCATGACGCCGGTTCCGGGGTCTGCTGTCAGAACCCGCTCCAGGCGACGATCCGCCATTTCGGTTCCGTCGGCCACCGACACCATGCCGGAGTGAATGGAGTACCCGATGCCGACACCCCCACCATGATGGAGTGAGACCCAACTGGCGCCGCAGGCCGTGTTCAGCAGCGCGTTGAGCAGGGGCCAGTCTGCAATCGCATCTGAGCCGTCCTTCATGCCCTCGGTTTCGCGATTGGGCGAAGCGACCGATCCGGAGTCAAGGTGATCGCGGCCGATCACCAGCGGCGCCTGCACTTTTCCCTTCTTGACCAGCCAGTTGAACTTGAGGCCCATCTCCGCACGCTCGCCGTATTCCAGCCAGCAGATGCGGGCCGGGAGACCCTGGAAATGCACCTTCTCCTGAGCCTTGTGGATCCAGCGTGCCAGGGCCTCCTTTTCGGGAAAGGTCTCCAGGACGGCCTGGTCCGTGACGGCAATGTCCTGGGGGTCCCCCGAGAGGGCGGCCCAGCGGAACGGTCCGGAGCCCCGGCAGAACAGGGGCCGGATGAACTCGGGCACGAACCCGGGGATGTCGAAGGCATCCGCGCGGCCGCGAAGATCCGCAACCTGGCCGCGCAGGTTATTCCCGTAATCGAACGTGACAGCGCCTGCCAGCTTGAGCGCCAACATGGCGTCGATGTGGGCCTCCATGGAGTCCAGTACAGCCTCCTCGTAGCCCTTCGCGTCCCGTTTCCGGAACAGGTCAGCCGAGGCGGTGTCGTGGCCGACGGGGATGTAGCCGACGTCCAGATCATGTGCCGAAGTCTGATCGGTCAGCACGTCTGGCGTGACGCCGCGTCTCACCAACTCAGGCAGGACCTCGGCGACGTTCCCAACCAGGCCTACCGAGAGTGCCTCTCCCTTCTCCCGAGCGTTCAGGACGCGCTCCAGGGCCGCGTCGAGATCGTGGGCCATCTCGTCACAGTATCCTGTGTCCACGCGACGGCGGATGCGCTCCGGATCCACCTCGATGGCCAGAATGGCTCCGCCGTTCATGGTCGCCGCCAGCGGCTGCGCACCACCCATCCCGCCGAGACCGGCCGTCACCACCAGCCTGCCCTCCATCGTGCCTCCGAAGTACTTCCGCGCACACTCCGCAAACGTCTCGTAGGTGCCCTGCAGGATGCCCTGGGTGCCGATGTAGATCCAGGAGCCGGCCGTCATCTGACCGTACATGGTCAGGCCGAGTGCATCAAGGCGCTTGAACTCGCTCCACGTGGCCCAGCGCGGTACCAGATGTGCGTTCGCGATCAGCACGCGCGGTGCCTCCTCGTGGGTACGAAACACGCCGGCGGGCCGACCACTCTGAATCAGGAGGGTCTCGTCATTCTCGAGCCTGCGCAGGGTCTGGACGATCCGGTGGTAGCTGTCCCAGTCACGGGCCGCCTTGCCCCCTCCTCCGTAGACGATCAGCTCCTCCGGGCGCTCGGCCACGGCCGGATCCAGATTGTTCATCAGCATCCGCAGCGCCGCTTCCTGATGCCAGCCCTTGCAGCTGAGCACCGTTCCACGGGGCGCGGTGATGGCAGTTGGGGTTGTTAGGGTCATGTTCAGTCTCGGACTCGGCTATTCGAATTGGGTTCGGAACTCCGTGAACGCTGCTTCCAGCGCTTCGAGGCGTTCTCTCAGTTCGGTGATTTCATCGGCGAGGTCTGACTTGCGGACCGTCGCTTTCTCCGCGGCCGCTTCCAGCGCCTCCAGGTCCGGCTCTCCTTCCAGAAGGTGGACGAAACGCGCCTCCTTCTGACCCGGGAGTCGAGGCAACTGCATCGCCAGCGGTTCTTCCCGTTCATTAAGGGCCACCAGGACGGCGTCCACCTCCTCCAGGGACTCGAAGGCGTGGTGCCGGGCAGTCCGCGCCCGGAGTTCGCCAACCGTCTGCGGTCCCCGAAGCATGAGAACGCCCAAGACCGCATACTCGGGAGCACCGAGGCTCCACGCCTCGGCGACGGCATGTCGGAATTTTTCGGCCCGGCTACCGCCACCGGCGGCATGTCCCACGAGCCGCGCCCGCATCAGCGAGTCCAGGGCGCGCATCGCCCGGGTCTCCGTGAATGTCATCACGGGATCGCGATTCGATTTCTGGTTGCAACCCGTTGTGAGCGAGTTCAGTGTCAGAGGATAGTAGTCCGGGGTGGTGAGTTCCTTCTCGATCAGCACGCCGAGCACGCGCACCTCGTCGGCAGTGAAATCCATCGTCTGGGTGGTTACTGGTTAAAGAGGACGTCCAGCCCGGAGCCGGCATCCAGTTCTGCCGGCGGCTCCGACCCCCTGAAGATACGGGCACTTCTCGACCCCAGCAGTCGAGCGCCATTCGCGTCGCGCAGAATAGCCGATCCTTCACGCAGCCCGATGACGGGCACGGAGGGATTCACTTTAGCGAACTCGAGAAGGCGCTCCTCCCGGGTCTCCCCCATATGCCGGTCCGGATGGGCATCCAGATAGTGCGGATTGATCTGAAAGGGCACGAGGCCCAGCGCATCAAAGGAGGGCGGCTCTATGATGGGCATGTCGTTCGTCGTCCGGATGGTGGGCGAGGCGATGTTCGAGCCGGCGCTCCAACCGCAGTAAGGCATCCCCGCGGCCACGGCGGCCCGGATCCCTTCAATCAATCCAAAGCGGTAAAGCTCGTGGAGCAGGTGAAACGTATTGCCACCCCCGACGGCCACGGCATCGCACTCGCTGACGATATCCGCGGGACTGCCACGATGCACCGAGCGGACCTCGACCAGGTCTCCAAGCGCATCTGAAACGGCCTTCTCGTACTGGTCATAGCCGAATCTGACGGCGGCGTACGGAACGAAGGCCAGGGTCTTCGCCCCGGACAGGAAATCAGAAAACCAGGGCCGGGCGTGTTCCAGATAGCCCGAGTCCGGGTTCCGGGAATTGGACAGAAGAAGCAGGTTCATAGCTTGGCGCGCTGCCCCGACTCAGATCCCGGACGCTATGAGCAACTCAATGTCGCGGTGAGGCATTCCGAACATCGTGGCCAGGCTCTTCTTGGTCAGATGGCGCCGGTAGACATAGGTGCCATTCCGCAATCCAACGTCGCGCCAGAGCGCCTCATGCACGGAGCCGGTTTCCCCGATCTTGAGGAGATACGGGACGAGCACATTGGTCAGCGCGTAGGTGGCTGTCCGCGCCGCGTTGGACGGCATGTTTGGAATGCAGTAGTGGATGACGCCGTGTTTCACGTACGCAGGCTTGGAGTGAGTAGTCGGCCGACTGGTCTCAATGCAGCCGCCTTGATCCATCATGGCGTCGACAATAACGGAGCCCTTCGGCATGCGCATCACCATGTCATCGGTAACCAGCACGGGTGAGCGTTGACCGGCTGTCATCATCGCACCAATCACCACGTCCGCTCGCTCGAGAGCCCCACGGATGTAGCCGTCGGTGGCCATTGCGGTCGTGATGCGCCGGTCCAGGTAGTGCTCCATGATTCGAAGCGCGGACAGGTCGTTGTCCAGAACGATCACGTGCGCCCCGAATCCCAGGGCGGTGCGCGCAGCCCATTCGCCCACCACGCCGGCGCCAAGAATTACGACCGTCGACGGCGGAACACCCGAGATGCCACCGAGCATTACGCCCCGCCCGTCCTCGCCTGATTCCAGATAGCGCGCCGCGATCTGGACCGCCATGGTCCCCATGATTTCGTGCATCATCCTGACGATGGGGAGCGTGCCATCCGAATCGCGGATGAACTCAAACCCGATCCCGGTGATGCCCAATTCCATCAGGCGACGAAGGAAGTGTGGCGACGTACCCCCCAAATGAAGCGCCGATATCAGGATCTGTTTTTCCTGAAGCAGATCAGATTCAGCGTCCGAGGGCGGGCCGACCTTGACGATCAGACCGCAGTTGCTGAACACCTCGGAGGCCTCCGCCACGATGTCGGCACCCGCCTCCGAGTACTCCTGATCCGAGAAATTGGCCTGCTTGCCGGCCCCTTCCTGGACCTGAACCTTGTGCCCGTTTGCCACCAGGGCACTGACCCCCGAGGGCGCGAGCGCAACCCGCCGTTCCTCGTTGGAAACCTCGGATGGCACTCCGATTCGGAGGTCTTGGTGACGTTCCCCAACCTCGGCTCGCTTGTCCCTGGTCCGGAGTCCGTGCTCCACACCCAGACCCTGCAGGGCAGGCACTTCCATTCCGGCGTCCTCAGAATTCTCGTAAGTCCAGAAATATAGGGCTATTGACCGGAGTGTGCCGCCAGTTTCGACACCTGCATCCAGTGCTGCAGGAGGATACCCCCCGCCACGGCCGCGTTCAGTGATTCTGTGCCCCTCGGTCCCGATCCGGTAATGGTTACGCATCCCGCAGCGACGGCCTTCAATTCCGCCGACGGACCATGTGCCTCAGAACCGATCACAAGGGCCGCATCGGACGGCGGATCCCAATCGCCCAGATCCACACCCTCCATGTCGGCGACGAACACGCTGCGACCCACGAGGTCCGCCAGAACGGCCTCGATGGAAGCCCGGCGCACGACGGTCACGTCCCACAGCCCTCCCTGACTGGATCGAACCACCTTGGGTTGATACGGATCAGCCGAATCCGGGCCACAAATGACGCCAGCCACGCCGAACCACGCGGCCGTCCGGATCAGCGTACCCACGTTTCCGGGGTCCTGAACGCCGTCCAGAACCAGGCAGCCGCCAGCAGGAATACCCGATTCAGTCGGCAAGAGAGCTGAAGCCACCATGCCCTGATCACTCCTGGCGTCGGATATGCTCGCGAGATCCTTGGTCGCCCCCACCCGGACCGGGCACCCCGCCTTTGCTGCCAGCTCCGCGATGCACGGATCGTCCAGCGCGTTGGGGAGGACCACCAGATCAATGAGCGCCACGCCAGCGGTAACGGCCGACTCGATCGCCCGGACTCCCTCGATGAGATATTGACCAAGCTCCCGGCGGCCCCTTGAGCGGGACAGGGACCGGTACTCGCCCTTGCGCCTGGCGGTCAGCCTGGATTCATGAGGATTGTGGTCAAGATTCAAGGCGTCTTGGTATTGGCGTGTAGTCGCGCGTGGGTAGCTTTCATTCTGTTTCAATCTAGCGACCCAGGACAACGTCCAGCAACACACCATGCCTTTCAAGCGCGACGTCCACGCCAGTTCTGTCTACAAGGAGCCCGCACCCATCCGCGACCATGAGAACCCGTTCGAGGCCATGGTCGATCGGTTCGACGTGGCCGCGCAGATACTCGAGTTGGATCCGGGTTTCTACGAATACCTGATTACGCCTACTCGCATTCACATCACGGCGATTCCCGTGGTGATGGATACGGGCCGTATCAAGGTGTACACGGGTTACCGGGTCATCCACAACGACATTCTCGGGCCGTCCAAGGGTGGAATCCGGTACTCACTGGACGTGAACCTGCCTGAGGTCAAGGCACTTGCGGCCTGGATGACCTGGAAGTGTGCCGTGGTGAATGTGCCTTTCGGCGGCGCCAAGGGCGGTGTGACCTGCAACCCGCGTGAGATGAGCGCCGGCGAGTTGGAGCGACTCACCCGACGCTACACGTCCAACCTGATTGATGTCTTCGGTCCTGACAAGGACATCCCTGCGCCAGACATGAACACGAATGCGCAGACGATGGCCTGGATTCTCGACACGTACTCGATGCACGCCAAGCGCACCGAAAATGCGGTGGTGACCGGGAAGCCCATCAAGCTGGGCGGCTCGCTCGGACGTCGCGAGGCAACGGGCCGGGGCGTCATGACCACGGCGCTGGCCGGGATGGATCGCCTTGGCATGCGCGTCCCGCAAAGCACGGTGGCGGTTCAGGGATTTGGCAATGTCGGCTCGGTGGCCGCGCAGCTCATGGCTGAGCAGGGCTGTAAGATCGTCGCCGTATCCGACGTCTCCGGTGGGTACCACAATGCCAACGGAATCGACATTACCAAGGCACTGGAATACTCCGAGAAAAACGGATATTCCCTCGAGGGCTTCGACGGTGCCGAGAGCATCACCAACGACGAACTGCTCGCTCTGGAGGTGGACATCCTGGCGCCCTGCGCCATGGAAGACCAAATCACCAGCCGCAACGCCGAGAGCGTCAAGGCCAAGATCATTGTAGAGGGCGCGAACGGACCCACGACACCAAAGGCCGATGCCATCCTGAAGGACCGGGGCGTCATGGTCATCCCCGACATTCTGGCAAACGCCGGTGGTGTCACGGTGTCCTACTTCGAGTGGGTGCAGGACCGACAGGGCTACTTCTGGTCAATAGACCGGGTGAATCGTCGCCTGGATCGAATGATGCGCATCGCTTTCGACAGCGTCTTCGACGTGGCCCACCAGCACGATGTGACCCTTCGGATTGGCGCCTACGTGGATGCCATCAAGAAGGTAGCCGACGCCCTGAAGCTTCGCGGCATCTACGCCTAGCAGCCGGCGATACGGTCCCGGCCGGACTTTGCCGTGGCCGTTGGATGGCGCGCCGGGACTTCGGATCTTCGGGCATGCCCAGACTCTGTGTCATTGTTGTACTTCTCTGCCTCCAGCACACGGCCTCCGGGCAGACGCCAGGAGTTGAGACCAACATGGACGTGCTGTCCAGGCTGGCCACATCCTGCCTTCCGGACACCGGGAGCCTGACGGCCATGACCCTCCAGGCTCCCTCAAGGCTGCCCTTTCTTGGAAGTGCGCTGGTGTCGGCCCTGACCGCCGAAGGGATCACTGTCTTGGCTGTGGACGAGGCGCAGGAGCCTCCGGCCGCGCGCCTCAATGTTGACCTGGAGCGAGCCGGCGTGACCTACGCGCGCGATGGTTCAGGCTGGCTGACCCGGACGGTGAGTCTGGCGCTGGCGGTCCGGCTCACGGGAGATGGCCGTGAAATTCTCCACGATGACCTGTGCACGCCCGCTGCCACTGATCGCGTTCGGCGTGGCGCGATCCCGCAGCTCGAGGAATCGGCCTACCCGGAAACACGGGCCACCGTGCCGCTCTCGCTTTGGCGGCGAGCGGTTCAGCCGGCCATGATTACGCTCGCGACCGCCGCCGGTACCGTCCTCTTCTTTTCCCTTCGCAGCCGGAGATCCGATGGGAGCTAGGCTGGCCTTTGCCTTCGCACTGCTTGCCTCCGGGTGTGCCGTTCCGGTCCTGCCCTCGGGCGGGCCCGCAGACTCACAGTCCCCGCGCGTGGTCAGCACACAACCTGTCGACGGTGCCGTGCGGTCGCGGCCGGATCGCATCCGGATCCAGTTTGACGAATTCATCGACGCGCGCTCTGCCGCCACGGCCGTGTCGGTTACGCCCGAACCCGATCGTCCGCCTGAGATACGACCGGGCGGACGATCGCTGGACATCGTCTTCCGCGAGCCGCTTCGGGACAACACGACGTACATCGTTACGGTCGATACGGGACTGAAGGATGCGCACGGAGTCGGTTTGGACGCGCCCATTCGAGTCGCGTTCGCCACCGGCGATCAGATCAATCGGGGCCGGATGGCCGGGACGGTGACCCGCTCGGCGGATGGCAGGCCTGATGTCGGGCTGGACGTGTATGCCTGGCTCATTTCGGACAGCCTGACTGGCCTCCCCATTCTGGAGCGCCCCCCGGACTACCGCACCCAGACCAGTCAGAGTGGACGGTTTTCTTTCAGTTATCTGCAGGAGGCCCCCTACTTCGTCATGGGCCTGCGCGACGGAAATCGCAACCGGACTGTCGACCCCGGCGAGGACGTGGCGTGGCCGCCCCTGCCTTTGGTCGACGCTTCGAGCGATTCGCTCGGTTCCGGAACATGGATTTCCACCAGGCTCGACACCACGGCCGCCTCGCTGCGGCGTGTTGCCAGTCTTTCCAGCACCAGGCTGGCGCTCAGCGTAGACGAGCCGGTGACCCTCGTCGATCGTGACCCGGCGCGATGGGAATTGCTGGATACTTTGTCGCTTCAGACGGGATCGATTCTCGACGTCTTCCAGCCACACGACGATGCCCGGCGCATCATTGTCCTCACCCAACCACTGGCTGGCGACCATTGGGAGATCTGGGGCGACGGTGCCACCGTAGACTCGGTGGGAAATTCCGGGGCGCTGGGACCGACGGCCTTTCCGACCTCCGCTGCGGTGGACACCTTTCGCACCCGGTTCCTCGGCTTTGAGGCTGACACGGTGAACACCGACGGCCTGACCACGCTCCTTCCCGGCACGCTCCCGCGGCTGCTTTTTTCGGGGGCCCCGAATGACCGCGAACTCCGGTCCGGTGTCTCCGTGAGCGACTCAACCGGAGTGCGTGACTGGACCTGGTCTTCCCCGGCCGGAACGCGCGTGACCATTGATCCCGGACCCGGTGGAGCGGCAACGATTGAGGTGGACCTCGGAGCTTTTTCGGGTCCGGACTCGGTAGCGGCCCTCGCCGTTACCCCATCTCCAGACCGGGTCCTGGGTGAACTCGCGGGCGTGATTTCACCGGGCATCTATCCCATTGTGGTGGAGGCGCGGTCAGACCGCTTTCCAGCCGTTCTTCGGACCCG
This sequence comes from Bacteroidota bacterium, assembly GCA_029262855.1. Lineage (GTDB taxonomy): Bacteria > Bacteroidota > Rhodothermia > Rhodothermales > UBA10348 > JABDJZ01. Next base: position 47,451 of record JAJCYP010000138.1, on the reverse strand, counting down.
GCCCGACTCCACAGGCGCGTTCACCTTTGCCAGACTTCCGGACGATGCCGTTCTCCGCCTGCGTTTCTTCGAGGACCGGGACGGCGACGAAGTCTGGGATTTCGGGAGCCTGAATCCGTTTCGGGCGCCGGAGCGCCTGGGATGGCTTGAGGCCTCCCCGCCGGTCCGCGCGCGATGGGAAACCGTGATTCCGGATACGCTGCGTCTGATTGAGCTCTTAGCACCCCCATCGGCCCAGCCCGCGGCGGACAGCCTGGGACCGGGCTCATGAAGCCGGTCCTTACGTCAGCAGCCATGCGGTCAGCGGACCAGTTCACTATCGACGAGATTGGCGTCCCGGCCTTCGCTTTGATGGAGAGTGCCGGGCGCGCCGCCGCCGCAAGCATTCTCGATCATCTCCGCGCCAGCGCCCGGCCGCACCATGCTGTCGGCGTTCTCTGCGGCAAGGGGAATAACGGTGGGGACGGACTCGTCGTTGCCCGAGAACTCGCGGAGGCCGGTTGCCGGGTTCGCGTGTTCATGGCTGCAGGGCGGGAAGGACTCACCGAGGAGGCGGCGCGTAACCTGGGAATCGTCGAGCGATTGGCGAGCGCGTCACTGCTTTTGGCAGGTGACGTCGAGACCATGGCCGACAGCGATGTCCTGATTGACGCGCTGCTCGGAACGGGCCAGAAGAGTGCGCCTCGAGAACCGATGGCCTCTCTGATCGAGCGGGTCAATGGCTGGCCGGCCTTTCGGGTGGCGCTGGACATCCCAACGGGTCTGGACGCCGATACGGGTCGGTCTTGGGGTTCCACCTTCCGGGCTGACCTGACGGTGGCCATTGCCGCGCTCAAGATCGGGCACCTCGTGCACGATGGGCCCGCCTATTCTGGAAAGACTACGACCGTATCCATCGGCATTCCGGGAGCCGCTCTGGCGCGGCAAGCGGCCTCAGACGGCTGCGGATTCCTGTCGGACGACCAATTCGTGAGGGACCGGTATCCGACCCGGCGACGAAGAGCCCACAAGTATGACTCCGGCCCAGCCCTGGTGATTGGCGGCTCGGCGGCGTACCCGGGAGCGCCGATCCTGGCAGCGACGGCCGCGGCGCGGATCGGGTCAGGCTACGTCCTGGCTGCCCTTCCCGCCGGCGCGCCGGCCTCCGGGCCAACCGAAATTCCGACCATTGAGCACGGGGATAACGAGGCACTGTCGGCCTGGATCACCCGCGCCAAGGCCATCCTCATCGGCCCCGGACTGGGGCGATCTGACCATGCCCGCGCCCTGACCCGGCAGGTAGCCGAGTCTGCAGCCTGCCCCCTGGTTGTCGACGCGGATGGCCTGCGCGCTCTGGCCGACGAAGGACTTCTCGAGACATCCAATCAGCCGCGGATCCTGACTCCACATGGCGGCGAGTTTTCGTACATGACCGGACTGGACGTGATTCCCGGAAACCCGGTTGCTGTCGCCAGAACCTGGAGCAATAAATGGAACGCGGTTCTGATCCTGAAGGGAGCCCCGACCATCATCGCAGAGCCCTCGGGCCGGGCCGTCCTGTGCGGCACAGGCGGTCCCGCGCTTGCCACGGCCGGGACGGGTGATGTCCTCGCGGGCCTCTGTACCGGGTTACTGGCGATGGGACTCCCGCCGTTTGAGGCAGCCGTTGCTGCAACCCATCTGGGGGGGGCCGCGTCTGACGCCTACGCCGACCATCATGGCCGCCTGTCGATGATGGCCTCGGATATTGTTCGTCAACTGCCCCGACTCTTAGCCCGGAGATTCCTCCTCTGAAAGCCACCTCGTCTGCCTCGCGCACCCTTCGGATACGCTCGATTCTCAAGCGCTGGGCACTGGCCTTGGCCGTGTTCTGGACGCTTGGAATTCTGTCGGCGGTGTTCCTCCCTGGCAGTTATCTCCCTGAGTCGGAGATCATGAGTTTCGACAAGGTCATACATTTCGTCCTGTTCGGGGGCTTCGCCGGCCTGTGGATGGTCGCCCTTGGCGATAACCTGCCGAGAGCGGCTCTCTACATCATCGTCCTGGGCGTGGGGTATGGCATACTGACCGAGGTCGGCCAGTCGCTCATGGATGGCGGGCGACAGGGCGACCTTCTGGATGTGGTGGCTGACGCGGCCGGCGTACTGGTGGGAACGGGCGCCTTTCTGCTCTGGCGACGGTTTCATCCGGAGCCCACGGCCTGACGGACCGAAGCCTTTTAATGTCCATTCCGGGGATTTCAGCAACTTGGTACGCATGTTTGTGTCTACATAGCGAGTGTTGACGCAGGATTTGGGCCCGCTTTTCCAAATGCGGAGCGTCGAATCTCAACAACAATTCTCGCGCCCCTTCCGTTTACTCCTGTAAGCGGATATATTTGATGTCCCGATTGAAGCGGGCGCCAGGCGCTTTGCAAACCTAGACCACCCAATTACCCATGGCCCTTCGAAAGACTGAAAAGGCTGATCTCAAGCAGCGGTATCCGCTTTTTGTCGAGATTGGGATGATTTTGACTCTGTCCCTTCTGATCGTGGCGTTTCGCCTCGATATGCGCGCCAATACCGACTTCGACGTCGGTTTGACCGAGCAAGAAACGGTCCAGATGGAAGAGATCCAGCAGACCCAACAGATCGAGAAGCCACCTCCGCCGCCGCGCCCACCCGTGCCGGTCGAGGTCCCGAACGATGAGATCCTTGACGACGACGAGCTTGATCTCGACGTTTCCCTTGATCTCGATGCGGCCGTCGATCTTCCGCCTCCTCCTCCGCCGCCGGCTGACGAGGAAGAGCCAGAGCCCGAGATCTTCGTGATCGTCGAGCAGATGCCAGAGCTGCAGGGAGGCCTGGCCGAACTGCAGAAAAAAATCCGCTATCCCGAGATCGCCAAGAAGGCTGGCGTGGAGGGACGTGTGATTGTCCAGTTCGTTGTCAACGAGCAGGGCCGGGTCGAGAACCCGGTCGTGATTCGCGGCATCGGAGCCGGTTGCGACGAGGAAGCCATCAAGGCTGTCCGGGACGCACGGTTCACGCCGGGCAAGCAGCGTGGCAAGGCCGTAAAGGTCAAGATGGTGCTGCCGATCACGTTCAAGCTGAAATGACTGACGCCAAGAGGAGCGCCTCCGGGCGACCAACCTCCAGGCGCAGCAAAATGATGAACGGGCTCCGGCGCTTGGCGCCGGGGCCCGTTTCTCTTTTGCTCCTGTGCGGATGCTCGCCGGCGATGGAGTGGACCGCCGTGCGGACCATGGTCCGCACGGCGGTCCACTCCATCGCCGGCGAGCATCCGCACAGGAGCAAAAGAGAAACGGGCCCCGGCGCCAAGCGCCGGAGCCCGTTCATCATTTTGCTGCGCCTGGAGGTTGGTCGCCCGGAGGCGCTCCTCTTGGCGTCAGTCATTTCAGCTTGAACGTGATCGGCAGCACCATCTTGACCTTTACGGCCTTGCCACGCTGCTTGCCCGGCGTGAACCGTGCGTCCCGGACAGCCTTGATGGCTTCCTCGTCGCAACCGGCTCCGATGCCGCGAATCACGACCGGGTTCTCGACCCGGCCCTGCTCGTTGACAACGAACTGGACAATCACACGTCCCTCCACGCCAGCCTTCTTGGCGATCTCGGGATAGCGGATTTTTTTCTGCAGTTCGGCCAGGCCTCCCTGCAGCTCTGGCATCTGCTCGACGATCACGAAGATCTCGGGCTCTGGCTCTTCCTCGTCAGCCGGCGGCGGAGGAGGAGGCGGAAGATCGACGGCCGCATCGAGATCAAGGGAAACGTCGAGATCAAGCTCGTCGTCGTCAAGGATCTCATCGTTCGGGACCTCGACCGGCACGGGTGGGCGCGGCGGCGGAGGTGGCTTCTCGATCTGTTGGGTCTGCTGGATCTCTTCCATCTGGACCGTTTCTTGCTCGGTCAAACCGACGTCGAAGTCGGTATTGGCGCGCATATCGAGGCGAAACGCCACGATCAGAAGGGACAGAGTCAAAATCATCCCAATCTCGACAAAAAGCGGATACCGCTGCTTGAGATCAGCCTTTTCAGTCTTTCGAAGGGCCATGGGTAATTGGGTGGTCTAGGTTTGCAAAGCGCCTGGCGCCCGCTTCAATCGGGACATCAAATATATCCGCTTACAGGAGTAAACGGAAGGGGCGCGAGAATTGTTGTTGAGATTCGACGCTCCGCATTTGGAAAAGCGGGCCCAAATCCTGCGTCAACACTCGCTATGTAGACACAAACATGCGTACCAAGTTGCTGAAATCCCCGGAATGGACATTAAAAGGCTTCGGTCCGTCAGGCCGTGGGCTCCGGATGAAACCGTCGCCAGAGCAGAAAGGCGCCCGTTCCCACCAGTACGCCGGCCGCGTCAGCCACCACATCCAGAAGGTCGCCCTGTCGCCCGCCATCCATGAGCGACTGGCCGACCTCGGTCAGTATGCCATACCCCACGCCCAGGACGATGATGTAGAGAGCCGCTCTCGGCAGGTTATCGCCAAGGGCGACCATCCACAGGCCGGCGAAGCCCCCGAACAGGACGAAATGTATGACCTTGTCGAAACTCATGATCTCCGACTCAGGGAGATAACTGCCAGGGAGGAACACCGCCGACAGAATTCCAAGCGTCCAGAACACGGCCAAGGCCAGTGCCCAGCGCTTGAGAATCGAGCGTATCCGAAGGGTGCGCGAGGCAGACGAGGTGGCTTTCAGAGGAGGAATCTCCGGGCTAAGAGTCGGGGCAGTTGACGAACAATATCCGAGGCCATCATCGACAGGCGGCCATGATGGTCGGCGTAGGCGTCAGACGCGGCCCCCCCCAGATGGGTTGCAGCAACGGCTGCCTCAAACGGCGGGAGTCCCATCGCCAGTAACCCGGTACAGAGGCCCGCGAGGACATCACCCGTCCCGGCCGTGGCAAGCGCGGGACCGCCTGTGCCGCACAGGACGGCCCGGCCCGAGGGCTCTGCGATGATGGTCGGGGCTCCCTTCAGGATCAGAACCGCGTTCCATTTATTGCTCCAGGTTCTGGCGACAGCAACCGGGTTTCCGGGAATCACGTCCAGTCCGGTCATGTACGAAAACTCGCCGCCATGTGGAGTCAGGATCCGCGGCTGATTGGATGTCTCGAGAAGTCCTTCGTCGGCCAGAGCGCGCAGGCCATCCGCGTCGACAACCAGGGGGCAGGCTGCAGACTCGGCTACCTGCCGGGTCAGGGCGCGGGCATGGTCAGATCGCCCCAGTCCGGGGCCGATGAGGATGGCCTTGGCGCGGGTGATCCAGGCCGACAGTGCCTCGTTATCCCCGTGCTCAATGGTCGGAATTTCGGTTGGCCCGGAGGCCGGCGCGCCGGCGGGAAGGGCAGCCAGGACGTAGCCTGACCCGATCCGCGCCGCGGCCGTCGCTGCCAGGATCGGCGCTCCCGGGTACGCCGCCGAGCCGCCAATCACCAGGGCTGGGCCGGAGTCATACTTGTGGGCTCTTCGTCGCCGGGTCGGATACCGGTCCCTCACGAATTGGTCGTCCGACAGGAATCCGCAGCCGTCTGAGGCCGCTTGCCGCGCCAGAGCGGCTCCCGGAATGCCGATGGATACGGTCGTAGTCTTTCCAGAATAGGCGGGCCCATCGTGCACGAGGTGCCCGATCTTGAGCGCGGCAATGGCCACCGTCAGGTCAGCCCGGAAGGTGGAACCCCAAGACCGACCCGTATCGGCGTCCAGACCCGTTGGGATGTCCAGCGCCACCCGAAAGGCCGGCCAGCCATTGACCCGCTCGATCAGAGAGGCCATCGGTTCTCGAGGCGCACTCTTCTGGCCCGTTCCGAGCAGCGCGTCAATCAGGACATCGCTGTCGGCCATGGTCTCGACGTCACCTGCCAAAAGCAGTGACGCGCTCGCCAATCGCTCGACGATTCCCAGGTTACGCGCCGCCTCCTCGGTGAGTCCTTCCCGCCCTGCAGCCATGAACACGCGAACCCGGCAACCGGCCTCCGCGAGTTCTCGGGCAACGACGAGTCCGTCCCCACCGTTATTCCCCTTGCCGCAGAGAACGCCGACAGCATGGTGCGGCCGGGCGCTGGCGCGGAGATGATCGAGAATGCTTGCGGCGGCGGCGCGCCCGGCACTCTCCATCAAAGCGAAGGCCGGGACGCCAATCTCGTCGATAGTGAACTGGTCCGCTGACCGCATGGCTGCTGACGTAAGGACCGGCTTCATGAGCCCGGTCCCAGGCTGTCCGCCGCGGGCTGGGCCGATGGGGGTGCTAAGAGCTCAATCAGACGCAGCGTATCCGGAATCACGGTTTCCCATCGCGCGCGGACCGGCGGGGAGGCCTCAAGCCATCCCAGGCGCTCCGGCGCCCGAAACGGATTCAGGCTCCCGAAATCCCAGACTTCGTCGCCGTCCCGGTCCTCGAAGAAACGCAGGCGGAGAACGGCATCGTCCGGAAGTCTGGCAAAGGTGAACGCGCCTGTGGAGTCGGGCCGGGTCCGAAGAACGGCTGGAAAGCGGTCTGACCGCGCCTCCACCACAATGGGATAGATGCCCGGTGAAATCACGCCCGCGAGTTCACCCAGGACCCGGTCTGGAGATGGGGTAACGGCGAGGGCCGCTACCGAGTCCGGACCCGAAAAAGCTCCGAGGTCCACCTCAATCGTTGCCGCTCCACCGGGTCCGGGATCAATGGTCACGCGCGTTCCGGCCGGGGAAGACCAGGTCCAGTCACGCACTCCGGTTGAGTCGCTCACGGAGACACCGGACCGGAGTTCGCGGTCATTCGGGGCCCCCGAAAAAAGCAGCCGCGGGAGCGTGCCGGGAAGGAGCGTGGTCAGGCCGTCGGTGTTCACCGTGTCAGCCTCAAAGCCGAGGAACCGGGTGCGAAAGGTGTCCACCGCAGCGGAGGTCGGAAAGGCCGTCGGTCCCAGCGCCCCGGAATTTCCCACCGAGTCTACGGTGGCACCGTCGCCCCAGATCTCCCAATGGTCGCCAGCCAGTGGTTGGGTGAGGACAATGATGCGCCGGGCATCGTCGTGTGGCTGGAAGACGTCGAGAATCGATCCCGTCTGAAGCGACAAAGTATCCAGCAATTCCCATCGCGCCGGGTCACGATCGACGAGGGTCACCGGCTCGTCTACGCTGAGCGCCAGCCTGGTGCTGGAAAGACTGGCAACACGCCGCAGCGAGGCGGCCGTGGTGTCGAGCCTGGTGGAAATCCATGTTCCGGAACCGAGCGAATCGCTCGAAGCGTCGACCAAAGGCAGGGGCGGCCACGCCACGTCCTCGCCGGGGTCGACAGTCCGGTTGCGATTTCCGTCGCGCAGGCCCATGACGAAGTAGGGGGCCTCCTGCAGATAACTGAAAGAAAACCGTCCACTCTGACTGGTCTGGGTGCGGTAGTCCGGGGGGCGCTCCAGAATGGGGAGGCCAGTCAGGCTGTCCGAAATGAGCCAGGCATACACGTCCAGCCCGACATCAGGCCTGCCATCCGCCGAGCGGGTCACCGTCCCGGCCATCCGGCCCCGATTGATCTGATCGCCGGTGGCGAACGCGACTCGAATGGGCGCGTCCAAACCGACTCCGTGCGCATCCTTCAGTCCCGTATCGACCGTAACGATGTACGTCGTGTTGTCCCGAAGCGGCTCGCGGAAGACGATGTCCAGCGATCGTCCGCCCGGTCGTATCTCAGGCGGACGATCGGGTTCGGGCGTAACCGACACGGCCGTGGCGGCAGAGCGCGCGTCGATGAATTCGTCAAACTGGATCCGGATGCGATCCGGCCGCGACCGCACGGCACCGTCGACAGGTTGTGTGCTGACCACGCGCGGGGACTGTGAGTCTGCGGGCCCGCCCGAGGGCAGGACCGGAACGGCACACCCGGAGGCAAGCAGTGCGAAGGCAAAGGCCAGCCTAGCTCCCATCGGATCTCCGGCTGCGAAGGGAAAAGAAGAGGACGGTACCGGCGGCGGTCGCGAGCGTAATCATGGCCGGCTGAACCGCTCGCCGCCAAAGCGAGAGCGGCACGGTGGCCCGTGTTTCCGGGTAGGCCGATTCCTCGAGCTGCGGGATCGCGCCACGCCGAACGCGATCAGTGGCAGCGGGCGTGCACAGGTCATCGTGGAGAATTTCACGGCCATCTCCCGTGAGCCGGACCGCCAGCGCCAGACTCACCGTCCGGGTCAGCCAGCCTGAACCATCGCGCGCGTAGGTCACGCCGGCTCGCTCCAGGTCAACATTGAGGCGCGCGGCCGGAGGCTCCTGCGCCTCGTCCACAGCCAAGACAGTGATCCCTTCGGCGGTCAGGGCCGACACCAGCGCACTTCCAAGAAAGGGCAGCCTTGAGGGAGCCTGGAGGGTCATGGCCGTCAGGCTCCCGGTGTCCGGAAGGCAGGATGTGGCCAGCCTGGACAGCACGTCCATGTTGGTCTCAACTCCTGGCGTCTGCCCGGAGGCCGTGTGCTGGAGGCAGAGAAGTACAACAATGACACAGAGTCTGGGCATGCCCGAAGATCCGAAGTCCCGGCGCGCCATCCAACGGCCACGGCAAAGTCCGGCCGGGACCGTATCGCCGGCTGCTAGGCGTAGATGCCGCGAAGCTTCAGGGCGTCGGCTACCTTCTTGATGGCATCCACGTAGGCGCCAATCCGAAGGGTCACATCGTGCTGGTGGGCCACGTCGAAGACGCTGTCGAAAGCGATGCGCATCATTCGATCCAGGCGACGATTCACCCGGTCTATTGACCAGAAGTAGCCCTGTCGGTCCTGCACCCACTCGAAGTAGGACACCGTGACACCACCGGCGTTTGCCAGAATGTCGGGGATGACCATGACGCCCCGGTCCTTCAGGATGGCATCGGCCTTTGGTGTCGTGGGTCCGTTCGCGCCCTCTACAATGATCTTGGCCTTGACGCTCTCGGCGTTGCGGCTGGTGATTTGGTCTTCCATGGCGCAGGGCGCCAGGATGTCCACCTCCAGAGCGAGCAGTTCGTCGTTGGTGATGCTCTCGGCACCGTCGAAGCCCTCGAGGGAATATCCGTTTTTCTCGGAGTATTCCAGTGCCTTGGTAATGTCGATTCCGTTGGCATTGTGGTACCCACCGGAGACGTCGGATACGGCGACGATCTTACAGCCCTGCTCAGCCATGAGCTGCGCGGCCACCGAGCCGACATTGCCAAATCCCTGAACCGCCACCGTGCTTTGCGGGACGCGCATGCCAAGGCGATCCATCCCGGCCAGCGCCGTGGTCATGACGCCCCGGCCCGTTGCCTCGCGACGTCCGAGCGAGCCGCCCAGCTTGATGGGCTTCCCGGTCACCACCGCATTTTCGGTGCGCTTGGCGTGCATCGAGTACGTGTCGAGAATCCAGGCCATCGTCTGCGCATTCGTGTTCATGTCTGGCGCAGGGATGTCCTTGTCAGGACCGAAGACATCAATCAGGTTGGACGTGTAGCGTCGGGTGAGTCGCTCCAACTCGCCGGCGCTCATCTCACGCGGGTTGCAGGTCACACCGCCCTTGGCGCCGCCGAAAGGCACATTCACCACGGCACACTTCCAGGTCATCCAGGCCGCAAGTGCCTTGACCTCAGGCAGGTTCACGTCCAGTGAGTACCGGATTCCACCCTTGGACGGCCCGAGAATGTCGTTGTGGATGACCCGGTAACCCGTGTACACCTTGATACGGCCCGTATCCATCACCACGGGAATCGCCGTGATGTGAATGCGAGTAGGCGTAATCAGGTATTCGTAGAAACCCGGATCCAACTCGAGTATCTGCGCGGCCACGTCGAACCGATCGACCATGGCCTCGAACGGGTTCTCATGGTCGCGGATGGGTGCGGGCTCCTTGTAGACAGAACTGGCGTGGACGTCGCGCTTGAAAGGCATGGTGTGTTGCTGGACGTTGTCCTGGGTCGCTAGATTGAAACAGAATGAAAGCTACCCACGCGCGACTACACGCCAATACCAAGACGCCTTGAATCTTGACCACAATCCTCATGAATCCAGGCTGACCGCCAGGCGCAAGGGCGAGTACCGGTCCCTGTCCCGCTCAAGGGGCCGCCGGGAGCTTGGTCAATATCTCATCGAGGGAGTCCGGGCGATCGAGTCGGCCGTTACCGCTGGCGTGGCGCTCATTGATCTGGTGGTCCTCCCCAACGCGCTGGACGATCCGTGCATCGCGGAGCTGGCAGCAAAGGCGGGGTGCCCGGTCCGGGTGGGGGCGACCAAGGATCTCGCGAGCATATCCGACGCCAGGAGTGATCAGGGCATGGTGGCTTCAGCTCTCTTGCCGACTGAATCGGGTATTCCTGCTGGCGGCTGCCTGGTTCTGGACGGCGTTCAGGACCCCGGAAACGTGGGTACGCTGATCCGGACGGCCGCGTGGTTCGGCGTGGCTGGCGTCATTTGTGGCCCGGATTCGGCTGATCCGTATCAACCCAAGGTGGTTCGATCCAGTCAGGGAGGGCTGTGGGACGTGACCGTCGTGCGCCGGGCTTCCATCGAGGCCGTTCTGGCGGACCTCGTGGGTCGCAGCGTGTTCGTCGCCGACATGGAGGGTGTGGATCTGGGCGATTGGGATCCGCCGTCCGATGCGGCCCTTGTGATCGGTTCTGAGGCACATGGTCCGTCGGCGGAATTGAAGGCCGTCGCTGCGGGATGCGTAACCATTACCGGATCGGGACCGAGGGGCACAGAATCACTGAACGCGGCCGTGGCGGGGGGTATCCTCCTGCAGCACTGGATGCAGGTGTCGAAACTGGCGGCACACTCCGGTCAATAGCCCTATATTTCTGGACTTACGAGAATTCTGAGGACGCCGGAATGGAAGTGCCTGCCCTGCAGGGTCTGGGTGTGGAGCACGGACTCCGGACCAGGGACAAGCGAGCCGAGGTTGGGGAACGTCACCAAGACCTCCGAATCGGAGTGCCATCCGAGGTTTCCAACGAGGAACGGCGGGTTGCGCTCGCGCCCTCGGGGGTCAGTGCCCTGGTGGCAAACGGGCACAAGGTTCAGGTCCAGGAAGGGGCCGGCAAGCAGGCCAATTTCTCGGATCAGGAGTACTCGGAGGCGGGTGCCGACATCGTGGCGGAGGCCTCCGAGGTGTTCAGCAACTGCGGTCTGATCGTCAAGGTCGGCCCGCCCTCGGACGCTGAATCTGATCTGCTTCAGGAAAAACAGATCCTGATATCGGCGCTTCATTTGGGGGGTACGTCGCCACACTTCCTTCGTCGCCTGATGGAATTGGGCATCACCGGGATCGGGTTTGAGTTCATCCGCGATTCGGATGGCACGCTCCCCATCGTCAGGATGATGCACGAAATCATGGGGACCATGGCGGTCCAGATCGCGGCGCGCTATCTGGAATCAGGCGAGGACGGGCGGGGCGTAATGCTCGGTGGCATCTCGGGTGTTCCGCCGTCGACGGTCGTAATTCTTGGCGCCGGCGTGGTGGGCGAATGGGCTGCGCGCACCGCCCTGGGATTCGGGGCGCACGTGATCGTTCTGGACAACGACCTGTCCGCGCTTCGAATCATGGAGCACTACCTGGACCGGCGCATCACGACCGCAATGGCCACCGACGGCTACATCCGTGGGGCTCTCGAGCGAGCGGACGTGGTGATTGGTGCGATGATGACAGCCGGTCAACGCTCACCCGTGCTGGTTACCGATGACATGGTGATGCGCATGCCGAAGGGCTCCGTTATTGTCGACGCCATGATGGATCAAGGCGGCTGCATTGAGACCAGTCGGCCGACTACTCACTCCAAGCCTGCGTACGTGAAACACGGCGTCATCCACTACTGCATTCCAAACATGCCGTCCAACGCGGCGCGGACAGCCACCTACGCGCTGACCAATGTGCTCGTCCCGTATCTCCTCAAGATCGGGGAAACCGGCTCCGTGCATGAGGCGCTCTGGCGCGACGTTGGATTGCGGAATGGCACCTATGTCTACCGGCGCCATCTGACCAAGAAGAGCCTGGCCACGATGTTCGGAATGCCTCACCGCGACATTGAGTTGCTCATAGCGTCCGGGATCTGAGTCGGGGCAGCGCGCCAAGCTATGAACCTGCTTCTTCTGTCCAATTCCCGGAACCCGGACTCGGGCTATCTGGAACACGCCCGGCCCTGGTTTTCTGATTTCCTGTCCGGGGCGAAGACCCTGGCCTTCGTTCCGTACGCCGCCGTCAGATTCGGCTATGACCAGTACGAGAAGGCCGTTTCAGATGCGCTTGGAGACCTGGTCGAGGTCCGCTCGGTGCATCGTGGCAGTCCCGCGGATATCGTCAGCGAGTGCGATGCCGTGGCCGTCGGGGGTGGCAATACGTTTCACCTGCTCCACGAGCTTTACCGCTTTGGATTGATTGAAGGGATCCGGGCCGCCGTGGCCGCGGGGATGCCTTACTGCGGTTGGAGCGCCGGCTCGAACATCGCCTCGCCCACCATCCGGACGACGAACGACATGCCCATCATAGAGCCGCCCTCCTTTGATGCGCTGGGCCTCGTGCCCTTTCAGATCAATCCGCACTATCTGGATGCCCATCCGGACCGGCATATGGGGGAGACCCGGGAGGAGCGCCTTCTCGAGTTCGCTAAAGTGAATCCCTCCGTGCCCGTCATCGGGCTGCGTGAAGGATCGGCTATTCTGCGCGACGCGAATGGCGCTCGACTGCTGGGGTCGAGAAGTGCCCGTATCTTCAGGGGGTCGGAGCCGCCGGCAGAACTGGATGCCGGCTCCGGGCTGGACGTCCTCTTTAACCAGTAACCACCCAGACGATGGATTTCACTGCCGACGAGGTGCGCGTGCTCGGCGTGCTGATCGAGAAGGAACTCACCACCCCGGACTACTATCCTCTGACACTGAACTCGCTCACAACGGGTTGCAACCAGAAATCGAATCGCGATCCCGTGATGACATTCACGGAGACCCGGGCGATGCGCGCCCTGGACTCGCTGATGCGGGCGCGGCTCGTGGGACATGCCGCCGGTGGCGGTAGCCGGGCCGAAAAATTCCGACATGCCGTCGCCGAGGCGTGGAGCCTCGGTGCTCCCGAGTATGCGGTCTTGGGCGTTCTCATGCTTCGGGGACCGCAGACGGTTGGCGAACTCCGGGCGCGGACTGCCCGGCACCACGCCTTCGAGTCCCTGGAGGAGGTGGACGCCGTCCTGGTGGCCCTTAATGAACGGGAAGAACCGCTGGCGATGCAGTTGCCTCGACTCCCGGGTCAGAAGGAGGCGCGTTTCGTCCACCTTCTGGAAGGAGAGCCGGACCTGGAGGCGCTGGAAGCGGCCGCGGAGAAAGCGACGGTCCGCAAGTCAGACCTCGCCGATGAAATCACCGAACTGAGAGAACGCCTCGAAGCGCTGGAAGCAGCGTTCACGGAGTTCCGAACCCAATTCGAATAGCCGAGTCCGAGACTGAACATGACCCTAACAACCCCAACTGCCATCACCGCGCCCCGTGGAACGGTGCTCAGCTGCAAGGGCTGGCATCAGGAAGCGGCGCTGCGGATGCTGATGAACAATCTGGATCCGGCCGTGGCCGAGCGCCCGGAGGAGCTGATCGTCTACGGAGGAGGGGGCAAGGCGGCCCGTGACTGGGACAGCTACCACCGGATCGTCCAGACCCTGCGCAGGCTCGAGAATGACGAGACCCTCCTGATTCAGAGTGGTCGGCCCGCCGGCGTGTTTCGTACCCACGAGGAGGCACCGCGCGTGCTGATCGCGAACGCACATCTGGTACCGCGCTGGGCCACGTGGAGCGAGTTCAAGCGCCTTGATGCACTCGGCCTGACCATGTACGGTCAGATGACGGCCGGCTCCTGGATCTACATCGGCACCCAGGGCATCCTGCAGGGCACCTACGAGACGTTTGCGGAGTGTGCGCGGAAGTACTTCGGAGGCACGATGGAGGGCAGGCTGGTGGTGACGGCCGGTCTCGGCGGGATGGGTGGTGCGCAGCCGCTGGCGGCGACCATGAACGGCGGAGCCATTCTGGCCATCGAGGTGGATCCGGAGCGCATCCGCCGTCGCGTGGACACAGGATACTGTGACGAGATGGCCCACGATCTCGACGCGGCCCTGGAGCGCGTCCTGAACGCTCGGGAGAAGGGAGAGGCACTCTCGGTAGGCCTGGTTGGGAACGTCGCCGAGGTCCTGCCTGAGTTGGTGAGACGCGGCGTCACGCCAGACGTGCTGACCGATCAGACTTCGGCACATGATCTGGACGTCGGCTACATCCCCGTCGGCCACGACACCGCCTCGGCTGACCTGTTCCGGAAACGGGACGCGAAGGGCTACGAGGAGGCTGTACTGGACTCCATGGAGGCCCACATCGACGCCATGTTGGCGCTCAAGCTGGCAGGCGCTGTCACGTTCGATTACGGGAATAACCTGCGCGGCCAGGTTGCGGATCTTCGCGGCCGCGCGGATGCCTTCGACATCCCCGGGTTCGTGCCCGAGTTCATCCGGCCCCTGTTCTGCCGGGGCTCCGGACCGTTCCGCTGGGCCGCCCTCTCGGGGGACCCCCAGGACATTGCCGTCACGGACCAGGCCGTCCTGGAGACCTTTCCCGAAAAGGAGGCCCTGGCACGCTGGATCCACAAGGCTCAGGAGAAGGTGCATTTCCAGGGTCTCCCGGCCCGCATCTGCTGGCTGGAATACGGCGAGCGTGCGGAGATGGGCCTCAAGTTCAACTGGCTGGTCAAGAAGGGAAAAGTGCAGGCGCCGCTGGTGATCGGCCGCGATCACCTTGACTCCGGATCGGTCGCTTCGCCCAATCGCGAAACCGAGGGCATGAAGGACGGCTCAGATGCGATTGCAGACTGGCCCCTGCTCAACGCGCTGCTGAACACGGCCTGCGGCGCCAGTTGGGTCTCACTCCATCATGGTGGGGGTGTCGGCATCGGGTACTCCATTCACTCCGGCATGGTGTCGGTGGCCGACGGAACCGAAATGGCGGATCGTCGCCTGGAGCGGGTTCTGACAGCAGACCCCGGAACCGGCGTCATGCGGCACGCGGATGCGGGCTACGAGACCGCCATCGAAACGGCCAACGAGCGCGGGGTTGATCTCCCGATGGTGAACGGCGAATGATCCGAATAGCCACTCTGTATGAGGACCTGGGCGCGAGCATGGGTGCCCTTCGGGCGGACCCCGCGCGTGTCCTTCGGTCTCGCGCCCTGCTTGACGAGGCCATCGACTCAGGAGGCATTCACTACGGGGTCAATACGGGATTCGGGAAGCTCGCTTCGAAACGGATTCCGCCCGACAAGCTGCGGGACCTGCAGCGTAATATTCTGCTGAGCCATGCGGTCGGCGTCGGGAGGCCGGTGCCCCGAGAGATCGCACGACTGATGCTTCAGTTGAAGATCCATGCCCTCGGTCTGGGCTATTCGGGCGTCTCGGAAACCACGTTTCGGATGCTGTTGGAGCTGGAGTCCGCCAACCTCATCCCCTACATCCCGTGCAAGGGGAGTGTGGGCGCATCAGGAGACCTGGCGCCCCTGGCTCATCTGGCCCTTCCCTTGCTGGGAGAGGGGGCCTTTCTGGGCGAGGATGATCACGCCATCCCGGCCGGGCCGGTTCTCGCCTCCCGTGGTTTGGAGCCCATCGAGCTCCAGGCCAAGGACGGGATTGCCCTGCTCAACGGCACACAGCTGATGACCGCGTACGGGGCGTTCATCCTGAATCGAGCCAAGGCGCTGGTTCGCCTCGCAGACCTGATCGGGACCATGAGTCTGGAGGCCTTGCAGGGATCGGCGACTCCGTTCGACGAACGGATTCACGCAGTCCGGCCGCATCCGGGACAGGTCCGGGTGGCGGGGAACGTCCGCAGGTTGCTGGAAGGGTCGGAGATTCTGGAGTCGCATCGCAACTGCGGGAAGGTTCAGGATCCCTACTGCCTGCGATGCATGCCGCAGGTTCACGGCGCCAGTCGGGACGCGTTCGACCACGCCATTCGTGTTCTGGAGACCGAGATGAACGCCGTCACCGACAACCCCCTGGTGTTTGAGCCGGGCGACATCGTATCCGGCGGCAACTTCCACGGCCAACCGGTTGCCCTGGTCCTGGATTTTGCGGCGATCGCGCTGGCTGAACTGGCCAGCATTTCCGAGCGGCGCGTGTACCTCTTGTTGGAGGGGCACGACGGCCTGCCGACTCTACTGATGAAAGAGACCGGACTGAATTCGGGCTTCATGATTCCGCAGTACACGGCCGCCGCTCTGGTATCCGAAAACAAGATTCTCGCCCACCCGGCCTCGGTCGATTCGATTCCCACCAGCCTGGGCCAGGAGGACCATGTCTCGATGGGGGCAACGGCCGCGGTGAAACTCCTGCAGGTACTCGACAACGTCGAGCACGTCATGGCCATCGAGCTCATTACGGCGGCCCAGGCACTGGACTACCGGCGCCCGCTCAGGCCCGGTGCCGGGATTGCGCATGCCCACGAGCTCATCCGTGAGCGCATACCACACCGCGAGGCCGACTACTATTTCCAGGAGGATCTGACGCCGGCCATTGAGATGATTCGAAGCCCGGAGCTCGTCAACACGGTCTCCGATTTTCTGGACGCCTGATGCCGGTACTGCGAAACATCGGGAGTCTGGCGCGCTGCTCCGCCGGCGGTGGCCAAGCGGATATCCACACGGTAGCCGGGGCCGCCCTGATCTGGGATGAGGGCCTCATCCAGTGGGTAGGTCCCGAGTCCGAGCTTCCGACTGAGGGGTACTCAGGATTGAAGGGCGCCGATCTCGATGCCGGAGGTCGGTTGGTGATTCCCGGTCTGGTGGATTGCCACACACACCTCGCGTTCGGAGGCTGGCGGGCGGAGGAGTTCTCGCTGCGCGCCCGCGGCGCGTCCTACCTGGAGATCCTGGAGGCCGGCGGTGGCATTCGGTCCACCATGCGGCTGACGCGCGATGCGTCGGAGGATGCGCTCCTGTCCCGTTCCCGGGCGTTTCTGGCCGAGATGGCCTGCCTCGGCGTGACTACGGTGGAGGCCAAGAGCGGGTACGGCCTCAATCTGGAGGACGAGCTCAAGCAGCTTCGCGTGTATCGCCGGCTCCGCGAAGAGGATGGACTGCCACGTGTGGTACCGACCTTCCTGGGTGCCCACGTTTTGCCACCTGAATTTCAGGAGGCCGGAGCGTACATCGACTACCTCATCGCCGAGGTGCTTCCTGTGGTGGCCGGCGGCGGGCTGGCCGAATTTTGTGACGTCTTCGTCGAGGACGGCGCCTTCGACAGCGCGCTGGCCACCCAGCTGTTGCTGGCAGCCCAGGAACTCGGACTGGGCGCAAAGCTCCACGTGGACCAACTCGGAGACGGGGGTGGCGGCGAGTTGGCCGCGCGGCTCGGAGCCGTCAGCGCGGATCATCTGGAGTACACCTCCGAGAGCGGGATGCGGGCGATGGCCTCGGCCGGCGTGGTTGCGGTGGCGCTCCCCATTGCGACGATGTATCTCCGCCAGCGTCCCATGGACGGTCGGGCGTTCCTGGAGGCCGGCTGTCAGGTGGCCGTGGCCACGGATTTCAATCCGGGCTCCGCTCCGAGCTACCACCTGCCGCTTGCGCTCACCATGGCGTGCACGATGAATCGGCTCACGCCCTCGGAAGCCCTGAAGGGAGCCACCCAGATCGCCGCGAAGGCCATCGGAAGGCAGGGGAGCAGTGGCTCACTCGACCCCGGAAAGCGGGCAGATCTGGCGTTCATCGATGCCGAATCTGTCGACCATTGGCTGTATCATTTCGTCCCCAACGCGGCCCATCGCGTATTCATTGCCGGAATGCCGGTCGGTCCGGAGTAAGCATGCAGGAGCCCATCGCCATCATTTCTACTGGTGGCACCATCGACAAGGTCTACTTCGACGCCTCCAGCGACTATCAGGTGGGCGAGCCTCAGATCGCAGAGATTCTTCGCATGGTCGGGGCGCAGGTAGAGTTCACGGTTGAGACGCCCTTCCGCAAGGACAGTCTGGAGATGACGGAGGCCGATCGAGATGAGATCTGCCGCAGGGTTGAGGCCACCGAGGCGCGGCGTGTCCTGATCACGCACGGAACAGACACGATGGTTGAAACCGGTAAGGCGCTGGCCGCCGTGAAGGGAAAAACCATCGTGATGGTCGGATCCCTGGCGCCTGCGCGGTTCAAGAACTCCGACGCCGAGTTCAACATCGGTTTTGCACTGGCTGCCGTGCAGACGTTGCCGGAAGGGGTCTGGGTCACCATGAACGGGCGAGTTTTTGCCTATGATGCCGTCCGGAAAAACCGGACACTGAACCGGTTCGAGCCGGTTTGAACCTGTGTGACGTGCGCATCCGGATATCGTTATATGGCCTGATCAGTCTGATCTGGGCGCCCCTCGTGGTCGGCCAGGAGTGCCCGGCCGTGTCCGGTTTTTTCCAGCCGAGTCTTGAGCGGGATATCGGCATGGCGCCATTCGGGCACGTCCAGCCTGCCCTCCGGATGGATACCCGATGGGGTACGCCCTCGGCTCGGGCCCCGGCGCTGGTCTATGCCTCCGATCCGGGAGAGGGCGCGGTGATCGAGGTTCAGCTGGAGCGGCTCTTCGGCGCCGGGGACCGGCTCGAAGGGCAGTATGTCCGTGTCGGATCTGACAGGCTCGATTCACCCGGCACGGCCGCGCCGGGGAAGGATGGTCAGGCTGATTTTCGATTCGAGCCCAATGATCCGGAAACCGAGGACTGCCTGGCCGACCTCGGCGACTGTTCGCCATTCGATGCGGTCAACGTGTACCACCACGTTGACCGGTTTGCCACGGAGTTCTGGCGCGACAGGATGGCCTTTGATCCGCCGTTTCAGGCGGACGTGGTGACCCATATCGCCGGCGATGGCGCCTTCGCAGACGCCGAGAGGGATCTGGTCAAGTTGGCGGTGGGCTCGATCTTCATGCATAACGCGGCCAAGTCGGACGACATCATCTATCACGAGTACGTCCACCTGGTCAGCGCCGCGCTTGGTTTCGTGTTGGATACAAATTCCAGCGATGAGGCCCAGGCCATTGCGGAGGGTTACGCCGACTATTTTACGGCCACCTTCACCGATGATCCAAGGATCGGAGAGTGGGTGGTGACGTGTCCGGATCGACAGGCCTGCGATGGGCCTCGGGACGATCAGGACCTCCGGACGCTGGCGACGGATGCCGGCCAGTGGAACTGGAGGGGAGGCAATCCGGAGACCTCGCTCAAGTACGGGGTGTGCACCCGGTTCCATACGGGCGACCTCAAGTGCAAGACCAGCTGGAACAACTATACGCCGCGTTACACCTGGGCCATCATTTGGGGGAGTCTGCTCTGGGACGTACGCTCAGTGCTGGGAGCGGATGTGGTGGATGCCCTGGTGATGGAAGCCATGCGAAACAGTCGCGGAGATTCGGAGACGTTGGAGCGTGCAGCGGGTCGCCTCATCGACGCTGATCAGCGGCTGTACGGTGGCAGTCATCGGAGCCTCGTGGAGACGGCCGCTGCCAACCGCGGAATCGGCGTGGTAACCGCGTTGGAGCGGGATCATCCGGCCCTTCCTTTCGATGTCCAGGTCCACCCCGCGCCGGCAACCACTCGAGTCAACATTGAGCTTTCGATGCCGCACGGAGGCTCCGCCGACATTCGCGTCTTCGATGTCACGGGTCGACAGGTGGACCGATTGGACTCGGGGCCGTTCACGGCCGGCGAGTCGCGACTCGCCTGGGCCGTGAGCGGCGTGGCGCCTGGGCTCTATTTCGTCCGGATCCAGACAGCGGAGGGCTCCAGGGCTGTGCCCGTAATCGTGGCGCGATAGCGGAACTACCGTCTGCGGCGGGCCTATATCGGACTCGCAATTCTGCCCCGTGACCTCCCCCACATTGGCTTTACCGTACGCAATCAGAGAAGGACTTTCCGGCTTCCGGCGCGCGGCGTTTGCGTCTGCGGCTTCGACCGGGGCCATGGCCGTGGCACTCATTCTGGTGAGCGTGTTCTTCGCGCTTGCCTTTGAGGCCCAGCAGGTGGCTTCCTGGCTGCGACAGCGCGTCGGCGAGATCGAGGTCTTTCTCGAGGACGTAGATGATCGCACCGGACAGACCGTTCATGACCGGATCAAGGTCCAACCGGGGGTGGATGCCACCGAGTACATCTCGCGCGCCGAGGCCGCCGAGATCTTCAGGCAGGAATTTGGCGAAGGCGCCGAGGCGTTCTTCGACGCGCCGTTCCTTCCGGCATCCATCCGCTTTACGGTCACCGGCGCGTACGCCAACCCCGACAGCCTGGCAATCCTCGCGGACCGGGTGGCCACGTGGTCGAACGTGGACGACGTGCTGTTCAATCAGCCGCTGCTGGTCAAGGTTCAGAAGAACCTTCGGCTGCTCACTGTGGGAGGGAGTGCCCTGGCACTGCTGGTTCTGCTCGCATCCATCTTCCTGGTGGCCAACACCATCCGGCTGACCATCTATGCGCGGCGACTCCTGATAAGAACCATGAAGCTGGTCGGTGCCACGGATCGGTTCATTCGCCTTCCGTTCGTGATCGAAGGAATGCTTCAGGGCCTGGTGGCAGCTGTCGTTGCCCTGGGCGCGCTGTCCGGGTTTTACATACTGGCAGTGCGCACCCTGCCGCAGCTACCGCCGGTTGGGTCCGACGAACTGGTCATCTTCAGCGTGGCCGTCCTGATCGCGGGCGTGCTGCTGGGCTGGTCCGGCTCGGCCGTCTCGGTCCGCCGCTTCGTGAGAAAGGTCGCCCTCCACTAGGACCAGGCTACCACGAGTCTACGGCGCTGGTACTACGGCCACGATACGCAGAGGCCCGCCTGAGCCGCGGGCTATCTTCATGGGCAGGGCGATAATGTAAAACCCGGTTGCCGGCAGGGCACTCATGTCCGCCACGTTCTCGAAAGCCGGAATATTCTCCTGAAAGAGAATGCGATGGGTTCGAAAGTCCGTCGACTGACCGTGATCGATGGACGCGGTATCGAGTCCGAGCGCGGCGATGGACCGATTTGCGACCAACCATTCGGCAGCCTCCGGGGCCAGCCCGGGAAAGTGCAGGTCGACCGTGGCGCCCGGCCCCCTGCCGTCGGTGCCCATGTACCGAACCCGGTCCGGCCAGAATTGCGAGAAGCCCGTTCTGATCAGGAGGATGTGCCCATCGGGGATCTGGCCGTGTACCGCTTCCCATCCCAGGAGGTCGTCGACCGAAACCAGGTAGTCGGAATCGGCGGCTGCCTGCTCGCTGACATCGACGAGGACCCCAGGCGCAACCAGGCGATCAAGAGGAACCTCATCGGTACTCTGCTTGCCCTCGGAGAAATGGACCGGGGCGTCCAGATGCGTGCCTCCGTGCTCCGCCGTGCGAATCGTGTTGGCCTCATACCAATAGCCCCCCTCGGTCATCCCCTGAAAGTCCACTTCAAGTTCAAACCCGCTGGCGGTCGGCCAGTAGGGCGTGGTGGCGTCAAAACTGTGGGTGAGGTCAATCAGCTGCCCCGTCGGAAACGGAGGGGGGCTGCCGGGTGGGTCCACGGGGGCGCAACCAGCCAGAAGCAAGGCAACGAAAAGCGTTCGCATGAGTCGGGGAGGGAGTTTTGGCAACTTTTGTCTATGGTAATGACGGGCGCGTTGAGAGGCACGAAACCGGCGGGCGGACGTATGAGGCGCGTGACCGTTGGCCTGATATATGACCTGCATGAAGCGTATCCCTGGCGTCCGGGTGACCCCGGGGATGCGGATGCGGAATACGAGCCGATTGAGACGGTGGAAGCCCTGGAAGAAGCCCTTTCCCGCCTCGGGCACACTTCCCTTCGCATCGGCACAGCCCGCGACCTACTTCGCAACGGCCCCGGAGGCATCGATGCGGCCGTGAACATTGCCGAAGGGGCGTGGACACGAAATCGCGAAGGCTGGGCCCCGACGCTCCTCGAAATGTGGGGCGTGCCCTACGCCGGATCGGATGCCCTGGCCCTCTCGCTGAGTCTCGACAAGGTCTATACCAAGCAGGTTGCCGGTGTCCGGACGCCGGCCTTCGCTGTCGTCGCGCCGGGACAACGCGCCGCGGCGCCGCCCGCGCCGGGACAATATGCCGCAGCGCCGCCCGCGCCGTTTCCGCTCTTCGTCAAGCCTCGCTATGAGGGTACCGCCAAGGGTATTCGGCCATCGAGCGTGGTCCACGATCTCGCTTCCCTCGACCGGGAGGTGGCTCACATCCACGCGGCCTATCGGCAGGACGCCCTGGTGGAGCAGTTCATACAGGGCGGAGGGGAGTACACGGTGGCCGTGGTCGGCCATCCGCCGAGGGCGTTGCCCAAGCTGGAGCGCGCTCTGGACCCTGAGACCGGAATTGGAAGCCATGCCGTCGAGCGGCACGGGATAGAGACCTGGGTCCTTGAGGGCGGAATCGACGCCGGGCTCGAGGCCGAGATGCAGCAGATGTCTCTGAATGCGTTTGCTGCCCTCGGGTGCCGCGACTTCGCGAGGGTGGATTTTCGGGTCGATGGAAACGGTATCCCCTGGTTCCTGGAGATCAACCCCCTCCCCACGTTTGCGCCAGACGGCACGTTTGCCGTGTTGGCCGAAGTGATGGGCCAGTCCTATCCCGAATGGCTCTCGAAGGTGCTCGATGAGGCGTTGAACCGGGCACTGGCCGAGGCTGGCCCGAGCTACGTTGATCATGCCTAGGCCCGCGCACGTCAGGCCGGAAGACTGGGACGATTGGCGCTGGCACATGCGTCATCGCATTTCGTCTCTGGAGAGGCTCTCCGATTGGATCGAGCCGACGGCCGACGAACGGGCGGGTATCACGGCCACCCAGGGCATTTTCAGGTGGACGATCACTCCGCACTACGCCTCGCTGATGGACGCGCGTGAGGACTCCTGCCCGGTTCGCCGTCAGGTGGTCCCGCTGGAAGAGGAATGTGCGCCGGATCTGGTGGGCGTCGTGGATCCGCTGGAGGAGGTGGCTCACAGCCCGGTCAAGAATCTCATCCACAATTACAGGGATCGCGTGGCGTTTTGTGTCACGTCAGAGTGCGCCATCTATTGCCGGTACTGCCTGAGAAAGCGGATGGTGGGCGATTCCGACGCCATGATGCGGAAGTCGGAGTTGAACGATGCGGTGGCCTACATAGCGGCCCATCCTGAAATCCGGGACGTCCTCTTGACCGGCGGCGATCCGCTCACGTTTTCGGACGGCGCGATCGAGCGGATTGTCTCGGCACTTCGGTCGATTTCGCACGTCCAGGTCATCCGGCTGGGATCCCGGATGCCGGTCAAGCTCCCGCAGCGCATCACGCCTGCCCTGACCGAGATGCTGGGCCGCTACCATCCGGTGTGGGTCAACACGCACTTCAATCACCCAAAGGAACTGACGCCCGAGTCCACTAAAGCCTTGGGGCTTCTGCTCGACTCGGGGGTACCGGTGGGCAACCAGACGGTCTTGCTGAGAGGCATCAACGATCGCGAGGAGACCCTAAGAGACCTGTTCAACGGACTGGTGGCCCGCCGCGCCCGTCCGTACTACCTCTACCAGGCCCAGTTGATAGGCGGCACCCGACACCTGAGGACGTCTATTGAGCGCGGAATGGAGCTCATGGAGCGTCTTCAGGGCACCATGACGGGCTTTGCCATTCCGTCGTACGTGCTGGACACACCGCATGGGAAGGTGCCGCTCACGGGCTCCTGGGTGATGGGCCGGTGTGGCGACCATGTCGTGATGAAGACAACCCGCGGGACCGTATGGGCAGAGCCCAATCCTCGACCGCTCGGCGACCCATCACGGCCGCTTCCGGAGATAGCCATGCCCGAAGGTGCGGAGACTATTCCTACCGGGGCCGCCCGTTTCGGGGAAGATCGCTGGGTAGTTCCTGCCTGATCAGCGGAGCAGCGTTACGGACCGCGTGAGCACGAAGTCGCGGCCGGAAAGCCGATACATGTAAAGTCCGGTGGGCAGGTGGCTGGCGTCGAAGCGGACTTCGTGTTGCCCGGCAGCCCAGTAGCCGTCTGCCAGGCGCTCCACCTCGCGGCCGAGCATGTCGTAGACCACCAGGCGAACGTCAGAGCCCGTTGGCAACGCGAAGCCGAGGGTGGTGGATGGGTTGAAGGGGTTCGGAAAAGCCGGCATCAGGGAGACCTGACCGGGAAGAACCAGGTCATCCTCCGCGGCTGCACCCAGAGCGCCGTAGGCCATGCAGGTGACGGCCTCGTAGTCTCGATTGCTGTTCACGCCGATCGGAGCGAACGGAGTGACCTGGCCGGTGGCCGCGTCAAGCTCCACCATGTTCTCGCCATCGCCACCCGGAGTCGCATACAGGCGGCCACTGGCTTCGAAGGTGAGGCCTTCGAGATCGGCCATGGTCAGCGCAGCGATGCTGCTGGCCACCCCGGTCTGCCGGTCAATCGTGACGAGGGTCGAGTTTTGCTGCGTGTCCGTGACCACGGCAAACAGTTCGCCTGTGGTGGGACTCATTGCGATGTCGTCCACATCGATATCCTGACCGCTGAATTCTACGCGAACATAGTCACGTCCATTGCCGAAGGCATCCTGTACCACCCGGCCGCTGGCAGGGTCAATCTGTACGAGAAAGTCCGCGTCCGGCCTGCGGATGGATCCCCAAAGCTCTGCCGTCTGGGGATCGAAGGTCATCCCGTCGACGTCGCCGGCACTCAGCGGACCCTCGTCGCCATACGCTGTACCCAACCACCCGATCGGGGCAAAGCGGCCCGTTGTCAGATCAATGTTGCCCAAGAGGCCACCATCCGCGGCGTAGACGGACGCATGGAAGGGATGAAAGGCGACGGCCTCGATATTCAGGGTGCCTGTCTGGCCGATTTCCTGCTCCATGCCTGTCGACTTGTGGACGGCCGTCAGTACGTCGGCGTCGAAACGGACGCCGTTGTTGTCGGCCACCAGATAGCAGTAGTCCGCGGTGTCGGCAGTTTGGCCGAGGGCCGGCAAGGCTACGAGTGCGAAGAAGGCGATCCAGGCAATACGAGCAGACATGGCGTCATCCGATAGAGTGCAATCATATCGGGTATCGGCCTCTGGGCCGGGGGCTGAAGTCGCGCGGGCCAGACCCCAAGTCGCGCGGGCCAGACGCCAGGTCGCGCGGGCCAGACGCCCAAGTCGGGCGGGGCAGACCCCAAAAAGGGAGGGCCGGCCCCCGCAACGGAGCCGGCCCTCGAGGATCAAGAAGTCGTGTCGGGGAGAGACGTCTACTTGATCAGAATCATGGGTCTGGCGTGAACGCCGGAGGCGGTTACCATGCGGGCGAAGTAGGTGCCGCTTGGCATGGCCTCGGCGCGGAAGGTCACCTCGTGGCGCCCGGCGGCGATGTTGCCGTCGTGCAGGAGGGCCACTTCGCGACCGAGGACATCGTACACGGCCAACCGGATTTGTCCGGACTCAGGCACCTGGAAGGTCACCGTCGTCTGCGGATTGAACGGGTTGGGGTAGTTGCCGTCCAGCGCGTACTCGGCTGGTAGTTCCGTCACCGGCTCATCCTGCGAGGCCGTCGAGAAGGCGCCCGTCACAGGAACGCCCGTATCGGTGGCCGAGAGCCCGAAGCCTCCAACGGTACCGGCGACCGGTCCGTTCGTCAGCGTGTGCGCGCCGAAGGGCAGACTCGAGGAGACCACCTGCATCAGGAAGTCGCCGTTGGACGCCGTCGCGAAGCGAACCTGACCGTCATCACCGGAGGTGGCCTGTGCGACCAGCACATCGCCGATATCCAGCGTTCCGTTTGCGTTGAGGTCACGGAAGAGATCGACCTCGACACCGGCAAAGCCGCTTTCGCCGCTCTGGAAGAGCCCGTCGCCGTTGGCGTCGGAGAAGAGGGTCGTCCCGAGTTCGTTGACCCTGCCGGTCAGACAGTCAAGGCCGCCGTAGCCGCCGCCGGTGGGGTAACCACTGCCGCCGGTGCCGGAGCCGCCCGTGCCGTAGCCCGGCGTGTAGCCCGAACCATGGCCCGGCGCCGTCGGCGCGCCAGGATCCGTGTAGCCGACGCCGTTGCCGGCCGATCCGTACGAACCCTGACCCAGCGTCGCCTCGATGGTGATCGAGATATCGATGCCGATGTCCAGGTTGATCAGGAGCGGAATGTCCGTGGCCGTCGAAGCGAACAGTTCGCCGTTGTTGAAGAACGACAGTCCGTTCAGCCTGGCCGTTCCCAGATCGCGAACCTCATCGACCGTCCCGAAGGTGCGGTCAATGCGGGCCATGCGGGCGCTGGTTCCGTCCGCCGTTCCCACGGCGTAGAGCCCGCCGTCCACCGGATTGATGGCGATATCGTCCACCTGGGGAAGATCGGCTCCCACCATGAGGTAGTCGCTGCGGGGCCCAAAGGCGCCCTTCACGGCCATGCCTGACAGCGGGTCAATCTCAATGACGAGGTCATCGGCGCCCTCCCGCTGCACGATGCCGAACAGGCGACCCTGGAAGGGATCGAAGGTGAGGCCGGTCACGCCCGAGAAGTCCTGAGAGCCGGCACTTCCCTCGCCGGAGCCGATCATTCCGATGCGGGAGAACTCGCCGCTGACGGGATCGACCATCCCAAGCGCCTCGCCATCGGTCGCGTAGAGCGTCTCGTTCCACGGGCTGTAGGCCACCGCCGCGAGGTCTTCGGAAAGGCCGGATAGGCGAACATCAGATAGCGCACCCGGGGCGAACGTGGTCACCTCGCGGTTACCGGTCAGATAGCACAGCGGGTCATCGCTGGGCGCCTGAGGGTAGGACGGGTACGACTCACGGAAGCCGAACTGGATGCCGGTTACGTGGCTGCCGCCCGATACCCAGACCGGCACGCGGGCCGCGGTGGTCCGGAAGAACCCGGCCGGGATCGTGATATCCAGAATGCGGACACAGTACTCGCCTGTCTCGACATCCCAGAAGGTGAAGTTGCCGCTCTTGTCAGAGTCGAGGGTGGCGATCTCCACATCGTCGAACGTACCGCAGGTGCGGTCATAACCGATGGTCAGCAGGTCCACCTCGAAGCCGCCAAGGCCGGTCTCGTAGTGGTTGAAGAGACCGTCGACATTGGTGTCGAGGAAGACCATTCCTGAGATCGATCCGGCCGGCTCAGGCGCCTGGTCCACGAAGATGGAAACGCAGTCCTGATCGTCCTCGGCATCGGGGCCGCCAACAAGCTTGCCGTAGGCCTCGGCACCGGAGCGCGAGTCTCGGTCGCCCTGATCGGCGTCCCAGATCTCGGCGCAGTTACGGATCTCACCGTCGTCGTCCACGCGGGCCTCGAAGGAGACCGTGAGCGACTTGCCGGGGCGGATCTCGTTGACCGTCCAGGTGAAGGCGTGCTCGTCGAAGGTGACGCCGCCCGGCTGTCCGGGGATGCTGGAATCGGTGGCCGATCCCTCCTGAAACCATAGGCGCTTGGAGATATAGTCCTTGATGACCACGTTCGTGGCCGAGGCCGTGGGGATCCGCGTGCCCTGCTCAAACTCACGGTTGGTCACGGTGATCGAGTAGGTCACGAAGTCGCCAACCCGCGGCGTCTCGTTGGATACGACCTTGATCAGTTCCAGGTCAGGCCGCCTGGGTGTTACCCAGACAGACACACAGGCCTGGTCGTCCTCCGCCTCGTAGCCATAGGCCAGCGGTCCGCCGGCCTGAACTGCCGTGCGCGAATCGCGGTCGTTCGGGGCCGCGGCGTGCACCTCGGCGCAGTTGGAGTACTCACCGGCGTTGACCATCTCGGCCTGCATGACCAGTGTCAGAGACTTTCCGGCCCGCAGGGACTCGATGTACCAGGACGTGTTGTGCGGGTTGAATGTGATGCGGTTCGCGCCGCCGACCGTGGCCGAGCCGTCCACGTAGTGCTGTCCGGGCTGCAGGTAGTCGGCAATCGTGATGTCCGTGGCGTCGGCCGTCGGAATCTGTCGTCCGTCAATGTGATCCCGGTTGGTCACCGTGATCGAATAGGTGACGATGTCACCCTGGATGGGGTTCGCGTTGTCGACCACCTTGAGGACCTCAAGGTCGACCAGGAGCGCGCCGGCCCACATGCTGGCGCAGTCTTCATCGTCCTGACGCTTGGCGCCCACGAGCGGTCCTCCGGCCTCGGCGCCGGTGGTAGAGTCGCGGTCGGGCATGTCGGCATCCCAGACTTCGGCGCAGTTGGTGTATTCGCCCTCGGCCTCCACTTTGGCGCGGATGACGAGCGATGTGGCCTTGCCGGGGTTCAGTTCCTCGAGGTGCCATGTGGTCGTTGCCTCGTCAAACGTACCGAGGCCGGTACTGGCGTCCACCAGCGTGAGGCCGTGCGGGAGGTAGTCCTTGACCTGAATGTCGCGGGCAATATTGGTCGGGAACGTCCGGCCGTCTTTCGATTCGGTGTTGTTGGCCAGCGTGACGGTGAAGGTGACGATGTCTCCCTCCAGCGGGTAGGGGTTGTCCACCACCTTGGTGACCTCCAGGTCGATGGTCTTTCCCTGTGCGGGGCGGACGATGACCATGGACGTATTGTTGGCCGGAGTCATGTCCGGCAGCGTTCCGCCGCTCTCCACGGTGGCCGTGTTGGTAAACGTCGTGTTGCACGCGACCCAGCCGAACTGGCTGTAGGTGGCCGACTCGCCGGCACCCAGATTCAGCACCCAGGTCACGGTCTTGTAGTCGCCGACCTGTGCGTAGCCGCGGGACACGGTCGGTCGGTTGATGCGGTCAAAGCACCCGTTTGGGTCTGCCATCACGTCGCGGATGACCACACCGTAAACGGCCGGGCCGTGGTTGGTGACGGTAAAGTTGAACTCGATACGCTGACCGACCACGGGATCGGCATGCGAAACGGTCTTGATGACCTCGATGTCCGTGCTCGGAACCGGGTTGACCCACACCTCGGCCGAGTGGCCGCTGTTGTTGGTGTCCGGGTTGGATCCCGACGTGATAATCGAGGCCTTGTTGGAGAATGCCGTGTTACAGGTGACCCGCACGGCCTGCGTCACCGTCAGCGTCTGTCCGGCGCCCATGGTGCCGGTCCAGAGGAAGCCCTGCTCGGGGGTGCCCGTCCAGTTGCCGTGCGAGAACTGCGGCTGGCCGATCACCTCGGCACAGTCGGCGCCGTCGTTGAAGACGTCCCGGACCTTGGCCAGGTTGGTGGCCTCGCCGTAGTTATGGACGGTGACCGTGAAGTCAATCCGCTCGCCGATTGCGGGCGATGCGTTCGAGACCGTCTTTGTGAGTTTGAGATCAGATCCGCCGTCAAATCCTGAAGCGGCCTGCGCCGAAGGAACCCCAAGAAGGAGTGCCGTGGCTGCAGGCAGCAGGGCCTTGCCGATCCGATGGAGGAGAGAGTGTGACATAATTGTCCGGTGTGTGAGCGGGTGCTTGGGCTTGGGCGAGAGAGTCCCGCCAGGGAAAAAGCAGGACCGCAGGGCGGGCGCCCTGCGGTCCTGCATCCCGCTTACTTGAGGAGGACCATGGTCCGTGTCTGGACGCCAAGGGCGCCAGACAGGCGGGCCATGTAGGTGCCGCTCGGGAGGTCGTCGGCTTCGAAGGTCACATCGTGCACGCCGCCTCCGATGACACCGTCGATGAGGACGGACACTTCACGTCCGAGGACGTCATGGACCGAGAGGCGGATCTGACCGCTCTCCGGCATCTCGAAGCGAACCGTGGTCTGCGGATTGAACGGGTTCGGGTAGTTGCCCGCCAGTCCGAAGCCGCTCGGCAGATCGAGATCCGACTCGTTGGCCGTTCCCAGAGCGCCGCCGGCAGCGACGTTGAGCCCGTATCCGTCGACCGCAGCAGCGACTACCATCGGCGTGCCGGCATCATTCGCCTGCATCAGGAAGGCGCCCGTCGCAGCGACTGCGAACATGGCTTCGCCATCTTCTGCCGTGGTCGTCGCGACCAAAAGGTCGGTGCTGGAGATGAGGCCATCTTCGTCCAGGTCGCGGTAAAGGTCCACCTGCGTTCCGGTGGCAACGGCCACCGAGAGGTAGGACGGAGCGGCCGTGAGGCAATCGATGGACTCGTAGTCACGGTTGCCGTCGACTCCGATGGAGGCGTGAACCGTGACCTGCAGGCTGTACTTGTCAATCTCCACGATGGCTTCGGTGCCTTCGCCGGCGGTGCCGTAGAGCGTGCCGTTGTTGAAGAAGGCCAGGCCCTCGACGTTGTCAACGGGCAGCTCAAGCACCTTGTTGATCCAACCCGTGTTCGGGTCGATGACCACCAGGCGGCTGTGCATGCCATCGTGGTTGTTGATGGCGAAGAGCTTCTTCGTCTCCGGATCGATAGCCAGATCATCGATGTCGTCCAACTCAGGTCCGTAGTAGGAACCGGTTTCGGGCTGGATGACCAGGTAGTCCACGCCGTAGCCGAACGCGTTCTTGACGGCGCTTCCGGTGGAGGCATCGATCTGGATGAGCAGATCGCGCTCGCCGGTCCGGCGAACCGAGCCAAACAGCGTCTCGGAGTAGGGGTCGAAGGTCAGGCCGTCGACGTCCAGGAACGCGAGCCACCCGTCCGCACCCTCGCCGCCACCGTACTCGCCAATCTTGGTGTACGTGCCGGAGTAGAGGTCCAGCGTACCCAGGGAGCGAGCGTCCGAAGCGTAGAGTCGCTTGTTCCAGGGATTGAAGGCAATCGCCTCAATCAACTCGGTCTGTGTGCCACCAATCACGACGTCCTGATAGGCGCCTTCGTTGAGGCGAGTCAGCACATCAGCGCTTCCGTATCCGGTGCCGTCGTTGTCCGCCACCAGGTAGCAGAGCGCGTCGCCAGAGGGCGGCGGCGGCGGAGGCGTGTAGCCGGACTTGAAGCCGAAGTTGACCACAACGTTGCCGCCCGCGGTGACCACCACCTTCACTGGATCCGGTGATGTGCGGGTGTAACCGTAAGGGATGGCCGCATCCAGGATGCGGACGCAGTAGGTACCGGCATCCACGTCCCAGAAGCTGTAGGCGCCGTAGGCGTCCGTGTCATCCGTCGCCAGCTCGGTGTCATCGTAGCCACCGCAGACGTAGTCAGAACCGAGGTCCGTGAGGTCTACCTCGAATCCGGGGAGGCCTTGCTCGCCGTAGTCCAGGATACCGTTGTAGTTGAGGTCGTGGAAGACCACACCGGTCACGGAGCCCTTTCCTGCGGGAGGAGGCACGATGCCGCCGCCGACCCAGTAGGCCACGCAGTCGTCATCGTCTTCGTCGCCGATGAGTTTGCCACCGGCCACCTCACCCGACTTCGAGTCACGGTCCAACTGGTCCGCGTCCCATACCTCGGCGCAGTTCTCGAACTCGCCCTTCTGATCGACCCGTGCCTTGAGTTTCAGCGTCACCGACTGTCCGGCGGCGATCCACTCGATCTTCCAGGTGTTGTTGACCGTGTCGAAGGTGATGCCGTTGGATCCGGCGTAATCGCTGGTTCCTCCAATCACCCACAGGCCGGCGGGGAGGTAGTCCTTGACGAAGACGTTGGTGGCCTTCGCGGTCGGTACCTGCTGGTAGTTCTCGACGTCGTTGTTTGTGACCGTGATGGTAAAGGTCACGTGGTCTCCAACCTCCGGGTTGGTGTTGTCAATGGCCTTGTCCAGTTCCAGGTCGATCAGCGGCTTTTCGGCCTCGGCCACCCAGAAGTCGACGCAGTCGTCGTCGTCCTCGTCACCGACCAGAGCGCCACCGGCTTCGGCACCGGTCTTGGAGTCCTTGTCTTTCTGGTCCGCATCCCAAACCTCAGCGCAGTTCTTGAACTCGCCGGCCTTCTCGGCACGTGCCTTCAACGTGAGGACCACCGAATCGCCAGGACCGATCCATTCGATCGACCACTTGATGTTGGTGTCATCGAACGTCACGCCGTGTGAGGACGCGTAGTCGCTTGAACCCTCAATCAACCAGAAGCCCTGGGGCAGGTAGTCGGTCACCATCACGTTGGTGGCCTTCACAACCGGACCGTACTGGTCATTGTTGGTGACAACGATTGTGAACTCGGCGACATCGCCGACCGCGAGGTTGGTCTTGTCCATGGTCTTGGTGACCTCGAGGTCGATGAAGGCCGGCGTCGCCCAGAGGGAGGCGCAATCCTGGTCGTCCTCGGCATTCGCGCCACCGACAAGCTCTCCGCCTGCTTCGGCACCCGTCTTGGAGTCGCGGTCCAATTCGTTATCGTCCCAGACCTCGGAGCAGTTCGTGAACTCACCGTCCGTGTTGACAACCGCCTCAAGAACCAGCGAGAGGCTCTTGCCGGCTCCCAACTGGTCGATGTGCCAGGTGGTGCTGCCTTGGTCGAAGTACGTCCCAGCCGGTGCAAGCGCCTGGTGCAGACCCAGACCCTGCGGGAGATAGTCCTTGACCTGAATGCCGGTAGCGGTGGCCGTCTCGGCCGTTCCAAACTCGTCGTTGTTCTTCACGGTGATCGTGAAGCTCACCTTGTCGCCGACGGTTGGGTAGGCGTTGTCCACCACCTTGGTCAGCTCCAGGTCAATCGTCCGGGGGCTGGCCCAGAGGCTGGCGCAGTCCTGATCGTCTTCGGCATCCGGGCCGCCGACCAGCTCGCCATACGCTTCGGCTCCAGTCTTGGAGTCACGATCGAATTCGTTGTCATCCCAAACCTCGGCGCAGTTGGTGAACTCACCGTCCTTGGAGACGAGCGCACTGATAACCAGCGAGATGCTCTTGCCGGCGTCGAGCTGATCTACGTGCCAGGTGAGGCTTCCCTCGTCAAACGAGACGCCGTACCCGAGGGGAGATGCCTCATGAAAGGTCAGTCCGTGCGGGAGGTAGTCCTTGACCTGAATGCCCGTTGCCGTGGCCGTCTTGACCGTACCGTACTCATCGTTGTTGGTCAGGGTCAGGGTGAAGTTGATCTTGTCACCGACGGTCGGGTAGGCGTTGTCGACCACCTTGGTCAGTTCGAGGTCGATGGTCCGCGGCTGTGCCCAAAGGCTGGCGCAGTCCTGGTCGTCTTCGGCGTCCGCGCCGCCGACAAGCTGTCCGTACGCTTCAGCGCCCGTCTTGCTGTCGCGGTCCCTCTGATGGGCGTCCCAGACTTCCGCGCAGTTAGTCAACTCGCCATCCGTTACGACGAGCGCCGTCAGAACCAGCGAGATGCTCTTGCCAGCTTCCAGACGATCAATCGTCCACGTGGTGCCAGCCGCATCGAAGGAGCTGCCATAGCCGCTTGAGCCCTCGTGGAGCTGCAGACCGAGCGGCAGGTAGTCGGCTATCTGGATTCCGGTGGCCGTGGCCGTCGGGACCGTCTGTCCGTACTGATCAATGTTGTTGTTGGTGAGTGTCAGCGTGAACGTCACCTTGTCGCCGACCGTAGGATTCTCGTTGTCCACCACCTTGGTGAGCTCGAGATCGATACGTGGCTTCAGGAATCCGAATTTGATGCCCGTCACATCCTGACCTGCCTCGAGTTTGACCTTGACTGGATTCGCCGTCGTCCGCTGAAAGCCTTGGGGAATCGTGATGTCGTCAATCTCAACGCAGTAGGTGCCGGGTACTACATCCCAGAAGGTGTAGTTGCCGTTGCTATCGGAATCGGTGGAGGCGACCTCGGTGTCATCGTACGTACCGCACGTATGATCATCGCCGATGGTGTTGAGGTCAATTTCGAACCCCCCCAGACCGCCCTCGTAGCTGTCAAAGAGGCCATTGCCGTCCAGGTCATCGAAGACCATTCCGGAAATGGAGCCGGAGGCCACGCCCCAGAATTCCGCGCAGTCCTCGTCGTCCTCACCGTTGTATAGACCGGCAAGAGGACCGTAGGCCTCGGCCCCGGTCTTCGAATCGATGTCCTGCTGATCGGCGTCCCAGATCTCTGCGCAGTTCTTGAACTCGCCAACCTCGTTGACGCGTGCTTTGAACTGGAGATCAACCGACTGCCCGGCGTTCAACCACTCGATTTTCCACGTCAGCGTGCTGAAATCAAAGGTGATGCCGTTCTCGCCGCCGGTGGTGGCCGAATAGGCCAGCGCGGTGAGTCCGTTGGGCAGGTAGTCCTTTACATAGATGTTCGTTGCCTTCGCGGCCGAACCGTAGAACGGCTTGTTGGAAACCGTAATCGTGTAAATGACATCCTCACCCTTGGCAGCATACTGCTTGTCGACGGCTTTGGTGAGCTCAAGGTCAACCTTGGGCGTATAGGATTGAGCGGCGGCCGGCAAGGCCACGGCGAGAAGCAGGAGCGCGAAGAGCGCCCAGGCAGTGAAGTCTGCGATCGAAGCGCGGGAGCGCGAACGGATGCGATTTTGACTGGTCATGGCGTAGCTGTCTTCCAACATGGTTGGATGCGATCTCGACGACCATCGAGCGAACTCGATCTCTGCCGGGTGGCAGAAGGTCATCAGGTGTATGGTTCAGCGGACGCCGGGGGATATGTGGTTTGCAGACCGAAGTCTGCGGTCGAGTCGGTAGAGCGCAACCTCCGTTGATCCGGCTCGGGTCTTGGCCAGGGGTTCCTGACTGCGACCAGAGGTTATAACGGGGTTGAGATGGGGATTTGCGCTCCTATGAGGGGCCGGAATGTTGCACCAACCGGGCCTGCAACGAATCGGACAGGGCCACTGCAAACGTCCGGTCAGCGACGCTCCGGCCGCGACGCAGGAATCACACAGTTCAGACGCGATAGCCGTTTTTGGGCTGATTTGGCGTCCGGATCAGGCCTTTCAGACAAATCGCAACACAGGCGCGAAAAAGCGGTTTTTTTCTGCGTACAGGAGAACGCGAAAACAGAAAAGGCCGGTCGAGGCGAACCCCGACCGGCCTTTCAGACTCCCGAAGGAGCCAGGTTTACTTGATGAGGATCATCGTCTGGGACATGGTCCGAGTCGGCGTCGTCATCCGGTAGATGTACGTTCCTGAAGCGAACTGGCGTCCGTCGAAGCGCACCTCATGGTTTCCGGCCTGCGTGATGCCGTCCATCAGGACTGCCACACGGCGACCGAGAACGTCGAACACGGCGAGCGTCACACGCTCCGTCTGCGGCAGATCGAAGCTGATCGTGGTTGCCGGGTTGAACGGGTTCGGATAGTTGCGGTAGAGCTGGTACTCGGCTGGGAGTTCAGGCTCTTCGTCCGCCGCGGTCGCCGTCGAGGCACCGATGGCCATGTAGGAGCGGGACAGGAGGCCGAAGCCTTCCAGATTCGCTCCGGTCTGGATACCGACGCCGCGGACAAAGCCGCCCGCCATCCGGTAGACGAACTTGCCACGTGCAGCGGTCGAGAAGGTGACGTCACCGTTGCTGTCCGAAAGCCCGGTCTGGACCTGCGGATCGTCAACGCTGATGAGACCGTCTCCGTCCACATCACGGAAGAGCTCGATGTCCACGCCGACCAGCGGTACTTCGACACCGTCCTGCTGACCGTTGTCATTGACATCCTCGAAGACCGTCACCTGGAGGCGGTTGGTCGGCGAGGTCAGGCAGGCGATGGCCTCGTAGTCGCGATTGCCACCGGTTCCGATGGATGTCACGATCTGCGTGGTCAGCGTTGCCTTGTCAATGATCACGATGGCCTCGTCGCCCTCACCGGCGGTAGCGTAGAGCGTACCGTCGCCGAAGAAGTCGAGTCCCTCGATGTTGCCGATCGGGAGATCCTTGATCTCGGTGATCCAACCAGTCTGCTTGTCGATCGTAACCAGGCGCGACTGGGTACCACCCTCGTTGTTGATGGCGTACAGCTTGCCGTTGGTCGGATCGATGGCGATGTCATCGATGTCATTCAGGCCGTCATTGGTCAGGATGGAAATGAAGTCCTTGCCTGGCCCAAAGGCGTTCTCGATGTGCGCACCGGTTGCCGGATTGACCTTGAAGAGCAGATCCGGCTCGCCGGTCTTACGGCTGGAGGCCCAGAGATCGCCGTTGAGGGCGTCGAAGGCCAGGCCGTCTGCATCGAGAAGACCACGAGTACGGTATTCGCCGTTCGCCATCCAACCTTCGCCGAAGCCAAACTCACCGATGTCGGTGTACTGACCCGTCTGCAGGTTGATGGTGCCCAGCGAGTTCGCATCGGCAGCGTACAGGACGCCCGTCCACGGATTGAAGGCCATCGACTCAATCATCAGGGTGCCTGTGCGACCAATAATGGTCTCCACCTGGCCCTGTGAGGTGAGCTTGGCCAGGACATCCCGTGAACCCCACTGCGTGTTCTCGTTGTCGGCTATGATGTAGCAGATGGCGTCCGTCGCAGGCGGTGTGCCCACCCAGACGCTGACTTCAGCCTCATCATCCTCGCGCGGAGCGTTGGGGTTGAACGTTGTTCCACGATCCTCACCGGTCTCGGAGTCAACGTCTTCCTGATCTGCATCCCAGACCTCGGCGTAGTTGGTCCATTCGCCGGCCTGATTGACCGTGGCCTGCAGCTGGAGGAGACGCGTCTCGCCGACCGCCAGCGAGGTCAGTGTCCACTTCAGTTGGCTCGGGTTGAAGGTGAGGCCCTGACCCGTTGTCGCTGTACCCCATACGTAGCTGAGACCCTGAGGCAGGTAGTCCGTGACCATCACGCCCGTAGCGTCCGTTGTGCCGTTGTTGCTGAGAGTCAAGGTGAAGGTCACCTTCGAGCCCACGGTCGGGTAGGCATTGTCAACTGACTTCTCGAGCTCCAGATCGATCTTGGCCGAGGTGCCCGTCCAGATACGGTGGCAATCCTCGTCGTCCTCGCGCGATGCGCTCGAGTTGAACGGGGTGCCGCGCTCGTCTCCGGTCTTGGAGTCCTTGTCCTTCTGATCTGCATCCCAGACTTCCGCGCAGTTCTTGAATTCGCCCGGCTTGGTGACCAGCGCTCTCAGCGAGAGCTGGACCTCCTTGTCGACACCAATCCAATCGATCTCCCAGGTCAACTGGGTCGGATTGAAGGTGAGACCCTGTCCTGTCGTGGCCGAATCCCAGATGTACAGGAGTCCGGTCGGCAGGTAGTCCTTGACGAAGACGTTGGTGGCGGAGACGTGAGCTTCAGCGGTATTCCGCACCGTGATGGTGAAGGTCACCTCGTCGCCCACGGCCACAGACGTCTTGTTGGCCGTCTTGTCGATCTCGAGATCAATCTTGCCACTGCCGGCATAACCGAAGTTGGCTTCCTTGGTCTCGCCCTCACCGACATACACCGTGGCAGGATTGCCACCGGTTGTCGGCGAGAGGTCGCCTGGCAGCGTGGTCTCGTCAACCAGCACGCAGTACGTGCCGGGGTGGAGTCCCGTGAAGCTGAAGTTGCCGTTGCCGTCGGTGGTTTTGGTCGCAATGAACTGATCGTCCGGCGTGCCGCACTTGTAGTCCGGGCCTATGGCGAACAACTTGACCGTCACGGACGGGAATCCAACGTCACCGCTGTCATACTGCCCATTCTTGTTCTTGTCGTCGAACACCTTGCCGGCGATGGTGGCCTTCGGCTTCGTGGCCTTATTCAGTCCGAACAGGACCGTAGTGGCCTCGTCCGCCTGGACGACCAGATCAGACGGGTCATTCCCGGTGCTGACGGTCGTTCCCGCGGGTGCCGTGCTGTCCACCAGATCCAGGCGATACGGACCGACGGGCACATCGGTGAACCAGTAGCCACCCGTCGAGACGGAGGTCGTGGTCGCGATGGGTTCGTCGTCCGGCGTACCGAAGATCAGATCAGGACCCGGGCCGAAGAGATTGAGGGTAACCCCGCCGATTCCGCCTTCGCCATTGTTCTTGATACCGTCTCCGTTCACGTCATTGAACACGATGCCGTCGATGGTACCCGTCACAGGTGCGAAGCCGGTCTGCAGGCTTTCGGCCTCATTGGCACCGAGCTCGAGCGTCTCAGGATTGGGAGTGGTTGCCTCCGTTCCCTCGGGCGTCTCAAATGCCACGGTGTAGTCTCCCGGCGGGAGGCTGGTCGCGGAATAGGTCCCATCGGGATTGGTGATGAGAATTTCCTCGATCTCGTCTCCTGTGGCCGGCAATCCGTCCGGGCCATCGCTGGTGATGGTCACCGTGACGCCTCCCAATCCGAATTCGCCGGAGCCCTGGACGCCATCGCCGTCGGCATCGTCAAAGACAATGCCCGAGATGGAGCCGCCCGTCGGCAGGAAGCCGAAGTCCGCGGTCTCGACAATCTGACCCGAGATGACCTCAAAGGCCAATGGGTCCGTGTTGCCGGTCGCCTCGTGCTGGGAAGGCTCGGTGGCCTGCACCAGGTAGAAGCCAGGCATGAGGCCGACGAAGTTGTAGATACCTGCCGAGTTGGTCGTGGTGGTGACACCGCTACCCACCTCAGAGGCGTCAAGGAATCCATCCTCGTCGTCATCCATGTAGAGCGTGACCGTGACACCATTGATGCCGGGTTCGCCGGTGTCCTGATCACCGTCGCCATTGAGATCCTGGAACACGGTATCGCCAATCTGCGCCATCTTGGCCGTGGCGTATCCGATGTTCTCGTTCTCTGTCGTACCACCGGAGATGGTTACCGGACGCGGCTCGGTGGAGGTAGCCACCGTGCCGACCGGATCGTCCACACTCAGGAGGTACTTGCTGTCCGGTAGACCCTCGATGATGTAGGCGCCATTGGCCGCGGTCATCACAATGCGAGAAGGACCGTCGTCGCTGGTGCCGGCCGTGCCGTCGGCGCCCAGGTCGAAGAGCGTGATCGTGACGTTTGCCAGGCCGGCTTCTGATCCGTTCTGGACGCCATTCTGGTCATCATGCGAGAAGATGATGCCCTGAATCACGCCGCCCGGGAGCATGATGCCGAAGTTGGTCGTAACGATGCTGCCACCGCCAATCCAGATGAAGGCCGGATCGGGCGTGGTGCTCACCGAACCGAATGGTGCTGCCGTCTCGTCGACGTTGACCACGTAGTCGCCCGGCGGCAGATCGGTCTGCCAGTATTCGCCGTCTGCGTTGGTGACGGTGGTAACGGCCACGTTGTCCGCCACGGTGTCGTAATCCCCGTCAGGGCCTGGACCATAGATGGCTACCTGGTAGCCTTCATGACCGGACTCGCCGGTATCCTGTACACCGTTCTTGTTGATGTCATCGAACACCACGCCGTGGATTTCGCCGGTGCTCGGCAGCAGTCCATAATCCGCATTGTTGATGTCCGTGTTATCGGTCACGGTAATGGGCTGACCTGGGAGGCCGTGCGCTGCCGACCCCGTGTTGTTCAGGCCACTGGGCACCGTGATGTCCACGAAGTACGTCCCCGGAAGGAGCCCAGTGAAGTCGTAGATGCCGGCCGAGTTGGTCGTGGCCGTTCCAATGACCGTGTCGTTGCTGGGCTCGAACACACCATCTCCATCGTCGAGATAGAGCGTCAGTTCAATCCCCTCGATTCCGACTTCGCCGCTGTCCTGCACACCGTTCGCATTCAGGTCCTCAAAGACGGTGTCTCCAATGGAGGCCATCTTGTTGGTATTGAATCCGAAGTCGGCGGTCTCGGTCTCGTCAGGTTGCACACCCACCGTCAGCGGGTTGGAGCTCGTAGACACCACGCCGTTGGGCGCCGTGGCTTCCACCTGATAAGTGCCCGGAGGTACACCGGTGAAGGAATACTCGCCGTTGGTGTCGGAATTCGCGCTGTCGTGGATGTAGTCGTCTCCACCACCCGGCGTGTTGTCCGCGCCCAGGTTGATGAGCTTGATCGGGACGCCGGCCAGCAACGTGTCGCCCGTGTCATAGACCCCGTTGCCATTGACATCGGCGTACGTGACGCCCTCGATGGTCGAGTTGCGCGTCTGGAAGCCGACGTTGGCCTCAGAGGCCTGTCCGGCATCCACATCCACGTTGACAGGGTTACCCGTTGTGGGCACGGCGCCATCCGGGACCTTCGGAGAGGCCTCGTCGACCGTCACCGTGTAGGCGCCCGGAATCAGACCGGTTACTGTGTATTCGCCCTGAGCGTTCGTGGTCGTTTCGACCTCGAAGCCACCCGGGCCGGTGATGACAACCGGTACGTCAGCCAGGCCAGGCTCATTCGAATCCTGGACGCCGTTGCCGTTAAGGTCGTTGAAGACCGTACCGGTGACCGTGCCGTTCATCGGCAGGAATCCGTAGTCAGCGCGGTTCTCGTCGTCACCCGAAATAACCTGAATCGGATCTTTCTCCTCTCCGAACGGACCGGCTCCGGTGGCCATGAACCCGCTTGGAGTCACGACATCCACGAAGTAGATGTCTGGAGAGAGTGCGGTGAAGTCGTAGAAGCCCGCGTTGTCTGTGGTCTTGGTTCCGACGAGGGCATCTCCCACATCGTAGGCGCCTACCGTGCCGCCCGGTGCGTCACGGTACAGCTTGACCTGGATACCCGCCAGCCCCGGCTCGCCCGGATCCTGGACACCATCACCATTGTCATCCCGGAAGATGAGGTCGCCGATGGAGGCCATCTTGTTATTGTTGAAGCCGAAGTTGGCGGTGGCCGAGTCATTGGCACCAAGCACGACGGGTTTCGGATTCGCCGTTGTGGCTACCTGGCCCGCCGGTGGTGTCACCGTGACCTGATAGTTGCCAGGGGGCAGTCCGGCGAAGGCATAGTTGCCTCCGGTGTCCGTCTGGCTATTGCCGGCAACCGTATCGTCGCCGCCGCCCAGAAGGCCGTCGGGTCCGACGTTGATGAGCGTCACGATGGCTCCCTCGATGGGGGGCTCGGACGCGCCGTCATCCACACCGTTTCCGTTGCTGTCTTCAAAGGCCGCACCAGCGATGGAACTGTTGCGGGTCTGGAGGCCGTGATCGACACCGTTGACAACCGTGTTGCTGCCAATGGTGACCGGAATCGGCACCGGCGTCGTCACGGCGCTTCCGGCCGGAATATCTGCAGCCACCGGCCGTACCCAGTAGTTACCGGGTGCGAGGTTGGTGAACCAGTACTTGCCGACGCTGTTGCTTTCGACCGTAAGATTCACGTTGTCCGCGGTGGTTGCCTGATTTCCATCAGGACCCCAGCTGCGCAGGCGAATCGTTATCCATGGAATCGGAGCTTCGCCCGGATCCCGCACGCCGTTGCCGTTGGTGTCGTCAAAGACGATACCGTGGATTTCGCCTCGCTTCGGCATCAGGCCGTAGTCGGCACCATTGATGTCCTGGCCGTCCGTCACGGTGATGGCGGTCAGTTCGCTGCCGGTGATGTTGTCTGGATCGTTCGGTGAGCCCTCGAAGTCTCCCGTCTCCGCATAGGCAGGGGAGGAGAGTACGTCCACGAAGTAGGTGCCTGGATTCAGGCCCGTGAAGTCGTAGATGCCCGCCGAGTTGGTGGTCTGCGTGGCGATGGGCGTGTCACTTCCGGCCTCGAAAATACCGTTGCCGTCATCGAGGTAGAGCTTCACATCCACGCCAGCAAGGCCGGTGTCACCCGAATCCTGCACGCCATTGCCGTTCAGGTCCTCAAAGATGGTATCGCCAATGGAGGCCATCTTGTTGGAATTGAATCCAAAGTTGGCCGTCTCGGTCTCGTTGGCCATCAGTGTGATGGCGAGCGGGTTGGAGGTGGTGACCACCATCGTGCCTGGAGCAGTGACTTCCACGCGGTACTCGCCCGGAGCGAGTCCGGGGAAGGTGTAGGTCCCGTTGCCAGTATCGCTGGTGGTGGTCGCCAGTACGACATCATCTCCGCCACCGAACACACCATCGGGGCCGGGCCCGATCAGCTTGACCGGGATGCCGCCCACGGAGGATTCGGTGCCATCGAAGACCCCATCGCCATCCACGTCCCCATAGGTGGTGCCGCTGATCGCGGAGTTCACCGAGCGGAAGCCCAGTTCGGCCGTCAGGTCTTCGTTAGAACCGAGTGTCACTTCCGGATCACTAGCTGTCTGTGTGGTTCCGGCGGGGCCGGCTGCCGTCACAGTGTACACGCCTGGTATCAGGTCGGTGAACCAGAACTCGCCATTGGAGTCGGTCGTGCCGGTCTGGGTGCCAGACTGCGGTCCGGCCGGGCCAGTCAGCGTAACGTTCAGTCCGAGCAGGCCGCTCTCGCCGGGCTCCTGCGTGCCGTTGCCGTTGGAATCCTGGAATAGCGTGACCAGGATGGATCCGTCCACAGGCTGATAGCCGTAGTCGGCATCCTGGACGGTCGTTCCGCTGACCACCACAATCGGAGCTCGTTCGATGCCGCGGTTCTGGGAACCTGTCGGGACGAAACCACCGCCGGCCGGCGGCACGACGTCCACGAAGTAGGTACCCGGAGGCAGCAGTTGGAAGGAGTAGAAACCGGCCGCGTTGGTCGTAGTGGTCGCCACCGGAGTGGTCGCGTCCGCGCCGTCCAGCACGCCGTTTCCATTGGTGTCATTGAACAACTTGACGGTCAGGCCAGCGATCCCGATGTCACCTGGATCCTGGATGCCGTTGCCATTGAGATCCTCGAAGACGAGGTCGCCAATGGACGCCATCTTATTGTCGTTGAAGCCGAAGTCGATGTCTCGGGTGTCGCCCGAGTCAACCGTTTCTGTGACCGGATTCGGCGTCGTGGCGAGAAGGCCACCGGGCGCATCGGACTCGATCCGGTAGGTGCCGGACGGGATATTGTCGAACGAATAGTCGCCGTTCGCGTCGGTCTCGTCTGTGTCCACGACCACGTCATCCGGCGTGTCAAACACGCCGTCCGGACCGGCATCCACGAGCGTGACGGTGAGTCCCGCAATGCCGGGCTCATCCTCGTTCACCGCGGGCGTACCCGGGTCGTCGCCCACATCCTGGTCACCATCGCCGTTCTTGTCTTCGAAGACCGTTCCGGCGATCGCGTTGTCAGAGGGCTCGTAGCCGAAATCGATACCCGTGACGTTCCCGTTCGGGCCGACGTTGACATCCTGTGGATCGGGCGTTGTCGGGACCGTATTGGCCGGATCCTCGACGTCCACCACGTACATCCCTGGCGGGAGATCGAAGAACTTGTAATCGCCGTTGGTCTCGGTCCAGATCGTGACCTCGAGGTCATCGGTCGTACCGAACAGACCATCGGGGCCCGCACCGATAAGGTGCACTGCTGCATCGTTGAGTCCGGGCTCGCCATTGTCCTGTACCCCGTCGCCGTCCAGATCCAGGAAGGCCGTACCGGAGATCATGCCTGCCTTGGGCTGATACCCGAAGTCGGCATCGACGTAGACATCGCCCGCAGCGACCGTGACCTCAGTCTCTGCATCCTGCGTGGTGTCCGGATCGAACGTCAGCACGTGGAGTGCCGGCATCATGGTCACGCGGACCACATAGTCACTCGGGACCAGGTTGCTGAAGAGGTAGCTGCCCGAGACATCTGTGGTCTGGGGAGTCACCGGTGCCCCGTCGGCATCCAGGACGGACGAGATTCCGTCCGCAGCGAAGAGGGAAACCTCAACGCCGGCGATGCCGGGCTCACCCGTTTCCTGACCACCCGTACCGTTCGTGTCCTGGAAGATGGTGTCTCCGATGGAGGCCACATCCGCGTTCGGATTCACGAAGCCGAAGTCCTGATCTGTTACCGGATTGATGCCGTCGGTGGTAACCGCCAGCGGATCATCCGTTGTGGGCAGGAGGCCGGTAACGGCACCCACATCCACCAGATAGTCTCCCTGTGGGAGATCCTCGAAGAGGTAGTCGCCGTTCGAGTCTGTTACGGTGTCATCGACCAGCGTGTCGCCGGCATTGACCGTGCCCGAGCCGTCCACATCCTCGTAGAGCGTGACCGGAATCAGGTCACCGAGATCGCTCTCGGTGACATCGAAGATCTGATTCGCGTCCTCGTCGCCGAAGACCGTACCCGCGATGGAACTGG
This sequence comes from Bacteroidota bacterium, assembly GCA_029262855.1. Lineage (GTDB taxonomy): Bacteria > Bacteroidota > Rhodothermia > Rhodothermales > UBA10348 > JABDJZ01. The sequence goes on along the minus strand of JAJCYP010000138.1, from coordinate 3,868 downwards.
TGGCCGGCTCGAAGCCTACGTCCGCACCCGTGGTGGGCGTGTTCAGATCCACGGTGACGTCAATCGGGTTGCCGGTCGATGCCTCGGTGCCTGCGGGCTCCGTGGGAACGTTGACCTGGTAGTCTCCCGGCGGGAGATCGGTGAAGATGAACGAGCCGTCGCCGCCGGTGGTCGCGGTGGTAGCGACGACGTCGCCGTTGTCGTCGAGCAGTTCGACGGTGGTGCCGTCGGGCAAACCGGTCTCGCTGTCGCCGGGCTCATAGGAGCCATCGCCGTCATTGTCATTGAAAATGTTGCCCGCGATGGAGCCGGTAGGCACGTAGCCAAAGTCGGCGTCGTTGAAGTCGTCGCCCGCGGCGAGGTCTTCGGTATGGCCGCCAGCGCCCTGGTTGGCCGTGAAGCCAGCGACGTCAGCCCCGTCAACCGTGACGATGTATTCGCCCGGCATCAGGCCATTGAACTCGTAGAAGCCCGAGGCATCGGTGTCTACCGAGAAGGGACCGTTTGGACCCGTCATGTTCACCGTGACACCACCCAGTCCGGGCTCGCCGGTGTCCTGCGTACCGTTGTTGTTGTCGTCGCGGTAGACCCGGTCACCGATGGAAGCCATCTTGTTGGCCAGTTCGGAGAAGCCAAAGTTGGCCGTCTCCGCATCCATCGCATTGTCGATCGTGACGCTCTTAGGCTCGGCCGAGGTGGCCAGCAGCGGATCGACATCCGAGTCTCGAACATCCACGATGTAGGTGCCCAGCGGCAGGTCCCCGAAGAGGTACTCGCCGTTCGGGCCGGTGGTCGCCATGCCGACCTGCCCGTCTGCCACACCGTCATTGTCGTCATCGTTGTAGAGCGTAACCTTGACGCCAGGGAGCCCAGGCTCGCCGCCATCCAGAACGCCGTCTCCATTGCTGTCCATAAAGACAATGCCGGAGATTTCCGCGGTGGCGGGCTCGTAACCGATGTTGTTGTTGGCCGTGTTGCCGTTCTCAGGCACGGTGACCGTGATCGGGTCGCCGGTCGAGGTGACCTTGTCTGCCGGTTCGTCGGTGGTCTCCAGGTTCACCAGGACGTCTCCCGGCGCCACGTTGAAGAACCAGTAGCCTCCGTTTGCGTCGGTGTCCGTTGTGACCGGGCTGCCTTCGTGGATGACGGGAGTTCCATCTTCGTGCAGCAGCTCAATGGTCGCGAACTTGATGGGCGTGTCGCCTCCGTCCTTGACGCCGTTGCCGTTGTTGTCCATAAAGGCAGAGCCCTCGATGGAGCCCGTCGGACGGAGACCAAAGTCGGCATCATTCTCGTCCTCGCCCGCAGCCAGCGTCTGGTTGTAGCCGCCGGCGCCCTGCGTGGCGTCGTAGCCGCCATCACCGTCCGTGATCATGACAACGTAGTCGCCCGGCATGAGGCCCGTGAATTCGTAGAAGCCGGTGCCGTCCGTGACGGCCTCGTCGCTGAAGCCGTTCGGCCCGGTGATGGTTACGGTCACGTCACTCAGTCCGGGCTCGCCCGGGCCCTGCAGGCCGTTGCCGTCGTCGTCGCGGTAGACGCGGTCACCGATGGAGGCCATCTTGTTGGCCACGGACGAGAAGCCAAAGTCGGCTTCCTCGGAGTCATTTGGACCGACCAGTTGCACGCCCTTCGGCTCCGCCGAGGTGGCCAGGAGCGGCGCCACATCCGAATCGAGCACGTCCACGATGTAATAACCCTGGACGAGGTTATTGAACTTGTAGGAGCCGTCGACCGAGCTGATGGTGGCGGTATCCTGCATGCCGATGATGACATCGCCCGCACCGTCATTGTCCACGTCTTCGTAAAGCGTGATCTTGACGCCATTGATGCCCGGTTCGAAGGGATCCTGGTCACCGTCTCCGTTGATGTCATCGAAGACGACACCGGAGATCATGCCGGTATTGTCCTCGAAGCCAACGTCGGCCCAGGCACCGCCATTCAGGGGTACCGTGACATCCACGGGATTGCCGGTGGAAGCCGTCTTGTTCGGAATCGCCGTGTCTACCAGGACCTCGTAATCGCCCGGAGGCACATTGTCGAACTTGTACGTCCCGTCGCTGACGGACAGGGACGCGAATACCGCGCCCTGATCGTCGACCAGACGCACGTCAACGGTCTGGGTGATCAGCATGTCCGGCGTGGACTCGTAGGTCCCGTTGCCGTTGACATCCATGAACACCCGGCCCTCGACCATTCCCGAGGTCAGGAGGCCGAAATCGGCGCCGTTGAAGTTTTCACCCGGGTCCAGCTCTATGGCACCGGTCATGGTGCCGGTAGACGCGGAATAGCCGAAAGGAATGCCGGTTGCCTCGGCCACGTAGAAGCCTGGAAGCAGCCCGTCAAACTGGTAGAAACCCAGCGCATCCGTGGTCTTCGTGCCTACCGCGGTACCCTTGGTCCCGCCAGAATCCGCGTTGTACAGCGTGATCACCACGCCGGCCACGCCGATCTCACCTGGATCCTGGATCTGGTCGTTGTTGTCGTCTCGCCAGACGAAGTCGCCGATGGAGCCACGGTTCTTGTTGGCCGGAGCCACGAAACCGAAGTCCACGTTAGCCACGCTGTTCATTCCGTTGACCATCTCGGAGCGGGGCTCCATGGTCGTCGGGATGCGTCCGCCCAGGTCGACATCGTTGTTGTCGACGTCCACCACATAGTTGCCGGCCGGCAGGTCGTTGAACTTGTAGAAGCCGTCGACACCGCTCACCTGGGCCGTCGTGGTCAGGTCGAATACCACATCGCCCACGCCGTCCGGAACGGCGTCCGTGTCCGCGTAGAGGGTGACGGTGACCCCGTTAATGCCCGGCTCTGAGTCGTTTGTGCCCGAGTCATTGGCGTCGTCAAAGACGACGCCCGAAATCATGGACTCCGCCGTCTCGTAGCCAAACGCAGCCATCTCCGTTTCGTCACCGCTGATGTTCAGCGTCACCGAGGTTGGAGTGGTCGGATTGTCGGCCGTCGTGGGCAGGGTGGAGGCATTGACCTCCACGTCGTAGTTGCCCGGCATCAGGTTCTCGGTGGTCATGGCCATGCCACTCCCGTCCGTGGTCAGCGTCATGGCGTAGTCGTCGCCGCCGCCCCCCTCGTTGACGCCGTTGGGGCCGAACGAGGCAATATCCACATCGACACCGGCATAGCCCGGCTCGGCGCCGTCCTGGATGCCGTTGCCGTTCTGGTCATCGAAGACCGTGACTTTGATCTTCCCGGTCGCGGGAATCAGCCCGAAGTCAACATCGTTCTCGTCATCGCCTGAGGTCAGCACGATGCCCGTCATCGGGTTCGGAGGCGTGGTCAGCTCGAGTCCGGAGGGCGGCGTGATCGCCACCTGGTAGGTACCCGGCATGAGTCCCACGAAGTCATAGAACCCGTCGGCCATCGTCTCGATCATCGAGACGCCGTTGCCGTCCATGATCGAAGTGCCAGTGCCGTCCTGCAGGAACACCTTCGCACCGGCCACACCGGGCTCGTTGTTGTCCTGCACGCCATCGCCATCCAGATCCAGCCAGACCCGATCGCCTAAGGAGGCCATTTTGACGCTGCCGAACAGGAAGTCGACGCCGGTCTTGTCCTCATCAACACCGAGGGCCACGTCGCGTGGCTCGGGGAAGTCGATTTCGTCGACCGGGAAATTGGCTCCCAGCTCTGGATCAGAGTTGTCCACGTCAACGAGGTAATCTCCGGCAGGCAGGTCCTCGAAGAGGTACATGCCGCCGCTGGCCGTCACCGTGGATCCGGCGATCGTATCGCTGCCATCCACGACGCCGTCATTGTTCTCGTCGTTGTACAGCACCACGGTCACGCCGTCGATGCCGGGCTCGTTGCCGTCCAGGTTCACGTCGCCGGCGGTGTCCTCGCGGACCTTGCC
>JAJCYP010000137.1 GCA_029262855.1 Bacteroidota bacterium | reverse complement strand
GGCGTGTTGTTGCCGCCGCTTGATGCGTTGACAGTGACCGTGACCGTGGAGGTGTTGGAGTCGGCGGTTCCGTCGTTGGCCTTGTAGGTGAAGGTGTCGGTACCGGTGAAGCCAGACGTGGGCGTGTAGGTGACCTCGTTGCCGGAGACAGCGCCGACGGTGCCGGTGGATGGACCTGCGACGACGGAGTACGTCAGTGGATCGCTGTCGGCGTCGGTGGCGCTGAAGGAGACAGTGACCGCGGTGTCTTCAGAGGTTGTGACGGAGACGTCTGAGGATACTGGGGTGTTGTTGCCTCCGCCTCCTCCGCCGCCGGTGGCGTCGAAGGTGAAGCTGGGGGCGGTGGGCGTGTGCGAGGGATTGCCTGAGTTGAGCTTAAAATCGTTCAGGGTGACCGTGGTACTGATCGCCGAGGTGGCCTTCATGCGGATGAAGATCAGCGTCCCCGATCCAGCAAACGCATTGGTCGAACTTGTGAATCCTCCGATTCGACCATTGGCGTCATTCGAGCTGACGGTGAAGTTCTGGACGAGAGTACCCGTGGCAACATGGAAGTTTGGACTTCCTGCGTCTGGCCGGACCACGGTGACGCCCGCATCGGCAATACTGACCGTTATCTGAAACGAGCTGACGGCTTGACCGCCCTCAACGCCGGAGAGAATCACCGGTACATCTACCTCCTGGCCAACACCGGCCGAGACGTCCGCCACGGTAACCGTGACCTGCGCCTGTAGGGTAAGTGGCAGAAAAGCGGCAATAAGTAAGGCCAGAAGGAGGCCCGCTGTCTTTTCGAGACCCTGTAGCAAGCGCATAGGCGGCGGAATCTTGCAGTTAGTGGCGGCAGGTAGGAATACTGCCCGTGGCGATGAAGTTCCTCACTCAAACACGCGAGGAAGCAGCAGGATTCGGGCCAAAAAGAAAACCCCGACCCGCTTTACGCGAGCCGGGGCTCTCCAAAAGACAAGCAGATGGCTTACTTGATAAGCGTCATCGTGCCAACTTTCGAGTAGGTCGTCGAAGCTGAGCGGGCCGTAACCCGGTACAGATAGAGACCTGACGTCAGCGAACCAGCCTGCACCAGCACGGAGAGGTTGGATCCAGCCTGCATCGACTGAGTCGGCACATTCATGACCTCGCGGCCAAGCATATCCGTCACAGTGATTGCGACATCAGCCGTCTCCGGCAGATCAAACTGGATGCTGGTAGTCGGATTGAACGGGTTCGGGTAGTTGCCCTTCAGTGCGAACTCGGCCGGAAGCTCCGTCTCGCCCTCATTTGCCGTGACAGTGCCACGCTCGAGGGTGATGGAGGCGCCTGTACCTGCCGTCCAGCGGGAGCCGTCCGTGGTGATCACGCGGTGATACAGCGTGATGGAACCACCCACGTCAACCATGCCTGGTTCGGCATCCGTAACCAGATCGTAGAGTTCCGCAGCCTCACCCACCGTGACCCGGAATCCGTTGCCGTCGGCAAAGGAGTCGAAGAACACGATGTCGGTGTAGCTGCCGTTCATCGACAACTGGTAGAGGTAGTGAACCTCGTCGCCGTCAGCATCCGCAGCCGGAAGCCAGCTGACAGAGTACAGCCGATCTTCGCTGTTGCCGGAGATCCTCACCGAGGATGGTGCGCGAACGTCCGTGCCGTTGGGCGCCACGTTTCCTCCCGAAAGAATCTGGCCGCGAAGTTCTCCCGGGCCATAAGCGGCCGAGTGAACGTTCACGTAGGCGCCGCCGCCCCAGATTGCATCCGCGAGAGCGGTGTTCGTTGACAGGTCGACCGTGGTGTTATACGACCCGCCGCGGTTGCCCGGGTCAAGCGTGATACCACCGGTCAGGGCCTGGACGACGCCGCCATTCACACCAACGCCGGCGGCGTGGACGTGAGAGGCGGAGAAGTCACCAGACAAACCGGTGAACCAACCCGTGAAGGTCGCCACGTTGTTTGCAATCGAGACCGTCACCCAACCAGAACCCGGAGTAGCCACAAAGGGCACCTCGTTCACACCGGCCAGGTAGGCCTCGCCCGTAGCGGTCGAGGTTACTGTGACGGTAGCGACGTTGGAATCATCTTCGCCGTCGTTGGCGGTGAAGGTGAAACTGTCATCGCCCGTGAACGGGAAGTTCGGGGTGTAGGTGGCCACATTGCCGCTAACCGTGACGGAGCCGTTTGCCGGCTGCGTCGCGGTGAAAGTGAGTCCCGAGGGACCACTATCGGCGTCGGTGGCACTCAGCGTGATGTCAACAGACTCGAAGTTGCTGGTCGATGCCGAAGCATCGGTTGCAACAGGAGCCACGTTGGCGGAAATAAAGGTGACCGTAACCGAACCGTCGCGATCAGCATACACCGGCGAGCCGGCGTTGAAGACCACTGAGTTCAGGTCGAGAGCCGTCGTACCGGCAGCCCCGGCTGACGCCGGGATGCGAACGATGACGCCAGCACCGATAAGCGCGGTGCCACCAGAGCGGAATGCTCCGATGGTGAGCGAACCCGCAGCTCCGCTTTGGTTCACGGTCCAGCCAGACGCATTCAAGTCACCAGCCACAGCGGTGCCGAGCGTAACGACGGCCGGATCGTAATCCAGATCGAAGTTGAAGGAAATCACATTATCGCCAGCCGTGAATGCGTCTTCGGCCGTGATTTCAATCATGAAATCAGGAGCCGTCGTCAAGACGCTGTGCGTCGAGGCATTCAGGAAGCGATTGGACGACACAACTGCTGCGGTCAGGTCGGAACCAAAAGCAACGGCTGGGTCTCCAGCATTAAACGTGGTACCGGTCAGAGTAACTGTATCTGACCCGGCGGCCACAAAATTAAAGTTGAGAATGAGCAGCGTGCCCGAGGTAGTAATGTCGGTACCGATGGAAAAACCACCGATGGTCACGTCAGCCGTTGTCGGAAATGCACCAGCGTTGTTGTTGTTGGTGAATCCTTCGGCCAGCGTGCCCACATAATCGATCGAGGCAAGTGCAACGTTTCCACTCGCCGTACCAACCGTAAGGTTGTACGACTGAATGTCTGTTCCACCCTCGACGCCGCTCAGGCTCACGGCTATGGAGGCTGACTCGCCTGGACGTCCAGAAATGTCGTTGACTGACACAGTTACCTGTGCCAGCGACACGTCCGCGCCCATCGCGATAAACGCGACGGCAAGGGCAGCAGTCCGCAGCCAGTTATTGAGAACCTTTCGCATGGGTTTTATAGCTCTTCTTGGGTGTGTGCTAGATGGATCTAGAAGTCGCGCTGGGGGGCCGGAAGGCCCCCCGTTGCGAACACTCTACTACTTGATGAGCATCATCCGGCCGTTGTCGACCTGCGTCTTGCTCTCCATCTGGGCAATGACCCGGTAGAAGTAGGATCCCGAAGCGAGCTGAGAGGCATTCAGCTGAACTGAACGCTTCGAGCCAGCCTGGATCGTCTGCATCGGAAGAACCATCACCCGGCGACCCAGCATGTCGTAGACCTCAATCGAGACGTCAGCAGAAGCCGGCAGGTCGAAGGAGATGTTCGTGCTCGGGTTGAACGGGTTGGGATAGTTGCCAAGCAGCGCGAAGTTTTCGGGCAGCTCGACGACGTCGATGCCTTCAATCTCCGTTGCCGGGTTGTTATTGACAGCACCCTGTCCGCGAAGCGCGAACTCAGTACCGACATCCGTCAGCTCAAGGCTGATGTTGGCAACAACGCCGTTGCTCGGGATGGCCTCGAAGCCGAAGCCAGCGATACGGAGGATTCCGTCTTCGCCGACAAAGTGCCTCACGGTCCAGCCTTCAATCGTTCCGGTGACACCGGTTACGCTTGCAAGCTCTGCGTTGATCGACGTCTCGAAGCTGAAGGAGACAGCAGCCGCCTGATCACCGGTGAGGGTGACAGGAATCGTGACCTTGGTCACCTGCATGTTCACTTCGCCAAAGGCGACATCAGAAGCCGGGTTGGCGGCGAACTCCTTCTTGCTGGCAGCACCCGGAGTCGGGTTCAACCATGCGTCGAAGATGAGCGCAGCGTCAAACGGCGTGACCGCAGCATCGATGTTGTAGTCAGCAGCAGTCCACTGCTTGGCAGTCAGCGTGGCGAGGCCCAGGAATGAATCCAGGGCGAGGCTGGCTGATGCCGGGCTGACGCCGCCGCTTCCGTCCACGTTACCGAGGACGGGGTTGACTTCAACGTCGAAGGTCGAAGAGACCGTGCTGCCAAGAGCGTCGGTTGCGGTCACCGTGATCGTGGCCGGAGCCGCGTCAGCAGTGACTGCACCTGCGGTGATGACGTACGGGTTGACACCCGTGGTCGTGACCGTCGAGCCGCTTGCTGCCGCGGTCGCGACATCAGCGTCGCCAGAAGCAGCGGTGTAGGTGAATCCACCGGTTCCACCGGAGAACTCGCCAGACACGTCCTGATCAACCGTGGCGCCATTGTTGACGGACTGGTTGGTCAGGGTGCCGCCCGCAGAGACTGCAGAGTTGACCGTGACGTCGAACGAATCGACGACCGTGGAGCCAAGGGCATCCGTAGCGGTCAGCGTGATGGTCGCCGTGCCGGCACCTACATAGGTGACGGTAATGCTTCCAGCGCCATCAACAGTGGCCGTAGCCACAGCTGCGTCACTCGTTGCAACCGTGTAGGTGACAGGAGCCGTTCCACCCTGATGGGAACCGGATCCGTCAACCGTTGCGTCGGCTGCGCCGACGTTCACAGCGGCGAGATCAGCGAGATCAGTACCGGCAGCGAATGCCTCGTTGACCGTGACAGTAGCCGTAGCGGTTGCTGTCGAGCCAAACGAGTCAGTCGCTGTGATGGTGAACGTGGTGGAACCAGCGGCTACACCAGTGATGGTGAAGGTATCGCCCGCCGTTGCACCCGTAGCGACCGCAGCGTCACCGCCGGAGACTGCGTACGTGTAGGTCGGTGCGGCACCGGCACGGTCGCCACCGGAGAAGATCGTTGACAGATCGACACCCGGGGTTGAGGTACCGGCGTTGACCGTAGCGTCAGCAATCGCCGAGCCAGCCAGGTTGTTCTCAAGACCGATGGTGAAGAGAACACCGTCGGCGTTGATGGCACCTACCGCATTACGAGCAACCATCACAGGCTCGTCGGCCGAGACAGCGAAGTTGTCGTTGTCAGAGGCGCCGTTGGCAACCTTGATCCAGAAGTTGGCCGTGGATCCGTCCTGACGACGGATCGCGCGGGTCTTCTCGATATCCTCAACGGCGAAGTTGGCGTAGCCGTCTGCACGGTACTCAACGTCGTAGCTGATGGACGGGGTCACTGTCGGAGCCGAGGTAACCTTCCAGTGGAAGTCGGGATAGCGGCTCACCGTGAAGTTGGCGCCGAGATCATCGACAGCTGCTACTGGAAGACCATTCGTTCCGCCCGGGTTCGTCTCTTCGTAGGAAGCGACGAGCGTCGGATCAGAGGCCAGGTTGGCCGGAGAGTTGAAGGTAATGGCGTACGGACGCCAATTGCCCAACGCATCTCCCAATGGGAATTGCACACGGTCTGTCGTGTTGAGAGGTGCCGTACCATCGACAGTAACCTGGACGTTGCCAAAGACAACTCCGTTGGTGCGGGTGTAACCCTGAACCGTCGTGCTAGCGTGACAGATGATGACCCGGTTCGCACCAGTGGTGATAACACCATTCGTGAGAGTTAGGCCATTGGTGCCAGGTGCAAGACAGGCGGTCCCGGAGACCGTGCCCGAAGTATTCAGGTCACCACCGGTGAGGGTCAGACCCGCAGGGTTGTTAACCGTCACTCCTGCAAGCGTAAGTCCGCCGGCCAGAGTTTGAACCGCAGTACCAGTAAAGGCAAGCGCTCCTCCACCAACAACGTTGGTAACTGTTGCCACACCGTTAAGCGTGACGGCTCCGGACACTGACAGGGTGAATCCACCCAATTCCAGCACGTCCGGACCAGCTCCGTTCATCGTCAACGAGGTTGCCCCACGGCTACCACCCATGGTGACAGTCTGAACACCCGCTCCGTTTCCAGAGACGGTGACATCCGGCGTCCACGTTGCCGCCCATTCCTGAGCGGTCGTCGTCACGGACGGGCTATCGTAGATCAGGTTGTAGTCCGTGATCGCAGCCGGCGTGAAGGTCTCAGGACCAACAAACGGAGCGCCACCGACACCGAAGTTCACTGTGCCGTCGGCAGTCAGCGTGATGCTGTTGTCGCCGTCGTTGTTGGCATCGATGTCCGATCCGACTGCGTTGATGTCAATGTTATTGACCGTAACCGCACGCGCATCGGCGAGGGCTACTGCAGCATTGATTATCAGCGTGTCGAAGGTCGTGAACAGCTCAAGCGTCGACGGTGAAGTACCGTTGTACTCAATCGTCGTCGTGTCAGAACCGTAGACTACCGAGCCGTCGGCACCAGCGTCCGCGATCGTTCCACCCGCAGCATCGATGTACAGCGTTCCGCTGCCATCGCCGAGCGTGATGGTTCCGGTCGGCGTACCTGCTCCGGAACCGTTGCCAGCCGTCAGGCCGGCTGCGGCAGCCAGTTCGAGGCGGTTGCCAATCGTCAGGCCGTCGGCGGCCGTACCAGCGGCTCCGTCAATCACAACGGCACGCTCGACATCCACGTTCGGGATGGTCCAGGTTGTACCACTGGTGTTGACGGCCGCAACTGCACCGCGGAAGCGGACTTCGTCGCCAGAACCGGCGGCGGAGAACGTTCCTGCAACGTAGGTGGCGGCACCAGCCAGGTTCAGGTCACTTCCCGTGAGGGTGTAGTTACCTGCCGTCTGCGTGAACGTACCAGCAACGTTGATGTCGGTGTTCGTCTGGGAGACAGCACCAGCCGTATGCGTGTAGAAAAGCGTAATGGACCATGAGTCCGCAGCAGCGGTCGTTCCGACGAAGTCGACAGAGGTCGCATTGACGGTCAGCGAACCGGTGAGGGTCTGCGCGCCTTCAATGTTAACCGTCGTGCCGATGATCGTCACGTTGTTCGTAATGCCCGCACCGACGTTCATCGTGCCAGACACCGTGAGGCCGAAGCCACCGGTGAGTGCAGCGTTCACATCGGTGAGACCCACGACGCGAGTATTGCCGGCCAGCGCAGAAGCGACGTCAACCTGGAGACCCGGAAGGGCTGAGGTTGGCGTGCTTGGCGTGGCGTTGTTGGCGTTGGTCGTGACCGTACCAGCAGCGTCGAGTTCGAGGTTACCACTGGTACCGAGATTGGCGTTCCAGTCAGCCGCGAAGGCTGCAGCACCCATGTTGAACTCGTTGCCGTTGAAGTTGAAGGTCGGCACGGCGGTGTCGCCTAACGTTCCAACCGTCACAGCAGCCTGTCCCCGGACGTTGGTCGTCAGCGTGATTGAACCACCGTCGGTAACGGTGATCGCACCAGCAACAGAGCCTTCATCACCGTCACCCGTTCCGGCGGTGCCGTCATCCTGGACGAGTCCAAGAGAAAGGCTACCGTCAGAAGCGACAGCGACTGTACCGTCGATCTGCTGGATGTTGGTTAGGGTAAGGGACTCGGTGCCCGTGCCAGCTGCGCCGTCGCCAACAATGACATTGGTCAGAGAAGCAGCCTGTGCACCAGCGGAGAGTGTCGTAGTACCCGTAACAGTGATGCCAGACGCCTGGGCGCTTAGATCAGCGTTGATGTTACCGGTGTTGGTGTGCGACGCGTTGTCACCCGTGAGGATGAGCTGGTCGCCAACCGCACCGTTGACGGTACCGGCGTTGGCAACCGTGCCCGTCGCCGTGAGGTCGAAGCCTGCACCGTTCGCAAGAGTGGCGCCGACAGCAACGTTGACGTTGCCTACGGTTGCGCTCTTGTTAGAGGTGTAGGTAGCGGTGTCGTTGACGTTGAGGGTAGTGATACCCGTCACAGCCAGTTCGGAGGCGGCCGTAACTGCACCGGCACCGAAGATGGTCAGGGTGTAGGTACGATTATCTCCGTTGACCGTGCCCGCACCGATGATGTCGGTGACAGCAGCCGCTGCTGCGGCATTGCGGCGAATCTCAGCGGTCGAGCCGGTTGGCGAGACGTCAGATCCAGCGGCGATGGTGACTCCACCCGTAAACAACGAGAGTGCGCCTGTGAAGTCAATCGATGTCGGACCAGCAGCCAACGGGGCGGCAGCTGCGACGACGGCAAGACGATTTCCAGCACCCACGTTTACGAGGATATTGGAGATTGCTCCGAGTCCCTCAAGGGTGTTGGTGGTACCCTCGAATGCCAGTGCACCATCCTGACCAGCCGGAGTGGTCATGTTTCCACCAACCGCCGCACGTGCCGTATTACCGGTGTGGCGAATCAGGAAGTTGCCGAGGTTGACCGACGTGTTAGGCATCGTCGTGAAGTTCTCGTCGATCGCAACCGACTGTCCCATCACCAAAGTGGCCGTCCCCGTCGTACCGGATGCACTGAGCATCAGGTCATCAACCGAGGTATTCGGACCAGGCGTATAAGTTGCCGTAGTGCCGCGCGCGATGACGAAGGCCAGCGTCGCGTTGTCAGCAACCGAGTTGGCCGCGGTACCTGCGAGGAAAGCGCCGCCAAGCGACGTGTTGAGGTCACCGTTCATCGTCAGCGTGATGCCGTTGTTGATGGTGAGTCCACCCGTCGAGGTGACAGAACCGGAACCGAAGGTCGTGTTGGCCGCGAGTACAACGGCACCGGAAACGCTAACCGCGCCGTCAATGTCGTTGGTCGCACCAGAGGCGATCGTGAAGTTGCCGGAGAAGGTTGCTCCGCCAGCTACATCAAAGTCACCACCACCATTCACGCCGCCGGTGCCTGCCATGGTTAGGCTGCCGCCGACGGTAACGAGTGCAGTGACCGCACCGTTGCCGGTGTTGCTCAGGTTGCCACCCGTGCGGGTAGCCGCGGCAATCGCGCCGTTGCCTGAGTTGGTAACAGCGCCAGCAACAGAAATCGCGCCGACTACACCACCGTTACCGGAGATGTTAACCGAACCGGCGATATCGAAGGCGGGAGCAGCAACACCCGTAGAGGCAGGAACGCCCGTGTCGCGAGATACTGCGACAGTCGACGTTGCGCCGGTTACCGTACCCATGCCGGTGATCGCGTTGTTTCCAGCCGCGACATCCTTAGCAAGAGTAAGCGTCCAGCTGCCGAGTGCCAGCGTTCCGCCCGTGTTGTTGAACGCACCTGAGATCGATGAGCTTGCACCAAGAGTGGCTGTGCCACTATTGGTCAGCGCGATGGCTGCGCCATCCGTCTCGGGGCTAGCGTCCGACGCCGAGCCTTCTGTGATGGCTCCATTGACCGTCAGCGTACCCGTGTTGGCAACTGTGTAGGCCAGCGGATCGCTTGCACCATTCCCAGCGCCGACGATAGTTGAGTTGACAGTCAAGCTGCCAAGCGTCATCGCGGAAGGCGCCGTGTTGGTGATCGTACCACCCTGAGCAGCGAAGTCCTGCGTAGCAGTAACCGCACCAGCCACAAAGGTCTGATCAGCACCGCCACCAGCAGAGGTGACTGCGCCGTTGGAGAGGTTCAGCGCACCGAAGACGATGTCATCACCGTTGTGAGTGACAGCGCCGGTGACGGTGACCGCACCAGAGAAGGTGGTAACACCCGTAGCGGAGCCAGCAGTAACAACGCTTCCAGCCACTAGAGTAGCAGGGAAGGTCGTATTGAAGGCACCGTTAACGGTTAGCGTACCACCGTTCAGGTTAGCCGGGATTTCCGTTCCTGCAGAACCAGCGGCAGCCTTCGTGTAGTTGGCCGTAACCGCTCCGGTGTAGCCTGGGGAGGCTCCCGTTGCCGTGCCACCGGTGACGTTCAGAGTCGTCGCAGCGGTGAAGGCAAGCTTGCCTGTTCCGAGCGCAAGCGTACCGGAGGTTAGTGTGAATGTGCCACCAGCAACCGCGATTGAGCCCGTCCCGCTATTAAGCGTAATCGTCCCAGTCGTGATGTTGATGGTTGACGTCCCGGCAAACGTCGCGACGGTTACAGCACCAGCCGGCGTAACCACAACGGTTACCCCCTTGGCTGCTGTACCGAAGTCGAAGTTTTCGCCGTAAGCGCCGGCTTCGATGCTGATTGTGTCACCAGCAGCAGCCGCGGCGTATGCCGCTGCGAGTGTAGCCTTCGGACCCGATCCGCCAGAGATGGTTGCCGTAGCGCCATCAAAAGCGTCCGAACCCGTCGTCGACGATACAAAGATCGTCGCCGCCGAAGCTATCTGCAGACCCATCATCGCCACCAGGACGAGGGATGCGAATGCAGTCTTCGAGAAGAGCTGTAGCAATTTCTTGCTGTCCATGGACTGAGCCTCTTTCCGTGAGTTAGTAGAAATAGAGATCAAGAGAATGTGGGTGTTATCGAACAGAATGTGCGAACGCCCGAACAAGTTGAGTAACAGCAAACGCGACCGGTAGCAGATGCACCAGTCGCCATACCTGAAATCGGTGGGCGATTACTCAGCAAAGGGTAAGAAGTCGAAGTGGGTGAGCTTCTTGTACTGCGGGAATACACCGCTCGAAAGCGATCTACCCAAAGCCTCGCCACCCTTTTTTGGAAGCGGTAACAAGGCATTCATGCGAAAATGCGGCAGGAAGTGAGTCATTGTCAACTATTGCGGTGTATAGCAGGTGACTCGATCGTCCCAATCGCCCTTCTTTTCAGTTCTGAGTGCATATACAACGGTATCTTCACGAAGCAACACCGCGACAACGCATGCATCGACTGATTTTCGTTCTGTTTATTTCTTTTGTGATGCTGCCGCAGGCAAAGGCGCAGTCCTGTGATTTGTACGTCAACGCCTCGGACGGAGCCGATGGCAACCCGGGCACGCTGACACAGCCGCTCAGGTCTTTCGAAAGCGCCTATCGCGCGGCGGCTTCCGGGGGCGAGGTCTGCGTGGCCGCCGGCGAATATTTCCAGGGAGATGACGTGGATGGGATTCGCCTCGACGAGGCCGGAAAGAGCGTCTCCTTCGTGATCAACTCGTTTGCGGGGGCCGATGAGGTCCGATTTTCAGAGGAGTACTTTCTGATTGCTTCCGGGAGCGGTTCGATTTCCTTCCGTGCGGGATCAGCATCGCGCCTGGTCTTCGGGGAGGGCATCGTCAACATTGACACACCGGCCGCACCGGACCTGCTCAACTTCCTCCACTCGCTCATCTTCCAGAGCGGGACGGTCGAGTTCGCGGGCCTCACTGTTGTGGTCGAGAGCCCCGTCGGGGTCCCGGGCCGAACCAACCCTTCCAATTCAGCGAAGGCCGCACCGGACTCGGCACGGGTCGCCTTTCGGGGTGTCTCGCTTGCGGGCTCCATCGGGTATCTCCCGGGGGGTCGCACCGTCGAAATCGGAGCCGGAGCCCATCGCCTCCCCGCCGACCTGTCCGACACTACGCTGCTCTTTGCGGGCGGTCCATCGACCGTCGGTGCCATCACGCTGCCGCGCGGTCGTCTGCGATTCGAGAACGACGCGAATGTCACCTTTACCGGGATCGTGGAGATAGACGGGTCGGATCAGCCGGTACACGGAGCCGACTCCTTTACGGGCTCGGCGCTGTTCAGAGACGAGCTCTCGATCACGGGAGCCTTCCCGCCCGCCGGAGGAATCGTAAACCGGGGGAGCGGGACGATTGACCTAGCACAGCTCTCCTTCGGCGCCGCATCGTCCGTCATCCTCGGCACCAGCCGCATCGAGAACAGCGGTCAGGGCGTGATCGCGCTGCGAAGGCTGGTGGACGGACGCGCCTGGGCTCCGGATCTGATCAACATCAACGGACAGATCGTCCTGGGAATTCAGACCGCGCTTCTGGATTTGCCGGGCAGTATTTCCAACACGGACGAGGTTCGGCTTGAGGGCCCGGTGATCCTGCGCGGAGTCACGAACCTGCCTATTGCCCTGAACAACACGGGAACGATTGACCTCGCGGGGCGAGATCTCACGGTCGCGGGTTCGGCGAACCAGTTCATCAGCAGCGGGTCGATTTCGGGCGATGGCCGCCTGCTGATCTCTGATGGATCCATATCCGGCGGCGGGGCCCTGCCTTGGGTCGTGTCATCGGGTAATTCGACGCTGATTGCCGAGACCCTGAAGCAACTTGAGGTACTATCGGGAACGACCAGTCTGCAAGGTGCGGCGCCTACGATCACTGACGCCCTCGAGATCGCAGCAGGAACCACGCTGGATCTTGCATCGACTTCGCTCACCGTGGGCGGCGGTTTGACGCTGGACGGAACTCTGGCCTCGTCAGCCAACGCGTCGGCAACACTTCTGGGAGCGGTTTCGGGCACGGGATCACTGATCGGGATCTCTGAAGTGATTTTGGAGGGATCGTCCCGGCAGGCGATTTCCGGCAGCCTCTCCTGGCCTGCGTTGACGTTGTCGGGCGCCGGGGCGGACTTTGGGTCGTCCCTTTCGGTTTCCGGCGGATTGGTGATTCTCCAGGGGACCCACGTGCTGTCGACGTCGACAACGGTCGGCAATCTCCGGATTGAATCTGGTCAGCTGGCGCTTCCCGCTGGCGGCAGGCTCACCTCAGGGGCTGATGTTGTCATCGAGGCCGGGGCGCTGGAGGCCGGCGCGAACTCGGAAATCGCCATCGGTGGAGACCTGGTATCGGTTGCTGGCGGAGTCGGAGGCATCCCGTCGCTGGAAATCTCGCAGCCGGGGTCGCATATCATCGCTTTCCCTGGGACGCTCGGATCTGTGGCTTCCATTGCGGGGGGCACGACGACGATTCGGGTCGTGCAACCGCTCTCCGTCCAGAATACCCTCGCGATAGGCGCGGGAAATGAGCTGGCTCTTGAAGCCGAACTGACGCTCCTGTCCGACCTCACGGTAGCCGACACCGGTTCATTCTCCTGGACTCCCACCGGCACGTTAAGCTTTGCCGGCACGGCGCAACAGATTTCGGGTACGGCCTCTCTCCCACCGTTTTCTGTGTCCGGGTCGACCGTCACGCTGGCCCAGAACACGAACGCCTCGGGCTCAATCGACATCGCGTTCGGCAGACTGGTCATTGCGCCGTCAACAGTCCTGACCGCGGTTGGCCCGGTCCGACTCGATTCGGGAGCGCTGGATCTGCAGGCGTCTGGAAGCCTGATCGCGTCGGGTGGCGTCTCGGGTACCGGTGAGATCGGCGGTGGCTCAGGCTCCCTCCTCGAGCTGGGAGCGGACTCTGATCTTTCCGAGATCACTCTGGCGCTGGCTGCAGCGGCCGTTCGCCTCTCGGGAGGGTCCAGTGTCTTTCGACTTCCCGCAGAGCTTGCCATCGAGAGCCTGAGTGCATCCGGAGCTGGTAACAGCGTTGCCACAGCGAGCACGATTGCCGTGGCAGGCGCGTCCTCGATCTCGGGCTCGATCGACCTGGGAACAGCCATCCTTCGTCCGATGGGCTCCCTGGGGGTCTCCGGCAGCTACCGTGGTCGTGCCGAGATCCTTTCGGCAACCACCTCACTGTCGGGAGCGGGGACCTTTGGTGACCTGACCATCCAATTGTCCAGCGGCGTGCAGGCTACTGTTTTTTCAGGGCCCAGGCTACGTGTTCAGGGCACGCTGCGACTCGCACGCGGGCGTCTGAACCTCGGAGCAGCTGAGTTGGTGTTCTCTGGCCCGGAGGCCGGACTCGCTCTCAACGTGGCAGATGATTTGCCGACGGATGGCATTATCGACGGGGCGCTACAGGGCGGTGCCATCAATCCGGATTCCGCTCCGTTCAATCTCACGTGGTTTGGCGCGCTGAAGACACTGTACATGCCTTCGACCGAGTTGGGCTTTGGCCCCGTCCGCGACTTGCGCGTCTCGGTCACCGACGCCCTCAATACTCCAGCGGTATTCGGAGTTCAACTGAGCCAGGATCTCGGAATAGCGGGCAGCCTCACCGTTGCATCAGGCTCCCTCCTCCGCCTGGAAGGAGGCGACGTAATTGCCAGCGGTCCCGGCGTGCACCGCGTGGACGGCAGAGTAGCCGGCACCGGATACGTCCGCACTCGTGGTGCCAACTCCGTCACTGGATCTTCGATTGCGAGCCTCCAGGTCTCGGAGGGCTCGCCTGCCACGCTCGTCGATGTGGCCACTCTGGACCGCCTCGAGGTCACCGACGGAGCGGCCCGGCTGGCACCCTCCGCTTCCAGCATGGTCTCAACCACCGCGACCTTTGCCAACGCGACCGTTGAGATCGCAGGACGGCTGGATCTCGGCAGCAACGCGGTTCTCGCGATGGACGGTACAGATCTCATGATTGGGCCGGACCATTCAATCTACATGGGTCCAGGCGCATTCGTCCTCATTGATGCCACTTCCGAGGTGACGGTCGGGCCGGGAGCTACCAGCCCGGGTATTCAGGATGGTGGATTTCTTGTTCTGACCGGCTCTTCCACACTGGCAATCTCTCCCCCCTTGCCGCGACTGAGGTTGGCGCCGGCCGACGATGCCACATCAGACGATGTGATCCTTGCCGGGAATCTGACTGTGAGTGAAAGCCTGGTGGTGGTGGACGGCGACTTCTTCATGGAGCAGTACAATCTGACCCTTGCCGGCCCGAGCCACACGCTCGACACTGATGGCGTCGGAGGTGACGGCGGTCGGGATGCCTTCTTCGGAGACCTGGCCGGACCCGGTGGGGACCTGATTCTTGTAGGCCCCGGCGCCATCACCCTCGGAAATGACATCGAGCTCAACTCGGCGAACCTCCGAATGCGCGCTCCCAGTGGCACCGATACGGTGCGCATTCTCAGCACGGGAGAGCCGCATGAGATTGTGGTTTCGAACAAGCAGTTCAGTCTGGAATCGGGAATTCTCGATCTGGGGCTGAATGACCTTGTGCTATCGGGCTCTTCGCAATCGGTCTTTCAGAGCTCGGGCGGTCGCCTCGTTGGCGCCGCTGCCCCCATGCTCCCGGCCGGAGCACCGGAAGGTCTCGCTGACGCGGCACTGTTTCCCCTCGATGACGATCACTATGGGGAGCTCGTACTCGGCGCCGGACAGGCCTCTGTATCGCTGGAGTCCTCCGTGACGCTGGACAATGTCCGGATCCGAGGAAATCTGTCCCTCCCGAACAACGGACGCACCCTGACCGTCGGGAAACGATTGGCGGTCGGACGCGGTGGGGCCCGACTGACGGCCGCCGCCGACCAGCAACTTCAGATCGGAGCAGGCGCGGTGATTGTGCAGCAGGGCAGCGGCCTGCTCACGCGCGCTCCGGAGTTTCTCGGTGCCTATGATTTGTTCTACGATCTGCACGACGGGTCCATTTCGGGCGCTGCTTCCGGCTTTTCTGGAACACTCACCGCCGGACCGGAGCTCACGGCCGGGTTTGGCCAGGTGCGCCGGCTCGGTGTTCTCGCGGCGGCGGGAAACACCGTCTCCTACGGCTCGGCTCTTAGAATTACGGACGGTCTCGCCGTATGGGCGGGCAGGCTATCCCTCACCGGAAGTCTGGAGTTTGATGAGGGCGCTACCCTGGTCCAGGCGTCTTTGGGGCGAACGTCCCCCGCCGTATTGAATGCGAGCACCGGCTACACCACTAGAGGTGAAATCGACGTCTACCTTTCCTCTCCGTTCGTGGACCTGCTGATTTCGAACGACCTGCTCCCCCCCAACGCCCTGATCGGAAGCCTTCAGATTGCGGCGGGGACGGAGGGCACGGTGCGCGTGATCCTCAATGGGGACCGGCAGATGCGGACAATGACCGTACGACTCGCCGATTTGGCGGACATTCTCAATCTCAACGGGCAAACCGTCACAGCGGCCGAGAGCGTCCACCTGCTCGGAGGGACTACTACGTCGGGACCCTTCGCCAACCTTATATCCCGGGGCGGCTTCCTGCTCGACGTGGATGCCCAGGTAACGGGTGCCGTTGCCTTGCAGGTAGCCGACGCTGCGTTCATCGAGGGCGGCTATCTGGGCCTGGTGCTGGACGCTCAATCTGATGTCTGGGTCAGGGGGAATCTGGGGAGCACATTGAGCCTGATCTTCACGGGCGACGATCAGAGGCTGGTCCTGGAGAACGGTCCTGAAACCGTCAGCTCGCTCTCCATGGCTCAATCGGCCTTGGCCGGCGCTCCGCTTGCTCGCCTGGAGGGTGCGGACCTGACCGTCTCCTCGGCTATCAGCCTCGGTCGAGGTGTGCTGGATACCGGGTCCCAGGTCCTGACTCTGCCTTCGTCGTCTGCCGCCCTTCAGCGCCCCGGGAATGCGTTCAGTCACATCAGCGGGACCGTCCGACGCTCTTTGAGTGCCGGTACGAGTGAGACGTATGTGTACCCGTTAGGCAGTCCAATCGAATACCGACCGCTCACGATGTCGATTGGCAGCCTCCTGACCTCCACTCAGCTGACCGTGTCCTACCGATCAGGGTGGCCGGGAGGCCTCGCGGGTTTTCCGGTTGCGGATGGCCTGTTGAGCACGGCACCCTATTCGTGGCACGTTGGTAGTTCTGTCAACTTCGCCAGGTCACAGCCCTATTCCATTTCGACGGAGATACCGGCGTCGGACCTTTCAGATGTGGCGCCAGCCCGTCTTCTCGCACAGTTGAGCGGACAGCTGGGACCGTGGACGCTTCCTGCTGCCGCGACCGCGGGAGTCGTCGACGGAGATCGGATCACCTTCACGGCTTCGAATCTTCTGGGGGGACTGACCCCGGCGGGCTCTACCATGTCGATCGGTGTTTCGGATCCCGTTGAAACCGACCTCGCCTTTGTGCAGGCCATACACGCCAACGCGACGCCCGGCTTCGACGGCGTCGACGTCTATCTGGACGAGGACTTTGGAGCTACCATCTCCTTTGGGAGTGCGACGTCCGTCGTGCCATTTCGGGTTCCGGAGACTGGTTTCGCCGGTCTTACCGCATCGGGACGTGTAGCAGGGGCACCCTTCGCCGAAGCCGCAGCAGCCCTGACAGCCTCAAACCGGACGCTGCTGGTTCTGGGCCCGAACGAGAGCCTGGCCGTAGCCAACGTGACGCCTGAGTCCTCTTCGAGCTCGGTCCGCCCAGTCGCAGTCCACGCCGGATCGGATCTTGATGCCATCACGCTGGAAATTGCGAGCCGGACACAGGCACTCAGTCAAGGGCAGGTAGCCGCCGTGGATCGCATTCCTGCTGATCTTACCCACGTGCAGGTTCGCGGTCCGGGAGGAGGTATTCTCGCCGCCCAGCGATTCGATTTTGCGGGGCTCGGTGGCTCTGTCATACCGGTGGTTGTCACCGGTTTCAATACGCTGCCGTCAGGAGTGGATCAGGATCGATCCCTCCGGATATTCGTGGTGCTCCCGGACGGGCATGTCGACGACGGAGCCGTGACGACTACGGTGGATCCCGACGCGGATCTGCCTGTGGCATTCAGGCTTCTTGGCAACTACCCAAATCCATTCAATCCTACCACTTCCCTCAGATTTGACCTGCCTCGGGAAGCTGATGTCCGGGTCGATGTCTTTGACCTCACCGGTCGCCGGGTAGCTCAGGTTCAGGGTGGTCTGTATCCCGCGGGAGCCGGGCAAACCATCGCCCTCGATGCGGGCCACCTGGGATCCGGCGTCTACCTGTATCGCCTCACCGCCGGGGCGGACGCGGCCTCAGGAAGGTTTGTTGTGTTGAAGTAGGCGCTACTTCACCTGGGGATCTGGTTCAAACACGATCGGAAATTGCTCCGGGTGTCTGATGGCGTCAACCTCCAGGTCTATATCCAACGCAGGCCACGAGAGGTGGGCATCATTGTGAGTGACCACTCCCCGGACAGCAGCCTCCGATGCGGACTTGAACCACGGAAACTCCTGATAGGGAAGGAATAGGACCTCTTCGCCGACCCGCAGAGAAAAGCCGTCCCTACCTATCTCAACGACCCTTGCGTCGTTGCCATTCCTTGATAATCTCATCAGACCTACTGTTTACGAGTTTGCGCGCCCGTCTCAATATCTTCGGTGGGAGGCCATAGTTCCTGGCCAGCTCAACCTCCGGCTCCAGCCAGAATTTAGCTTCTCCATCCGGATGTACAACATGGATGTGGATTCGGTCTTCCTCCCTCGTCCAGAAATGAAAACGGAATCCATCTTGGACAAATACGGTCGGGCTCATTGGGTTGGGCATCATGCTCAACCAAAAGAGCGCTGACTCTGGGCTCCCGTAACGGCCCAGGCGGTCATCTAAACCCCAATCCCAATCCCCGGCCGCATCAGATTCGGACTGACAGCCAGCGTCTCCCGCCTGACCATCCCATACTCCAGCCCATCAAAATCCCGCCGCTCCACCACAACCGACTGGCCATCCAGAATCACGATGTTGTAGGTATTGGCGGTCTTGTCCTGCCCCCGTCCCCGGGTTGATGTGGCCGTCCCGGCGTGGACCAGCATCGGACCTTCCTCGGACCGGATATTCTGGACAACATGCAGGTGTCCGCCCAGGACTGCCTGAACCCGGCACTCCGCGGCCGCCGCCAGCAGGCCTCGACCGCCGACGGCCACGTCGGACTTTGACGCATGTGGCATGGGAGCCAGCGGGTGATGCACCACCAGCACCCGAATGTCAGGGGCACCCTTGAACGCGACCCGGACCCGCTCTGACTGTTCGGCCGTAACCAGCCCACCCTTGACGGTCTTTCCGTGGGCCGAGTTCAGCCCGAGGATCCAGGCCTCCGGCAGTTTAACCAGAGGCGACAGCTCACCGGTGATCACGGTCTCGAAGCGACTGACGGGCGTTCGAACGCGCCTGCCCGGCCACCACATGGGCCAGACGTCGTGGTTGCCGGGCACCACCAACACCGGCATCTCGAAGGAACGCACGAAACGGGCCGCCGCCTTGTACTGCCAGGAGTAGGCCCGCTGGGTCAGGTCTCCGCTGATGGCCACCATGTCCGGCTTCTCGGCATGGACATCGGCCACGAGGGCTTCTACGACTCCCTTTCGCTCAATGCGTCCGAAGTGGACGTCCGAGATGTGGGCTATGCGGGTCAAGCCTTCTTAGAGCAAGAACCCGAGCGGCTCCTCCAGATAGCGCTTCACCGCACCGAGGAACTCGGACCCGGTTGCGCCATCCACAACACGGTGGTCGCAGCTCAGGGTCAGCTTCATTCGCTTGCCGGGGACCACGGCGCCGTCAACCACCACCGCCTCGTCGCGGATGGCCCCAATCGCCAGGATGCACGCGTTCGGCGGATTGATGATGGCCGTGAACTCCTCGATTCCGAACATCCCGAGGTTGGACGTCGAGAACGTCGAGCCGGAGAATTCGTCGGGCTGAAGCTGCTTGTTGCGGGCGCGGCCAGCGAGTTCGCGGGTCTCGGCGGCAATCTGCGAAAGCCCCTTGCGATCTGCATGACGGATGACGGGCGTGATCAACCCGTCGTCGATGGCCACCGCGATGGCCACGTGCACATCCTGGTGGAAGTGGATCTCGCCCTCTTTCTCCATCCAGGAGGCATTCGCCCACTTGTGCTGCCGGAGGGCCAGCGCACAGGCCTTGGTGATGAGGTCGTTAAAGGACACCTTGGCCTTCTCCTGGGCCGCACCGATCTCATTCAACTGGACACGCAGTGCGATTGCCTTCTCCATGGCCACGTCCACCGTCAGGTAGAAATGGGGCGACGTGAACTTGCTCTCGCCGAGACGGCGGGCGATGGCCTTTCGCATCTGCGAAATGGGCGCCGAGTCGAATCCACCGTCCGCCGCTGCAACAGGCGCCGGCGCTTGACGAGACGGCCTGGATGCCGCCAGTTCGGGAGCACGTTCGGGAGCACGTGCAGGTGCAGGCTTGGCTCGGGGCACGTCACCGGCAATCGCTGCTTCGATGTCCCGTTTGATTACGCGGCCCTCTGGGCCCGATCCCGACAACTGAGCAATATCAATGTCGTGCTCCGTGGCCATGCGCCGTGCCAGGGGCGAGGCCTTGGTGCGGCCGTTCGACGCCGCCGGGGCCGAAGATGCCACCGGGGCGGCAG
This sequence comes from Bacteroidota bacterium, assembly GCA_029262855.1. Classification (GTDB taxonomy): domain Bacteria; phylum Bacteroidota; class Rhodothermia; order Rhodothermales; family UBA10348; genus JABDJZ01. The sequence continues at coordinate 14,125 of JAJCYP010000137.1, read as the reverse complement.
GGGCCGCCGGGGCCACAGCGGCGGCAGGGGCCACAGCGGCCGGCTCGGGATCTGCCGCAGGCTCGGAACCGGCCTCCGCCTCAGGTGCAGCCCCATCACCCGCGGGCGCAGCCGCGGCCCCATCGCCTGATCCATACTTGGCAAGGATAGCACCGGGATCTTCTCCCTTCTGCCCCAGGACCGCAATCAGTGCTCCGATCGGGACAGCTGCTCCCTCGTCGACAACGCGCTTCAGGAGCACGCCATCATCGTAGACTTCAAGGTCCATGGTCGCCTTGTCGGTTTCCACCTGGGCGATCACATCGCCGGCAGACACGGACTGTCCTTCCTCTGCGAGCCACGCAACGAGCACACCCTCTTCCATGGTGTCACTCATCTTGGGCATCTCAACCGCTATAGCCATTTCAATTCGGGGTCTTTCAGTTAGACGTACATCACCTTCTTGCAGGCCTCATACGCCTCATCTTCCTGGGGCATGTAGTAGGCCATCAGGTTCTTCGCATACGGCGCCGGCGTGTCCTTGGTGGTAATGCGCATGATGGGCGCATCCAGGTCATCGAAGGCCTTCTCCTGGATCCGGTACGTCATCTCACTGGAGATGCTGGCGTACGGATTGGACTCGTCGATGATGACGCAGCGATTGGTCTTCTTGATGGACTTCAGAATGGCGGGCATATCCAAGGGACGCAGCGTCCTCGGGTCGATGACCTCGGCGTTGTACCCGTCGGCTTCCAGGCGCTCGGCCACCTTCATGGCAATCCAGTGGCTCTTTCCGTGGGCAATGATGGTGACATCGTCGCCTTCGCGGGCGATGCGCGCCTGGCCGATGGGGATGATGTAGTCCTTCTCCTCGGACACCTCGCCCTTCAGTCCGAACATCACCTCAGACTCCAGGAAGATCACCGGGTTGTCGTCGCGGATGGCCGATTTCAGCAGTCCCTTGGCGTCGTCCGGGTTGGAGGGCGCAATCACCTTCAGGCCTGGAATCGTCGCGTAAATGGACTCGGTCGAGGTGTTGTGCGTGGCCCCGAGCTGACCAGCGGCGCCGTTGGCTCCCCGGAACACGATCGGCACCTTGAACTGGCCACCTGACATGTACCGCATCTTCGCCGCATTGTTGATGATCTGGTCGATCGCCACAAACGAGAAGTTGAAGGTCATGAACTCGATGATCGGACGCAGTCCATTCATCGCGGCCCCGATTCCAAGACCACAGAAGCCGTTCTCGGAAATCGGCGTGTCGATCACCCGCTTGGGACCAAACTGGTCCAGCATGCCCTCGGACACCTTGTAGGCTCCGTTGTACTCCGCAACCTCCTCGCCCATCAGGAAGATGGTCTCGTCGCGCTCCATCTCCTCTACCATGGCCTCACGGAGGGCCTCTCGGTACTGAAGAATTGCCATGTTCTAGTCTCTCTTATCTAAAGTTGTGCGCGGCCGCGTGACCTACGAAATGAAGGGGTAATCGTCCTCTTCGTAGACATCCTCGTAGATCGTGCTGAGATCGGGAGCCGGACTCTTCTCGGCGAACTCCACCGATGCCAGCACCTCCGCCTTGACGTCCTCGTCGATGGCGTCGAGCGCCTCGGCGTCGGACATCTTCGCCTCGAGGATGTAGGCCTTCAGGCGGATGATGGGATCCTCGTCTTTCTTGGACTCCAGCTCCTCCTTGGTGCGGTATTTCTGCGGATCAGACATGCTGTGTCCGCGGTACCGATAGGTGCGGATCTCCAGCATCGACGACCGATTCTCACGCGCCATCGCCACGTGATCCTGCATGGCCTTGGTCACGGCGAAGACGTCCATGCCGTTCACGACGGCCGCCGGCATGTCGTATCCGACCGCGTGACGGGTGAACTCCGTCTCGGCAAACGCCCGGTGCACCGCCGTGCCCATGGCGTAGTGGTTGTTCTCCACCACGAGGATGACGGGCAATTCATAGAGCGAGGCGAGGTTCGACGCCTCGTGGACGGCGCCCTGACCGGCCGCGCCGTCCCCATAGAAACCGACACACACGCCGCCGGTCTCCCGGTACTTGTGCCCGAACGCGATGCCGACGGCCACCGGGATGTGCGCACCCACGATACCGTGGCCGCCGAACAATCCCTTCTCCTTGGAGAAGTAGTGCATCGACCCGCCCTTTCCTCGGGAGCAGCCGTCGATCTTGCCGAAGAGCTCGGCCATGCACTCATTGGCACTCATGCCAAGCGCCAGTCCGTGACCGTGGTCGCGATACGCGGTGATCACCGAGTCCTTGCCGATCTCGAGGGCCGCGGCCGTACCGGTCGAAACGGCCTCCTGCCCGATGTAGAGATGGAGGAAACCTGCGATTTTCTGCTTGCCGTACATCTGTGCAGCGCGCTCCTCGAAGCGGCGCTGTAGCAGCATGTTGCGGTACATCGCCATGACCTGATCGGCCGAGAGTCCCACGTCCTTGTGGGTAAACTTGCCCGCCGGATAGGACTCGAAGGTACGTTCCAGCTTGAGCGCAGCCTCCGGAAATTTTTCCGACTGACCGTTCGTCTCGACCGGGGTGGTCTTCTTCGCGGCCGGCTTGCGGCGCCGGGTAGTCCCCTTGGTTTGACTCGCCATTACAATCTGTTCACTTGTTAAGGACACCGCTCCGCGCTCAAAACGCCGAAGCGGACAGCAAGGAAAAATAGGCGATTGGGGGGAGATAAAACGGCGGTTTGCCGCTTCTTAACCGCAGGCCGTCGAGCGCACCACGCAGGAAGCGCTTCCTGCCCTGTAGAAGCGGCCGCCGTATACTCGCCACATCCGAATACTCCACCTCGCACGCTTTGGCCACTAAAGGCAAGTCCACATCACAACCCGGCGATCCCCTGGACGTCGAAGCGCTCCTCGCGGGTGATGGGGCGGCGTTTGAGCAGTTGGTGAGACAGGAATCGCCGCGTCTCTTCCGGGTGATCAACCGCGTCGTGAATGACGAGGACGAGGCCGCCAGTCTGATGCAGGAGACGTTTCTGCAGGCCTACCAGCGACTCGACACGTTCCGCGGCGAGGCCAAGTTTACCACCTGGCTCTACGCGATTGGAATCAACCTGGCCCGCGGCTCACTGAGAAAATCTCGCCGCCTGTCACCTCTGGACGAGGCCGCGGTCGAGCGCATGCAGCCGGAGTTCAGCGGCGGAATGTACGTGGACCACGCGGAGACCTGGAATCCGCACCGCCTGGCCGAACTGAGTCAGCGTCGTGAACTGGTGCACCAGGCCATCGCCCAGCTTCCTGAGGATTACCGGGTTGTCGTCACGTTGCGCGACATCGAAGAAATCCGGACCGAAGAGGTCGCCCGCATGCTCGATGTGTCGAATGGCGCAGTGCGGGTCCGGCTGCATCGCGCCCGGCAGGCACTCCGAAAGCTGTTGGATTCCCACATCAGTAACTGATCCGGGCATTGAATCACGTAGAGTCATGAAGAAGCACCTGATGCGGATGGCCGCTCCGATGATTCGGAGGTTGATGGGCACCCCCTCCTGCCAGGAAGTGAACAGCTTTCTGATGGACTACGTGGATGAGACGCTGGATGCGGAAACCAGCGAGCGGTACCGGAAACACCTGGGACGATGCGGCACGTGCACCTCCTACCTGGAACAGTACCAGGACACGATCAAGCTGGCCAGAGAGTGCAGGGATTCGGAGTTACCGAGTGACCTGGTGGAGCACACGCTGGCGTTCCTGAAAGACCGGGGTGTCACGTCCTGATCTTTGGTGCCGCTCAAGGAACCCGGAGCGCGTCTGTCGGTGGATCACGGCCAATTCCCTCTGCACCCTGAACCGGATACCAGCCCGCCTTGCCCTCCTCGAGCGCAATTGTCATAGTCCCCACATTCAACGAGGCCAGAAACATTGCCTCGGCGCTGAATCAGGTGCTGGATCTGGGTGATCCCGACATCCTGGTGGTGGACGACTCGTCGACGGACGGAACCGCGGAAATAGTGCAGACGATTGGATCGCGCTATCCCGGCCGGGTGCATGTGCTCTCCCGCCCCGGCAAACTCGGACTGGGAACGGCCTATCTGGCGGGATTCCGGTTCGCCCTGGACAACGGATACACGTACATCTGCGAGATGGACGCGGACCTGTCCCATCAGCCGTCAGACATACCGTCTCTCCTCGCCCCGGTTCGGGCTGACACCGCAGATCTCGTGGTCGGGTCACGCTACATCCAGGGTGTTCGCGTGATCAACTGGCCGCTGTCCAGACTCATTCTTTCCTACGGCGCCGGCATCTATACCCGGGCGATTACACGGCTGCCAATCGCAGACGTCACCGCCGGATTCAAGTGCTACCACCGCCGGGTGCTCGAGGCCATCCCGCTCGAGCGCGTCAAGTCGAACGGCTACTCCTTCCAGATCGAAATGAAATACTGGGCCTGGAAGCTGGGATTCCGGCTGAAGGAGGTGCCGATCATCTTCATCGAGCGGACCGAGGGGGATTCGAAGATGAGCCGGTCGATTGTCTACGAGGCCGCCTGGAAGGTGTGGGAGCTCAGGTTCAAGGCACTCTTCGGACGGATGAAGGCCGGGCCACGGGAGATCGGTCAATGATGCGATTTCACCGGAGCGCAACCATGGGACAGTTCCGGTGAACCTAGATTTGCGCAGTGCCCGGTGCACTCCTTTCAGACCACCAGTTTCCCAGCGAATATGTACGACAACCTCACGCCTCCCTCCCACGGACAGAAGATCACCATGGGCCCGGACGGACTGCACGTCCCTGCCCATCCCATCATCCCGTTCATCGAGGGAGACGGAATTGGTCCCGACATCTGGGCAGCGGCGCAGCATGTGCTGGACGGCGCGGTCCGGAAGGCGTACGGCCCCGACCGCAAGATCGCCTGGTTTGAGACGTTCGCCGGCCAGAAGGCCATGGACAACTACGGCGAATGGCTCCCCCAGGACACTCTGACGGCCATCGAGGAATTCAAGGTTTCCATCAAGGGCCCGCTGACCACGCCAATCGGCGGTGGAATCCGCTCGCTGAATGTGGCGCTCCGCCAGAAGCTTGATCTGTTCGCCTGTGTCCGCCCCGTACGATACTTCGAAGGGGTGCCCTCCCCGGTCAAGGCCCCGGAGGACATCGACATGATCATCTTCCGCGAGAACTCGGAAGACATCTACGCCGGCATCGAGTTCGAGAACGGCACCAAGGACGTCCAGACGTTCATGGCGATGTTCAAGGAGGCTTTCCCCACCGAACATGGCAAGATCCGCTTCCCCGACTCCAGCGGCATCGGAATCAAGCCCATCTCGCAGGAAGGAACGAACCGGATTGTGCGCGCGGCCATCAAGCACGCCCTCGAGAAGGGCGCCCCGAGCGTGACCCTGGTTCACAAGGGCAACATCATGAAGTTCACCGAGGGCGGCTTCCGCGATTGGGGATACGAGCTGGCTCGGAAGGAATTCGGGGCGACCGTCATCGGTGACGGCCCGTGGTGCCAGATCCCTGACGGACCGACCATCAAGGACGTGATTGCCGACGCCTTCCTGCAGCAAATTCTGACGCGACCGAAGGAATACGGGGTCATCGCCACAATGAACCTGAATGGCGACTACATCTCCGACGCGCTGGCCGCGCAGGTTGGAGGAATCGGTATCGCGCCCGGCGCCAACATCAACTACGACACGGGGCTCTCGATCTTCGAGGCCACGCACGGCACCGCGCCCAAGTACGCCGGAATGGACAAGGTCAACCCGAGTTCGGTCATCCTCTCCGGCGAAATGATGTTCCGGTTCATGGGCTGGAATGAGGCCGCGGACCTGATCATCTCAGCGATGGAGAAGACCATCACCCAGAAGCGGGTGACCTACGACTTCGAGCGCCAGATGGAGGGAGCCACGCTCCTGAAATGTTCGGAGTTCGGCGAGGCGCTTCTCGAGAACATGGGCTAGCCGCCCGGCGGGCTACTGGAGCAGCGGATCCGGGATGGTCTCCGGCCGAACCAGGTTCAGGAGGAAGAGCACGGATGGCTTACCGTCCTCGCCTTCGCCGACCAGTATCACATCCTGGTCTCCATCCTGGTTATAGTCGCCGGCCGCGATGCCGGCAAACAGGACGCCTGAAAGTCTGAATTCCTCGGCAAAGCGGACATTGTCCTCGTTCCGGTAAACCGTCGCGACGCGCTCGCCGAACGGTTCTGAGGCCCCGGACAGCAGGACGTCCAGGTCGCCGTCCAGGTCATAGTCCAGCCAGACTACATCGCCGAACCCAACCTGGGCCAGGTCCCGCTCGGCCCCGAGACTGGTCAGGGACCCGTTGTCATTCCGAAAGATGTAGGCCCGGCCCGAGAACAGAGCCGGAGAAAGCACGGCTCCGTTCATGACGAGGTCGGGGTCGCCATCGCCGTCATAATCGGCCCAGTCCATCGAACCGAAATAGAGCGCCGGAAGCCCGAGATCGACGAGCGAAAAGCTGCCGCCGTTGTTCCGGTAGGCCCAGGACCTTGGGGCGCCGCTCTCATCCTGGCCCAGAACTACGGCATCCGGGTCGCCGTCGGTGTCATAGTCCACCCAGGCAACTCGCGAAAACCGGGCTCCCGTCATTCCCGCGTTGAGGGGCGAGAAGGTGCCGCCGTTGTTCACGATGATGTCGGTCATCGGCGCCCAGGGGGCCGCGACAGCGGTCGCGCCTGACAGCAGGAGATCCAGGTCTCCGTCACCGTCGAAGTCGGCCCAATCGCCGTCTCCCTGATGAATGCCGGGTATGCCCGCGGACGCCTGCACGCTCTGCTGAAAGACGACCGCATTGTTGTAGAGCTCGGCCTCAACCGAGACCACCCCGTCGATATCCTGAAAGTACCCGGCCAGGAAGAGGTCGAGATCACCGTCGCCGTCGTAGTCCACCCAGGAGACGTGACCGTCGCGGACCTCTCGAAGAATGGACTGTGTGTCCCTGAGCACCTTGAAGGAGATGTCGATCTCGCCGTCGGGGATGAGTGTATCGACGGCGGCATAGACGCGCGCCTCCCCTCCAATTCCGTCGGTGCCCGTCAGCGCCAGGTCCAGATCACCGTCATTGTCGTAGTCGGCGAAGGCCAGCTGCCCCGAAAGGAGCGCCTTGAGCGACATGTCCACCTTGACGGGAGGAGGGGCATTCGCTCCGCCATACCGGAAAGTCCGTCGCTCCAGACTGGTCCGGACCTCGAAGCGTGTATGAGCCGTCACGGTCCAGAAATAGGTCTGCTGCTGGAGCAGGAAGTCCGGATTCACGGTGATTGTGGTGGTTGTCAGCCCGGTAAAGCTCGTGTCGACCGCCGGCCCCGAAATCGTCAGGTCGTACGTCACTTGTTGCCCGGAGGGGTCGCTCAGCGCCTCCCAGGAAAAGTCCACGTCACCGTCGGACAGGTCGATGCGCCGGTTTTCGACTGGAGCGCTCAGCCCGAACATCCCGACCTTGGATCCTGAGGCGCCGCCCTGCTCGAGAATGACCTCTCGATCCCCCTGGAGTCCAGACCATCGGTCAACGGTCCCATCCACCCAGGTGACCACGACTGAGTCCGCCATCGCGGACGTCCCCAGGCCGAAATGCGCACCAAGTCCGTGATGCTGACTGGCGTGTGCGCTGCCGCCTGAGATGTAGCCGGCCTGACCGGAGCCGCCCGTCCAGACGACGATGCGGGCGCCCAGCCCCTGCGTCGGTATCAAGCCCTCGTCGGCGAGTCCGCGCAGACGCACCCGGAGGAAGTGATTGTCGTTCCCATCGTTATAGAAGAGGCGATCGCCCAGTTCGGCGGCAAAGTAGATGTCCACCGCGCCATCACCGTTGAGGTCGCCCACCAGCGGCACCCCTCGAGACTCCGCGTCGTCCCGGGGGAGACCGGTGTCGCTTTCCAGCGCAAAGGTCCCATCCCCTTGATTACGGAAGATCTTGTAGGATGCGGCCGAGATGTCGGTCGCGAAGCGGTTCGTGACGAGCAGGTCCACCCATCCGTCGTTGTCGAAATCGGCGGAAGCTACACCCCAGGCCTGGTCGCCGGCCGCTCCTTCTGCGCCGGAATTCTGCACAAAGGAAAAGGTCCCGTCCCCGTTGTTTCTGAAGAGGCGATCCTGGGCGTCTCGAGGAGGCTCGAAGGGCTCTTCGATCTCATTGGCTACGAACAGGTCCAGATCCCCGTCCCGATCGAAGTCCAGAAACTCGCTGCCTCTTGCCAGGCGACCGTTTGTGGTCGGCATCACGCGGGAATCGACCTGAAGAAAACCGGAGCCGTTGTTAATCAGGAAAATATCAGACGGAAATTGAGCCCTGAGACACGCGCTGACGTAGAGATCGGTCTTGCCGTCGCTGGAGTAGTCGTGGGCAGACAGGCCGCAGCCGATGAGGTCTGGACGGTTCAGACGCCTCGTGAATGCTCCGGGGCCGCCATTCACGTGGAGCTGAGTGCCCGAGGCGCCCGTGACGGCAAGGTCCGGCCACCCGTCCCCGTCTGCGTCAAGCCAGGTCGCACCCAGCATGGAAGGGAGTCCCTGCAATCGCATGGACCGGTCGGTGCGGTTGAACAGCCACCTGCCCGAATTCTGAAACAGGCGGGGGGCACGGAGTGCGTCGATAATGAAGAGGTCCAGGTGACCGTCGTTGTTGTAGTCGGCCCAGACGCTCCCTTCGGTTCGCCCGGTCAGGTCATCGATTCCAAGCGACTGACCCAGGTTCTCGTACGACCCGTCCGGCCGCTGCCTCTGCAGCAGTCCCTCACGATGGATGTCCATGAGGCCATCCGAGTTGAAATCGATCACGGCACCTCCATTGACCGGTCGCTGGATTCCGCTGATCCTGGTTTCCACCAGGCTGGTGGTCTCGACAAAGCGCTGCGCCGTCGAGACGCCTGGCACGAGGACGGCCCAGAACATCAGCGAGGCCGCGGCGAGTCTGAGGTTCATCCGGGGACCGTGCTGGCCGTCATCGACTCGAACAGGCCGTCGAAGGACGAAATGTGACGACTCCATTCGAGATGCTCCGGCACCCGTCGCAGGGTGGAGACCGGGAGCGGGCGATCCTCTCCCTTCAGAATCCGCCCCAGAATGGCGTAGAGTTCGTCCTCGTCCTCGTACAGCACCGGCGCATGAAGCAGCGGCGAGTGGAGCGACTCCGGTATCAGTTCCGGGTAGCTCAGTTTGTTGGGAAGCAGGGGGTGACATCCGCAATAAATGGCCTCCATGATGGAGATGCCGAAGAACTCGTGGATGGCCGTGGAGACCACGATGTCGGCGCGGTGCAGGAGTTTGCTGTACTCGGGAAAGTCTTCGGCGTACCCATAGTGCAGAATCCGCTCGGCGTAGCGCTCGAAGGCGCGCTCGAATTCCGGGGGCTGCTCGTTGAACCGTTCGCCGGCCAGGATCAACCGGAAGTCGTGTCCCGAATCGTCGAGTCGATTCATCATCCGGAAGAAGGCCTCGGGATTCTTGTCGTGCTCCCAGCGCTGATTCCACAGGATGATGGGCGACTTCATGCCGGGCCCCCATGGGTGAGGGCCGTAGGCGTCCCTGTGCTCGTCGTGCCCAACGAGATCCATCCCGAGATGCATCACCTCGCACTTGTCGCGGATCTGCTTGACGGTGTGCAGGTGGGTATAATCCGGAAACATGCGGAGCAGGACCGGCAAGGCCTCCATGAACTCGTCAAAATGATACTGCGAGTTGAAGACGATGCGATCGGCGGCGAGGCACGAGAGGTAGTTGATATACCCGTAGGTGTGGTCCCGCTCACGGCCCTCGGGCAACGGGTAGGTCAGCTGATTCTCGTGCATGTACAGCAGGACAGGCACGGAGCCAAACCGATCACGCACCAGCGCCAGAAACGCCGGCAAGTTGACCATGCTGCTGGCAAAAATCAGGTCGGGCTTCTCGGCACCATCGTAAAGCACGCCCGCTTTACGGGCCATGGTCACGGCACCGCCGTGCATCCGCCACTTCCAGAACCGGGCCGCCATGGTCACCGTCTGGAATTCGTGTCCGCTGTGCCGGATCAGGTGATCCAGGAAATTCTTGTGTGAGCCGCCGTACCAGGGCTCAAGAGCAAGGATCTTCAATAGAGCGTTGCTTCGTTTGTCTTCGGTTGCGTCAGCCTTCGGTTGCGTCCTGAAGGCGATCCGGTGGTACTTCAACGGGCGGCCCCCCTCCCCGGAGATGCTCGGTCAGAGCTTCCTCCTCTTCATCTGTGGAGGGTCGGACAATCGATACCGCCCGAACCTGCAGGTTGGCCCGCAGGGTCGTGTCCCGAACTTCCTCGGCAGAAAGCAAGAGCTTCTCTCCCGGGTCGAGTTGCACCGTGCGGTTTGCCATCTCTATTTCAACGGGTTTGGTGTGGCTGTTCTTGATCCACATCCCCCTTCGTTTGCGCGTAGCCATACACCTTTCATTGAATGCGCGGTTTATTGGAGTATACGGGGTTTTTGGTCGCCAACCGGAGAGTCAGCGATCCCAATTCGGTCACAAGTCTCCATTTCAACGATTCTCCCCCAGGAGAGTCAGCGCGGCGCATGCGAACTGCTCTCAGGGACTTGAACGCCTTCTTGTTCCCGAGGACGTGTGCGGCCTGCGACAACCGACCGGCCGGCGGCGGTTTCTTCTGCCTGCCCTGCTCAGCCCGCGTTCCTCGGGCAGACCCCGAAGTCCCCGCGAGGCTATGCCCCGTATTCGAATCCGGCCTGTCGAGCCTGCGGTGTCTCTGGTACACCGAACCCGGTAGCCCAGTGAGGGCCGCGATTCACGCGGTCAAATACAGCCTCTGCCCGGACCTCGCAGCCTGGCTCGGGCAGCAGGCGGCCGGGTTGGTGCCGAAGACCGGTGACCTCGATGCCATCGTGCCCGTCCCCATTCACCGATCACGCCGTCTGGAACGGGGCTTCAATCAGGCCGAGCAAATCGCAAGGGGAGTGTCGGATGAGCTGGGATTGCCCGTGAGCCCCGCCTTGAGGCGTCCGGTGCCCTCCATCTCCCAGACGGGAAAGACCTCCAGCACCCGCCGGCTGCTTGCGGCAGATACGTTTTGTGCCCTGGAGGGGGTAGCTGGCGTACGCGTGCTTCTCGTGGACGATGTGGTAACGACGGGGACCACGCTCAATTCCGCGGCAAGGGCGCTCCTCGAAGCCGGGGCAGCGTCAGTCGATGGGCTGGCGGTGGCCGTTTCCCGCAGACCGGGTTCACCGTGATCAGCCCCGGGCGTCGACGGAACACTGGGCGTCGCAGGCGGCTGCTTCGCGCGCGTCGTTCGTGGCCACCACCACCACGCGTCCGGCCTGGCGCGCATCGTCGATAGCCCTTCGAACGATCTCATGGCCCGCCTCATCCAGGTTTGAGGTGGGCTCATCAAGGATCAGCACGTCCGGGTCCGCGATCAGCGCAGCGGCCAAACGGACCCGCTGGATCATTCCTGACGAAAACGTCGCGACCAGATCGCCGCCGCGGTCGGATAATCCAACCCGTTCCAGCGTGGCCGCGATGCGTCCCTCGCGATCCGGAAGGGATCTGGCCCGGGCGATGAAGCGCAGGTTTTCGGCTGGCGAAAAACGTGTGTACAGGTTCAGGTAGGGGGCCACCAGTCCGGTCCGGAAGGGTCGCTGCTCGGCCGGAATCACATGGCCGTCCACCGACAGGCTGACCGTCCCTCTGGTGGGTCTGAGCACACCGGCCAGGACACGAACCAGGGTCGATTTGCCGGAGCCGTTGCGACCGGTAATCGCGACGCTGCTTCCGCCTTCGACCCTCAGGCTGATGTCCCGGAAGACGATGCGACCGCCGAATCGCTTGCCCAGTCCGCTGGCGCTCAGTTCAGTCATAGGCTCGGTGCGATGTTGCCGGAGGCGGTGATGCGATGGGCAAACTAACACCAGCGGCCGACGCATGCCTCGCGAAACCCCATCCGGATGGCTCCGTTTGTCAGGTCCCACACGCCTCAGCCCCAATGAACCGCTTTCTATCCCTGCTTTTCCCGGTCCTTTTCGTCGTTGCCTGCAGCGACACCCCCGATGAGCCCGCCAGCCGGGTGTTCTTCGAGTCGCCCCTGGACGGGGCCACCGTCCAAAGTCCCGTGGCCGTGTCGATGGGTGCCGAGGGAATCGGAATCGCCCCGGCCGGTACCTTCGAGGCGAATACCGGGCACTTCCACCTCGTCATAGACCAGCCCTTCGTCACGGCCGGTTCCGTTGTGCCCGCCGACTCCGCGCACATCCATTTCGGTACGGGTGCAACCACGGCCTCCCTCGATCTCCCACCCGGAGAGCACATCCTGCGACTGCAGATGGCCGATGGCGCACACATGGCGCTCGAGGGCCTGCAGGCGGAGATCCAGCTGACCGTAGAGTAGGCTCCGCCGCTGCATCCCTCCCACCGTTCATGCGCATCCGCACGGCGTTTTCCTTTCTGATCCTCTCAGGCGTGACGCTGGTCATGCTGTGGCCCGCCGACGCCGAGAGTCCAGCCCCAGCGCAGTCCGCGAAAGAGCCCTCCGAGACGGGATGGCTGCAGCGTACCTATCCGCACTTTGAGGCCGACCCTCTTGCGTACCGGGATGCCCTCGCGCAGAAAACCGCGCTCAAAGCCGCCCGTAAGGACGCCAGACTGGGCACGTGGAATTTCGCTGGCCCGACCAATATTGGTGGCCGGGTCACCGACCTCGCCATCCACCCGGATCGTCCGCAGACCATCTACGCCGGAGCTGCCACGGGCGGAATCTTCCGGTCCGATGATCTGGGGCGTCACTGGGATCCCATCTTTGATGAGCAGCCCTTCCTGAGCATGGGCGACATCGCAATCGCCCCATCCAACGCGGATGTGATCTATGCCGGGACGGGCGAGGCCAACGGAGGACACAACAATTACGCCGGAGGCGGTCTCTACAGGTCGCCCGACGCCGGTGATACCTGGGAATACCGTGGACTGGCCGAGACGGTCAGCATTGGCAGGGTGATTGTCCATCCCGAGGACCCAAACCGACTCTGGGTGGCCGCCGTCGGGAGCTATTTCGCTCCCAATCCGGAGCGGGGCGTGTATGCCAGTTCGGATGGTGGCCTGACCTGGGACAAGACGCTCTTTGTCAACGATTCGACCGGCGTTGTGGACCTGGCCATGCGGCCCGACAACCCCGACGTCCTCTTCGCCACCACCTGGCAGCGGGTTCGGCGCGTCTCGGGATCGTATCTGTACGGGCGAGGCAGCGGAGTCCATCGTTCCACGGACGGTGGCCTGACCTGGGAGGCGCTGGACGCATCCCGGGGGTTGCCCGACCCCGACGACCACGTGGACGAGTCCGGGCGAGTGCGCATCGGGCGAATCGGAATTGCCATTTCGGAGACGTTCCCGGGGACGATGTACGCGTACTACACGGACGGCAGCGGTTTTCTGGGGCTGTTTCGTTCTACGGACGGCGGCGATTCGTGGGAAGATGCCCATCCCGAGGGCACGATCGTGGATTCAGGGCGCTTTGCCTTCTCCTGGTTTTTTGGACAGGTACGGGTTGACCCTGTGGATCCCGCCCGGGTCTGGGTTCTGGACACAACCATCATGAGGTCCGACGACGGGGGGGCCACGTTCAGCGGGGTCGGTGGAACGCATGTGGATCATCACGCGATGGTTTTCCACCCTTCGAATCCAAACTCCATATTTGAGGGCAATGATGGCGGCGTAGCCGTTTCCATCAACGGGGGTGCCTCTTGGGAAAAGCTGACACCCCTCCCGATCACCCAATTCTACGAGATCGCCTTCGATCCCGTGAGGCCCGAGCGGCTGTTTGGCGGGACTCAGGACAACGGCACCGTCTGGACCTCGACGGGCGCGGCTGGAGATTGGAAAGCGGCCTTCGGCGGAGACGGCTTCTACGTCCTTCCCATCCCGGGTGACGGCACGCGCATGTACGTCGAGTCCCAGTGGGGCAACATGATCCGGGTCGATGGCCTGTTCGGGAATCCGTTCCCCTTCCCAGTCGCGATAGGGACGGGGATTCCGGGACTGGACGACGAGCGACGTAACTTTGCGACACCCCTGGCCATGGACCCCTATGATCCGGATGTCCTCTACTACGGGACCTACCGCATATGGCGGACGGAGGACGGTGTCTCGACCGATTGGGTGCCGATTTCCCCCGATCTGACCCGGGGGACGGATGTGGCGAAGCT
>JAJCYP010000136.1 GCA_029262855.1 Bacteroidota bacterium | reverse complement strand
CGCGACACCTCGTAGGTGAAGTCCACGTGGCCCGGCGTGTCGATGAGATTGAGCGTGTACTCTTCGCCGTCGTTTGCCTTGTACTGCATACGGATGGCGTGGCTCTTGATCGTGATCCCCCGCTCACGTTCCAGGTCCATGGAGTCCAGCACCTGGTTCTCCATCTGACGGGACGTCAGGGTCCCGGTGAGCTCCAATAACCGATCGGCAAGGGTACTCTTGCCGTGGTCAATGTGGGCAATAATGCAGAAGTTGCGGATTCGCCGCGGGTCATAGCTCATTGGAGCTTGCTCAATGGTGCATTGACGAGGGAGGCAAACGCCATACCACCCGGTGAACCCGGCCACCCGGAAGACGGGCCACGGAGGACGAGAGGCGCCTCTAATCGTCGCCCTGAAACCGTGTTCCATTTGCGCGGACATACAGGACCTAATAGCGAAAACCTTCTCGGAACGGCCTCTCCCCCGATTCGTAAATCTCTCCCCCGGCGTCTCCCCTTTTCAAGTAGCCCAACGACTTATCGCTCTCACTTGAACTCATACAGCACTTCATATGTACAGTTAACTGAAGGCCTTGGGTACTGCAGGCCCGTCGTTTGTATTACCTCTGGTCGGAAACTGTCCTGATGAGGAACGATACGGAAGGGCAATTCCGAATTTGGTCGATTGCGATACGGTCTTCGGATCGGGAAGCGTTCTCCGCTCTTTTCCAGGAAATGCATGACCCGTTGTTCCGCTATGCGGACTACATCGTGCATGACCGGGATGCGGCCGCTGACCTGATCCAGGATGCGTTTACCAAAATCTGGCAGGTTCGGGAGACGCTTGATCCGGAACGATCCTTGAAGGCTCTGCTTTTCCAGATGGTGCGCAACCTGTCGCTCAACCACGAGCGTCACAAGAAGCGCCACCGGACGGAAGATTTGGAAGCCGGAATGCAGATAGGCTCCGCCGAACATACTGTTGATGAGGTCCTCGACGCCGATACACTCGGTGGACTGATCAATTCTTGGATTGACTCCATGCCGGAGCGCCGCCGAGAGGCGTTTCTCCTGAGTCGCCGGGAAGGATTGAGCCACGAAGAGATTTCGGTCCTGATGGGCCTCGCTCCAAAAACCGTTAACAACCACATCGTACTGGCACTTCAGTTCATCCGAAAGAAGCTGGAAGTCTACCGCGAGGAAGACGTTCAAACCGGATGACCGGCCACCACAACGTGCAGAACTCACCGCAGTCATACGAGGATCAGGAGAGGCTTGATGCCATTCTTGGGGACCTGGCCGCACCGGAAGCCGCGGGGCTTCGGGAAGTGTGGGCCATGGCCGGTGACGCCGAGCCGGTTTCGGCTGTGACCCGGGTTTCGACGTGGAGCAGGATTTCAGAGAGCATGGCCGCTCCCCCTGCGATGACCCGTTCGGGTCTGAGACTTCTGCGCCTGCCCGCATTCCGGCGCTACGCACTCGCTGCCTCTGTCGTTTTGTTCGCAGCGTTGGGATATCTGGCCCTGCCCCACGACACGGTTTACCGGGCCGATTCGGGTACTCGGGTTGAGGTCACGCTCGCTGACGGCAGTGCGATCACGCTTGCGCCCGGCGCCGAGCTTCGGGTCGAGCCCGCTTTTGGCGAGGAAGATCGCGTGGTTCGTCTTGAGGGCGAGGCCTTCTTTGACGTAACGCCTGCCGCCTCCAATCAGGGACACTCATTCCGCGTGGTAACGTTTAATGCCTCTGTCGAGGTTCTGGGGACGGCATTCAACGTACGGGCCCTGAAGAGCAATTTGATCGCTGATACCCGCGTCGCCGTTGAACATGGGCTGGTGCGGGTCGAGGGCGATTCAAGGACCGTACTTCTCGAAGCTGGTCAGGGCACCCTGGTCACCGTGGCCTCGGCGCCCGCTCCCGCCGCGCCAGTAGATCTCGAGCGCGTCCTCGCCTGGCGCGATGGCGGACTGGCCTTCGATTCTGTCCCCATGGGCGTGGTATTCGAAGACCTCGAGCACCGCTTCAACCTGCGTATCAAGGCGCCTCAGTCGATTCGCCGGATGGACGTTTCGTACTGGAGAGCTGCCCCTCTTGAGATTGGGGATGTCCTGGCTGACCTGGCCGATGTGGTCGCTGCAGATCTCCGGCGCACCGCGAACGGCTACGAAGTCTACCACGCGGAGCGCTAGTCCGGCCAAAGCCGGCACCCGAGCCCAACTTCTGCGTTAGCCGAGCCACGAAAATTGGTGGCGAGGCCTCCCCTGAGTCTGCGGTTTATTGGCGACTGGTTTGATATTTTCGGTTCCGTGCGGACCACCTGGTCAATGACCTCGTCGGCCCGTACCGAACCGAACGGTGCCATGCATATCTGGACGCGCCATCGGGGGCGCTCTGTCTGGCATGTAAGCGGACTGGTGCTGCTCCTCTTACTCGGGCTGCCCCGCGCCACACAGGCACAGGATGGCGAACGGCATACGTTTGCCTGGCGGGGATCCGGACTGGACCAGGCCCTCAGGGAATTCCAGGCCGCCACTGGACTCAACATTGTCTGGCTCCCCCTGCTGGCCGACGGCAAGAAGGTCTATTGCGTGGCTCGAAATGAGCCGGTTGACGAGGTCCTGAAGTGCATCCTGGATGGCACCGGGCTGGACTTCTACAGGCGCTCGTCCGGGACCTACGTGATCGAGCCCTCCGTGGAGGCGCCACCGCTCTGGGGCAACATGCGGGGCATGGTAGTGGATGCCGGCACGGGTCAACCCGTACCGTCGGCACACGTATTCCTGGCCGAGGCCCAGCGCGGCCGGGTCGCAAACGGTAGCGGGATGTTCGCCTTTGACCGCCTCCTCCCGGGCGACTACGCCGTCCAGGTCTCCCATATCGGCTATCGGACCACGAGTGAGTCGATTGTTGTCGAGCCCGGAGGATCGGTGCGTCCGGAAATTGCCATTGTTGCACAAGCCGTCCTGCTGGCGCCCCTGGTTCTGGAAGGTCTGGCGATGCAGCCCTCCTCGACACTGCTCGGATTTGCCATGATGGACCAGGAGGAGATTACCTCCCAGCTCGGGCCCGGAGGTGCCGCACTTCAGGGACTCGACGGTCTCATGGGCGTTCGGGTCAATGACGCCACCGCCGACATTCACATTCAGGGAGGCGATGCCGGAGAGCATCAGTTCCGGTTGGATGGGGCGCCGGTTTTCATCCCTTTGAATGTCGCGAGCTTCATCGGGCCTTTCAGTCCATTTGCCCTCGGCTCGATCAGGATCCACAAGGCCGGCTTCGGTGCGCCGCTGGGCAGCCAGATCTCCGGTGTCATCGAGGCGCGCCACGACCTGCGCTATGCGGCCGCAATCGCGGAGGCAGGAGCCACAGGCTATCAGTCCAGGACGCTTGTCCAGGGGGACCCGCTGAGCGTAAATGCCAGGCACTCAGGGTCGTGGACCGGGGCGGGTGATACGCGCGGCTCCCTGATGGCTGCCGCGCGAGTCGGCATCTGGCGACTCTCCGCGCCCCGATCGCTGTCAGGCCTGTTGGACAGCTGGAATCGCATCGACTCCTTTCTCCTTTCTGCGTTCGCGGATCGAAATACCCCCTTCGATGAATTCCCTCCGGCGGGCAGTCCGGAGATCGGGTTCGCGGACGTTCATCTGGCTGGCGAGGTCAAGAAGGGACTCCAGACCCTGAGCGCCTCGCTCTTCACCGGCGGAAGTCGGTTGGGAAATGACCTCTCGGGCACTCCGGCGAGAGCGTCGTCTCGCGAGGACTCCATCGCCCAGTACCGTGACATATACGATTGGCGCAACACGACCGCGCAGGTGCGCTACAACACGGTGCTGACAGGCCGGACACTGGGCTCTATTCAGGCTCGATTCAGCCAGTACAGACTGAGCCATGACTTCGTTGCACCTGACGAAATCACACTGGCCTCTCCGGAAGACGACGGAAACAGGATGCATGAGGCGGCAGTCTCCGGCCGCCTGGACTACGCGCTGGCCGACCGCCACTATACCGAGTTCGGCTTCGAGACGATTCGCACGGGCGACAGGGTCCGAATTGCGGGGTCCCAGCAGCTTCCCCTGAATCACCGGTTCGCCGGATGGCGGACGGCCGTCTACGGCCAGGACAAGATTCAGGTGGGGCGACACGCCGTCATCGAGATCGGTACTCGCTTCACTTTCCTGAACGCCCGCCGAACGCTGTATGCGGAGCCTCGCTTGGCGGCCCGCCTTGATTTCCCGGGCACCCGGACGGGCGATTGGTCCTTCTTTGTGGGCAGCGGTATCTACCGCCAGTTCGTGAACCAGTTTGACGTCAGCAGCCGGAGTCCCCGAACCTTCGTTTCCTCGACCCGATTCTGGATGGCGGTCGATTCCACGGTCGCGCCCCCCAAGTCCGGCCACTTGACGGGTGAGCTCTTCTGGCGGCCGACGTCCCGCTGGTCCCTGAGCGCCGAGGCGCACTACAAGCGCCACTATCACATCCTGTCTATCGACTATTCTGCGGAGACGGACGTGCCGCAGTTGGTCCAGCGGGACTTCCTGCGCTCCTCCGCCGGACACACCTACGGGTATGCGGCGGTGCTGAAACGCTCCCTCGGCCTGGGTAGTGCGGACCTGCGCTACGAGTACACGATAGGCCGCCGCCAGATCTCGGGTCTCTTCGAGGACCGCTTGCTGGACGTGCCCTGGAATGAGCCCCACCGGCTTGAACTCTCGGCCAATGCCATGCCCATTCATCGGTTGGTCCTGCTTGGCCGCTGGCGCCTGATTGCAGGCCGCACCTGGGGATTCAGGCAGGCCTACTACGACTTCCTGGGGGCCTATCTCAACGATATCGACCGTGTCCTGGACAGTGTTATAGATCCCGGAGCGCGTACCCGGATCCAACATCAGGCGGACTTCTATGAACTGACCAATCCTGAAGACCACAAGCTACCCGATCTGATCCAGATGGACATCGGTGTCGGCTACTCATTCGACCTTGGCGCTGCCGGCCTTCAGGCAAGGCTGGACGTCATTAATCTGCTGGGTCGAACCAACACAGCGGACTGGCGATTCGTTCAGGGCGAGGGCTACTTTGACGACTCCAACCCCGAGTCCGGCATACTGGAGAAAGGACGGCGTGAGCTACTCCCGCGCGTGGTAACGTTCGCGCTACGGTTGAGCTGGTAAGCTTTTTTTCACCCGCTCCCCGGCCAGCGGTGCCGTCTCCAGGGCTGTGGCCTCCTCGTGCGCGCTCAGCGCCTCATGGAAGGTCCGCTGAAAAATCAGGATCCCGACCACTCCGACTACGATGGACATGTCGGCCACATTCCAGATCGGGAACAGCGCCACATAGTTGCCCCCGAAGAACGGGACACCCTCGGGAATATGGCCGCGCCACAGATTCACGTGGATGAAGTCGACCACCCGCCCGAGAAACAGCGGCTCGTCGTACATGAGTGCGCCGTAGAACACCCGGTCTATGATATTGCCAAACGCTCCGCCAAGGACAAGGGCAAGGCTATACCGGTACGGTGTATAGAGCCGGCCTACTCTTGCGAGATAGAACAGGATCAGGGCCGTGGCAACGATCGAAAAGATCGTAACGAGGGCCGGCGCTCCGAACTCAATGCCGAAGGCCATCCCCGGGTTTTCCGTATAGGTCAGCCGGAGCCAGTCTCCCAGAACGGGGATGGACTGGCCCTGATACATGTTCGCGACCACCAACTGTTTGGTGATCTGATCAATGGCGACAATGACGAGGGCAACCACGACAAGTGGCTTATGACTCGCTTTGGGCTGAAGCGGACTGCTGCCCATCCCAGCTGCGGCCTCAGCCTCGTTCGTATCTGGCTCCGTTCTGCTATCGATCACGCGAGCAGCTACTTGGTCTTTTGCTGGAGCTTGGCCTCGATCGAGATCTCCGTATGCGGCACTGCTTCAAGCCGCTCTCTTGCGATTTGCTCGCCGGTGACCTTGCATATCCCGTACGTGCCGTTTTCGATGCGGTCAAGTGCCCGATCGAGGTAGCCTACATACTTCTGCTGACGGGCAACCATCAGATAGAGCTTTTCCCGTTCCATGGCATCAGTCCCGGCATCGGCCATATGGAAGCTGTAGGCGGTGTCGTTCTCGGACTGCTCGCGGGCGTCAGCCATTTGCTCCCGCATTCTCGCAATGTCGTCCTGGGCCGAGGCTCGCTTGTCTTCGATGAGTCCGCGGAAGTATGCCAGCTCTTCCGCTGAAAACATCGTTTTCTGCGCCTGCTTGTCGTTTGAGTCGCTCATATGTTTATACCCTTCTGCTCCAGATCACGGACTAGATCACGGACTAGTCGCGGTTGCGGGTTACCGCTATCGTGATGGTGTGCGATTCAATCTCAAAACTGTCCACGAGGTCGCCCTCCGGACGTTGGGTGGCCTGCAACTCGACAGCCAAGGTCTCGTTCCGGACTCGTTCCGCGAACGAATCGAGCGCTTGAGCCAGGTCACTTGACGCTGTGAATGCGACTGAAATCCGATCAGATACATCGAATCCAGCCTGCTTGCGCATGTTCTGGATCCGGTTTACCACCTCTCGCGAAAGCCCCTCGGCCACCAGCTCCGGCGTGCGCGTGATATCCAGGGCAACCGTCACGCTTCCCTCCTGGCCAACCAGCCAGCCCTCGATTCCCTCAGACACGATCTCGATGTCGTCGCCCTCGAGGACCACTCGTTCACCGTTGGCCTCGAAGGACACCTGGCCGGCCTCCAGGTAGGCGTCGACGTGCTCCGCGCTCATGTCCCGAATGAACGCACCGACGGGCTTCATGAGTGGACCCAGGCGTTTTCCGAGACGCTTGAAGTTGGGCTTGGCCTGACGGTTGACCACTGAACTGGCTCCGTGTACGTACCGAATGTCCTTCACGTTGACTTCGCTGAGGATCACCTCGCGAACATGCTCAACGGCGGATTCCTCAACACCCACGCCCGTCACGACGGTAATCCCGGCGAGCGGCTGACGCACGTTGATGCTGCTCTGATTACGCAGTGCGAGGGTGATGGATGAGATGGTCCGGGCCAGCTCCATACGGTGCTCCAGGTCCGGATCCGTGAGCTCGGTGGATGCAGCCGGAAAATCGCTGAGATGCACGGAGTCGCTGACTCCGCCGACAGCACGGTAGAGCCAGTCGCTGTAGAAGGGAGCGATGGGCGCCATGAGGCCGCTTGCGGTCGCAAGGCATTGCACAACCGTCTGGTAGGCCGCCACTTTCGAGGTATCGTCAGCTCCGGAGGATGTCCTGGCTGACCAGAACCTGCGACGGTTTCGCCGGATGTACCAATTGGACAGCTCATCAACGAAGGTCTCAACGGCCCGCGCGGCCTTCGTCGGGTTGTACGCGTCATACGCTTCGTCAACCGCCCAGACCGTAGCGGCGAGGCGGCTGAGAATCCATCGATCCATCTCGGGCCGAGAAGACACCGGGACGCTGGGCTCCTCGCCCGTAAATCGGTCGATGTTCGCGTAGGTGGCCAAGAAGGCGTAGACGTTGGACAATGTCCCGAAGAACTTGCGCTGGGTCTCCGACAGGCCGCGCTCGGAGAATTTCAGGTTTTCCCACGGCGGGGCGTTGCTCATCATGTACCAGCGCACCACGTCCGCACCGTGCTCCGCGATGGTTGAGAAGGGATCCACGGCGTTGCCCTTGCTCTTGGACATCTTCTCGCCCTTCTCGTCCAGGACGAGCCCGTTCACCACCACGTTCCGGTAGGCAACCGAGTCCATGACCAGAGCGGCGATGGCGTGGAGCGTGTAGAACCAGCCCCTCGTCTGATCGACGCCCTCGGCGATGAAGTCTGCCGGGAAGTTTCGCTCGAAGAGCTCCTTGTTCTCAAACGGGTAGTGCCACTGGGCGAACGGCATCGCGCCCGAATCGAACCAGACGTCAATCAGGTCCTCGACCCGGCGCATGGTCCCGCCATCGGGAGCCGGCCACGTCAGCTCGTCAACGAATGGACGGTGGAGATCCACGGCTTCGTCGTCGTCGGGGATCTGGTCACCGCACTTCTCGCGAAGCTCGGCCAGGGACCCGATGATTTCTCGGTACTCCGACCCCGCCGCGTCCGACTCCCAGATCGGCAGTGGCGTACCCCAATACCGACGGCGACTGAGCGCCCAGTCGACATTGTTGACCAGCCAATCGCCAAACCGGCCGGTACCGATTCCCTTGGGCTGCCAGTTGATCGTGTCGTTCAACGCAATCAGCCGATCCTTGATGGCCGTCGTCCTGATGAACCAGGAGTCGACGGGATAGCTCATCAGAGGCGTGCCCTTTCGCCAATCGTGGGGGTAGTTGTGCAGGTAGGTCTCGTGACGGTACATGAGACCGCGATCCCGGAGGTCCCGGGAGATCACCTTGTCGGCATCCTTGAAGAACATCCCGGCCACGAGCGTGATATCCGCATTGAATGTCCCGTCCGGCAGCACCGGATTAAGAAGCGGCAGCCCCTCCTTTTGTGCAGTATCAAAGTCTTCGGCACCAAATGCGGGTGCCGTATGGACGATTCCCGTCCCATCCTCGGTGGACACGTAGTCGGCAGATACGATCCGCCACGCCGCCGCGGCGTCCTCGTGATCCAGGAAGTAGTCGAACAGCGGCTCGTAGCGGCGGTCAATTAGATCGGCGCCGGTCATGCGATCGACAATCGTGTAGTCTTCCTTGATGACAGACAGCCTGGCTTCCGCCAGGATCATGTCGTGCTCCCCGATGTCCTCGGTGGTGAGACGAATCCGCACGTAGTCGATCTTCTTGCCGACGGCAAGGGCCACATTGGATATGGTTGTCCAGGGCGTGGTGGTCCAGGCCAGGAGATAGGTGTCCGTCTCAGCCACCATTCGGAAGCGGGTGTAGATGCTCGGATCCTGGACCTCCTTGTAGCCCAGGCTTACCTCGTGGCTGGACAGCACCGTACCCGACCCAGGGCTGTACCACTGGATCTTGAATCCCTGGTACAGCAGGTCCTTCTCATAGATCTGCTTGAGTAGCCACCAGACGGATTCGATGTAGGACGCCTTGAACGTCACGTAGGGATCGTCCAGGTTGACCCAGAAGCCGATCCGGGTAGTCAGGTCATCCCACAGGTCTTTGTACTGCAGGACGCTTTCACGGCAGGCACGGTTGTAGGCCTCGATACCGAACTCCTCCACCTGGTGCCGCCCCTCGAGGCCCAGCGCCTTCTCGACCTCTATCTCGACCGGCAGCCCGTGTGTGTCCCAGCCGGCCTTGCGCGCCACCTGGAAGCCCTTCATGGTCTTGTACCGACAGAAGGCATCCTTGATGGTTCGTGCCATCACGTGATGAATGCCTGGCCGTCCGTTTGCCGTTGGCGGCCCCTCATAGAAGGTGAACGCCTCTGCCCCCTTGCGCTCCTCAATGCTCCGTTCAAAAATGTCCTGATCCTGCCAGTTCTGCAGGACTTGCAATTCGAGCGAGGGGTGATCTACGACCTTGAGTTCCTTGAACCGGGGCATGCGTGACGGGGCGATTCTGATCGGTTGGGAAGGTGCAAAAAATACGTCGAAGGGACGCGTGGAGAGCGAAGCGCGCGGGAATTGCACAA
>JAJCYP010000135.1 GCA_029262855.1 Bacteroidota bacterium | reverse complement strand
ATGCGGCGGAGTCCCTGGTGGTGTGGCTGCAATCGGCCGAAGACACGACGGGGCTTTCCCGGCGTTCGGCGGATCTTTCGAGCCTGGTCGATCGGTCCATGAACGGACTCGAGCGGGGCGCCGGGCTCGTCAGTCTTGAGGAGTACGACCTCTTGGCGAGCCTCTTTCTGGACTATCTGGATGCCTCGGATTTGGCGTTGGAAGAGCCAGAGGCCAGAGAGGCTGTCGGCGACGACTATCTCCGTCGACTCGAGGTGTCGCGGGGCGAGATTGAAGGTCGCCTCCTGCGCTACATTGGAGCTTTCTGACCGTCGTTCCCCCTAAGGACACTACGATGCGAACATTCTGCTTTCTGATCTTGATTCTGTTTCTCAGCCTGCCGTCCAGCGGTCAGGCCATCATGGGCTCTCTGGATTCCGGCGATTCGACCCGCGAGGGTGGTGAGCGCTTCGATGTCCACATCATCCAGGTGGACGAGACCCGCAAACTCACGGTTCGGATGGAAGCCGTTGTTGCGGAGTCTTTCGACACCTACCTGATCATGCGGTCGCCTTCCGGTGTTGAGACCATTAACGACGATTTCGATGGCCAACGGGTATCCCAGCTCGAGGTCTGGGCGACCGAGACGGGCACCTGGACGGTCTGGGCCTCCCAATACAACGCCGAGGGCGGAGGCGCCTACGAACTCACCATCGACAAAGGCCCCCCGGCGAAGGTCGACGTGATCCAGGGACGGCTGGACTATGCTGATCAGAAGGCACTCAAGGGCGAGTACTTCGATACGCATTCCTGGGACGCCTCATCGGATGATCGGGTCATCTTCGAGCTCTTGTCTCTTGGCTTCGACGGCTATCTCGTGGTCACCTCACCGTCTGGGCAGGTGTGGCGCAACGATGATGCAGGGTCGACACAACTGTCCCGAATCGGGCCCGTGTCCGGAGCCGGCACATGGCGCATCGACATCACATCGAATGCGATTGACGAGACAGGTGCCTACGACCTGCGTCTCATCACGCTGCCCCGGGTAGACTAATACCCGCGCGGCCGCCGCAGGCGCGTGAGTCTAGTACCCGACGGCGCGGCCGTCGTAGGCGCGTGAGTCTGCCGCCCCGTATCGCAGGCCGGTCTCATAGTCGATCGATACGCCGTGCGCGTGGCCCTGACTGCCGCGGAAGTACACCTCGTGGCCCATCATTTCGTACAGCCGAATCGTGTCGGGAGAGATCCCGATGCGCTCGAATGACGTCCGGTCCGGCAGCCACTGATGGTGGATCCGGGGTGCCTCCACAGCCTGGGCCACGTCCATGCCGAAGTCGACGTAATTCAGGATCACCTGCAAGACCGTGTTGATGATTGTGCGTCCGCCTGGGCTACCGATGGCCATGACGGGGCGACCGTCGCGGGCCAGGATGGCCGGGGACATGGACGACAACATTCGCTGTTCAGGGCGCACGAGGTTCGGGGTGGTACCGATGAGGCCCGTGCGGGTGGTTCGACCCGGGACCGGATTGAAATCACCCATCTCGTTGTTGAGCAGGAAGCCCGTTCCGTCTGCCACCAGGCGTGAGCCGTAGCCGTACTCCAGCGTGTAGGTGAGCGAGACCATGTTGCCCTCGGCGTCCACCACGGAAAAGTGCGTAGTCTCCTCGCTCTCGTGGGGGAGCAGTGAGCTGTTGAAGGTGGAGGAGTCACTCGGCGAAGCGCGGAACAGATCAATGCCCGTGCGGAGGTCCTTGGCGTACTCCTTCGAGGTGAGGCGCGCCACCGGCATGTCAGGATTGAAAAGCGGGTCGCCGATGTGCTCGGCACGGTCTGCGTAGGCGCGGCGCATCGACTCGGTCAACAGATGGAGATACAGCGCTGAATTGTGACCGATTGATTCCAGGCTATAGCCCTCCAGAATGTTGAGCATCTCGACGATGGCGATGCCGCCCGAACTGGGCGGAGACATGGCGTAGACATCGTATCCGCGATAGGTGCCGTGGATGAGGGGCTGCTCGGCCGCTTCGTATCGGGCAAGGTCCTCCTCGGTGATCATCCCACCGTGCTCCGTCATGTAGGCCGCCAGAAGGCGCGCCGTTTCACCGCGATAGAAACCATCCTTGCCGTTGTCCCGGACTCGAGCCAGGGTGGCGGCCAGGTCCGGTTGCTTCCAGGATTCCCCGGTCGAATACGGCGTGGTGCCATTCTTCAGAAATACCCGCCGGGAGGCCGCGAACATGGATTCGTCCGTCTGGGCCATGCGGTTCATGAATCCCTCCATGTACCGCGTCATCGGAATCCCCTCGCTGGCCAATTTGACAGCCGGCTCTACCAGCTCACGCCAGGGAAGGCTGCCGAGCCGCTGATGGGCCAGCCAGAGTCCCGCGACCGTACCCGGCACGCCAACAGACAGGGGGCCGGCGTGATTGCTGTGGTCCTGGATCTCGCCATCGGGGCCGAGGAACATGGTCTCGGTGGCCGAGAGTGGCGCCTTCTCGCGGAAGTTGAAGCCGGTGGTTTCGCCGTCAGCACCGTGATACACAAGAAAGCCGCCGCCGCCGATATTGCCGGCCGAGGGGTAGGTCACCGCAAGTGCAAATGCCGTGGCGACGGCCGCGTCGACCGCGTTGCCACCCTTGGCCAGAATGCGGGTGCCGACTTCGGAGGCCGTGAACTGGCTGGTCACCACCATCCCGTTGTCGGCGGCCACCGGAATTCGGCCGGATTGCGCGGCCGCCGGCAGCGCGGTGACAAGAAGGAGCGCTCCTACGATGGTAGACCGGAGACTGGAAATATGGGACATGGCGCCGAACGGTGTGGGTTTGGAACGCCAAGATAGCACGCGCGCAGCCTATGCACGCTCTCTGAAAACCGAGCAGTAACTCCGCGCCTCTTCCTGCGCCAGTGCCTCTCGGTCCAGCACCTCCACGGTGTCGCGATACAGTTGCCAGGCGTTCTCGGCGGTATCGGAAATGCACAGGACGCCCAGTTTCCCGAATTCGGAGAGCGCGCCAATGAGGTGAAACACAACACCCTGTCTCGTGGCACTGTTGAAGTGGAGACGGTGATTGACCGCGATGTCGGTGAGGTCGGCCGGGGTGAAACCGCGGTACAGAGGATTGACCACGTTGTCGGAGGCGTAGTAGGCCAGCGATCCGCCAGAGGGATGCTGATACAGGCCGGTGCGGATGTCGAAGTGTCCGTCGGTCAGGAACTGGAGCATCAGGAAGGGATGCGTGGTTCCGCCCTTTCGGAGGTTGATTTCGATGGCTAAATGACGCCACGTGTCGGCCTCCTTCACCGAGATGAAGTCGACTCCAAATCTCCCCGTGACACCCTGATCGCACAGAATGTCCCCAATGAGTCGTCCCGCTTCTTGGATTTCCAGCCGGTACGCCTCGTCGGCCGGGAATGAACAGCCCAGGAACACTTGACCATTCGGCCCGCCCAACACCTGATCGTGGGTCGAGACCACGGCCACCTCGCCGAGCGGAGTGATTCGACCCTGCATGGAGGGTGACCGCTTGTTCTTGCCCTCGACCCAGGTTTCCACCACGCCTCCCATACGAGACATCTGGGCGGAAAACGTCGGCCATGACTCTCCGCTTGCTTCAAACCGGATGCGTTTGGGCAGTTCGGACGCGACCCAATCACGAACGCCTGTACGGGGTGCATTTGAGAGGTCAACCACGGCGTTTCCCTCGCCGGATACACCCTCATCGAGTTTGACCACGGCCTTTTGTAGGGCGGGATCACGTGTCTTCAGTTCCGCCAGGGCGTCCACGATATCGTCCACGGAGTGGACATTCTCGAAACCCGGCGGGACAGCAATGCCGGCCTCACGAAAGACCTCGCGGCTGCCACTCTTTGTCCCCGCGCGGCAGTGTCCTGGATCGCAGGCATAGAGCGGGATACCCAGTCGGACGGCCAGCGTGCGTTCCAATTTCGTGGCGTTGAAGACTGTCAGATGGCAGGACGCAGGATCGGGAATGGCGTCCCGAATACGGCGGATCAGGCGAGGCCTCTCGAGGATCTTCAGGGTCAGAGGCTCCGGAGCTGTGTCGAAGCAGGAAAGCAGTGTGAGGCGGGCGCGGGCGTGGTTCATCGGGACGCCCGGCAGGAGATTCAGGTAGTAGTCAATGATCGACGGCGCGATGGCCTGACTGGTAACGTAGATCAGGCGGGTCCTGGGAAGGCGCAGTAGCATGAGCGCGAAGAGCATACGCTCCTCGTAGTACTGGACACCCGAAATCTTGGCCAGGAGATCGGCAGAGATGCTCAGGGACGGTACGACAACCACGCAACGGGGCGCCCGCGGATTCGGGAAGATGTCTCGGAACTGCGTCTTGAGCTGGGCCTGGAGTTTGCGGAAAACTTCCTTTTCCTCCGGCGACATCGGAGGCGGCAGGTCCAGCGATCGTGAGAAGGGCTCGACAGGATGGTGCAGGCCGAGGGAGCCCACCTGGAGTACGTCAGAGTCACGCATGGCTGGTAACGATTGTCCTACCCTGACAAGAAGCCCCTTTTCGGCGCTCCCGACAACGATTCATCTCCCGTTCATCCTGTCAGCAGATCCCAACAGTTGACGTGGGGGATTTCACCACTCGTCAGAGTCCCAGATCGCCCAACTCGGCCGCAATTCCACGCGCGAGGGCGTCGGGATCGGGGACAAGGCCGGCGTCGGTGGCGAGTCCAATCCTTGCCGTTCCCGCGTACGTCAGAATACTTATTCCCATCCCGACCGACCCGCCACGCGGCACCCAGAACATCAACTCGCTCAATGTCCGCCCGGCAAGGATCAGGTGCTTTCTTGGGCCGGGCACGTGAGTAATCGCCGCGGAGGAGGTCGCCGACAGCCGCTTGACCGCCACGTCTTCGAGAAATCCGGGTGCGCGGCCCAGCGTTGACAACAGGCCGAATGCGGCTACCGGCTCCATGGACTGGCGGGCCTCCAGCATGCGTCCATGCACCTCCCTGACACGGGCCGCCAGATTCCGAAGGCCGACCGGAAGGGCCAGAATCACGAGCCCGAACCGGTTTCCGAGTCCGAGTTCTTCGTGGCGGTGCCTGAGGTTGACCGGAATGATGGCCCGGAGTTCAAATTCCTCCGCCATGGTTCGGTAGGGTTCCAGGTACCGGCGCAGGCCGCCTGAAAGGACCGCCAGAAGCACGTCGTTGATGGTCGCGGAGTGGGATATCGCCGCCCGACGAAGTGCTTTCAGGTCCAGTTCCGAAGACCAGTCGACCCGTTTCTCTTCGCCCTGGTTGCCCCGGAAACGCGACTGTTTGTCGCGCCCGGTCAGCGCGAACTTCAGAAGGGCAATGGTCAGACTCGGGAGTCTCCTGAACCAACCAACCAGGTCGCGAAAACGGACTCTCCGCGCAGGCATCGGGTCGTCGAATTCCAACTCAGACTCGTCCATCTCAGCGTCTTCCGCCCTGGGCATGGCAACGAGAGACGCGGCGCCGCTGACCTCGGCCCCATCGGCCAGGCTCTTTAACACGTGAATCAGGGCGAGGCCATCCGCAATCGCGTGGTGCAGGCGGGCAATCACCACCGACCCCTCCGCGAACCGTTCAATCACCAGAAATTGCCAGGGCGGCCGGTCCGCTGCCAAAGGAGCCGACATCATTTCGCCCACCAGTAGCTTGAGTCCCGCGTCATCCGTGGGCGGGTTCTCGGTCTGGGTGACCACCTGCCTGGAAAAATCGAAGTCTGGATCCTCCTCCCAATGAGGGCGCCCGCCTGTGGCCCTGACGCGAAGTCTAAATCGCTCGAATGGAGCCAGGCGCTCCGCGAGGAGGGCGGTAAACGCCTCGGCCGTGAACGGCCCGTCGAAGCGCATCACGGCCACAATGGTCATGCGGTTCGTCGGGCTATCCATCCGCCACCACGCGGCATCGACGGGATCCATCGGAATTGGATTCATACGATGTTGTCGACGCGGGCGGGCGGTGGTTCAGATCAATGAAAGGCCGGGGTCGTATACTCGCTGCTCCGCAGGAATATCCGAGACACCCTGGAATGAAGCAGATGCGAGGAGAGACGAAGGCTCACTACCTGGACGGGACGCAACGTGAGCGGGTCGCCGTTTTGATTTTCGACGAACCCGGGCAGCTGTCCCTCCAGGTGGCCAAACGCATTGCGACGCTTATCGAAGAGCGCAACGCGGTCGGTGATTCCCTGGTTCTGGGGCTCCCCACCGGATCAACGCCGATCGGTGTCTACGAACAACTGGTTCGCATGCACAGGGAGGAGGGGCTGGACTTCAGCCGGGTGGTCACGTTCAACCTGGACGAGTACCACCCGATGCGCCCGGACAGCCTGCAGAGCTATCACCGGTTCATGCGGGAGAATTTCTTCGACCACGTCAACATCGCCGAGGAGAACATCCACATTCCCAGTGGCACAGTTGCCCGGGACGATGTGGAAGCCTGGTGTCAGCAATACGAGTTTGAGATTCAGCGGGCAGGCGGAATCGATTTGATGCTGCTCGGAATCGGGCGCAGTGGTCACATCGGATTCAACGAGCCGGGGTCTGGCCTGCAAACCCGAACCCGCGCCATCGTCCTGGACGAGATTACCCGGAAGGACGCGGCCAGTGACTTCTTCGGCGACGACAACGTGCCCCGAGAGGCCATCACGATGGGTGTGGGTACCATCCTGGACGCGCGGGAAGTCATCCTGATTGCCACCGGTGAGCACAAGGGACCCATAGTCCAGCGAGCAGTCGAGGAGGAACCCACCAAGGAGGTCACCGCTGGTTTCCTTCAACTTCATCGGGACGCGACCTTCTATCTGGATCGTGCCGCCGCCGGCGAACTGACCCGCGAAAAAACACCGTGGCGGGTTCGTCGGGTGGAGTGGGACGATGCCCTGGCCAAGCGCGCCGTGATCTGGCTATCTGAAACCGTCGGTCGGGCGATCCTTCGCCTGGAAGAGTCGGACTTTCACCGTCGGCACCTCCACAGCCTCGTCTCGGTCTGGCCGGATACCGACGCCCTCTGTCGCAAGGTCTTCGAGGACCTGCGCCAGCGCGTGCTATACGAGGAGCACCTGCCGCGGGACAAGCGCATCATTGTCTTCAGTCCACACCCGGATGACGATGTCATCTCGATGGGAGGGATGCTGGACAAGCTGGTCCAGAATGGAAATCAGGTCACGGTTGCCTACATGACGAACGGGTCTGTGGCCGTTTTCGATGCGGACGTTCGCCGGTACCTTCATTTTCTGGAGATGAGTCTGCCGGAGCTGGAAGGGGAGAGCCTGCAGGCCGCAGTGGAGGCGTTGCGGAAGTCCCTTTTGGACAAGGATCCCGGCGACATCGATGCGCCGCGTGTGCAGCGTGCCAAGGCCTTCATTCGCTACGCAGAGGCCGTCTCGGCAATTGAAGTAATGGGATTGGGGCGCGAGAACGCGAGATTCCTGGACATGCCCTTCTACCAGACCGGCATGGTGCGCAAGAATCCCATCGGTCCTGATGATGTGCGGATCGTGACCGAACTCATGGACGAACTGTCCCCGGATCACATTTTTGTGGCCGGAGATCTTTCTGATCCACACGGCACTCATCGCATGTGCTACAAGGCGATAGCCCAGGCGGTGGACACGTATCACGAAGAACACGGATCGGAATCAGCACCGACCGTGTGGCTCTACCGGGGCGCCTGGCAAGAGTGGGAAATTGACCGTGCCCAGGTCTTCGTTCCCATGTCCAAGGCGGATCTGGCCCGTAAGATCGAGGCCATATTCAAACACGAGAGCCAGAAGGATCGCGCCATGTTTCCGGGTGCCTACGATGCCCGGGAGTTCTGGGAGAGGGCCAGAGACCGGAATACGCGCACGGCGGATTTGCTCAATCGATTGGGTCTGCCCGAGTTCTACGCGGTGGAGGCGTACGTGACCGCCAAGCGCCTGCCATAAGGGGCCTTCGGTGCTCAGGCCAGCACCCGTCCCGCGGCTCAGGCCAGCACCCGTCCCGCGGCCGCCAGAGCAAGATCGATATCCGCGTCCGACAGATCGCGGTGGGTCGTGGCGCGAATTCGCTGCAGACCAAACGGCACCACCAGCACCCCGGCCTCCTTCAGCCGGTCGACGGTCTCAAGTGCGGTCATTCCAGAGACGTCGAACATGACAATGTTGGTCTCAACGGATACGGGATCGATGGTCACCGCTACGAAGGCGGCCAGGCCGTCGGCCAGCCGTCTGGCCCGCGCGTGGTCGCTCGGCAAGTCCTGGCGATGGTTCTCCAGCGCGTATAGCCCCGCAGCCGCAAGAATACCGACCTGGCGCATTCCTCCACCGAGGACCTTGCGCCAGCGGTGAGCCTTCTGGATGAGTTCGGTGGGCCCGGCAATGAGGGATCCGATGGGCGCTCCCAATCCCTTGGAGAGGCAGACCGAGACCGTATCAAAAGGTGCCGCCAGCTCGCGCTCGGACAGCCCGCTGGCCACGGCCGCGTTCCAGAGACGGGCGCCGTCCAGGTGGAAGGCCAGGCCTTTGGCTCGGACGACGTGGCCCACAGCCACGACTTCGGTATGATCCAGGACCGTTCCCCCCGCCTTGTTCGCCGTGTTCTCCAGGCAAACCAGGCGAGACTGAGGCTCCCAGTAGTACCCGTGGCGAATCGCTCCGGTGACCTGCTCTGGACTCAGGCGTCCCCGCGTCCCCTGAAGGGGCAGAAGCTGCACGCCGGATAAGACGGGTGCCGCGGCCGATTCGTAGTTGACGATGTGGCAACTGGCCTCGCAGATGACCTCGTCGCCCGGTTGGGTGTGGACCCGAACGGCCAGCTGATTGGCCATGGATCCCGAAGGCACAAAGAGCGCGGCTTCCTTGCCGAGCAGGTCCGCGACCCGTTCCTGCAACAGAAGTACGGTGGGGTCCTCTCCGAAGACGTCATCGCCCACTTCTGCCTCGGCCATGGCCCGGCGCATGGCAGGCGAGGGTCGTGTAACGGTGTCGCTTCTGAGGTCTACCACGGACTGGCTCAGGTTCGGGAGATTTCGACGATCTCCAGCTCAACACTCCCGGAGGGCACCTTGATTGAGACAACATCGCCCACTTCCTTGCCTAGAAGCCCCTTGCCGATTGGGCTGGTCACCGAAATACGGCCCTTCGCGAAATCGGCCTCCGCGTGAGAGGTGAGCGTGAAGGTCTGTTCCGTACCGTTCGCCTTGTTCTTCACTTTGACGTTCGAAAGAATGAACGCCCTGGAGGAGTCCATCAGGGATTCGTCAACCACGCGGGCGTTGGCGATGGTGGTCTGGGTTTTGGCGATTTTCGCCTCGAGCAGGCCTTGCGCCTCCTTGGCTGCGTCGTACTCGGCGTTCTCAGACAAATCCCCCTTCTCGCGGGCCTCGGCGATGTCCCCGGAAATGCGCGGGCGCTCCTTGGAGATCATGAACTTGAGCTCGGCCTTGAGTTTTTCGAAACCTTCCGGCGTGAGGTAAACAGGCTTATCCATGAGTCGAGATCCAAAATGCGGGCGGAACGAGAGCGGCCCCTAACTGAAAACGCCACGACCGACTGGTCCTGGCGATGAAGATTTCCGAATGGCGGCGTAAAACGACTCCCAAAAAACAAAGATCCTGGGAAGCGTCCGGGGAAGCGAAGGAGGAATGGAACTGGCCCGCCCGCAGGGGTTTAACCACGTGAAACTTCTCGATTTCCACTTCAAGGAAGGACCCATGTCCATCGACCGTGCCCTCACCGGACTTCTTGCATTCGCAGGCGGCATGCTTGCCGGCATCCTGCTGGCCCCCCAATCGGGCGCCGCGACCAGGGCCAAGCTCTCCGAAGAGGGGAAGGTCCAACTGAAGCGAATGGAGGACCAACTGGCCGTGCTGGAGGGTAAACTGTCTGAAGTCCGCGACCAGGTTGTGGCAACCGGTCACGAGATGGGCGGAAAGATGCGCGAGTCAACTGTCGGTCAGGTTCTGCCCGATGTGCCGGACTCTGAGGCCTTCAAGGTGGACGACAAGGAGGTGGCCAGTGATCTGCGCCATCTGCCCCGCAAGTAGGGTCTACTCTCGATTTCAATCTGAATACGAACGCTCTGATATATGCCTTACCCCGAACAGCTTGTCACCCCGATGCGGGCCGAATTGACCCGCCTCGGCGTGGAAGAACTCACCAACGCTTCCGAGGTCGACTCGTTTTTCGGTGAAGCCGCACAGGGGACCTCTGTTTTGGTGATTAACTCCGTCTGTGGCTGCGCCGCGGCCAACGCCCGGCCCGCCGTCGCCATGGTGCGCCAGCTTCCGGTCCAGCCTGATCGATGGGGAACCGTGTTCGCAGGCCAGGACCTTGAGGCAACCGCACAGGCTCGGGTCCACCTCATGGGCGTGCCGCCGTCCTCTCCGTTCATGGCGGTGTTCAAGGATGGTGACCCGGTCTTCGTCCTCGAGCGGCGACACATCGAAGGCCGTAGCGCTGCTGCCATCGCAACGGATCTCGGCAAGGCCATCCAGAAGTTCGCGGGCGATGGGCAAGCTGCAGGCGCCGGCGTGGAGTCTCCCGAGGTCGAACAGAAAGTACCCGAGGGCCTGCCCTCGACCTTCCGCTCCATTCTTTAGTCCTCGCCAGCCCTGATGGCGCAGGCCGGATCCAAACTCAAGAAGGACCTTGGTCTGCTTGGCGTCTACTCCATTGCGATGGGGACGACGCTCAGCTCGGGCTTTTTCCTCCTCCCCGGGCTGGCATTTGCCGCCGCCGGAGAGGCCATGGTGACCAGTTACATGGTGGCGGCCCTGTTGGTTGTGCCGGCCATGTTCGCGATGGTCGAACTGAGTACGGCCATGCCCAAGGCGGGTGGCGCGTACTACTTTCTTGATCGTTCGATGGGGCCGCTGGTCGGCACGGTCGGAGGACTCGGAACGTGGTTGGTCCTGATCCTCAAGAGCGCGTTCGCGCTGATCGGTTTGGGAGCGTATGTCGGGCTGTTCTTCCCGAACCTGCCCATCCTGCCGCTGGCCGTGATCATGGCACTGGTCTTTGGGGGGCTGAACCTGGCCGGAGCCAAGAAATCCGGCTCGCTCCAGGTCTTCCTGGTGGTCGGATTGGTGGCCATTCTGGCGGTCTTCATGGGAGTTGGGTCGTTCCACCTGGACGTCGGGCAGCTCTCGGCGCTGTTTGACGCCGAGGCCAAGTCAATTTTCGCGACCGCAGGCCTGGTCTACATGTCGTACGCGGGACTGACCAAGGTTACCAGCGTGGCCGAGGAGGTCAGAGATCCGGAGCGCAATATCGCGCTTGGGATGTTTCTGGCCCTGGGAACGGCGGTGTTGTTCTACGCCGTCGGCACCTACGTCATGATCAGCGTCATTCCTCCCGAGAACCTTTCCGGCGCCCTGACCCCGGTATCTGCCGCGGCCGATGTAATGGTCGGGCCCTGGGGCGGCAAGGTGCTGGCGATTGCAGCCATCCTCGGGTTCTTTGCCGCAGCCAATGCCGGAATTCTCAGTGCGTCCCGCTATCCGTTGGCGATGGGCAGGGATCACCTCCTGCCCGGTTGGATTCGGCGCGTCTCTCGGGAAGGAACGCCAAGGAGGGCCATCGCGGTCACCGTTGGGCTGGTTCTCGTGGTTCTCCTGACGCTGGATCCCACGAAAATTGCCAAGTTGGCCGGTGCCTTCCAGTTGCTCGTTTTCGCGTTCCTCTGTGCCGCGGTCATCGTGATGCGGGAGAGTCGGATCCATTCGTACGACCCGGGCTACCGGTCTCCGTTTTATCCCTGGATGCACCTGTTCGGGATCTTCTCATCGTTGGCGGTGATCACCCTCATGGGGACCCTCTCCATCCTGTTCAGCGCGGGACTGGTGATTCTGTGCGTGGCCTGGTATTTCTACTACGCCGCTTCGCGCGTGAGTCGTGGTGGTGCCATCTTTCACTGGTTTGCCCGTCTCGGCGAGCGCCGTTACGAAGGCCTCGACCGTGAACTCAGGGGAATCCTGAAGGAGAAGGGGCTGCGTGATGCCGATCCCTTTGAGGAGATCGTAGCCCGCGCCTCCGTGATTGATGCCGAGGAGGGCGCGACGTTCGCAGAGGTGGTCACACACGCCTCGGAAATTCTCTCTGATGAAGTGGGCCAGGACTGGAAACGGCTCAGGGAAGCCTTTCTGGAGGGCACCAGGATTGGGGCCACGCCCGTGACGCACGGTGTTGCGCTGCCTCACCTGAAGTTTGCCGGGCTGGATCGGCCGGCGTTGGTTCTGGTGAGATCCGTGACGGGAATTCACGTGGTGGCCAACGACCCGCTCACCGATCATGTGGATGAGCAGGATGTCCATGCCATTTTCTTCCTGATCAGCAACGAAAACGATCCGGGTCAGCACCTCCGGATTCTCGCCCAGATTGCGGGTCGGGTAGACGATGAGGGCTTCTCACAGGAGTGGCTTGGCGCGGGTGACGAACAGGACATTCGCGAGGTCGTGCTCCGGGATGATCGGTTCGTGACCATTCCAGTTCGTACCACCTCCGGATCGCGGGTCCTCATCGACCAGGAACTGAAGGCGGTTCATCTGCCCAAGGGGGCCCTGGTTGCGCTGATTCAGCGAGAAGGCAATGTGCACGTTCCCGACGGTTCCTCAATCCTTCGTGAGGGAGACCGGCTCACCGTCCTGGGCGAGCCAGCTGCGCTGCTCGAGATCCGCAAACGCTATCTGCGGGTAGCCGAATAGCGCCCCCGGCCGCTCGGCACGCGCCCCCGAGGCCAGCCTCACAGCGACTGTTAAGGGTGTTGGCCTGGCAGCCGATAACAAGGGGACCAAACCCCCTCGTCCCGTGCTCGGACTGACCACGCAGAAGCGATCGACTTACCCAGACCCCTCGCTCGAGGAGATGATCGGCCTTGCGGCTGACTTTGGCATGGTGAGCAAGCTTCAACGGGCAGGGTCCCGCCTCCAGATGGAGGTCCTCAACGAGCCCGTCGACGTCACGCTGGCCGAGGCCTCGGTGATGCTGAAGGGTCTGCTTCTGGGGTACTTCTACAACCAGAAGCGCGACGATCTCTCACTCGCGCAGTGGGAGTGGTAGGGTAGTAGACCCTCTTGGCCGGGAATCCATCCCCGATGGCCGAACCCGTCCGCACTGATTCCGTTTAGCCGCTGTTGCCATTCACACAGCTCTAGCTTCAATGCGGGACGTATATGTAGTGGGTGCGGTTCGCACTCCCATCGGTCGCTTCGGCGGTGCACTCAAAGACCATTCGCCCGTTGATCTGGCGTCGCACGCGATGAAGGGTCTCCTGGACCGAACGGGTGTGGACGGGGGCGACCTCGATATTTACCTCTTCGGCAATGTGCTGCGGGGTGGGCACGGGCAGTTGATCCCGAGACAGGCTGCGCTCAAGGCGGGAATTCCCGATACGGTCGATGGCGTGGCCATCGACATGGTGTGCTCCTCTGGGATGATGAGTGTCATGCAGGCCTCAACCATGATCAAGGCCGGTGAGGCGGATCTGGTGATGGCTGGCGGCACCGAATCCATGTCCGGGACTGGCTTTTCGCTCTCGTCTCGGGCCCGGTGGGGTTACAAATTCCTGATGGGCAACCCCGAGGGTCTGACCGATATGCTGCTTCACGACGGATTGACCGATCCGATGAGCGGTGACGCGATGGGCAGTCAGGCGGAGCGCCTGGCCACCGAGAAGGGGGTGACCCGCGGGCAGGTGGACGCCATGGCGCTCGCTTCTCACGCGCGGGCCGCAGCGGCCTGGGAAAAGGGGCACTTCGCCAGCGAAGTCGTCCCCATCGAATACCGCCAGCGCCGTGCGACCGTGACGCTGGAGACCGACGAGGGCATCCGTGCTGACACCACCCTGGAGTCCCTGGGTGCACTCCGTGCGGCCTTCGACAAAGAGGGTGTCCTGACCGCCGGAAACGCCAGCCAGATTTCAGACGGGGCCGCCGCACTCCTGCTTGCGAGCGGCGACGCGGTCAAGGCGCACGGACTCAAGCCCATGGCCCGGTACAAGGCCGGATCCTGGGCAGCCGGAGAGCCCTGGCGTTTTCCGGAGGCGCCGATTCCTGCGGTCAAACGATTGCTGGACCGGTCGGGTGAAGCTATTTCTGACTACGACCTGTTCGAAAACAACGAGGCCTTTGCCCTCAACAGCGTTCTCTTCTGCAACGAACTGGGTGTTGATCACACCAAGCTGAACGTCCACGGTGGCGCGGTTGCCCTCGGGCATCCCATCGGGTGTTCGGGTGCCCGGATTCTGGTGACGCTGATACATGCCCTGCACACCCACGACAGGCAGCAGGGCCTGGCGGCCATTTGCCACGGTACCGGAGGCGGAACCGCAGTGACCCTCGAGCGGGCCTGATGGCGGCGAAGCTCTTCTGGATCGCCTCGGGAGGGGCCGTCGGGGCCATCCTGAGGTACCTGATGGTGAGCGGTATTCACCGATTCGCAGGTGGGCAGTTGCCGTGGGGCACGTTCGGAGTGAACGTCGTGGGATCTGTGGCGATTGGCGTTCTCTGGGGTATTGCCGAGCGGACGCCGCTCTCGGCCGGTGCCGCCGCCTTTCTGTTCATTGGCGTCCTGGGAGCGTTTACCACGTTTTCAACGTTCGCGCTTGAGACCGTGGATCTGTACCGGGAAGGCCGGCACATTGCGGCGCTCCTCAATGTGCTGTTCTCAAACGCAGTCTGCATTGTAGCTGCCTTCGGAGGACTGAAGCTGAGCGGCTACTTCGGGGTATGATCGAGGAGACCCACAGGCTCCTTTCCGCGGTCGCCGAGGATTGGAAGGACCCCGAGCATCCGGCCCGTCGGGAGGCTGTCGGACACACGCTGCGCGCGTCCAATCGCTTTACCGAAGAGGCCGTGGCCTTCGCGGTCAACCAGCAGATGGAACTCGTCACCGAGGCGGGCCTGGCCGAGTGGCTGGGGACGGATCCGGTGGGAGAGCCGCTTCACGTGGGGGTAATCGAAGCCGGGAACGTCCCCATGGCGGGCCTGCAGGACTACCTGGCCGTTGTCGGGGTAGGTCACAGGTTCGTCGGCGCGGTGTCTGCGCGTTCACCCTGGCTGCTCACGGCCTTTGCCGAGGAGGTCGAGGAACGGGGAGGGCCCCGGGCACTGTTTGCAGACTACGAAGACATTGTCGAAATCGTGGACGCGCTGATTGCCTCTGGAACGGATGAGACAATTCAGGCCCTGGGCCTGGCTTGCGAGGAGGCCGACATCCTGGCGCTGCTGAGGGGAAACAAGTACTCCGTGGCTGTTCTCGATGGGAGCGAGTCCGAGGACGAGAGGCTGGGCCTGGCCGAGGATGCCCTGCTTCACGAGGGGCTCGGATGTCGGAACGTGGCGCTCATCTTTGCCCCGGATGGCCTTGACGCCGATCCCTATTTCGAGGCGTTGTCGGTGTTTCGGGGTACGTTTCCGGCGCATCCGTCAACCTCGGGCTCGCTGAAAATGCAGCAGGCCTTTCTGGCCGCCGTCAATGCGCCGCATGCCTACGGTGAGGGCCTGGTCTATCTGGTCAGCCGTGGAGACGCGGAGGTGCAGTCTCCGGCTCACATCCGTTGGGTGCCCTATCAGGACCTGGCAGAGGTCCAGGCCTGGATTACGGACCACTGTGGCGAGTTGCAGTTGGTTGCGGCGCGGCGTGCCGTGTCCGAGAAGCTCGTGACATCGGTTGAGACCGTAGTGCTGGGTGACGCGCAGCGGCCGACGCTGGACTGGACGCCGGATGGGCGTGACACGATTGGATTCCTTCGGGGACTATAGGTTGCTCCCGGCTCGCTGGATCACGTCAATACTTCCCGGGCTGCCTTCAGGATCGGATCCCACTTCGCCTCGGGCTCCTTGGTGATGGTCAGGAAGACCGGCAGGATAAAGACGTTGACCACCCCTTCGATCGTGAAAAGCGGCTCGCCCAAGGGATGACCTGCGGCCTCGGCGGCCGATCCGAAGCTTTCCATTCCCGACTCGATGAAGGGGCCGGAGTCGCGGGTGATCTTCAGGCTGTTCGGATTGGGCGTAGAGTGGGTAGTAATCTTTCCCATACGGGCGCAATCAAGCTGTGCGATTGACAGAGTGTTCAGACTTCGCCAGCGAACGAACAGCCCGACGGATCGTTGCACACAAGTGTCCACCATTAAGATCTGAGCGCGCATCGAGCAGCACCCCATGGCCGAACCCATCAAAACGAAACCAAAGACTCCGACGCCGTCCGGCAAGATTGGACGCCTGACGAACGAGGCCATGGGCCTGGTGGGCGACACCCGTCAGTGGGTTGATGCCAAGCTGAGACTCTTCGAGCTGGATTTTGAGGCGAAACTGGACGGCATTGCCAGTAGGGTCGTTGCGGGCGCAACAGTGGTCTTCATGGCCGCACTGGCGCTGGTGTTCGGACTCGTCGCACTGGCGCTCTTGCTGGGCGATCTTTGGGGCCGACAGTCTCTGGGCTTCGTTGCAGTTGCTGGTGGCTGCTTCCTGGCTGCCGTGCTCATCCACTGGCTACGGCCCCGGTTTGTGAAGGGCTCCATGGGTGTGGCGGATAAAGCTCGGGAAGAACGAAGGGCTCTCCCGGCCTCGACCGAAACCAAACAACTTTCTTCTCCAACGAACGGAAAGCAGGCTCCATGACCGAAACCCGCGAAGAGCTTGAAGCCAAACTTCAGGCGGCGAGTGATTCCATGTCGCGTCGCCTGACGGCGATGGAGGATGAGGTAAGCCTGCCTGCCGTTGCCCGCCTGAGCAACGTGGCCTCGAGCGGAGCGCTCAAGAAGGCCGCCGTGGCAGTCGGGATAGGACTTGCCGTGGGTCTCCTGTTTGGCGGCGGCGGCGACAGCGGCAGCAAGAAGCGATTCAAGCGTGCCCACACCACGCTGGACGAGTGGCGGGAGGACCTGGCGGATTCCATCGCCGAATTTCTTCGGGACGGGGATTCGCCGGACGCCGCCGCACGGCGAGCCGCCCGATCGCAACCTCCGCTGGTCCTAGACAACGAGAGCGGCGGCGGCGCGCGGAAGGGGCTGCTGACCCTGGCCTTTGCCTATCTCGTACGGACAGGACTCAATCTTACCTCGCGCGAACTGCTAAAACGGATGATCGATCGGAACGACGAGCCACAGGCCTCGTAGGTGCCCACTTTTTCCCTGCTCTGCTTCCTGCTCTACGCGGCCGTTGACCGGCCGTGCTCCCCAACCGCTTTCCCGGCACACCCTGTCGCCGTTTCCTGCCGATGAGAATCGTTCTATTTGGACCGCCGGGCGTCGGAAAAGGCTCTCAGGCCTCATTCCTAGTTGATCGCTGTGGAGCCACACACGTTTCTACGGGCATCATCCTCCGGACGGCGATACGGGAGGGGACCGAGATCGGCAAGGCGGCCGAGCAGATGGTCAGGGAAGGAAAGCTCGTGGCCGACCGGATCGTACGGAAGATGGCCGAGGATGCCATCACCGATTTGGGATACGACCACTTTGTCCTGGACGGATATCCGCGGACCATCCCTCAGGCGGAGTGGCTCACCTGCTTTCTGGCCGAGAACGAGGCCCCGCTTCATCGGGTCATCAGCCTCGTGGCGGCGGAGGAAGTCATTGTCGACCGTTTGTCCAAGAGACGTGTCGACAAGCTGACTCGCAAGAATTACCACCTGGATTTCAAGCCGCCTCCGCCCGACATCCCCGCAGAACGCATCATCCAGCGTTCCGACGACCGGCCTGAAGTGGTCCTGCGGAGGTTGAAGCAGTATCAGAAGGACACCAGTCCCGTCCAGGAGTACTATCGCAACCGGGGCATGCTGACCGAAATCGACGGCGTGGGGCCATTTGAAGAGGTGCACAGCCGTATTTGCGAGGTCCTCGAGGAAAGAAGGGCGATGCTCTGATGGCGGGGCCACTCGACGCTCGCCGAGAACGCATTGAGACCGCCATCCGGGCTGCCGTGGGCGCCGAGGATCCGGTAGAACTGTACGGCCCTGCCCAGTACGTTCTGGATGGCGGTGGGAAGCGGCTGCGTCCGCTCCTGGTGGTGCTGGCAGCCGAAATGCACGGTTCCGATGTCGACTCGGCCCTTCCGGCGGCCGTCGCGGTCGAGGTGTTTCACAACTTCACGTTGGTCCACGATGACATCATGGACAATGCGGACACCCGTCGGGGCCGCGAAACCGTGCACCTCCGATGGGATGAGCCCGCCGCCATTCTAGTCGGCGATCTACTGATGGGGATAGCCTATGAGAAGCTGGCCCGGTTGCCCGCCGATGCCGTTCCAGCCGCGCTGGCTTCCTTCGGCGCCATGGTCCGGAAGCTTTGCGAAGGGCAGGCGCTCGACATGGCGTTCGAAACCCGAAATGACGTCACGCTGGCTGAGTATGTCCGGATGATTGACGGGAAGACCGGAGCGCTGCTCGGTTGCGCGATGGAACTGGGAGCAATTTCTGCCGGTGCCGGAGCAGCCGATCGTGCCAGTCTGGTGCTTGCCGGCCGGGATATCGGCCGGGCCTTCCAGATCCAGGATGACCTCCTCGACCTCACGGCCGACAGCGCCGACTGGGGAAAGCAGGTGGGCGGCGACGTACTGGAAGGGAAGCGAACCTGGCTGCTCATCTCTGCTCTTGAGCGCGCTCAGGGGGCCGAACTCGCGCTCCTGAAACGGGTGATGTCGGGCGGTGTGTCCGTAGAAGAGATTCCCGTGGTCCGTGCCGCAATGGCCTCTCTCGGCGTACTGAAAGACACGGCGGATG
Source organism: Bacteroidota bacterium (assembly GCA_029262855.1). Classification (GTDB taxonomy): domain Bacteria; phylum Bacteroidota; class Rhodothermia; order Rhodothermales; family UBA10348; genus JABDJZ01. The sequence goes on along the minus strand of JAJCYP010000135.1, from coordinate 10,373 downwards.
CGGTTATATTTCATTCCGACGCAGCCATCGGTCACCTGCGCGCTGCACCCTCATCACCCGCTCGAGAGACGGTCATTGACCTCGTCCGCTCAATGCAGGCCCGCGTCCATTAATATGATTGAACGTCAGGTTACCGTTAGCAACCGGGCCGGCATCCACACCCGGCCTGCCTCGATGATTGTGCGAACGGCAGCCAAGTTTCAGTCGGAGTTTTTTATCCATAAGGATGCCTACGAAATCAATGGCAAGAGCATCATCGGTGTGATGACGCTTGCCGCCGAGCAGGGCGCCGAGTTGACCCTGATGTTCGAGGGCACTGACGCGGAGCAAGCCGCCGACGCCATGGTGCAGCTCTTCGAGGACGGTTTCGGCGAGGTCAAGTAGCCCTTGGCTACGCGTGTCCACATACCCGCCCCCGGCCCGGATCGGAAGGAAATCGTCGTACGCGGCGTGGCGGCCTCGCCGGGTATCTCCATTGGACCGGCGTACGTGTACCGGCGCGAGTCCTATCGCGAAGACCTGCGCGAGATCTCCGAGTCGAATGTACCCGAAGAACTCGGCCGGTTCGATCGGGCCATTGCAAAGTGTGAGCGTGACCTGGCCAAGATCATAGCCATCGCACGAGAGAAGGTGGGTGAGGAGAGCGCCTCGATTTTTGATGCCCAGCGGCTCATGCTCCGGGATTCGGCCATCTACGGTTCGGTGGTAAATGCCATCAAACGGGACCGTGTGAACGCCGGGTACGCCGTGGAGAAGGTCATGAATCGCCACCAGAAGGTGATGGAGGCCTCCGACTCCGAGTACCTGCGTGAGCGGGCCCAGGACATCCTGGATGTCAGAGATCGGATTCTCCGGCACCTGAGGAAGGGGAAGGCCCTTTCCAAGATTGATCCCAACCACATTGTGGTTTCCGAAAACCTCACGGCCGCTGACGTTGTGCTGTTCAGCCGGCGCGGCGTGCTGGGGTGTGCGATGGACTTCGGCGGACCGACGAGCCATGTCTCGATCATGGCACGTTCGATGAGTCTTCCGGCCGTTGTCGGGCTGCATGGCGTAACCGACCGAATCGAAACGGGCGAGATGCTGATCCTGGATGGGATCAGAGGCGAACTCATTCTCAGTCCCACCCTCACGACCCTCGAGCGGTACCGGACTCGCGCCGAGCGATTCCAGCGGCTGAAGACCGAGGAGAAGGAACTTGTGCCTCTTTCTTCGGAGACGCTGGATGGGCATCGGGTGCGCCTGGAGGCCAATCTGGAGCTGCAGGAAGAACTCCCGATGCTCGAGGAGTACGGTGCAGAGGGTATCGGCCTCTTTCGTACCGAAATTCTCTTCCTCATGGAGGGCAAACTGGTCGTGCCCGAGGAGGCCCAGTTCGAGATCTACAAGAAGATAGTAGACGTGGTTGCGCCCAATCCTACCACCTTCAGGGTGATTGATCTGGGTGGTGACAAGCTTCTCCCGATGGGCCACCGTGAGCACAACCCGTTTCTCGGCTGGCGGGGCATTCGGATCCTTCTGGACAAGCCGGAGCTGTTGATGCCGCAGCTGAGGGCCATCCTCCGCGCCAGCGCGTTCGGCCCTGTCCGGATCATGGTCCCCATGGTGACGGAAGTCGGCGAGATCAAGGCATTCCGGGAGCGACTCGAGGAGGCGCAGAATCAGCTCAGTGAGCGGGGCCAGGCCTACGATGCGAACGCCGAGGTCGGGATCATGATCGAGGTCCCGTCCGCTGCGCTCCTGGCCGATCGGTTCGCCCCGTATGCTGACTTCTTTTCGATTGGGACGAACGACCTGACCCAGTACACGCTCGCCGTCGATCGGGGCAATGACCTGGTCGCAGACCTGTACCAGGATCTCCACCCGGCCGTGCTGATGCTGATCCGGCGGACCGTCGAGGCGGCGAGCGGCCACGGCATTCCGGTCAGTGTCTGCGGTGAGATGGCTACCAACCTGCGTGCGGTGCCGGTCCTGATTGGTCTAGGCGTCGACACGCTTTCTGCTTCGCCCGTCTACCTGCCCGGCATCAAGCGGGTGATTCGGGCCATGAAGCGGTCAGAGGGACGGATGCTGGCATCCGAGGCGCTCCAGTCCCAGACTGCACAGGAAGTGGCCAAGCGGCTGGACAAGTGGCTGGATGAGCACGCCTGTGGACTCGGGTTCTATCTGGAAGGAGCGCAGGCGGAGGAGTAGCCCGGCCCGTTCGCCCACGCCCCAGCCCCGCCCGTCCGGTGCGGGAAGCGGGAGGGAAGACGGGAACGCGGAACCCCCTACCGCTTTGCTACCTTCCTGTCGACCTAGATCGCATCGTCCCACGAATCCGCACCCTTCCCGCCTGTGATTCCTCGTATCCGTCCGGCCGCCCTCCTGGTCTGTGTGTTGGGACTCGTCACGGCGCTGCCCGCGGCAGGACAGTACGGCTACCATTTCGGTCGCAACAAGGTACAGTACGACGATTTCGACTGGCGCGTCCTGGAGACGGAGCACTTCGACATCTTCTACTACCCGGGAATGCTCGAGCTCGCGCAGCACGGAGCCTTCTTCGCCGAGGAGGCCTATGACGAACTCCAGAACCAGTTCAACTTCTCGTTGAACAACCGGGTGCCCATCATTTTCTACTCGTCCAACCTGCATTTCAAGCAGACAAACATCACGCCCGGCTTCATTCCGGACGGTGTAGGCGGGTTCTTCGAGTTTCTCAAGGGCCGGGTTGTGATCCCGGCCAACGGTAACATTGAGCGGTTCCGGAGAGTGATCCGGCACGAAATGGTCCACGTGTTCACCTACAACAAGGTGCTCCGGGTGATGCGTGATCATCGCCGGATTCCGGACCGATTCCTGCCGCTCTGGTTCACCGAGGGGCTGGCCGAATACTGGTCCGGCGAGCCTGACCACCAGCACGAGATGATCCTGCGGGATGCCGTGTATTCGAACTACCTGGTGCCGGTCGAGACCATGTACCGCATCAACGGGTCGTTCGTGATGTACAAGCAGGGCGAGGCCATCTGCGAGTTCATTGCCGAGCGGTATGGGGAGGAGAAGATCCTCGACATTCTCGAGACCGTCTGGGTCGACACCGACTTCAAGATTGTCCTGGAGACCGCACTCAAGACGTCGTACAAGGAATTCGCGCGCGAGTGGCACGAGTGGATCAAGAACCGCTACATGCCCGAGGCCGGCGATATCGAACTGCCGTCTCTGGTGGCCGACCCGGTGACGGGCATCGGATTCAGTGCGAAGCCCGAGGTCTACCAGAAGCGCGACGGCTCGCGCATGGTGTACTACCTGGGCAACCGGAGTGGTTACAGCAACCTTTACGCGGTGGAGGTCGATTCGGCCTACGGACCGATTGGAGACCCGTCGATTGTCGTCGAAGGCGAGCGGAATGATCGCTTCGAGGCCTTCCACCTGTTCGAGAGCCGAATGGACGTCTCGCCCGACGGCCGCCTTGCCTTCGTGACCAAGAGTGGTGGGCAGGACGTGGTTCATGTCCTCAATCTGGAAACTGACCAGATCGAGTCGACGCTTCGGTTCGAGGATCACGTGGCCATATCCTCGCCGCATTGGTCGCCGGAGGCAGACCGCATCGTCTTCTCGTCCATCGACGCTTCCGGCTTCAGCGACCTCTTTGTGTACGACTTCAAGGATGCCAGTCTGCTGGCGATCACGGACGATGCATACGACGACCTGGACCCTGCCTGGAGTCCGGACGGACGGTTTGTGGCCTTCACCTCCGATCGCACCTCGCTCGGAAAGGAGGGGGCCTACAACCTATTCACGTACGACTTCGAGACCGGGCGGGTCGAGTACGTCACGTTTGGCCAACAGAAGGACTTCAGTCCATCCTGGAGTCCGGACGGGAAGTCCATTGCCTTCACCAGTGCCGTGCGCGCGGAGGATGGCCGATACAGCGCCCAGAACATCTGGGTGGCCGATGTCTCCGAGCGTATAGGAGCCCCGCCTGCTGTGGCCTCGCTGGGGGGCATCGAAGATCCGGCGCCCCTGACCAAACGCCGGCTGGACAGAATCACGCATTTGGCCGGCGCTGCCTACGATCCGGTCTGGACCGACGATGGCCGCGTGGTGTTTTCCAGCTTCGAGGGTCTGCAGTTCTCGATTCGTTCGGTCGGCGATATCCGTGACCGCATCGAGAACTCGTTGGAGAGGAAGGAGGTCGATCTGACGCAGCCAGGTCTGTCGTGGTCCTATGCCCGGCTTGAGGGAGAAGACGCTGTCAGGACGCCGTACAAGAAGCGGTTCAAGCTGGACCTTGCCCAGGCGGCGCTCACCCAGAGTCCGGTGCTGGGCACCCTGGGTGGGGCGGTGCTCGCTTTCTCAGACATGCTTGGTGACGACTACCTCTACCTGACGGTATTCAATACCGCCGAGAGTCAGCGGGACTTTCTGAAAAGCCTCAGCTTCCAGCTCTCTCGAACCCGACTGCACAAGCGGACCAACTTCGGATACGGGATCTATCGGTTTTCCGGCCTTCGGTATGACATCACCGATCCCGATGCTCCGGCCGGATTCCCCCGGTTCTATGAGACGGTTTATGGCGGGTTCGGCGCGGTTTCATACCCGCTTTCGAAGTTCAAGCGTCTGGACGTGGGGACCTCGCTGAACTGGAGTGACAAGGAAATCGACGTCCGAAACATTGACCGCAAGGCGCTCCTGCTGTCAAACAGCGTATCGATCGTCCACGACAACGCGCTGTACTACTACAACGGACCCATCGAGGGGTGGCGGGCAAGACTGACGGCCGCCTACACCACGGACGTTAGGTACTCGAACGTGTCCTATTTCTCTTTGCTCGGCGACATTCGACACTACCTGCGCCTGGGCCGAAACGTGACGTTCGCCTCCTGGGCCATGGCTCGCATGAATCAGGGCCGAGAGGCGCGGCTCTACTTCATGGGTGGCAGCTGGGATCTGCGTGGCTTCAGGCTCTTCAGCGTCCGGGGGCAGAAGCAGTGGTTCGTCTCAAACGAGCTTCGCTTCCCGATTCTGACGCAGCCGTCGGTCACGTTCCCGGCCCTTGCGGCGCTGGGTGTGGTGAACCTGAAGGGGACCCTCTTCGTCGATGCCGCCCACGCCTGGAACGACGACTACAATCTCAAACAGGCGGACATCTTCGCGGGCGAGACGCTCGGTGCGGCGGGTCTCGGTTTTCGATTGAACATGTTCGGGGGATTCGTTTTCCGCTACGACATCGGCCACCGGTATCGGGACGGGTTCTCCCGAATCGACAAGCGCTGGTTCAAACAGTTCTTCTTCGGGTGGAATTTCTAATGCGAGGAAGACCCATCATTCTTTTTGCGGTCCTGGTCGTTGCCGGGTGCCAGACGCTACAGCTTAAGGGTCCGGTTCGGGTTCAGGACTCCGACTGGTGGACCACCGGCGGGTCGGCGGCGCACAACTCCGCGGTGGCTCACGACATTGCTCCGCCCCTCGAGCAGGCCTGGGAGTACAATGCGCAAGCTGCCTTTGGATCGAGCTCCCCGCTGGTGATGGGGAACACCGTGATCGTCGCCAACCTGCAGGGTGAGGTGCACGCCATCGACCTGGAGTCCGGAAAGCGGATTGGCCAGAAGTCTTTCAGGGGCGAGGCTATTCATGCCTCGCCGGCCCTGATCTCGCGCCGCATCGTGGTGGCCAACGCGTGGGGGAACCGCACGGTGCATGGATATGACCTGCAGGGAGGGAAGGGAGTGTGGCATCGTGACCTGCCCCGCGTCCAATCTGGACTCTTGGCCTACGGCGATGCGGTGCTGCTGGCCGATATGGATGGCGGCGTCAGGTTGATGGATGAGCTCACGGGAGATGATCGCTGGGTGTTCGACGATCCGGACGGTGCCGCGGTGCGAGCAGACCCTCTCATGGCGGCGGATCGGTTCGTTGTGGTCCACGAGGATGGGACGGCCCGGGCCTTCGATCCGGCGACTGGAGAGGTGGCGTGGGAGTCCGAACTCGGCGCTCCGGTGTACGCCTCGCCTGCCGCCTCAGGGACCACGGTCTATGTGCCGACTACCCAGGGCAAGCTTCTGGCCGTGGATGCCCGGACCGGGCGGGTTGTGTGGCGATTCGATACAAACAACTCACAGGTCAAGATTGCCAGCCCGTCCATCGCGGGGGGCACCATCTACTTCGGGTCCTCCGATGGCGGTGTCCGGGCCATCTCCACCGAATTCGGAGCCTCACAATGGAGGGTCAAGCTGCCCGGCGGCGTGTCGGCGCAGGTGCTGGTGGCCGGCGGATACGTCTATGTGGGGACGATGCAGAATCGACTCGTGGTGCTGGACTTCGAGACCGGCGGCGAGATCTGGTCAACCGAGCTTCGTGGGCGTGTCAAGTCTTCCATGGCGGCTGCAGGGGACGGGATCATCGTCCTCACCGAACCCCGTTTTGTGAACTATTTCAGACCGGAGGCCGCCCTTGCGTCAAACTAGCCTGATCCTGTTTCTGGCGATGGCCTGGGTGGCGGAGGCTGCGGCTCAGCCGGGGGGCGCGGCCCTGCCCGTGGTCGTGGTCTCGTCCAACGATCCGGGCGCGCACGTCTATGCCGATTCGACGTGGCTGGGGAACGCATCGCGCGACGTGTTCACCCTGCCGACCGGGACGCACGAGGTGCGCGTGGTGTCGTCGGCCATTGCGGCCTGGGGCGTGCCCTCGGTTCGTGCGCTCGTCGGCCGATCCGATACCCTCTTCGTTGAGGCGCATTTCCCCTACGCCTACAGGCTGGACGCAACCCCTCTTGCCGCCGAGGTATTCCTCGAGTCGGCCTCCGGGCGTGAGCGCATGGGGAGGACGCCGCTGGTGCTGACCGTGGATAAGCCCTTGGCAGGAACGCTGCAGTTTGAGCGCGACGGCTTTGCCACTGTGGAGTTGGTCCCGGGCGAGGCGTTCTGGAATCGCCATCAGGCCGTCATGCAGCCGCTTGCCGCGGACGCGGCGTTGCATCCAGGTGTTCGATTGGACGTGGAGCGGCAACGGAGACGATGGATAGACTACACGGCGCTCGCTGTGGCGGCCGTCGGAGGCGGCATGGCGGTGCACTACAAGTCCAAGGCCGACAAGCGGTTCGATGTCTACTCGGAGACTGGAGATCCTGCGCTGAGGCCAGGGATTGAGCGAATGGACAACCGATCCGCCGTCGCGCTGGGCGCGATGCAGACGGGCATCGGAGTGTTCGCGTTGCGGCTGGTGTTTGGCCGGTAGGGTGGCGGCGTGGAGAAACGACTCCGCCCAGCAGGCGTTATCGCCGCCACAACCCATCGCCACCCCATGATCAGACAGACCCTCAAGGACGACCTCAAGCCCGCCATGCGGGCGAAGGACACCGTCAGACTCCGGACCATTCGCTCGTTGCTATCGGCCATGATGGAGGCCGAGGTCAAGATCAGGGTCGGCGGACAGGGTGAACTGACCGAGGAGCAGGCGATGGATGTGGTTCAGAAGGCCGCCAAGCAGCGTCGCGATGCGCATCAGCAGTATGTCGATGCCGGGCGCGAAGACCTCGCGGCCATCGAGGCAGAGGAATTGGTGATCCTGGACGAGTACCTGCCGGCGCAACTGTCCGATGCGGAGCTTCGTAGCGGAGTCCAGGCAATCGTCGAGCAGACCGGAGCCGCATCCATGAAGGACATGGGTCGAGTGATGGGCATGGCCATGGGCAAGTTCAAGGGCCAGGCTGACGGAAAACGCGTGCAGGCCATGGTGCGCGCTATCCTCGCGGGGTAATCGTGGGCATTCTGGATATCATCATTCTCGCCATTCTCGCTGCGGGCGTGGTACACGGCTTCCGGACGGGATTTTTCAAGCAGGCTGGCGGCATCGCCGGGATCTTGATTGGGTTCGCGCTGGGCGTTGCGTTGATGCAGCCGGTTGGGGCGTACCTCGTCAGCATCTCCGGCATGGAGCCCGCGCTCGGGCCGGTGAGCGGGTTCATTTCTGTCTTCGCGGTGACCTATCTGCTGATTCATATTCTGGCCAAGGTTGGCGAATCCATGTTGGGTGCGGTCAAGCTGGGCGGTATCAATCGCATTCTCGGCGGCGGCGTCGGCGGCCTGAAGGCGGGCCTGTTCATGTCCGTTGCGTTTGTGGGCCTGGCCTACGTTCAGATTCCTACGGAGAACGCACGCGAGAACAGCTCGTTGTACTACTCTGTTGCTGCCATTATGCCGGAGGCGTGGTCCTTTGTCTCCGACAATTCAGGGGCGCTGGACGAACTCTCCGAGCGCATTGAGGAAAAAATCCCCGTGCAGGATGAGGCGGACGTAGAGTCAGCCGCGGCCGACGAAGCACCCCCGCGGGACTAGAAGTCGCGCTTTCGGGGTGTGACCACAGCGCCGAATCGGATCATCCATTCGCTTCTTGCCAGGTAGTTGTCCGATTCCAGCTCCAGCTGCCCCAGGCTGAGTCGGGGGGACATGACGCCATCCGGATTCAACTGGAAGTAGACATTCCATTCGCGCCAGGTCGGGTTTCGACCCGCGGTGAGCCGGGTAAGGGAGGCATCAGCCCCGGCGATGAGCATAGACGACAAGCGGGCGATCAACTCTCCCCGCAGTCCTACCTCGAAGCCGGTGTCGCTTTCGTGCTGGCCGAGGAACAGCCCACCCATGGCACCGACGGTCGAGAATGCAGCCTTCCCGATGAGGCGGGCCTGCGCTGGACCCAGGTTCAAGGCCGGACCAAACCGAATCGCCAGCCAATCCGCCTCCAGCCGGAGGGGCCCGGTTCGATCGTATCGCAGGAGTGTCAGCCCCCCAGCCCAGGGCGCCTTGGCGACGAATCCCTCCAGCACACGCAGCGAGTAGGCGAAGGAGGCATCGCGACGCCTGGCACTTCGCACACCGAGCTTCAGGGTTCCAACCTCGAATCGGCTGTCTTCGGAAACGTTCGGCAGGAAGAAGAACAGCGGGACCATGCGTTGCGCGGTCAGCGTCAGCCCATAGGCCTGTGGGTCCGCGGCGTACCATGCCTCCTGCCCGATCTGGAGCGGTGCCAGTGCCATGATTTCTGGCTGGGCTCGTGCCGAGAGGAGCGGGGCTGATAATAGGGCCAGCAGAACGAGGCGCTTCATCGGGTGGGTTTCTTGCGGCCAGCCTTTCGAACGGTGAGCAGGCCGGCGATTACGAGAACGCCTCCAACCACCTGTCCCAGCACCATCTGTTCCCCCAGGAATGTGACGCTCGTGAAAAGAGCGATCACGGGCACAAGGTAGCTGTACATGGCCGTACGCGATGGGCCGATCTGGCGCACGGCGTCGTTCCAGAGAACCACGGTTAGGCCCGTCGAGAAGGCTCCCGAGAAAGCGATGGCGCCCCACACCAACGCGCTTACTTCTGCCCAAGCGACATCGCCCAGATAGGGCCAGGAAATAGCGGCCAGCGGAATGATGGAAAGGAAAATCCCGTAGAACGTGAGTGATGCGGCGGGGACGTTTCGCAAGAGCGGGCGATTGAGCGTCGTGTAGCCGGCCCAGGACATGGCTGCGAGGACCATGACCAGGTTTCCGAAGATCACGTCGGTACCGAGATCCACCTGTTGGCCGGAGATGATGATGAATCCGACGCCGAGCAGGGACACGAAGAGGCCGCCCCATGCGACGGGCTTCAGGCGATCCAGACCCATCATGGCTGCGAGGATTGCCGTCCAGATGGGGGCACTCGCCATGATGAGGGCCGCGGAGCCCGCCAGGGTGTTGTCCAGTCCGACGATGAAGACCGTCTGGTAGAACGTGAAGCCGAACAGGCCCGTCGCGATGATTCTTCCAGGACTCAGCCGAAAAGTCTCGAAGAACCCCTGGCCCTCGCTCCGCACGTGTAAGGTGTGCAGCGCGGTGAGTGCGGCGAGTGCGGCGAGCATGCGCATGAGGTTCAGCGCCTGCGCATTCATCGACGGAATCGCCGCCTTCAGTATGACGAAGTTCGTCCCCCAGATGACCACGCAGAAGAGGAGGGAGACCTCGACCGGCCAGGGGAAACGGCGTGTTTCGTCGTACGTGTTCAAGGGGGCAGGGATGGAGTGGCGCGTGAAGATACCCGCGTCAGGCCAGTCCCGTTGGCCGGGGAGACGCGGAGTTTGTAAAATGCCGGGGCACACGACTCCCCCCATGCTCGGCGACGGAATCACCAAACTGTACTACACCATCGGAGAGGTGGCCTCGCTCGTGGGTGAGGAGACCCATGTTCTTCGGTACTGGGAGACCGAGTTTTCGGGACTGCAACCACGGAAGAACAGGGCCGGGAATCGTGTCTACACGAACGAGGACATCGATCTGGTCTTTCGTATCAGGCGACTCCTGAGGGACGACAAGTTCACGCTCGAGGGCGCGCGGCAGCAACTTGAGAAGGAGACCGGTGGGGTGCTGG
>JAJCYP010000134.1 GCA_029262855.1 Bacteroidota bacterium | reverse complement strand
GCAGGAAACTTGAACTGCTGACCCGATTGGGCGCTGTAGTGGGCCTCAATCTGGTCCAACTCCGCGTCCGCATAGGGACGGCCCGTTACGATATAGAACTGACTGCCGCTGGATGCCTTCTCGGGGTTGTTGGGGCGCCGGGCGGCCGCTAGCGCGCCCTTCTTGTGGAAGTACTCCGGGCGCAACTCGGCCGGAACAGTGTATCCGGGACCACCGATGCCGTTGTTCATCGGATTCCCGTCCTTCGAGTTTGGATCACCGCCCTGGACCATAAACTTGGGGATCACGCGATGAAACAGCGTCCCGTCGTAGAATTTCTCCGACACCAGCTTCCGAAAGTTCTCGGCATGCAGCGGCGTGTTTTCATAGAGTCGAACGGTGATCGTACCCAACTGGGTCTCGATGTCAAACAGGTCGTTCGAGGATTCCTCTTTGGGTGCGCAACCGACCAGGAACGTGGTCAGCAGAAGGAACAGCGTAAGATTCCGAAACATGATTTAGGGGTCCGCTTGTAGCGTTTTGGCCAAATAACGGGCAATGGCCGTCTGGAGAAGACGTTCCTGATCGAGCTCGGAAAGCACCGGAACCGTCCGTACACGCTCCCATCCGGAAGCATCCCCGGTCCGGCGATAGACTCCAATCTCGGAGAGCACCGCATACGTCCCGTCCATGATCAGATCCTGCTTCATCTCCTTCTTCAGGCGAGGCTCAAATTCGCCACCCCGGGAATCAATGCCTATCAAGAACAGAAGAGATTCCACGGAGGGCTCCCGTCCGAATCGCGCGCGAGCCCAATCGCACGTCTTTGCCCACTCGGCTTCCTGGCCCGGGTCGGTCAGCATGGCCTCGATAGAAGGCGCTGGCTCCATCAGTCCTGGCCATCTGCCGACGGCACCGGCAAGGCGTCAATGGCACGGTCCAGAATCTCCATGGCATCGGCGCTCGAGAGCCGCGCGGTTTTCCGGGCGATGCGGACGGTCTCGGTGACGATGGCCACGTAGGCCGTAATCAGGTGAGGTGCGCGATCCGCCAGCATCTCGATGTGGCGAGCGACGGTTTCCGTGTCGCCTCGCACCACGGGACCGGTAAGCGCCCGGTCAGGACCCCGCTCGCGGATATTGGCCACCGTGCCTTCCAGCAACGGCTGCAACATCCCCACTATCTCCTGCTCCCCCAACCGCGTGGTCTGCAGGATTTCCCGGGCGATCGACGCCACGGTCACGGTGAAATTGGAGATCACCGAAGCGGCGGCGTGGATGGCCACCTTATCGGCGGGGGAAACCGGGACGACGCGAGAGCCTGCTGCCTCGAGCAGTTTGCGCGCCAGGTTTATCGCCTGGGCATTCCCCTCCACGGTCACGAAGGCTCCCTTCAGGGCATCCGGCTGCGCGGGTCCCGGGAACGACTGGAGGGGATGAACCGAAGCGGTTCGGGCACCGGCCCCGCGAAGGGCCGACAGGACATCGGCAGCGCGGGCTCCGGAGGTGTGCACAACCGTCTTGTCCGTCCAGTCCACCTCAGTCCGCACGAGCTCTTCGACGGCCTGGGGAATCTGCCGATCGGGCACGGCTATCAGCACCAGATCGGAGGCTTCGCAGGCTGCGTCGAGTTCGGTCGCGTCGGCCCCGAGTTCAACCCGGAGGGCAGCAGCCCTGGCGCTGTTCGGGGTTCTTCCAAAGACCCCCATCGCACGCCAATCCTGTCTGATGAGCGCCAACCCCACGGACGAGGCAACCGCACCGGCGCCTACCAGGGTAAATCTGGAGGGTTGGGTGCGGGCCACGGGTCAGGCCGAAATCAGCGCGCCGAGATATCCGGGGACACCGTCTTTCGGGCTGGTGAGCGAGGTGATGGTGAGCTTCTGGGCCCGGCGATGCTCGGCCGCAAGAAGTGCCACCAGTACGGCTCCCGCGCCCTCGATGTTGATTCGATCCGAATTCAGCTGCTGCAGGAGCCCTGAAATATTTCGAGCCTCCAGCAGCTCACGAAAACGGTCTACCTCGTCCTGTTCGCCGGCACTGATGTTGGCACAGGCCACCACCAGGGTCGGCTGGTTGTACATGATCTCGCCGATTGCGTGACCAAGCTCGCGACACAGATCCGGGCTCTCCGCCCCCATCACGATTGGTACGACATCAAAATCCTCCAGGACCGTCTGAAGGAACGGGAGTTGAACATCAATGCCGTGGGTATGGAAATGGCCCTCATCTCCCACGTAGATGTCGTCATCTTCGTCGCAGAGCTCGTCGCGGAGTCGAGCACTCACCTGCACCTCGCCCAGCGGGGTCCGGTATGAGTCCAGACTGCAGACGTTGATCCGCTCAAACTCACCCGCATGCGTCGGGGCGACGACAATCACGTGTCGGTACTTCCTCCCCCGGATGGCCTTGAATACCTCGGCCGAGACAGAACCTCCGTTGACCTGGTTGGAGTCCGGTACGATCACGACATGAATCGTGCGCTCCTCCTGAAAATCCGGGGCCTTGTCCAGCATTTGCTGAATCTGATGCTGCAGAGGGTGTCCCTGAGTCGCATAAACGGCGTTTGCCTGCATTGCGAAAGACTGATTGGTTACCGGGTAATGTCTCTATTTGTCAGAGTCCCCAAGACCTCAATGAGGTCAGACTGGCTATCCAACGCCTGAACGAGACCGCTCACATTGTCTGGATAGGACGGTCGCCACTCGAGCGTCGCGAGGACTGGGGTCGGCGCCGCCAACTCGGCCAGCACCTCCGGGTTCATGGCTTCGGCGAATCCATCGCCGTATTGACCGAAGCCGTTCAGGATGAACCCACATGGATGGGCTCCCTGAACGAACATCATGCGCTGGGTCAACAGGCAGTGATTCAGCGTTCCTCGAGCGGTTCGCCCCACGATCATCGAAGGCAATCCGAGCCGCTCCAGCAGGTCGATCATGTAGAACCGCTCGGCAATCGGCACCATGATTCCTCCGCCGTCCACAATGACGAACTCGTGGAGTGATTGCAGTTCTTCGAAGGCGCCCAGGATCGCGTCGATGTCGACAGGGCGACCCTCAATGCGACTGGCGACGTACGGCGCCGCCATGGTCTCGAACTTGACCGGTTCGGTCAGGTGTCGCGGGTCATCAACGCCGAGCGAACTCAGTCTCTTGGCGGCTGATTCGGCCGAGCCACCCGTGGTAATCGGCGTCATGAGCGTCGCGTCCACCCCACGATCGCGGAGTAGAGCCACCAGGCCAAGGCCAACGAGAGTCTGACCGACCCCACGGGAGCTACCAACCAGAAAGAGGCCGTTTGCCATTCAGGCGAATTCCACAATAGATGGTCGCAAAGGTAGCCCCCCTCATTTCCGGCATCAAGCGCCAGCCTCGAACGGCCTTTCGTGAGCCACGAACACGTGAGAGGCCACTTCCCGGCCAATCACGCGCTCGGCTCCATCCATCGCGACCGTGATGGGCCCGTTGAACGGCTCCTTCTCGACGACGTGCACACGACTGTTCGGCAGTAGGCCAGCGCCCTCCAGATACTCCAACAAGTCCGAGTCCGCATCGGAGACGTGGTGAACCACCACGCGCTCTCCCGGCTCTACCTCGGCCAGGGTCTGCGTGGCGGAATCTGCGATCTGCCCATCCTTGGTTGGAATGGGATGCCCGTGCGGGTCGTGTGTCGGGAACCCGAGCATTTCGTCGATGCGCTCTTCGAACTCCTCGGAAATGTGGTGCTCCAGGCGCTCCGCCTCCGCATGCATCTCGCTCCAGGAGAAGCCCATGATCTCCTTCAGGTAGGTCTCCAGCAGTCGGTGGTGCCGGATAATTTCCAGGGCCACCTTGGTGCCGGCCCCAGTCAGGCGAACACCCTTGTAAGACGCGTGGTCGACCAGCTCCATCTTGGTCAACCGCTTGAGCATGTTGGTGACCGAAGCCGACGACACTTCCATCACCTGGGCGATGTCGTTGGTGGCCACGCGGCCGTCGCCCTGTAGCTTGTAGATGGCCTTGAGATAGTCCTCGACGGCCTGGCTCAGCATGCGCATGCGGTCTCAAAAATAGGTTGCGAAGCCCGCTTGAACGCCTGCCAGTCGGATCGGGTTGCCCAGCAAGTCATCTTGCCAGTGATATCGGTAGTTGAGCTTGAACACCGTCTCGGAGTTAGGCCTGAGGCTCACGCCGAGTGCGATGGCGGTCTGCTCGTCTCCGATGTCACCTCCGCCTTCCCGGAATTGGCCCACGTTCATATCGGCATACTCGAACCGTACCGCAGCCAACACGGTCACATCCCGGAGACTGCCGAGTGAGCCCGAATAGAACGGGTAGATCACATCCAGGAACGCCCCGGCTTGTCGGTGCCCATAGAGCTCGGACAGGCTTTCGGGAATGTCAATCCAGGCCAGGGCGGCTTCGCCCGTGAGTGCCAGTGGGCCGGCCGAGCTGGTCAGGTCCAGCGTGAGTATTCGGACGCCACGCTTTTCATCCACCTGGTCACCCTCCACGCGCCACGTGTTGTAGTTGCCCGCGTAGTAGGCCACGCCCAGTGCTCCCAGTCCCGGGCGCCGTACGTCCACCCTGCCGACCACCGACGGCTGGCCGTTGTTGTCCTCGCCGAAGGCCTCGTCGTCCCGGCCAGAGGGAATGTGCGTACGCCCCTCTGCGTTGTTGACGATTCCGTTTCCAAGCCCGTTGACCAAATAGAGTTGGTAACCGGCGTCCAGCCCTGCCAGCGGCAACCGACCGTGAATGCCAAATCCGACTTCCGAGAGCGTGCTTGGAATGATCTCCGTCGAGACCAGCGGCCGCTCCACGAACTCCCAGCGCGGACTGTCGTGATTCTGGTTGAAAGCCCCGAGAGGCGGGAGAAGAATGCCCGCCCGTAGTGACAATTCCGGCGAAAGGCGCAGGTCGATCAAGGCCGTCTCGAGGGCAATTTCCTCCGTGCCATGTTCGAACTCGAGCTCAGAAAAAAACGTCACCCTCGAGCCCATCGCAGAGTACAGGAAGATATTGAAGCGCCGGAGCTCCATGGAGAAACCCTCTGACACACCGTCTTCCGAAAAGTAGTTGGTGTTGCCCTCCAGATAACCACCTATGGCCGTCGCTCCGCTGTTGGCCACGAAGGGACGATTGTAGATGGGGTCCTCATGCTGGGCCGACGCGGAGGTGATCCCTGTAATCGCAATCAGAAGAATCCAGGTGGTGCGTTTCATGGGTCTGCAGCAAGAATGGTGATGTGATCGGCTTCTTCCTCCAACTGGAAGGAATCAAGGGCCCTGGGGGCAGGGCCCTCGAGAAGGGACCCGTCGAACTGGAAGCGACTGCCATGGCACGGGCAGGCAAGAACCCCGGACTCCGGCGCAACGGAGCAGCCCCGATGCGTGCACCGCGTGGACACGGCCACGAATCCCGTCTCGGACCGGGAAAGGAATATGGGAGGGCCGCCGGCGCCGGTCTCCACAAAGGCAAAGTCCAGGCCGTCGAGGTCTGCCCGAAGCACTCGGATACCGCGCGAAACCCGGGCGCCCGCGACGTACGGCAGTCCGGCACAGGCCGTCGTCAGAACCGCACAGCCCGCCCCGGCAGCTACGCTGGAGAGCTGACGGACGAATGTCCGGCGATCCATCACAGCGACTCAAGGAACGCGAGCAGGTCAGCTTGATCCTGCTCGCTCATTTCAGTGAACCGCGTTCGGCTGGCCGCCGCCTCACCGCCATGGAGAAGGATTGCCTCCTCCAGGGACGCCGCGCGTCCGTCGTGGAGAAACCGGGCCTGTCCACCCTGGGAATCTGCAGCAAGCCCAATGCCCCACAGCGGAGGTGTGCGCCACTCTGAAGTTTCCGCGGAACCCTCGGTGTACCTGTCATCCAGGCCGGCGCCCATGTCGTGCAACAGGAAATCTGAATACGGACGGAAGGTGGCGCGATCCAGGGCCTCAATGGCTGACGGTCCCGTGCGCAGTTCCGAAACGTGGCACGAAACACACCCGGCCTGCTCGAATGCGCGTTCGCCGGAAATCACCCCTGGATCCCCGATGTCGCGGCGCGGGGGGGCCTTGAGTGTCCGAAGGTAGAAGACCACGTTCGTGAACTCATCCGAGCGTATTTCTGGATCGGCAGCAGTGTCCCCGGTGGCCTCGCCGACTGTAGCATTCACCAAGTCCTGAGACAGGAAGGAGGTGGTGAGGCCCATGTCCTGCAGGTACGCGTTGGCGGTCTGGTGAACTAGATTACGAGCTGCCGCCTTTTTTCCGAACCGACCGATGAACCGGCTGCCCTGGGGTCGGGAATCGGCACCCGGGTTGACCCAGGGCGGCAGCTCAATCCAGTTGGGGCGCCCGGAGATACCATCTCCGTCGGCATCCGTCGGGTCTGCAAGGTCCAGCAGCAGTTGGTCCGGGATGGCCTCGACAAAGCCTAGCCCGGTTACGGCCGGCGCCATCAGCCGGGTCACGCCCGTAGCGCCGGTCGGAATTTTCTCTGCATCGTAGCCGGGCACCGACCGGTGCTGCAACTGAGGTCCACCGTGGGCCAGCATCGGGTCAAAGAGGCCCTCCTGGAAGCGGCCGAATCGGGTCAGGGTCGTGACATCGTGACCCTTGCCATCGCCCACGTGGCAGCCCTCGCAGGACGCCGCGACAAATAGAGGGCCCAGTCCTTCCTCTGGACTGAATACGCGGGCGAACGCGGCATCGCCGACAAGGTGTGAAGCCATTTGAGCGCCGCTCAGTTCTTCGAGCGGTCCCGCGAGGACACCCTCATCGGCCGGCAGCGAGGGCAACATGGCGTCACATCCCGCCAGGACAAGCAATAAAAAGAGACCTGCAACTCTCATGGTGGCACCGACCGGTATAAAGATTAGTCGCGTCTAAAAAAAGAATTAGTCTTGACAGATACAAGGTCTTTCTGAATTCCCGTTGACGCTTCGCGCGGAATCCTCGATCATGGCCCGATAATCATCCGACGTCACATGCGGCTTCTTCTGGCTTTCTCGATTATTTCTCTCGCCGGCTGCGGTTCGACGGACCCCATCGCTCAGCCGTCGCTGGTGTCGCTGCATCAGCCGGCCCCGGATTCCTTTCAGGTCCACATGGAGACCAGCGAGGGGGCCTTTGCGCTGCGCCTCTACCGGGAGTGGTCCCCGCTCGGCGTGGACCGGGCCTACTACCTGTTCAGAAACAATTTCTATGAAGGCGCCCGATTCTATCGGGTGGTGGAGAACTTCGTGGCCCAGTTTGGGGGCTCAGGGGACCCGTTGGTCGATGAGCACTGGCGCGGGCTGCCGATCAACGACGAGCCCGTGAGGGCGAGCAACCAGCGCGGTACGCTTTCTTTCGCGCGCGCCGGCGCCCGCACACGATCCTTCACCATGTTCATCAACCTGAAGGACAATCCGAACCTCGACTCGGATCGATCCCAGCGGAATGTGGTCGGCTTCCCACCCATAGGGCGCGTTGTCGAGGGTATGGACGTGGTTGACCGCCTGTTCAGCGCGTATGGAAATGAGCCGATGCGGACTGATTTGAGTGCCCGGGTACTCGGCGCCTCCTACCCGGAGTTGGACTCCATCGCCGTCACCTCGATCACGCAGACCTGGTAGAGGCCGGACCCGGCGATTGGTGGTCCGAGCCCGGCGCATCCGAAGAATTTCTTGACGGCGCGTGGCCCCATTTCGGACGGGGTGTCGCGTTTGTGTTCAACGTTTTTATTCGGAGGAGTGTCATGAATCCCACGCTCGCCTTGTTCGCTATCGGTCTGAATCTCTTTGCTCTGGCCGCCTGCGTCTGGATCATTGTCAGCCTGAGTCATCGTCGGTATACCGCGGACCCTACCCGGCCGCGTCGAAACCCCGCCCGTCATCGGGCCAACTTGGCGCGGCTCTAGACAGCTCGGCTCGACACCGAGGTGTCGAACACCCTGCTCAGTTCCCATAGGGGTAGCTGGTGCCTTGCGGTCCGCGTCCCGACCTCAGACGTCCGTGGTACCCGCGGTCAGACCAGCACCGGAGCCGGTACCGGCGCCTGGGCAAACCGCCCTTCGTAGGCCAGTTGCACCATGTCGGCGATACGCGAGAGCGACAGGTATTCCGGATTGACCGTGAGATCGTAGTTCGAGGCGTCGGCGACATCACCCTTGAAGTGGTGGCGGACGAAGTCGGTTCGCTCGGCATCCTTTCGAACCACCTCTCTTCGCGCCTTTTCAAGCTGCCATCCGTTTCGATGGGCGATGCGGGCCGCCCTCCACTCGATGGGGGCATCCACGCGGACACGGAGTGCCCGTTCGGGACTCACCGCGAAGTTGGCGCCGCGGCCCACGATAATCGACGACCCATGCTGTGACAGGGTCCGCACGATTCGCATGAGGCTCCTGAAATACTTGTGGTTGGTCTGATCCATCCCCAGGATCAGGGAGCGCACGGTCTCATCCACCTGCGATCGACGCCGCTCGTCCAAGGTTGCCATCAGCCGCTCATCGCCTCCTCGTTCCTCCGCGATGGCGCGAACCAGTTCCCGGTCCCACACGGGAAAGTCTATCCGCTCACCCAGGAACAGGGCCAATTCGGCTCCGCCGGCTCCGTACGACCTTGAGATTGTGATCACGGGCCGATAGGGCCTTGAGGGTCGTTCGCTTTTCTGCTGCATGGACCAGCGACCTATCTGCTCTGAGAGCATCCGGTCCATGGATCTTGGCGTCGTCATGGTCACTTCCTCCCCGCACCTCGCGATGCGTGCTGGCTTCTCCCGAACAGACTACGCCGCCCCGACCGCAACGCGCGTACGGGAATCCCTGTCAGCGCTGTAGGAAAACCCGAGATCGCCGGGTGAAATGCGGGTGGAACTCGACTTGACACGAGCCTCTGAGGGTCGCTATGCTCGACCGCCGTCTCAAGGCTGGACTTTCCATCAGGACCCCTACCCGCACTCAAGCGACGATGAGCAAAGTCAAACACTACGCAACTGCACCCGAGGACCGAGTATCGTTCAGCCATAAGATGATCTACGGTCTGGGGGGGTTCGCCAACAACCTGCTCGGCCAGGCCATGGTGGGCATGATGATCGTCCTGAACCTCGGCTTCGGAATGAACCCGGCCCTGGTGGGTCTGCTCGGCGCGCTTCCTCGCCTGACGGATGCGCTGACGGATCCCTTGATGGGATACATCTCCGACAACACGCGCACCAGGTGGGGCAGGAGACGACCCTACATCTTCATCGGCGCGATTGCCTCCGGCATCCTCCTGGCCCTGCTGTGGCAGATGCCTGACGGGAAAAGTGAAACGTGGTACTTCGTCTACTTCCTAGTCGGCTCCATCATTTTCTACCTGGCCTACACCGTCTTCGCTACGCCCTGGGTGGCCCTCGGATACGAACTCACGCCCGACTACAACGAGCGGACCCGCCTGATGGGAGTGCAGAACTTTATCGGGCAATTGGCCTTCGTAGTCGCGCCCTGGTTCCTCCTGATCATGACCTACGAAGGCTTCTTCGCCGATCAGAAAGGGGGTGCGGCAGGACTGGCCATCATCATTGCGGTGGTGGTAATCGGCATTGGCGTTTTGCCTGCCATCTTCCTCCGGGAGCGGTTCGCCGAATCCGCCGGAGATGCCGCGGCCAGGGCTCTGAAGAAGGATGGATCCGGACTCGTGGCCACGGTGACCGATTTCTTCCGGGGCTTTGGTCTGGTCCTCAAGACCAGGCCCTTTGTGCTGCTGTGCGTGGCGACATTCCTGGTCTTCAACGGGTTCATGCTGATCTCGTCCTTCCAGTTCTATGTCATCATATACTACGTCTTCGGAGGTGACCAGCTTGCCGGGGCAGAGTGGGCCGGCTGGGCCGGAACCGCCCAGGGCATTGCCCTCTTCGGCGTGGTGGCCCTGTCCACGTGGCTGGG
>JAJCYP010000133.1 GCA_029262855.1 Bacteroidota bacterium | reverse complement strand
TGAAGGAAGATTGATGAAGGAAAGATCGCAGGAATCCGATTGGAGGCTCTACCGAGAACGAGTTTCAGGGTGGCGCGAACGTTATCTGGAGAAGGCGAACCGGGGCGTTGGTGCGGTGCTGTCTGACGACTCCAAGACGCCCACGGAGCGGTTCTGGGATGCCCACCGGAGGATGGAAGAGGTCTCGCGAGTCCTGGCTGATTGTTTTGACGGTCACGCAAGATCCAGAATGCAGGGCAATCTGCTGATCATGCACGGGAACGGAGTCATCTTCGACGACGATCTGAGTGAGTTCAGCGACGGGCTGCGAGAACGCATTGAATCGGCGGCCAGAGAGCTGTTTCGGGAAGACTGACACAGGTAGGGCGTATAATCAGGCAGCGGCCGCAACCTCAAGACGAGGTGATCCGCGAGGTGCGTGCAAACCGTGAAGCCTACGCAGCCCGCTTCGATTACGATCTGCGGGCGATCCTCCGCCGAGCGCGAGAGCGCGCCGCTGAGTGTGATCGTGAAGTCAGGGAGCGCGAACCTCGGCGCGTTGATGTGCCAGGGTCTGCATAGCCGCAGCTTCAGGCGGACGCAGGGCCTCGCGGTCTTGCCTCGCTCCGGCCTCGCCACGATCTTTAACACGTTCAAGCAGCGGAGTGGCCCTGCGCCGCCGCTGAGCCGCAAGCCGTTATGGCGCGGAGAGAAACTGCTCTATTCTGCGGACGCTGTCTACACATCGTTTGTAACACTTTCCGCGGATCGGTCGTCATCACGATGTTCCGTGTTCACTCGACCCGACCCCACCGTCGTGCGCCGCTGCCTGCTTGCTGCCTCTCTACTCCTTGTTCTGCCCGCTTATCCGGTAGCGGCCCAGACTCGCAGCTCCGAGGAGCTCGTCTATTTCAACGGAGGGGTCTCCCTCGCCGCCTCGCTCTTGCTCCCGGAGGGAGCCGGACCGTTTCCCGGCATCGTGATCGTCCATGGCTCCGGCAGCAGCGAGCGCTCGAACCCTTGGACCTCGGCGTATGCGGATGCCCTGGTCGAACGTGGCGTTGCGGTCCTCCATCCAGACAAGAGAGGGTCTGGTGCGTCCGGAGGGACTTGGCGGGCGGCCACCTTTGATGACCTCGCGCTCGATGCATCAGCCGCGTTGGCCGCCCTCGTCGCACACTCCGCAGTAGACAGCAACCGGGTCGGATTTATCGGATTCAGCCAAGGTGGGCACGTCGTTCCCCTCGCGACCGCGCTCTCACAGCAAGCCGACTTCGTCGTCAACGTATCCGGGTCCGTAGTCCCCATGATCGAACAAATTGGCGACGAGATTCGCATGATGGGCGAGCGTGAGGGGTTGACCCACGACGACCTGGAAACTGTTATGACCATTCACGACCTCGCCGTCCGCTACATCTCGGCGGGCGAGGGATGGGACGCCTATGCTGCTGCGCTGGCCAATGCGAAGAGTGGCCAGCTGAGTGACTCGGACGTCATCGGTGGTTTTCCGACAGACCCAAGCTCGCCCACGTGGGAGTTCCTCCGCCTGATCAGCCCATTCGACCCCCTCCCGTACTGGCGCGAGATTTCTGTCCCGGCTCTCTTCCTGTACGGCGGCCAAGACGAGAACGTGGACGTGTACAAGAGCGTCGATGTTATTGAGGAGGTGCTGACGCCTTCCGGGTTGGCCTATTCTCTCCTCTTGTTCAGGAATAACGGGCACGCGCTGTATCGCGAGGACGCAATGGACTTCATCGCCAGATGGGTTCATAGTGGCGGTGTAGACTAGACCCGCCGCAGACCGCTCGGCGGTCTTCTCGAGATACGGTTTCTCTGACGAGATGTAGCCAAGCTTGGCAGTTCGCGTCGCTCACCTGTAACGAGGCGGCCTCGCCCTCATCCAAGCTAAAAAGCTGAAGTGATGAGAGCCGTCTTCTTCCTTGCAGTGGCCGTCCTGTTTGCCCGTCCGGCCGAGGGCCAACCCCGCGGCCTGATCGATTCGTGGATTACCCAGTGGGACAAGTCGACCATCGAACTCTCCGAGCTTTCGGTAAACGTCCCGCGGGATGCCATTCCCGCGTTGGATCAACCGGCCTTTGTCGATCAGAAGGAAGCGTCCGACTGGTTGGCTCCCCGGGAGCCTGTTGTCGTTCTCACCGTGGGTAAGGAAGCGCGAGCCTATCCGCTCCAGATTTTGATCTGGCATGAAATCGTCAACGACAAGTTTGGCGATCTGCCGGTAGCGGTAACGTTTTGCCCGCTGTGCTACAGCGCCGTTGCGTTTGATCGGCGAATGAATGGAGAGGTGCTGTCCTTTGGCGTCTCCGGAATGCTCCGGCTGTCGGATCTCGTCATGTTCGATCGGGCCTCGCAATCGCTCTGGCAGCAGCTTTCCGGCGAAGCTATCGTCGGTGACTACGCCGGGGAGGTGTTGAGGAAACTGCCCGCTCAGATCCTCTCATTTGCTCAATTTCGGCGGTCCTACCCGGATGCGCTGGTGCTGGGACGCGACACGGGACACAGTCGACGGTACGGAGCGAACCCCTATGAGGGCTACGACGACATCAATGAGCGACCCTGGATGTATTCGGGGCCAGTCGACGATCGGCTCCGGCCCATGGAAAAGGTCGTCGCGGTCCAGGTCGGCCAGGCCAGCCGCGCCTTCCCGCATTCGCTGACCCGGCGGGAAGGCGTCATTCATGACGAACTCGGCGGTGTTCGGATCATGGTGCTGCACGACCCGGATGGGGCGGCCTCGGCCCTCGACGCCGCACGCATCGCCGACTCACGGGATCTCGGACAGACTGGCGTTTTCCTGCCGGAAGTTGACGGGCAAGAGTTGACGTTTGAGGTCGGCGATCAAGGATTTCGGGACCGGGAGACGGGCAGCCTATGGAGTGTTACCGGGCGGGCGAAGTCTGGGCCGCTTGAGGGCCACCAGTTGGAGCCGGTTGTCCACGGTGACTTCTTTGCCTTCGCCTGGTTGGCCGCCTTCCCCGACTCCGATGTGT
>JAJCYP010000132.1 GCA_029262855.1 Bacteroidota bacterium | reverse complement strand
CTAAGGAGGCTATTCATAATAACATGGACATCTTGGTGTCTGTGCCCTATATTGTGAGGCATGGATCCCGATGCGCTACGAACCAAGTACACGGTGCTCTCAGCCCGGCTGGATGAACGCTCCTACCGGCTGTGCCTTGCCTCGGATGCGATCGCAATGGGGCGAGGCGGTATCAGTCACGTAGCCCGCGCTTCGGGGGTTTCGCGCACGACGATCTACGCGGGGATTCGTGACCTGAAGGAGCCCGTGGCGGCCGCTGCCGAATCCGGTACACCGCACCCGAGCTCGCAGCGGGTTCGTCGCCCGGGAGGGGGCCGCCGACCGCTTGCCGCCATCGACGACACGCTCCTGGAGGACCTCGACGCACTGGTGGACCCGGTGACACGCGGGGATCCGATGTCACCTTTGCGCTGGACCTCGAAGAGCACCACGCGCTTGGCTGAGGAGTTGCGTAGGCTCGGTCACCAGGTGTCCCAGGCCACCGTCTGGCGCCTGCTCGATGAACTGGGCTACAGCATGCAGTCCAACCGCAAGAGGCGGGAGGGAACCGATCACCCGGACCGCAACGAGCAGTTCGAGTACATCAACCACGCGGCCCGTGACTTCATGGCGCGGGGTCAGCCGGTCATCTCCGTCGATACCAAGAAGAAAGAACTGATCGGTCCCTTCAAGAACGCGGGCCGAGAGTGGCAGAAGAAGGGCGAACCGGTCGAAGTCTCGATGCACGACTTCCCGGACCGCGACCTGGGCAAGGCCATCCCCTACGGGGTCTATGATGTAGGGCGCAATGAGGGCTGGGTCAGTGTCGGCATCTCCCATGACACGGCCGAGTTCGCGGTCGAATCGATCCGCAGGTGGTGGAGCAAGATGGGACGCGTGGCCTATCCGGAAGCCTGCGAACTGTTGATCACCGCTGACGGGGGTGGATCCAACGGCGCGCGCGTTCGCCTCTGGAAGGTGGAACTGCAGCGCCTGGCTGACGACCTGGGGCTGAAGGTCCATGTGCGCCACTTTCCTCCGGGTACCAGCAAGTGGAATAAGATCGAGCACCGCATGTTCTGCCACATTACGACCAACTGGCGCGGCCGCCCCCTGATGAGCCGCATGGCGGTCGTCGAGTTGATCGCGGCTACGCGCACGGCACGGGGCCTGCAGATTCAAGCGGACCTGGATGAGAAGACCTACGAAACCGGACGCAAGGTCACGAACGAGGAACTGGCGGCAGTAGCCCTGCAGCGGTGCGACTTCCACGGAGAATGGAACTATATGATCGCGCCCACGGGCACGTAGGGACAAAATACATTGTCCATGTTATTATGCATAGCCTCCTAAGCTAGGATCCTTTGAGCGACGGGTGGTATGTCGAGATTCTTAAATCGACCTGTCTTTGACATTTGGTAAGACAGCCGACCGCCTTGGACCTCCTCAGTTCGAAGACACAGCATATCGCGAATGCGGGGCCCCCCGGTGTAAAGGCTAAACAGGAAGCAATTTCGAACATGCCAGTCCTTGGAAAACCGGTCAAGGTTTAGTTGGATCATGCGGTCGATCTCGTCCGGGGAGAGGCGCGATTTTTTCCCAGCGGGTTCCCGAATCGTAATATCCCGGAAGGGATGCGTATCGGGCTTGAATACTCCTTCCCTGACTGCTCTATTCACCAGGCTCTTTATGGCACGGAGGTTTGAGGCGACGGTACCCCTGTCCGTTACTCAGATTCACCACCAGGTGGCGCTCAAGCCTCCTCACGAATTCAGCCGTCACCGCCTCAAGCGGAACCGGTCCACCTGCGAATGCTCGCACCTTCCGCAGGATGCTGGCATATCTACGGCTAGTGGGGATCTTGCCCAGGGTCCGTAGTTCCTCAGAATAGCTGCAGCCGTACTCGACCAAGTCGACTGGCTGCCCGGCGTGGGGCTTCATCGCCTTCTTGATCGCCGCCGGTGTGATCTCGATGCCCGATACTCTGAGTTGCAGGTGGGCCCAGCGGGCACCATCCAACGTCTGCTCCACGAGCGTGTTGAGGTCCACTGCGTGAGTGTGCGATTTGCGGACCCGCCCTTTGGCCGCATTCCAATCCCGGGGTCTAACGCGCTCGCCAATCGAAACGTAGCACCGCTTATTGGCGGCCTCAATGCGAACGTAGATGGGGATCAGCCCCTCCTGCTCCTTTGCCTTCCACAGTACGGCACGAAAGGTCGCCACGACCTCCTCCTGGCTAAAGGTTAAGGAGCGGGGCCCGTTCTTTCAAGGTCAGTTGAAAGCAGTTAGTCCCAGAGTGCTTCCAAACGCACCTTTTTGTGTGCAGACGGAGTCGCAGGAAATCAGTCGACCGCATTCGTGTACCCGGGGCGGGACTCGAACCCGCACGCCCTTTCGGACACGCGATTTTGAGTCGCGTGCGTCTACCATTCCGCCACCCGGGCAGGTGAACAGCCAGTAAACTACGCATTGATCTCAAAAGACCTGGCCAAGAGCGTTGGATTCTCCGAGTGTTCGGATTGAGGTCCAGGCGGACCAGCTCAGCCAACACAGATCGGTCAATCGCAGCTACAGTTCGGACGTCAGCACCGACATCGGAACTATTACCCGTCATTATCCAGGCGGCCCCATAGGCCTGAGGTACCTACGACTCGGTAGTTCTCACAGAGCTGGCGGTCATCCGGGACTGGCCGTGTCGTCTTTCCACCTGCACGATACCGACACCCAATGAGCCGCCTTCGCCTGGTTCTGCGTCCTCTCTTCTTCTTGGCCCTGTTCGCTGGCCTCCACCTTTCAGGTACGCAGACCGCTCGGGGTCAGTGCTTCGTGTCGGGAGCGCCGGGGACGGGCGATTCCGCAGCTCTGGTCGCCGGGTCGAGCGCCAGGGGCACCTTCTTTGAGGCCGATTGCAGTGGCTCCATCTACTCGGTCAGTTTCAGCGTCGCCGACCCGGGTGCTGGCGCGAGTGCATATCTGCAGGTCTACGCGGGGCAACCCAGCCAGGGTTTGCTACGCCTTCTTTCGCAGGACACCTTCTCGCCCCAGGCAGGCGTCAATACGGTCCCGGTTGCCAGTCAGCCGGTCCTGGCCTCCGGTGATACCTACACGTTCGCCGTGTTCGCCGCCGACGCCGACCTGACTCTTGAGGGCCTCAGCAGCGGCACGAAGGGCGTTCACTGCCCCTCCAATCCGGTGCCGAACACCTGTGTCGAGGCCGGCCAGGACGAGGTTCTCTTTTCGGTCAGCCTGGCCGAGCCTGAGCTGCAGATGGTGGATAGTGTTGGTGACTACGCCAGCGACGATGCATCGCCTGAGGGTACCGACCGAGACTTCGGCCCGGTGGTCGCCGGAGAGGTGACGACCGGTACGGTCACATTGCGCAACGATGGCACCCGAATCCTGATCGTCAACGACATTTCCTTCGCGGATGTAACTCCGGGAGCCGCAGGAGCCTTTCGGGTCGAGCCGTCCGCATTCTGGGTTGGCGTAGGGGGATCCCAGGACGTGACTGTATTCTTCGAACCGGTGGACGGCGGACCGATGGTGGCCGCGATGCGCATTGCAAGTGACGATGCCGACGAAAGTGTAACCGGGTTCCATATCCGCGGCGACGGTCTTGCGGACTTCGGCGATGCGCCCGGCTCCGATTCGGAGGCCCTGTCCGGCGGGGCACGGCACCTGGCCACCGGCCCCCGCCTTGGAGCACTTCGTGACTTGGAGTCCGATGGTGGCACCGGAATCGACGCCCACGCGGACGACGATGGCGTTCGGTTTGTCGTCCCTTCCCGGGGATGGACAAGTGGCACCACGGTCGGCCTCGAGGTTTACCTGGAGAACGCGGATTCCGGGTTCCTCCAGGTGTTCCTGGACTATGGCGACGGCGCCTCGGCAGGCGCCTCGAATGGGGTGTTTGAGACCGGGTCGCCGGCCGATGAGACGTTAATCAGCAACCAGAGCCTGAACCGGGGGCGCAACGTGGTCAGCGTGACCGTCCCGGACGGCTCATCGGGAGCGATGCCGCTGCGCCTGCGGGTGTCATCGATGGAGTCCTCCATTGCAGATCCCATCGGCTCTCGTGGCCTTGTGTCCGACGGAGAGGTGGAGGACTACGAGGTCCTGGTCTCCGGCGTGCCGCAGCCGATTGATCTCGAAATCACCGATGCGACCTTCGCTGTTTCCGCTGACGCGTCGGGCCTTCAAGTGACCGACGAGCTCGGCCAGATCCTGCTCGACGCTCCGTTCAGCCGGATCGATGGCTCGGTTACGATCGTGGGCGCCTCCCAAAGCCAGTACCTGAATCTGGGCGCAGAGCTGCTCGGTCACCTGCACGCTGCCGAGATCGAGATACACTTTGACGGCATCGCCTCAGCAAACCGAATCGTCATCGCCGACTCCGACCTGGACGAAGTCACCCACGAGATGACTCCCAACCGCACTGGAGAGCTGCTCGTGACGGTCGGTGGCATCGAGCGCCGGGTACTGACACACGAAAACATCGCGGATCTCTGGGACGGACTCACAGCGGAGCGGCGAGTCGTCCGTTTCTCTCCTGATCAGGCCAAACGGCTGGAGCTCGCTCAGTCGATGCGAGGGACGACGGGAGACGGCTTCAGCGCGATCTCGGCGGGAGGCAGGGTCCTGGAGTTTCGCAACCCGTCGCAGCGCCTCTCTATCCAGAACTCGGGTACAGCGCAGACAGACTTTGTGATCGGCAGCCTGGATATCCCCCTGGCCGCAGGCTTTTCAGGGATTGATCTGCTGGGAGGCGGCGGCTCGGACCTGTTCGTCGTAACCCCCGGTGAGGATTACGGCGTCACCATCGAGGGCGGTCTTCCCGGGGTGTGTCCCCCGGATGTGCTTCTTGCGCGGCCGTCTGGGGCTGTTTCGTCGGTCCTCACAGATCGCATCGAGTTCGACAGCGGGGAGATGGCCATTAGCTACTCGGGCATTGAGGCCTTTGGGGATGCAGACCTGAGCCTCTCGCTCAGTCATGACGTCCTCTATGCAACGCAGGACTTCCGCAGCGATTCGGCCGACGAACTCGTGCTCGAGGTCACCAACAATGGAGACCACGATGCAACGTGCGCCAGCCTGAGTGTCGACCGCGTGTTCGATTCTTGGCTGGACGGTTTCCAGGGAGTTGTCACGCAGGGTTCACTCTCCCAAGGCGGACTCTGGGATATCGGGAGCCTGGCGGTGGGGGAGACCGCATCGCTGAACATCACCGGAATGGTCGTGCCGGACTCATCCATGCAGGTGGTGGTCGACGCATTTGCCAGGCAGGATCTCAATACCGGGAACGACCTCACGGAGCTCGAACTTTCGCACGGCTTCGAAATGCCGCAGCAGGCATTCGTGAACCGTGCGCTGTTCTTCAACAAATCAGTGACGACCGGCCAGCACGAGGCCATGCTGTTGGGGCTTTTCCAGGGCTCCCCCGGCATCGCCGGAGCCGTGCTGTGCAACATTCCGGGGACCGCCCCGGGTACGTCCTGGCCTCCAGTCACCGCGGTGAACGCCGGCTCGAATTTCCGTCCCTGCGCATCCGGCCTGCCCTTTCCTCTCTACGTGACCGACCTCTTTCTCGACTCGCAGGGAACCCTGTGGCTGGGCGCTTGGGGTCATCAGGGCTTGTATCGAAGCGACGACCAGGGCGAAAGCTGGCAGGCCGTCGAAATCGAGAACGGGGGCAACATTGTCTATGCCCTGGCGGAAGATGCAACGATGCCCATCGTTTACGCGTCGGCCGATTATGGTCGGGTATTGCGGAGCTTCAACGACGGCGCCACATGGCAGGCCATTTCGAGCCTGCCGGGTGTCTCGTCCAACGTACCATGGTCCCTGCAGACACACCCTTCCCAGGCAGGCGTGATCTACGCGGGGACGCTCGGCAACGGGGTCTACGTGTCGGTGGACTACGGGTACACATGGAGTGTCCTGGACGACCCAGCGACCGCGGCCGTCGAGAATGACGTACTCGTGGACGCCCGCGCAGGCCACATATTCGATCTCGAGTTTGCGCCCGAGCGTGGCCCGGGGACGGGCGAGGCACTTTTTGCGGGAACCGCCCATGGCGTGTGGCGGCTGGACCTGCGCGATGGCGAGGCGACAGGGACCGCGGGCACATGGGAGTTGATCGGGCCCGAGGTGCAGCTTTCAAGCGGCTCGGCTGTCCCTGAGGTGCGATCCTTGGCGTTTGCCCCCGATGGGGACGCCACCGCAGAGAACGACCTTGTGGCTGGGACTTGGGGATTCGGTGCCTACCGCTGGGCGAACCCCGCGTCTTCCGGAGCCAACCAGCAACTGGCTCTGAAGGGAAGCCAGGTAATGTTTGTTTCGGTCTCCTCGTCTGGTCTTCTGGCCGCCGGTGCATCTGACGGCGCGCTTACTCTCCTGCAAGTCGGGTCGGGGGCCTCCTCTACCGGTGCGGAAGGAGAACCGGTGGATGTGCCAACGTCGTTTTCGTTGGACCAGAACTATCCCAATCCATTCAACCCTCAGACGACCATCGGCTTCTCCATCGAGCGGACTCAACACGTCTCCTTGCGCGTGTTTGACGCGCTGGGTCGGGAGGTCGCCGTCCTGGTGGACGGAGACCTTGCGGCCGGAAGCCACAGCGCGTCGTTCTCGGCCCACGGCCTACCAAGCGGAACGTACCTATACCGCCTCCAGACCCGATCAGGCTCGATCACTCGCGTTTTGGCCCTACACAAATAGCGTGTCGACCGGGAATGAACATCGACTTCATTCGCGGCGCCGACGGCGGCTCCGAGAGCGCGGACCGGTGCCACGTTATTTGCTGGAAAGTTGGTACGTGTCAGAATTCCTTCCGGGCTCCGATATGGTAACCGTCCTGAAGAGCGTGGTTTCGGCCGAGGTGACTCGGACCTTGTACCGGCCAGGACCTGCCAACGGCAACTCGAATCGTCCGGAGGAATCGGTGCTTGTTTGCGATCCGTCCACCAAAACCATTGCTCCTTCCAGCACGCTACCCACTTCGTCGACCACCACTCCAGCCATGGAGTATCCTCCAGAGGCCGCATCCGGGAGCTCGAGCGACACGGAGGTGTGCTTCCCTTCTTCGAGGTCGAGAGACCGGGAGACCTGGGCCTCGAAGAGAGACACCGCCAGTTCCTGAGGTCCGGTGTTCCTTGTGACGAGTTCAAATCGGCCCTGGCGGTCTGCCGTCGTCGCGGTACCGTCTCCCAGATGCACCCGAGCACCGGCAGCCGGGACTTCACCGCCACTCAGTGTGACGCGGCCCGTGATGCGGGCTGCCTTTGGGTCGGCTGCCAGCTCCGGAGAGAGGAGGCAAACGTCGATCTGGAGGCCGTTATTCGAATAGACCGGGTTGCCTGAATAATCAACTTCGCTGCTTATCCGGCACAGCTCCCCTGTTCGGGTATTCAGGCGCCAGGTGCCAGTGCGATCTGTAGAAATCTGGTAGAGTGGCCCCTCCGTCTGAGTTCGTCCAAAGGTGAACGCCAGCAGAATGGATGCGAAGACGATTGACGCCGGAAGGAGGTATTTCATGGCCGTATCTTCTACAAGAGTAAGTAGGCGGCGAGCGGGGCCGCCTGCGGTGAGATAGTCTTCCAAGAGGTCACTGCGTGAGCCCAGTTCCCTCGTCGCCCGATCGAATGCTTCGGCAGGTTCTTCGCCCCTTTCAATGCCCCGGTCGACGGCTTCAAGGAGATGTGCTTCCAGCTCCTCCAGTTCGTCGCTTGAGAAGGCAGGGTGATCCTGGAATCCCCTTCGCCACTCGGCGGCGGCCTGTTTCGACGACCATCCGTTGGTACTCAACGGACCCGGAAGGCAAGGCGGGGGCCCCAGAGTGCCGTGAGCATGGTGTTGGCGAGTGACCACTGGGCGCGTTCCGTCACCAACTGCTCCTTGCCGACAGGAAGGAGTCGGTAGTATTTGCGGCGGCGACCGGTCTCTGATTCACTCCAGTAGGACTCCACAAGTCCCGCCTTTTCCATGCGATGGAGGACTGGGTAGAGGGCACCTTCGGCCCAGTCCACCTTTCCCCCGGAAAGCTCTTTGACCTGTTGGATAATGTCGTACCCATAGGACTCTCTCTTGGAGAGGATCGAGAGTACGAATGGCTTCGCGGTGGCCGCGCTGAGTTCCTTGTTGAACATGGAGTACCTCTAAGATCGAGGTATATAATACATCGAGGTAGGAGGTATGTCAAGCAAGCTATAGAATAAAGTACATCCTACTATTACGATAGTTAGGACAAGCCGTCCTGCTATCCCGATAGTAAACGGACCTGCCCATGCCTGAGCGTTCAGAACTCCCGCCTGATGACCTTGGTGACATAGAGATGGAGGTGCTCACTCTCATGTGGGAGCTTGGAAAGGCGAGTGTCTCCGAGATCCACGAGCGCATTATGTCCGCGCGACCTCTGGCCTATACGACGGTCATGACGGTCATGCGCAAGCTGGCGGACAAGGGCTATCTGGGGTTCACTCGGCGCGGCAACGCCTACGTCTATCACGTGGTCGCGACCGAGCATTCTGTCCGGGCTCGCCTCCTGAAGCGTCTCCTGAAGCGGGCGTTCAGTGGTTCTCCGCTGGCGCTGGTCCAGACACTGGTTTCCGAAGAGGCGCTCACGCCGGACGAAATCCGGGAGATGGACCGGCTTATCGATAAACTCAGGGATAGGGAGGCAAAACGATGAACGCATTCGCCGAAGTCGCGGCCCAATGGGCGGCCGACACCGTATTTCTGCCGGCTCTTCTGTGGTCAGGCTTGGCGGTGCTTCTCCTGATGGCCCTGACCAAGCTGGGAGACCGGTGGGCACGACTGAAGAGCGATGTTCTGGTCGCGGCTATCGTGGCGTTACCCCTGGCGGTGCTGGTACCGAGCGGGGCGCTTACGATCTCATCGGCGTACGCCCCTTCGCTAACCGCAACCAGGGCCCCAGCTGGTGTTTCGGAGCCAGTTCTCTCGGCGAAATCGCCACAGCCGCGCCCCCGTTCATCAGCGGCGCAGACACCCCTGGCCCAGAGCCCGCCAACAGTTCCGATGAACGCACTGCGGCTCGCAGTCTTGCTCTGGATGCTTGGGGCCTTGTTGATCCTTTCACGATTAACCCAAGGAGCCGTGCACCTGCGCGGTCTCGTCGAGAACGCGGCACTGGCGGGGACCACATCCGATGGCATCCAGATCAGAAAGTCCCCAGAGATCAAGGTGCCGTTTGCGGCAGGCTTGCTGCGACCAGTCATCATGCTGCCGCTCGAACTCTCCGACGAAGAATCGGTCCTGCGTCACGAAGCGGCGCATGTTACCGAAGGCGACATTTGGGCACTTCGGGTCACGCTGCTGATACGGGCGCTCTTTTGGCCGCACCCCCTGGTCTGGGTCATGATGCGGATGGCTGCCGTAAACCGAGAGATTGCGTGCGATGCGGTTTCGTGCCAGAATGCGGACCCGGTTACGTATGCACAGATGTTGCGCGCATTCGCCGTTCATGGGGCAAGCATCGAACCTGCCATGGCTGGCAGTCACGATCTCCACTACCGCCTCCGTGCCCTCGGCAACGCCCCACCCACGGCCTCCAAGCGCGTAGTGCTGGTGCCTGCACTGGCCCTGGCCCTGCTGGTAGGAATGGCGAGTTGCCGCATACAACCCGTCCAGGAACCAAGCGCGTCAATGGCCGATCTGGGAGCCGGGCCGATCTCCGTCATTTTCAAGGGCGACGCAGAGCTTCCCCACATGCAGGAAGCGCTCAGGTTTTCGGGCTTGCGGCCGTACGATGCAGACTGGCGCGGCGTTCGACCCGTGACGGTCGAGTTGTCGCGACAATCCCCCCTCACGACGGCTGAGGCCAAGGCGCTCCACGGCAACCGAGCAGTCAGGCAGATGAAGCTCAAGCCTGGTCGTGACTCGATCTGCCTGGCCCGAAAAGGAGCGGCGGATGATTTCATGGTCGTGGTTGAGTTTGACTACGGCACGTCGGCTGAAGAGGCCCGAAGCATCGTGACGGAAGCAGCTTCCGTCACGATATGCGACGTGCGCAAGGTGGCGAACTGGGTGCGGATTGGGAACGTCCCGCAGGAGAAGCGCGCCGAGGCGGTCGAGAAGCTGCTCGAACAGCCTGCCGTGGTGGCAGTTGACGGCGTGGCCTCCAGAGTCGACCAAGAGCTCTACTCGACCGAGTGGACCACCATATCAGCCAGCACGGTTGAGCTGGAAGTGCCTGGAGGGTGGATCGTTTCTGAGCGCCACGTCGGCGAGATGGGATTCTCGCACCTGCGCGTACAGGCACCGTTCGAGGACCTTTCAATTCAGATAGAGACCCGGGAGGGGACTAAGATGTCCCCGAACCAGGAGAGGCAGTGGGGCGAGCAGGCGTACCTGAGTCAGATCAGGCATGCGCGCGAGATTACTGAGATCGAAGCAATCCTCCAGGATCCGGAAGCCAAGTCCGAGGGCGCCGTCGTGGTGGAAGCCGCCGGAGCGACCTACTACGCATCGTACGCCACCAAGGGCACTCTCAGGTATGTGGTGTTGGTCGGCGGCAACACCGGCGGGCGATTCCCAGACCTACTCCGAATGATTCAGAGTATCCGGTTCCATGAGGGGACCGTTGCCAATCAACTGGACGCAACGGCCCGAGCACGACATGAAGCGCTCGTTCTGCCAGTTGAATTCGCGATAGACGCCTTCTACGACCTGGTAAATGCGGAGGCCCCCGGACAGAATCCGGACCCGGCAGCACTCGCCACAGCCCGCCATCTGGCCGAAGCAGCCCGAAGCCAGCTCGAGGATGCGCTGGGCTACTCAGTCGAGTTGTTCGGTCCGCGCCAGATGAATCCCGGCGACGACTCCGTGGTCGGCAGAATGCAGTTCATGGCGCACCAGGCATTCCGCTTTTCCACCGACTATGGCGACGCGTTCGCCAATCGCGTGTCCGACCCCGATCGATACGGCGACATCAAGTACCAGTTGGCGGCCTGGGATCATAACGTCAAGGGGTTTCGCGGCACCTGGCTGGGAGACGATTGACGCTAGGCGTCCGGCTGAGGCGTGCACTCAATCCCGTTCTCGTACCGGTCCAGCATGTCTGACAACACGGCGTAGCTTCGGTCCAACTCCTCGCGGTAGTGCCCACCCCAAAAATCGGGCAGCGAGTAGGTCTCGTAAACCTCCACCGCCCGGCTGTAGTTGCGTGAAAGTGCCTCACGCGACGGGACGGTCCCTGTGAAGACGGCGCGCCCCTCAGGTGTGCATTCAGCAGTCTGTAGCAATCGTCCCAGGGTCAACGACATTGCCCATGGCTCTCCGAGGTCCGACGCACGCGTCAGGACATCGTCAGTCTGCCCGGTGAAAACCCATGTCGTGAAAAGACCACGGGATAGACCCTTATCGACCGCGCTTTCGATCAGCTCGTGAGCGAGATCAGGGTCTGCCTGGATCTCAACTTCAATGCCCTCCCTGTCGCCGGACCCATTCAGCAGAAACAGACCGTACGAAGTCTCCCAATACGGATTACCGGCCTCGACTCCGGCCCTGGCGTCCCTGAGCCATTCTTCGTCAATCGGGCGGTACGAGTTCTTCCTCGAGTAGAGTTGATCCGCAACGATGTCCGGCTCAATCGCCAGGTATCCGAGTCCGAGAGTTGTAATTACCGCCGCTGCGAGTATCGCTTTCATGGATCGCCCTTGCCAAGTGCCTTCGACCGTGGGTATCGGCCACGGGAGGAGCGGACTGAACCTCGTCTACGAGATCAGGATGATCCGGTCTGGATCCGGCGGTTCGCAATTACCATTCCAAGCGTCAGGTGGTTGATGGGTCCCCGCGGACAGCGGCTGGTACATACAGCCCTGAGTGTGCGGCCGTTGTCACAACTGAAGAAGGATCGTCGCCAGGACGAGGACTCCCCGAGTGTGGACAGCACCGACACCGGAACGACTGATGTCTGTAAGCCCCAGAGAGTACCGCGCACCGACCACCAGCGCGGTTCCATGTCGGAGGTTGAGGGGGATCCGGATTCCAGCCTCAATCTCAGCCGTCGCGTTGAAGTCCTTGACGAGAGAATCATCGTCTCGGACTTCTCCCGCCTCGTTGGAGTCACTTCGCTCGGTGACGATTAGGCCAAGAGAAGGGCCCGCCATGATGTAAGGTGAGAGCGACCAGGAGTCGTCCGTGAACTTGGCCATGATCGGCAGTACGATGTAGTCCAGCATGACCCTCACCCGACCACGCGAGGATTCAGAACCCCAGTCGATTTCCGTTCCGCGTTGAACGAACGAAGGCTCCAGCTGGAGATGAAACCCACTCGCGATCGGAACCTCGACCACCACGCCGAGCGCGAACCCCGCCCGAGGCGGAAAATCTGTGACGATGGAGTTCTCAACAGAAAGCGTGCTTAAGACCAAACCTCCTCTCAGGCCAACGCGCTGTGCCGAGACTCCGGGGACAGCAATGAACAGGAGACTGACAATCACCGAGAACTTGTACGCTGGCGACCTCACTGGGAACGACATTCTTCTCTCTTCTCCCAGTAGTCCCTCAGGAAAGCGAGCTCCGCTTCCTCGGCTGGTCCCTCACCATTCTCGCAGTCGTCGGACAGGTGCGCAGCCTCATGTACCAGAATGCTGGCGACTTCTACCGGGTCGCGCGCAACCCGTCCCATGCCGATCGCGCCACCGGGCTCCAAGGCCGCAACCTCGACACGGCAACTCCGACAATATGCGCGTCCGGTCGCGAGGTCATCGCTGCCATCCAGCGCAACCACGTCACGGTAGATCACCTCTCCGACGTGCTCCGAGACGAACTCGAACCATCCAGCGCACGCAAGTGGCTGTAGGTGTTCCGCTCTCATACCGTGCGCTCCGTCACAGTCCGGCAAGAGTTGGTCGCACGAAACCAAAGCGGCTATTATTGCGCACAGCGCGAGCAGGGTGCCCCGTCGTCTTCTCATTCTTACCGGCAGATTCCTTGGTGGGGGGGCAAGCCAGGGTACGCACCGCTATTCGCTGTATCAAGGGTATTATTGCCCCGTTACACTGACCCCTGACCGCGCGCCTCAAAACTCAACGAAAACACCCGATGACCCCTCGATTCCTGACCGCCATCCTCCTCACGGTCCTCATCGCGACGTGCCAAACACCCGCCCCCGAAACCGATAATCCAGCTCCTGCCGCTGAGGAAGAGGCACCCGCCGCCGCCATGGAGTCCCCCTGGATACTCGCGGTCGAAGACGGCGGTCTGCGCCTGGTCAACGGCAACACCGGCGCGACCCGCGCCGTTCCCTTCTCCCAGAGTGCCGACGAGGTCCTTCCACTGGTGACGCGCATGCTGGGAGAGCCGACCATTCACAGGAACGTTGAGCCGTGCCAACTGCACTCCGCCTCGTGGCCCGGGCTCACCATTCGCTATGACGACAACGGCATCGCCGGCTGGTGGCTTGGCGGCGACTCGGAGATCACAGACATGGCCGGCATCGGGATCGGATCGACAATCGCCGACATGCAGGAGGTCCACGAGACGGAATTCAAGGAAAGCGATTTCGGCACGTTGATCGTGGCGGGCGGTCTGGTGGGCGGCGTTCCTGACCGGAATCCAGACTCCACAATCCAATTCATGTACTCCGGCGTCCCGTGCATGTGATACGTCGGCGCGGAAGCGTCAAGGCCACCTACTGGGCCATCGCCATCGTGCTGTCACCCCTTTTCGCGGCGGTCGTCGTCGAGGATGTCTTTGGCATCTCGCCGGTCTTCGGCGGGGAGGACTCGCCGGGCGGTCACATCTTCGGGGCCTCCATGGCGGGGTTTCTGGCGGCCGCCGGAATGCTCTGGGTCGCGCTTGCGAAGCGCGGGGTCGGGAAAAACCCGGGCGGCCAAGACTGACCGCCCGGGTTCCGCGCTACTTCTCGAAGAGACTGAGGCCCCAGAAGCAGGGCTGGTTCGAACACTCGAACATCTCAACCTCGATCTGGTGCGTACCAGATTTCGCTGCCCTGAATCGGACTATGGGTACATCATCGGCCGTGGCGTCGGACGCGACGATGTCGCCATCAATCCGCACATAGAGGTCCACATCGGAGCAGTCCTCATCGCAAGCGGCCATGACGAAGTACTCCTCTCCAGCCTTGAGGGGGAAGGTCCAATAAGAGCTGCTGGACTCGGTCAACTTGCCGATGACGTGGTTGATGAGCGTGTAGTCGCCGCCATCCGAAATGGAACCATAGGCGGCCTGCAGTTGGGTCCAGACCGTCTCAGCGTACGATTGGGCTGTAGCGACGGGGGCAAGGACGGGGAGCAGGACCACAATGGCCGTAAGAACTGACTTTCGCATTGGAGGGCGGGTTTACCGATCTGGTTGATTCAGGGGTTCGCGCGCAAAGTAGTGGATTCCGAATGCCCGGTTGCCGCAAATAGTGCCGGCCCGGGGTGTCTGCGGCGGAATCTGGACGTCGTCGTGCCGAGGCCTCAATGCGAGGTGATCCGGAAAAAGTAGCAACATCATCTTCCGCGCTGTGCGATAACCAAGCTTTGCGCGACGATATATTCAGAGCTTGGAAAGCGCGGCCCGAGTTCATGACACTTAAGAAGAATCAACTCCCTGAGGTCTTGGGGGCGCTCTCCATCGTCGCTGACATCGGGGTAGGTGTCCCTGGAGAGACGGGAATAGGCGCCGCCATTTTGGCCGGCCGGATCGGCCTGAGACTGGGGTTGTCAGACGGGGAGGGGGTTGCGGCATTCTACGCGAGCCTGCTGCGCTACACCGGGTGCTCGGTCGCAATTCCTGAGACCGTCAGCCTGACGCTGGGAGATGTGCACGGCTATCAGCGGGCACTTTCCCTGGCCGACCTGGCCGACCCAGCAGATACCCGCTGGTGGCTCGACCGGGAGATGGCTCCCGATGGGCCAGCGGAGTCAAGAGCGGAGGCGTTGGATCGCCTGGACGGCGTCCACTCCACGGCGGAAGTAATGGTGGCGATCACCCGGAGTCACTGCGACCTGGCCCGCCAACTGGCGGGCGAAATAGGGATGCCTTCCGGAGTAAAGGACGCCCTGGATCAGATCTACGAACGCTCGGATGGGCGAGGGCTACCTGCCGGCATTTCGGGCGGAGATCTCTCAATACCCGCCCGCGTGATGCACGTAACCACCGCCTTTGAGCTCCAGAGACGAAAAATGGGTCTCGAATGGGCCGTGGCCCAGGTTCGGGCGCGTAAAGGAGGACAGTTTTGCCCGGGGATTTGCGACGCTGTGCTTTCGGACCCGGACGGATTGGTTGCGGGCATGGACGCCTCAAGTCTGATGGACCTCTTCCTTGATGAGGCACCTGAATTTGAGGCCGCCTCGGACTTGACCCTGGCCGCTATCGCGCGTGCTTGTGGGCTCAACGTGGACCACCGATCTGTGTATACGCTCGGACACAGCAGCGCTGTGGCGGATCTCGTGGTAAGAGCGGCAGAGTGCTCCGAACTCAACGAGTCAATGCGGGAGACCCTGCGAATCGCTGCCTACCTGCACGACGTGGGAAAGGCGGGCTTGCCTGCCGCACTGCTGGACAAAGCGCCCCCGCTGTCCCGCGCTGAGCAAACCCAGATGGAGCAGCACACGTACCTCACCGACAGCATCCTGCGGGCAACATCGGCCTTTGCGCCCTATGCACGTCTGGCATCCTCGACCCAGGAACGGGCCGACGGGTCGGGGTATCATCGGCAGATCCGGACCCCGGAGTTTCACGTTCAGCTGCTGGCCGCCTGCGACGCCTACTGCACGCTGCGGCAGGACGGCCCCGGACGAAAGGCTCAGAGCGTTGAGCAAGCGTCAGGCACACTGCTGGCAGAGAGCAAAGCCGGGAAGTGGGATCCCATGGTTGTCCGGGCCGTGTGCCATGCCGAGTCCGGTCACCAGGCGAGCCTGGGCGCGCTGCCAAACGGTCTGAGCAAGCGTGAGGCCGAAGTGGTCTGTCTCATGGCGCGAGGGCTCTCCAACAAAGAGATCGCAACGGAGCTGTTCATATCGCCGAAGACGGTCGAACATCACGTTGGCCATGTCTACGACAAGATTGGAACCCGTACGAGGGCCTCCGCCGCTCTTTTTGCGGTGAGACACCGCCTGGTGGCCCGTACGTTGGCCCCCCAATAGGGGAGGTCCCCTATTGAGTGCGGGCAGAGGGGAGGGTTTCTTCAAGGGAGTCGGACGGCCGACCACCCTGAAACACACCTAATCCTTCCAAAAGAAGCCATGCATAGCATCACCGTAGTCAGTCATATCAACGCCACGCCCGACAACGTCTGGAGCGTCATCGGCGACCCTTCTGGCATCAGTTCATGGCATCCGGCCATCGCCGAGAGCCCGGTATCCGGTTCGGAACGTCTCTGCACCCTGGCCAATGGCGCCGAGGTCCATGAGAGAATTGACAGTATTGATGCAAAGGAGCGCACCTACTCCTACTCCATCACCGAAAGTCCCCTGCCTCTGGCTGAGTATCACTCGACCATCAAGGTTGATAGCGAGGGAGATGGAGCTGTCGTCACCTGGAGCGCCACTTTTGAGCCCTCAGGCGCGCCCGCCGAGGACGTGGCTGCTCTTCTGACCGGCGTCTATCAAGCTGGCCTCACCGCTCTTCGCACTAGTCTCTAGGCTGAAAGAAACTCAGCGGCTTGACATCAGCGCGGCGCGCACCTTTCCACAAGGTGCCCGCCGCACTGGCGCTTGGTTGTGGGTAGGCTCTAGGCAACGGAGAGATCGCGCTCGTGACTATAAGCGGTTGTACCCCGGATGGGACTCGACCCCCACGTCCGAGGATCCCCTATTTCCCGCTCCTCACGTCGGTCAGCACCGCAGCCGGATGGCATCCCGGGTTGGCCAGCGGGACCACCTACAGCGCCAGCAACTTCCTCGTCACCGTCCCGGCAGGCGTTGCCAACCGGTACAGATACACTCCGGCGGGCAACCCCTCCAGCGAAAACGAGACCTCGTGTCTCCCGGCCGTTACTACGCCGTCAACCAATACCGACACTTCGCGGCCGAGCGAATCGAAAACCGAGAGCCGGGCCAACGCCGCCTTTGGCACGTCAAAAGTCACGGTGCTGCTGCCAGAGAACGGATTAGGGTAGTTCTGGTGCAGCGCATAGCCGAGCGGAATCGTCGTCGCGGCAGGGTCAATGGCAGTCGCGACACCGGCCTCGGCAAAGACGGTCTCCGTCGAACCTGTCTCGCTGCCAACCATGATTGCCCCGGCTGCCGAGACTGCCACTACGGTCACGTGACTCTCGCGGAGTGCAAGAAACTCCGATGTCGCCACCCCGGTGGGATCATCCCAGATGTACGCCCCGAAGCCCCAGGTGCCACCAACCAAATCAAAGGTGCCCCCATCGGGCGCAAAGGCCAGATGCCTAACCTCGGGAATCACTGTACCCGTTCCCAGATCGACCATGGGTCCGATCTGGGTCCAGGTACCCGTGAAGTCGTCCGGAGTCGGGGAGTTGGTCGCAAGATCGGCTCTCCAGACGCCGCTCCCCGTCCCAACAAACAGGTAGTCCCCATCGGGAGAAAACTCAAGGTCGAACACGTGCCCGGCGTAGTCGTCGCCGGACGCGTCGGTATCAAGCAGGGCGTCGTTCTCGTTAGCGGCCGTCACTGGATCATCAAGCACCTGCCACGAGTTGCCAAAGTCGGTTGAATAGTTGACCCCACCGCCGAAAGTCCCCGCATAGATCACGCCGCTTTGGGACGGGTGAGTAGTCAGGGACCAGGGAGTGTCAGCCGGGCCGGCAGGGAGCGATGTGACCTGCTGCCAATGGATGCCGGAATCGAGAGATCTCCAGACGTCTCCGTTGTTGGCCGAGATGTAGAGGATGCCAAGACTGGCATCCTCGGCCATGGCGTACACAATTCCGAAGTTTGAGGCCCCGGTGGGCGGGGCGGCTTCCCAGGATTCTCCGCCGTCATCCGAACGATACAGGCCGGCGGAGCCCCATGCCGCGAGCCATATCACATCGTTCGAGTCGAGAAACAGGTCGTTAACGTGCAGCGGAAAGGGCAATCCGGCCGAACACGTGCGCCAGAAGCCGGAGACGGCAGCAGGGTCCAAGGGTGGAGTGGGCCAGGGGCCTACACTGTCCGGGATCTGACACCACACGGCACCCTCGATGCCCGGGGAGCCCTGGAACAGGCCAAGCAGCAGTCCCTCATACGCGCCCACGCTTGTGGTTCGTTCGTGGAACAGGGCAGTGTTTGCGTGCGCGTTGCGAGGAAGTCTGAAACCCCACGACAGTTCCAAAACGGCCTGCACTTCGGGGGCATTCACGTTGGACTGTGAGCCGCCCGTAAACGTGACAAAGTCCGGAGCGGGTGGGACGACGAATCCTTCCAGCGAGAGCGTCTGGCTTTGGCCAGCCTCCAGGTCGGGAACGGTCCAGATGGGACTCGTAAACGCGGGCGCTCCAGGCGTTGTGGCCGCGCCGGACAGCCAATCGCTTGGCGCCGGATCGATACTCACGGAGGCGCATCTCAGGGTAGCTGCGCCGCTGTTGGTTACCGTCACGGTCAGGTCAGTGCCGTTGGACGCTGAAAGGTCATCGGTCGCATACAGGGTCGAATAATTGAGCGCAATCTGAAGGCTCACCTCGCCCAACGACTCGATTTCCGCGAAAGAAACGGGCTCGTACGGCGATGCGAATGTCACCGAGCCGGCCCCGCCCGTCTCGGAAGTGGCTGCGATGACGGCTCCGCCCGACAAGTCGAAGGTCAGCGCATCGCCTGGGCAGGTGGACGTCGGCAGGCCTCCATCCACTGAAATCAGATAGTCCGCAACCGGGGTGATCTCAAAGAAGTCAGCCTTGTCGGCTCCGTCTACGGTCAGTGTGGTGAACCCGCCGGGGATCGGAGTATCCAGGGCCCCGATGGAATAGGTCTTTCGGCCTGCGCCGGCACCGCTGGAAATTGCCAGCGAGCCCGTTGGATTGGCAAACGAGACCGACTCGCCCCCCACATCAGAGTCGATGTATGAGATGCCGTTCCCGGAGGCTCCGTCGCCATCCGCGGTGAGGGTCACTGCCTCGTCAACCCCGCTCGTGAAGTCAAAAGTCCTTGCAACCGCGCTGAGATTATCGAGGATGGGAGAGAGGTTCAGGTACCCGATGCGGGTCATCGTGCCACCCGCGCAGGTGCCGCAATCCACATCGACAAACCCGTCAGTCTCATTCGAGAAAATGTGGGCTACCTCATCGACAGAAGCCGCCTCGATGATCAACATGTTGAAGCCGTCGCCTCCATTAAACAGGATCTCCACACCTGCCGTGGCCATGGCTGCCGTAATGGTCAGGGTGGAGTTGCCGGGGCCTCCCTGAACATGAATAGGAGGCGTAAGGGCGGCGATTGGACTCCGGAGTATTTCCGTTCCGTCACCATCAATCAGGACAACGTCGTCTCCATCCAGGTCGAGCGTGGGGCGGTCGTCGGTCGAGCCTCCTCCGCCCAGGCCGCTGTCATCCCGGGCTCCCCAGGAGGTGCCGGCGGCATCCAGCGCTCGGGTCATGCGGAGCGTCCATGGAAAGGCGAAATCGGAGGTCCCCGATCCAACAAGCGCACCGAACATGTAGTACGCAATGGCAGGCTGGCCGGCTACGGATGCAAGAGAAAGCTCTCCGAACGAGTGCGTGAAGGTTGTGACCAGTGAGTTCGTCCAGGTGCCAGCGTCCCCGCTAATGCTGCCGCTGCTGGCATACCGAACGCCTCCCTCGCCAAAGTAGGCGGCGCCGGGGAGGCCGGCGACCACATCGAATGACAGGGTAGTGGGCTCAGCGTAGCTATTGAGGTCGAGGTCGGGATCCCAATTCTGGAACCGGACCGGATCAAGGGTAATCGCCGGGATTCCGACGAACAGGGGGGCGAGCAATACATCTGACCACGCGCCGGATCCGTCTGCAGCCGCGTTGATGGCCAGGCGGACCTCCCTGGTTCCGTAGCACCTGGCGCCCTCAAACGGCGCCTCGTTGTACACCAAGGCGCCCGAAGGGGAAGGGAAAATCTTCCGCTCGCAGACGTTGTAGGCGATGGCCGGCCGTCCGTCCAAGATCTGCATCTCGACCGCCCAGCCTACGCCTTCAGTGGTGCCGTCGCCATCCGCGTCTACGAGCACATCTGTCCAGACGCCGCTCCCGTCCGCCAAAGAATTGATCGCAAACCGCAGGTCGCCAAAGTTGTCTCCGTCCTGATAGGCGATGGCGGGCCGACCGTCGACGACGGTCAATGACCCCCTCGACTTCGAAAAGGCACCTGAGGCCACCGGGTAGTCAGTCCACGTCCCGGAGCCGTCGGCCGCGTCATTGATGACGAAACGGATGGCTAGGGAAACGCTCGTGTACGCGATGGCAGGGAAGCCCCCGACATCGGCAAGCGATGGCCGCGAGCCCGGCCCTGCTACTTGGCTGTCAGTCCAAGTGCCTGCCGCACCGGCAACATCGGAGCTTATGGCAAACCGAATCAGGCCTGTGTCCCCGTCGTGATAGGCGATGGCTGGAAAGCCACCGATCACGGCCAGCACGCTTCTGCGGCCAACTTTCGTGGAGGTCCCGTCTCCATCGGCATCAACCAGCACATCAGTCCACGCCCCCAGTCCGTCGGGCTGGCCGTTGATGGCAAACCGCAGTTCTTGGTTGATGACATCGTAGTAGGACACCGCTGGGCGGCCGTCTACAATGTTCAGAGTTGGGTGCTCGCCAACGGCAAGGGAGGTCCCGTCGCCGTTGGCGTCGATCAGGACGTCCTGAGCAGTGGCTGAAGAGAGAGACGCATATCCGAGAAGGAATGCGACCACGGCGTTCCGCATCGGGCGTCCAGGGACGCCGAGACAAGTGCACATAAGCGAAGTGGCGGGCTCGCGATGAGCGACGGAGCCGACATGCAACGTGCACGATGGACTTTATTCCGGAAGTCAGCCAAAGGAACGCATTAAAGCGACCCGATTAGCGAAGAGAGAACGACACTTCGAAGACCACGCTATTTCTCCTTGTAGAACTGGGTCTTTCCGCTCAAAACATCAGCCCAGCGAATGGGGGCGGTTTGCACGGCGGGCACGCGATCCACGGGGATGTGGGTGGCCATGGACTCGATCAGGTCGGCATGATCCGGGTCCAGAGCCAGGTTGGTCCACTCTTCGGGGTCGTCGGCCATGTTGTACAGC
This sequence comes from Bacteroidota bacterium, assembly GCA_029262855.1. Lineage (GTDB taxonomy): Bacteria > Bacteroidota > Rhodothermia > Rhodothermales > UBA10348 > JABDJZ01. The sequence goes on along the minus strand of JAJCYP010000132.1, from coordinate 1,362 downwards.
TCGTTGCCCTCGGCCCCATACCGAATCAGGTGCCAATCGCCGAGAATCACCGAATACTTGTCGTCGCCAAGCACGGACACGACCGGGTGATCCCATTCGGCATTTGGCTCCTGAAGCAGGGGGACAAGGCTCCTTCCGGTCACCCCGGCCTTGGGTGGAAGGCCGGCCAGCTCTGTGAGCGTCGGGAAAAGGTCTACGAGGGACACACCCCGATCAGAGATCCCTGGCCGGAAGTTGCCAGAGGGCAGTCCTTCCACTCCCTCGGGTACCCGTACCATGAGCACCGTGTTGAGGACGTTCTGCCAGAGCGCAAACTTGCGCCAGTGGTTCTTTTCTCCCAGTTGCCATCCATGATCCGAGTAGATCACGACGATGGTGTTGTCGGCATATGGACTCTCGTCCAGCGCCCGGAGCAGTTCGCCTACCAGATAATCGGCGTAGTTGATGGAAGCCAGATAGCCCCGGACCGCCTCCCTCCACAGGCCCGCGTCTGTCACCGCCTGGTGGTATCGGCTGTTGGCGATGCGCTGGCCTCCCTCCGGAAGGTCCTCGGTGTCTCCCGCGAGAACGCGCGGCAGCTGGATGGACTCCAGCGGAAACTTGTCGTAGAACTCCTGCGGCACATACCACGGGAGGTGCGGACGATAGAGTCCCGCGGCGAGAAAGAAGGGTTTGTCGTGGTCTCGTTGGAGCTGCTCGGAGATCCAGTTCACCGAGGAATAGTCTCCGGTCTCTTCCACAGACACCGGCAGGGGTTCGAAGTCGAATGCGATGTACATCCGATCGAAGGGCGGCATGGTGAAGGTGACGCCCTTGGGATCGTCCTCCCGGATCTCGTTGTCCTGCAGCGCAAACGTGACCTCATCGGTCGCCGGGTCCCGGACGGGCAGGTAGTACTCGGGCATGTGCCTGATCAGGCTCGGGAAGTAGTCATCCCACGAGACCGGGTCCGGCATGTTGTTGTGGAAGTTCTTCCCGGCACCCGCCGCCCAGTACCCGTTCGTTCGGAAGTACTGGGGAAGGGTCACTTCGTCAGGCAGGATGTGTCTCCAGATCTGTGGGTTGTTGTACACGCCCGTCACGTGCGGAGCCTTGCCCGTGAGCAGCGCCGTCCTCGAAGGGTTGCAGGACGGGGAAGCGGCAAAAGCCCGGCGAAAGACCATGGACTGTCGCGCGAAATCGGCCAGATTGGGCGTCTGGGCCTGCGGGTGTCCTCCGAGCGGTTCGATCCAGTTGTTGAGATCGTCCACCGAGATCATCAGAACGTTGGGTGGACGAGGCTCGTTGTCGCTCGCGGCGCAGCCTGGGAGTGCAAGCGCCAGCAGCAGGACGAGGTGGTGGGAATGTTTCATATCGATGCAG
>JAJCYP010000131.1 GCA_029262855.1 Bacteroidota bacterium | reverse complement strand
CTGAACGGCCTCAAGGAACGGTCCGGGGCGACTCCGTATATTCTTGTGAAGCTGGACGTGTCCAGCCTGATCCTGCACGCAGAGATACATCGTGCTCGTGTGCAGGTCGACGCCGCAGAAGTATTTGTGCTGCTTCTGGGGTTGGTAATACCGCATGGCTTTCCTCCTGGAGTTTGTGCGTGGAGGTCACCTCCTACGTCACAGGCTTCAGGGGGTGGCCATAAACAGTATCAAACCAATCGTGCGGATCCGGCAGTCACGGTCGGATCGGTATCAAACGACCATTGCGATTCACCGCAATGGCGGGTACGATGGTTTGCGCAGCCGGACCGCACATTGCCAAAACGTTGGACGGACGGACGCAGCGTTAAAATGAACTATCGAATAGTGAAGAAGAGCCCCATCTCACGGGTGAGCGTAGCATGAAGGAGCTAGAGTTTGAGTCGTTTAGGGCTTTCTGCTCGAGTCGCGGCGTCGAACCCCCGGAGTTCTCCTTCCTCGTTCCTGACGAGGCCACCTATACCTGCTTTCATATCCAACCCGACCTACCGGTCACTATCGACGAGACGGGCTTCAAAGCCGAGGACGACGATTCCGTCGCCAAGTTCAGGAAGTTCCTCGGTGAAAGCGCTACGCGAAAAGCAGACCTGACCCTCTCGCCCGAGTATAGCTGCCCTTGGCCGGCGCTTGAGGATGCGATCAAAGCTGGGGTCCGGCCAAAGAAGCGTGGTCTTTGGCTTCTAGGTTGTCAGTCCATGCCTAGGAAAGAGGTCGGTCGGCTTGAGGAACGCCTCGGATGCAAGATCCTCTACGAGACCGACGTTGTCCAGGAATCGAACAAGAACTTCTTAGATCCGCTCGCCATCTGCTTCGTCGATTCTAGCGACGAGCTCGTGGTTGTGCTTCAGTTCAAGACCCAGCCGATGGGTGCGAAGCCAATCCCCAACGAAAGGGACAACCTCGTTTGTGGAAGTCATGGGTACACAATCGCTAACAGCGACGAGGACTCGATCCTCCTCTTGCCCGTGATCTGCTCGGACGCGTTGAACTTTCACCCGCAGTCACTCCCCGGCTTCGCCACCAAGCCAATACTGGTTTGCCACCTCCAGCTGAACCCGAAGCCGCGTCAACAGAATGTGTCTCGCTATCGAACCGACATTCTTCGGGCGAATTCGTCCACCAAGGAGATCATCTCACTCAACTGGGCGGTCTCCACACGGGCGGACCTGTACGGAAAGCAGTTTCCCGTCACCGACGCCCCGCACAGCGCCCTGTATACAAAGTCAACGGAACTTGATGTGAGCGATAGCCGGTTACAACGCAACCACGACGGCGGCCTCTACCTTTTCCGGTGGGACGACTATCGCGCGATGGTTTACGTGGCGAGCTACGACGAACACTGTTTGGAGATCCAGCTCACCAAGCCGTCCCAAGGAATGGGCCCGGCGGAGACCTGCCTACGAACGGGTCCCGTGGTGCAGGACTTCCTGACTTGGAACAGTACGAAGTGGGTTCCAGGGGGCGCCCCCGACGATGGCGTCAACAGGCTTCTCCAGTCAGTGAATCTCAATACTCGAGTCCCACATAGCTGTGCGAGTTGCAGAATGACGTTGGAGCGTTTCGTTGCGCTTGCATCTGCGAGCGTCTCGAACAACCAGTGGCAAGCTCCAAAGAGCCTTGAGCCCATGGCGTTGAACTCGGGGGAGGTGTTGGTACGCACTGCATACGCACGCGATCCGGAGGGGCAAGGTCACATAGATGAACGGATGGGGCGTCTCCGGGCCCTATACGACATCTTCGACGCTGCGAGCGGGTTCGGCCACGGCGAACTCATTCCGCTTGGGGGAACCTCGCTCGACTATTACCCCGATAAGCCGAACGACAACATTTACGACGGTCAACATCCGAGGGGCACCGCCGTCTTTCTAGGAATGGTGGGCAACGAAGAGCGCGCGATCGCACGACTCGATCGACTCGCAGGCGCCATCGGCGATGGGTACCGGCGGATATTCTGTTGGTTCTTCATTGGCGCCACCCCTGGGTACAAAGTCGTTGTCCCTGAAGCGAGAATCACGCGGACGCCTTCACAAGCCAGCAAGATCACGAGAGTATAATGCAGCTCCCTGCAATCGAACGTACGCTTGATGCCAGGTTTAGCAACATCACGCGGCTAGGTGATAAGAAATCGGTGTTCCGGTGCGAGCGCACCTTTAAAGACCAACCGGTGTCGGTCTTCTACTTCGACGCTTCCGGCGTGATGGCCGGCGATGGTTTCGACCCTGCTCGATACCAGGAAGACCTCCTCGCTGACGACTTCTACGCCCATGCTGGGCCCCTGCAGTGGAACTACTACCTGGTCTTCCTTTTCGAGATAGAGTGGCTTGAGGCTCCTGCTTTCAACGAGATCAGCCGCACCATCGTTCAGGATGACAACTTCGCGCGCAAGTATGTCATCCCTGAAGACGAGCTCACGGACTTCGTCGACCGTACACTCGACGTCGATGGCGAGCTCACCACTTCCATCGGCAACGTCGTCGATGGTTGGCTTGAACAGCTGGAGCCAGCGGGGCTTGGCGACATTGGCAGGTCGCCGCGGACGAAACTGATCAAGCGCATTCGAAACGGAGAGGTCGCCCCCAGCACCCGGGGCACCCGAGGTTCCGCGCCGCAGCAGAAGCAGCCTTTAGCCGGCCTCAGGTCTTTATCGGTTGATGCCTATCGCAAGCGCCCCCCCGCCCGCACCTACTCGCTCAAGCCGGTCAATCTCCTCACAGGCCCGAACGGAAGCGGAAAGACGTCTTTTCTCGAGGCCATCGAACTCATCCTCTGCGGAGAGAGCGATGCTAGCGGCAAAGAAGTGGCAACGCTGTCCATTGTGACGGTAAATGGTCGGAAGGAGGTTTACGAACCCAACAACGGGGCGAAGTATCGAAAGCGTGACGCACTTTGGTTTGGCCGTTCATACCGGCGCGGAAACGAACTCCCAAAGTCATTCGGTAGGTACGTTTTTTTCTCGAGCGATGCCGCATATAAGCTTGCGTATCAGGACAACGGCGAGGTGCTAAGCAAGGCGTTCGCGGACCTGCTGCTTGGCGAGGAGGCGACTGAAGTCTTCGACCGTATCCAAGGCCTTGCGAAGGAGCTTCGCAACCTTGAGCGCGAGCTGGTGGCCTCGCTCGAGCAGAACCGCAAGGATCTCTCGATGCGCCGCGCCGAGGTGGTCCGGCTCGAAGGAGAAGTGTCTCAAGCCGACAACCTAGACGGCGTACAAGGCGCCCTCTCGGTGGAGCTCGGCCTCGCAGGCAACCTGAGTCCACGCGATGCGCTCGACGCGCTTTCAACCGCGAGGCGGCACCTCGCGCACGCGAAGCGCACCACCGAATGGCTCCGCCCCTTGTCCGCCAAGGCGCTTGCTGCAGAGGGAGACCGTTTGAGAACAGTGGTCGCGGCCATCCATAGCCGCCGAGAGGCAGCCATAGCTACGCGAGCCTTGGCTGACCGTCACAGCTCTTCACTCCAGGAATTGCGCCAGAACGCTGAGATTGTTGAAGCGGCCGCGGAGATTCTGGCTGTCCTGGCTGGCACGCCAGTCGAGCAGATGTCGACCGTGGAGAAGGAGCTCTCGACACTGCGCGAACGGCGTCGGAACCTGCAGCGCGCAAGAGACCGCCTTGCCGCATTGACAGCACCGGAGGACCTCCAGGGGAGGAAGCCAACAGAAATGGAAATGGAAATTGAAGAGGCCGAACTGGAGCTCGCGGAACTGAGGGAACAGATGCAAGAAATCGAGCGGACAATTTCGCAGGTCGCCAAGCTCCGCCGCGAGCTTACGAACGCGGGTGTACAACTCCTGGATGCTCTCCCTGATGAGGAGAGTTGTCCACTGTGCGGTCAACATCACGGACGCGAAAATCTGGAGCGCAGGATCAGAGCGCACGAAGCTCAGGACCCAGCAGAGCGACTCCTGGCTGCCATGTCAAAGAAGGTGCGCTCGTTGGAGAAGGAGCTCGGCACGCTGAACAACGCTCGAGAGGCGCTCCAGCAGGCCCTCGCGTTCCTCATTGGTACTGGCGAAGGACCCGTAGAAAACAACCTGGCTCTCCACGAGGTCACGGTTCGGCTTGACGCGGAGATCGCACGATGTGCCTCCCGAATTCAGGAGCTTGACGCGGTACTACAGAAGTCAACCGCCCTCGAGCTACGCGGATACGCAGCCGAGCAAGCTACGGAGGTGCTTAACCGGCTCGCTAGCATTGCAGAAAGAGAAAAGGCGGACATTGGGACCGGCAATCTCGACGAACTTCGCGCTCCGCTTGCACAGAGGATGGCCAGTCTCCCGGAAGAACTCCACGACGCTAGTATGGCGGCAGAAGCGGCCGAGAGCGAACTGCAAAAGGCTGCGTTGGATGTCTTCGCGGGGCTCCGTGACCCCAAGAACGTCGAAGACAAGGCGCTCGATCAACTTCGCTCGATCGATGCGGCGACCGAACAGCTCGTTGCGGCCCAAGGGATCGTCTGTTTCGATGATGCCGATGACGCCATCATACTTGAGAATCGCGTCGTGGCCCACCTCGAAGAGCTGCGCAGTGCACTCAACTTCCGCACGCAACTTGAAGAGAGCTCGGCCGAGCTCAGCAAGCACCGCTCAGAGACCGAGTCCCTCAAAATGAGAGTACCAGTCCAAACCGAGGAGCTTGATAGAGTTCAGAAGGCTCTCGGCGCCCTCGACGCACTGGAGGCCGAGGCAGGCCTCAAAGACCGACTCACCGATTTTCTGTCTCGGTACAAGGAAGCCATACTCCGAATCTTCAGCCAGATTCACCTCCCCAGGGAGTTTTCTGACATCTCGCTTGACGCTGGCGACGGCAACGAGATCCTCCTCACTAGAGGAGCCACTGGTGCTGTCGCGAGGCTGGATCAAATCAGCACCGGCCAGCGAGCCGCTCTGGCGATATCAGTCTTCCTGGCCCTGAATCGCTCGGTTCGCGATCGCGTTGGGATTCTGATGATTGACGACCCTGTCGCCAACATTGATGACCTGAATAGCCTCGCGTTCCTCGACTATCTTCGAAATATTGCACTCAGTGGGACGCAGGTCTTCTTCTCAACAGCCGACGAAAATCTCGGTGAGCTCTTTCAGAGGAAGTTTGCACTCCTTGGTGACGACCACTTTCAGACGATTCACTTCAGTCACTGATGAGCGGCCCTCGAACCGGGTACCGCAACCGAAGCGGATTGAGGCCGATCAGGCTGAACGAAAAATATCGATCATGGTCTCCAAGCAAGGCCGCAGCTCCAGATCATGCGCCCCGACCGCATAGAAACTCCCAGGCTTCTGATAGAAGTCCAGACCCCGGCCAATCTTGACGGTCCACCCGTTGTCAAACACGATCTGCCGGTCGTGCTTCCTGTTGTCGAACTCGATGGTCAGCGTGATGTCGAAGTCCTTTAGGCTGTCCTCGATGTCTCCGAGCTTGTAGTCAGTCTCCGTCCGGTCGGCCTCGTGCTGGTAGCCTGTTATCAGGTGAATGTGTCGCACGGATTCGGCGCGGGCCATCACTTCACAGAATCGGGAGAAGTTCTGAATCTGGTGGTTCTGGCGGATGTAGGGATCTTCGACCAGCACTTTCTTGGCTCCCTTGGCATAGGGGCCCATGAGCGATTCATACCCAAACCCGACATCTCCATACCGGACGGTGATGTGCTGCTCCTTCAGAGTCTCTTCAGGGGGAACCACGGAGATCGGTTCCGGGGAGGCTACCGGAGCCGGCTCGGGTACCGGCACCGGCTGGTCCACTGCTGGTGGCAGCACAGCAGAAACCGGGAGAGGGGCGCGTGCCTGGGTGGCCAGCGGCGGCGGTACGGTGGATCGTGGCGGCTGCTTCCCATCCAACTGCGTCCGAATCACCGACTGGGTGGCCACGGCATTCTTTGACTCCGGGCAATAGACCACAACCTCTTCCCCTCCCACCCGGAAGAAGGACAAATTGATCTGCTCAAACTCATCGTCCGGCTTCCGCTTGTTCATCTGCTCCTTCACGCGACGCCGATACTCGACAGCGTAGGTGACGTACTCCTCGAACTCCTCATCGGACGGCGGCGTGGTCGGATGGAGGATCTTCAAGAAGGCGGCCACGGTCTTTTTGATGCCCTTCTCATCGCGGCCCTCCACGGCAGCACCCAGACGGATTCGCTTGCTTACTTCTTCGTACCGATTGGTGTGCTTGAACTGGTAGTGGAAGGCCTCCGCCAAATAGTCCGTAATGAAGCCGTAGTTACTGGTCAGGTACTCGCTGCTGTTCTTGGGCATCTCCCAACCGGGGATGTACGCGGCAAAGCGGTCCATGATGGCCAGGTCAAGCTGGGGTGGGAGCGGCTGAAAGAGGTCGTACTCCGTTGAGTGAACCACCTGGGAGATGGACATGTCGATGTTGCCCACAAAACTCAGGCTGGCATCCGCAATGACCTCAACGCCACGGGAGAACCGCCCGTTGGCCATGAAGTCCTTCATGATCTGGATGGTGTCCGGATCACGCACCTTGATCCCGCCTACCTCGTCAAAGGCCACGGTGTCCCAGAACCCGACGAGACCCACCTTGCGGCGCGCGTTGTTGTAGAACAGGGTCGCTTTGGTTGCCTGTCCACCCGATATCAACGTCCCATAGGGAGAGAACTCGCTGAAGAAGTAGGACTTACCGGTCCCCCGCGGCCCCAACTCGATATAGTTGTAGTTGGGCTCCACGAGCGCAGCCAACCGCGCCATGAAGTGCATCTTGATCCGCTGCGTGATCTTCGATGGCTCCAGGCCGACTGAGCGCAGGATGACATCGATCCATTCATCCCGGGTGAAGGCTTCCCGGCCTTCCGCGTAGCGATCGAAGTCGAACTTCGAGAGTTGAATGGGACGCAGCTCTTCTATATAGAAGGCGTAAGGATCCCCCTCGATGTCGTTGTGGGCCAGAGTCACCTCAGCCCAGATGCCACCCTCCAGAAGGCGATCGTTGTCCCGATAGAATCGCTCGCCCACTGCAATACGTTGGGAGTTGAAGTTCTCCAGGGATGCCCAGTGCCGCTTTTCCTTTTCCACGTACCGGACGTGAACCTTGTCGATGAACTTGTGCTTGCCCTGGGTCGCCACGCGCGATTGGGCGGCGTTGGCCTCATCAGGCCGGACGTAGTTCTCCTGGAGCGATTGCAGGGCAGCCTCCATGCCTGCCTCCATCTCAGCCTGGTCACTGCTGGCGCAGTACTTGGCCAGCAGAAACTCCAAGACAAAGGTGGGGACATTCGTCCCCTTTTTGATTCGGTGGAGCAGGTCCTTCCGGAGGACTTTCCCGTCAAAGAGTTCGTTTAGCTTCTTGTCCAGATCGTCCATGGGGAGCCTATGTCGCGTAGTCGGTCTTGAGCGATAGCGACGCGTAGATCGCCAGCGTAGTTGGGTTGAGTGCCTTGATCGTGAAGGCTCCCTCGTAGTCGTCTTCCATCCGCATGGTGATATTGCTCACCGACCCTGGAGACAGTGTAATGGTTCGTGTAGCCGGGTCGACCTCTCCGCCCGGCCGGGCTTCACCAATGATCTCGCCCTTGCTGGTCTGCGCCTCCAGGAGAATCTCGACGGGCCCGCTCTGAATAAACAGACCCGGCAGGACGACCACCTCGACCACCGGGAGCCGAGTCGTGATTCTGGTTGCCCCCTTCTTGTAGCGCAACTCGACCTCAAACTGCGCCCGGTCTGCCGGCTCCGCGTTGTCGAGATTCACCACCAATACGGGCACCACCGCTTCTGCCAAGGAAGCACCTCCATGAAAGTAGAGGTGGCCGGCACGATAGGGTGCCATGCTTCGTGGCAGCGCTACCTGAGCAAAGAAACCTCGAACGCCAACGTGTGCCGAGTTGAGGACCACACTATGCGAATCGGCCGTCCCGGCCCCCAGCAACATGCGATCATGGGCGTTGATGCCCCAGGAGCCGCTCGGCTTGACGCAGACGTCGCCGGCCTCGGCCTGCCCGTTGAGGAAGAAGCCATGGTCTGTTGCGATTACGGCGGCCTTGAAGCCCTGTCGTCTCAGCTTGTGGAGCGCGACCCGAACGGCTTTCAGGACACCCGGAATCAGCCCCAACGTGGTTTCCGGGTTGGTTTCCAACTGACTATCAATCTCCGTTGATCGAAGTACCAGGAGGTCGACACCCGCTCCAACTTTGCCGTTCTTGCGAACGAACTCATTCAGCGTCATTTGGGCGAACCGGTCGCCGTAGCGTTTGGCAAGGATGTCCATTCGCTGATTGACGTTGCCCACCGCCACTCCGTTGAGCTTTGGCGCGAGGGACCCATTCTCCAGGCCTAGCGATAGTCCAGTGCCGGCCCCAGGGAGAAGACTCGCCATTCCGACTGGCGTGATTGTGGGAAGCTGCGCGTAGGCCACCTGGAGTTCCACCGGGCCGTCCTCGGACAGCTGCTTCTCCAGGGCCACTCCCAATTCATAGCGCAGCGCGTCCACCAAGAAATAGGCTACGCGATGACCACTTTCCTGCAGTCGCGGCGCGACGAGCCGGTCAAACGTGTCCGCATTCGCAGATCGCCCATCCGGTGGCCACCCAGCGGACTCGAGGTGCTTGATAAATGCCCCTTCCACCTTTTCTGACAGCCCCCGATAAGAGGCCCGGGCCTTCTCTATGACCCCAGCCATCAACTCCTGGGTATCGAAAAACTCGCCAGCGGACTGCTCAAACTCACGATGTAGCCTATCCGCTTCCCTGAGGCTCCCTTGATAGAAGTCCAACAGGTTGGCTTGGGACCGCGCATGATCTGCAAGCTGGCGCTCAAAGTCACCGCAGGCTTCGATCAAAGACAGCGCGGATCGTACCAGGTCCCACTGGGCGCGGCTTTCGCCCCGCGATAACCAAACGGATTGACCGTGCCGCGCCAAGAGTTTGCGTGCCCCGTCAATCTGGCCGGCAAGAATGTCGTTGATGGCTTTGTTGAGGAACGTCCGCTCCTCAAAGGGGAAGGTGTCCCGTTCTCCCAGGTCGTCAATCGCAGCACACAGAGAGACCAGGTTAAGCTCGGTCTCAATTCGCTCGGCCTCCTCGATGTACTTCGTTTGCGTCCTGGGGTCTGCGCGGAGCCTCTCACACACATGATCTATGATGGGACGTGCCTCGCTGGGGGCCCTGGGTACATCCTGAAGGGCCTCCGGCAGATCAGCCGGAAGGTCGAAAACAAACTCGCTGAACAAGACAAAGCGCCATAATTCAGCGGAAAGGGCCTTCCACGACTTGCTCTTGGTCTTGACGGCCATGCCCAAGGTGGCCTCGAGGAATCCCGGGGCTTCACTCGCCCAACCCTCCGGGCTCTTCAAGACATCTGCCTGCTTTGAGCTCGGTGCGATCAACGCAAGCAGTATTTCCCGGGCAGACTCTACCTCCAGCGTCGCCCTGAGCTGAGGCCAGGAAACGCCTCCACCGATAGCGTCGATAACGGCGAAGGGCGGGCCGCCCGGCGTTGAGGCGAACACCTTCCGGACTTCCGTCGCGTGGTCGGGCTTGGCACGTAGGCACAGAGACTCATACTCATCGCCGTCACTCCTGGGGAAGACTGATCCCGCGGCCCCGTACACGGCAAATGGATCGGCCTGCTTCGCTTCATCGGTCTCCGGGCGCCTCGTCGGGACATAAACCAAGACGGATTCTACGGCCGATCTTGCCGAGCCCACATTACTCAGAGCGGAAAGAGCGGCCTCCCGGCTCTCGATCCCCGAATCTGAGGTATCCACCACATGGACTTCGTCTCCGGAGAGCGACAGACAGAGATCCTTGTACCGCTCGGAACCGTCATATACCACGAGGCAGCCAGACTGCTTTAGCCGCGGCTGGAGGACGTCATCTTTGATAAACTGGGCTATGCTCATGAGTCCTACTCCTTCCCTTTGGATGGGCTCTTCTGTGCCTCGACGTACAGTTCCTCCAGCCCATGCGCGATAGCAAGCGACTTGTCCGACTCGGACTTCTTACGAACGCGGTCCGGCCAGTACGCCATGGCGAGGTGGGCCCAGTCGTGCTTGCCCTTTTCAAGGTTGACCCACGTGGCCTTGAGATCAGACTGCCACGACTTGTGGTGAATCATCGCCCAAAGAGGGGACGCAGTGATTCGAACTCCGTCGTTTTGGTTCGGGTAATACGAGGAAGCCAATCTGAGGAGGCTTTCGAGGAACTCTCTGAGCTCCAGGTCGAGATTCTGGAGCAGCTCCAGCCGCTCTTCATCATTTCGCGATCTTGATGCGCCCGCGTTCCGCAAATCTCTCAACTCCCGCGCAATCTCCGCAATCGTGGGTTCGACGTAGTCATTTGCCACCGTGAATAGACTCTCGCGACTAAGCGCTGGATAGTAGAGCCAGACGGTGAAGTTGCCGGAAGCCGTCGTAAGGGGCCAGTAGATCGGGGCTTTGCGCCTGCTTTTTGAGTACGTCGAGATGTGATCCGAGAAGAATCTAGTCCGGAGGTACTCATCCAAATCCCCCCCCAACGCCTCTGACAGCTCCTGCTCAGGGCCTTCACAATTGGGCCATAGTTGCCGTAGCGCCTGCTCGACTGCCCGGGTAATTGAATCCTTGTGTGCTAGCTCTCCAACCAAGAAGAGGCGAGGTGCGTGGCTGGTATTGGAAGCCGGCTGATTCGGCGGGAGTTCACGAAACGGATCGTTTATAAAGAACTCTGTCGCTGACGTGTCAAGGGGCTCCGATGACCAACGTCCGAACGCTACGCCGACCGCAAATGCTACGAGCCGAGCCGCCTGTCCTTCTGCGTCTGTCACGGCCGTCGCCTGGGCCCGCTCTACAACCTCCGGCGGGCACCGCTCGATGTGGCAGGTGAGCTCTGTCGATCGGTCTACGAAATAGCTCTTCTTTGTGAGCCATCGTGCCGCTCCTTCCTTTTTGACTCCCCTCGCGACTAGCTTGGTTGTAGGGAGGGACATGAGTTTTTGAATCACCTTCGTTGAGCCGACATCCCCGTATTCGCAGGGATGCGGTCCAATTTCTTGCCTGACAAAACGTATCTCGCTCGCCGTGAGACTCCAGGCCTGGGTGACAGCTTGGTCTATTCGCCAACTGGCCTCCAGCGCCTTAGTGATGAGCGATTGTCTAGCTGATGCCATTCCCGCTGCCAGCGCTCTCAGGGACTCGTATCCGGCAAGCGGATACCCAGCAAAGAGGCAGGTGGTCTCGTCATGCGATTGACCACTGGCAACCACTCTCAACAGTGCTCGGCAGTCTTCATCGAAGCCCTCGTAGTCAAGACTCTTCAGTACAGAACTTGGAATTGAGTGAACCACCTTGGTAGTGTATCTCCTGGCCGCACTTCCCGAGGTCGCCACGTCTCCGCCCCCAACCGCGAGTTCCAGATAGGCTTGAGGCACCCTAGCTCCGAAGTACACGACCGACTTCATGAGCAAGTCCCGATCTTCCAAGAACCAGCTTTGAGCGTTATGGCTGAATACACAGCCTCTCGGTAAAACCTTCGCCGCGAAGGCGCTGGCGGTCCGGACCGTGTATGTCGCTCCACTATGATGGTAGAATCGCTCGTTCCGGATGAATGCCCTACTGAACGCTTTCAGCTGACGCCCCCCACCCTCCCAATCCACCACCAAGTGAATGTCATCGTATGGTGGGGAATACTCACCGCCCTTTGAAAACCTATTCCACCGCCGTTCGCTGCCTATCAAGTCCGGTGGAACCTCCCAAGCCAACCGAACGAATCGAAAGTCGTCCGCCGTTGCCAAGCCCTGCCGAACACGACCGACATTTTCCGCAAAGGACTCAGCCTGGCTAAACCTAGCCAAGAAGCTCTCAGGAGCCCAGTAGGCGAATACGCCCCCAGGGGTGCTTGACACGATATCCTGAGAAACCTGAAAGACGTCCTGATTTGGACTTCCGCCCTCCCTGAATGACCGGACGGCTTCTCTCAAACCCGACTCTTTATCCCGGGTGGCGAGGTGTCTACTTGCTGCGATTTCACCTACAGCCTTTTGTCCACTCACTATGACGTAGGCCGCAGCCTCAACCAAGGCATCGTCTAGTACGCCAAGTCCTAAGTCGACAAAATTCGTGAGGCTGTTCTGCCAAAGGACCTCTGTGCGCCAGGACTCGCTATCACCCATGAAGAACCCGGTACGAGCGCTTAGTACACCGACCATTCCCGCCTTCCGCGTCATTCGGAGCGCACGATCGACAAAACACTGAAAGATGTCTTGCTTTGAGTTCACGTATGCCGACTTCAGGTACTCGCTTGCTCCTAGCGCTGCCTCTCCAAACGGCGGATTCATGACGACCACGTCGAACACCTCACGGCAGAGATCAATCATCTCCAGCCCCTGGAGCGCATCTTGAGCGAACAGCCTCCCTTGGTAGGTAGACTTTCCTGCCAGAGCAAAGTCTGTAAGGCCCTCCCGTAGTCTGGACTCCGCCTGCGCCCACTGCAACTCATCAGATTTCTTGAACAGGGCCCCCGTCTCCCCATAGACCTTCCTGATGAGGCGCGGTAGTTCACGTTCAATCTGTAGGAGGACGCCCAGCTCAGGCAAGCCATCGAGCAATTCGATCGTCTTCCGAAACAGCTCCTCATCCCGTGAATCCAGTCGAGCCGTGAACTGCCGGCGCAGATCCTCTTCGACAGGCGGGGCAACAGCAGCCACCACGCGACCACGCCCGATCGCCGGCCGATCCACGGCTCGAACGCCCTCCTCATGCCAGGATCGCTGTGCCCGCAGCCACAAGGCAAGAGATGCAATCTGCACCGCGCGGGGGTCGATGTCCACCCCGTGGATGTTGCGCTCTACAATCAGCCGGGGAACGTCCCGAAGAAACGACTCGACGTCCGAATACGCCTGCGACAACGGCCCGAATCCTGCCAATGGCTGCGTGGACACGTCAAGAGACCCCGGGCCATGAGTAGCCTCCCAGTCCCAAGCCTCCCGGTAGATCACTTCAAAAAGGTCGAAGGCATAGAGGCCGAAATGCATGGATCCACAAGCCGGATCAAGCAGCTTTAGCGTCCGAGGGTCGCGGAGCTTGGTTTCCGCCACCGGCGCCTCATCGGGCTTGACTAACAGGTATTGACAACGGTCGCGAAGGGACGTTTCCCCTCGAGTCGCATCAAACCACAGGCGCCCCAGGGTATTATCGACCAGAAACTCGACCACGTAGCGGGGGGTGAAGAACTGGTTTCTGACCGCCAGCTCCCTGCTGTTTCGCGGGGCCTGGCTGGCATCCCGCATGGCCTTGCGCTCCTCCTTCGAGTTGAAGTACTGGTAGATCCAGCCGATCGTCTCGTCCTCAGACCACAGCGGATCGATCTCGGGATCATTAATCAAGTCGATCACACCCAATAGCGTGGTCTCCCGCGGGAAAAGGCGCCCCTGGGGTGAGAAGCGATCAAAGAGGCCACGCAGGTCGCGAGCCAACTCATCAAATACGCTGAGCAGATAGGTGCGGTACGAATCGCCCATCTCACCGAGGCCTGTTCCCGCGAGGCGCGAATATAGCTGAAAACCTCTGGCCTGCAGTCCGTTACCTACCGACTCGACGAGTAAGCCGCGGGCCTCAGCCATACGAAACGCCGCCAGCCGGTTCAGGACCGTGAAGGCTTGCTCGCGGACTATGCGGTCCAGGCCAGCCTTCCGGTCGGTGCCCTCGCTGGATCGGTAGTGGTCCAGCGTTGCCCGCAGGATCCGCGCCGTTTCGCGCTTGGCATCATCCAGGTGAGTCAGGTTCTCCAGCGGCGTGACCGTGCCTGCGTCCGGATCCAGCCCAAAGTCCGCCTGCATCTGACGGACAAATTCTACCTCAAGCAGACCACGGGCATCACTTACAAAGCGCTGAAGGCGGTTCCGTGTGGTTTGGTCAAACGCCATGGGCCACCTCAGTCAGCGTCAGCGTGACATCAATCTCGGCTTTCGTGCCCGCTTCCGCTTTGAGTTGTTGAAGGGTCTCTAGGAGCCGATCAAGCTCCACCGTTGTGGTGAGCCTAGCCGGCACCGATACCTCCCGTTTCAGCACCGCAGTACCGCCTTCGGCCTTAAGCCGCGCCTTCCAGCGGGCCTCGCCATCCCTCTTGATAGTGTTCTTCAAGTCCTGAATGGTCGCGCTGATGTCAAAATCCCTGGCCAATAGCTGCTTCAACCCGGCCAAGTCATCGGTCGTCTCCAGGGTAAGCCCATCCAGCTGGCCAATGGTCCCAGCCTGCTCTTCCTGGGTGAACTCCGACCAGTAGGGGACTCGTGTAAGATCTTCGGCGCCACTCTTTATCCGTTTCAGCTGCTGCGCCGAAAGCGCTCCAACTGCGTCACGGACGCTTGCCTTGACACCGGTAAGAAGAGAGTTGAAATCCGCCGCGTGCTTGTAGAAGTCCTCATTGGCCAAGCGGGCGCTCAAGGTGTCCATATCTGCACTCAGGTCTCGCCTGAGGTCTCCCGGCACACCGGTGTCCGGCAGGTCTTGGATGCCGCGACGATGCTTTTGTAGGTCGGCAAGCGTGGCGCTGAGCCCTTGATCAAGGGCCTTCTTGACCGCCCTTGCCCACAGCAGGGAATCGTTGAGAGCCGAGACTTCCGCCCCAAACCGAGCGGGTGCATCAGATGCATCCGAGAAGAGGAGGTCCGCCAATTCCTGGTTCATACTCCGTACGCGATCCGCCCCCGCAAGCCCCAGGACGTCGAGTTCTTCTGCCAGCGAGCCGTAGTCATGTTGAAACCTCGGGCCATGCTTCACAGCGGCCTTTGTAATCTCCTGTTCCAACGGAATCACTGTGTCTCCAACCAGTAGGGTCAGACGCTCCGACGCCCGGGCCAGAGTATCCATAGAGGGCTTATCCACCCGTAGTGCAACACCGACCTGCTTGAACGAATTGTTGGTCTTGAGAGCGTCGATGGCGCGTTGGCCTTGAGACGTGACCTCCACACCGGATACCTTCAATTTCAGGCCACCGGACATCAGCATTGCCGCCAGGATGTACCGGGTTGTGTCAGGGGACCATCCGAAGGGACTACTCGAGAAATGATCCAGGAGGCGTTTTCCGTCCACCGCGCCGTTTCGCTCCAGGTAGTCGCGAATCGACACCATGGCCTTGTGGTCGGCCTTAAATGTGGTCTTCCCGGCGGACGTCTGCACCAGCCCCAGCGGATCGAGAGCAGATGTTATGGCGGATGGATTAGCCACCTTCAAGAACTTCTCGGCGGTTCCGGTCCCCGCCCTAACCGGCGCTTCGGCGTAGCGGTCAAAGACTTGGATGGCTACATCGGCCAAGAGCTTCCTGGCGGCATCGCCCAGATCGGTGCCAGCTGTTGTTACCGCCGTCGACTGTCCGCGAAAGACGAACGATCCCGCTTGCAAGGCCTGCTTGACCTTGACTTGGAGCTGCGTCGCGAGCTGATTTGCCCGGTCCACTTGCCCCGCGCAGTAGTCCCGCACCTCTTGGTCTGGTTCATTGCGATGGAGTTCAGCAATGCGTTGGCAGCGGTGAATCTCGTTCGAGAGGTCGTCTAGCTCGTGCTGCGTCCGTGCCAAGAGCCAGATGGTATTGGCCCCAGACCGCCCACGTGAGTCATCCAGCATCCGGTTCTTGGCGGCCTCGTAGTCGGACGGATCAACCAATTCGACAACCGTTTGAACCGGGTTAGATTCTCCGGCCAGGCCGGTGAGCGAGCTTCCGGACTGCAGCTTGAGACCCGTCGAGACGGTGAGCGTCCCATGCAGACTAGCACGTGGCAGTGGGTCGAAGACGTTCCGAAGTGCTTCATTGAAGATGCGGCGCACATCGACCGAGCGTAGGCCGATGGTACCGCGCTCCTGCTCAATGTCCCGGAGCTTTTCGCTCAAGAAGAATAGCCGGCCGTCCTTCTCTCCCAGGGGCACGAACACATCGGCAAGCATGTCCTGCACTGCAGTCGCGATGGAATCCTTCTCCGAGGATGCGGTGACCGACGGATGCATCAGGCTCGCCACGTTCTCTACCGTGACCGGGAGATTGCCCAGTATTTGAAGTACGGCCACCGACTTGGCAATATCCCGGTGAAGGGTTGAGTTGGGAAAGCGGACCTCGACCTTTGCTACGGCCTGGTGGACTGACGAGAATGCCCGCCTGATGTCCTTCTCCAGTTCGTCGTAGAGGGTCACGGTGGTAGCCAGCCATCCAACCGGCTGGTCTGCCATCGGCGCGGAGCCGCCTTCACCCTTCAACACATCCTGAATGACCTTGATGGCCGATCGCAGCCCGATGCCTCCAGTAGACTTGGCCAGTGCCCCCAGCAAGTGAAGCAGGATGTCGAAGTGGGCGGGGAGAAACGGGTAGAGGTTGATGAAGCTCTCCCGATTGAAATTGGCGTCGTAGTACTGGGCGTCGTAGAGCTTGGTGTTCTGCCGAAGTGCCTGACCGTGGGTATCGAAGAGGTCTCCAAGCGCAGTCTGGCCCTCGGGCGACTTGCCAAGCAGCCGCCGATAACAGATCTCCTTGATGTCGCTCGACTCGAGGTCAATCTGGATGGGAAACCGATCCTTGAGCTTGAACAGCTTCTCGGAGTTCAGGGCGGCATTGGGGTCATCCTCCGTGAGCGTCTGCTGCGCCGTCGAGATGATCCAGACCTTTCCGTTCCCGAGTCGCTTGAGGTTCTTCGCCAGGCCATCCAGATTCAGGATGAGGTTGTCCCGGGAGGCTACATACTGCCCTACCTCATCGATAATAAAGATGATGTTCTCTCTTCCGCTCTTCTCCCGGACGATGTCGATCATGTCCTGGACACGTTCGTCCTCGAACTGGAAGAAGCCCTCCTCTGACGAGGAGAATGAAGCGCCTTCAGGGTACCAGGCCGGATACATCGCATGAGCGATGCCCGGAATGAGGGCGTCTGCAGCAAGCGGGTTGTCCTGAATCCTGCTCCAGGGGACGTCCGGTTGGACTTCGCCAAGCCGGCGATGGAGTTCCTCGGTCCGCCCGTCTCGCTCGACCATGCGCTCAAAGGCGGCCACCTTGATGTTTCCGGAGTATCCAGCCCACTTGAGAACCTTCAAGTACAGGACGGTGGATACATCGACCATGGTGGCCCCAGCCAGCATCTCGCTTGCCAGATCCAGCATGACTACGGCAGCCGGATACTTGGTGGCAACCGTCTTGAGCCGCTGTTTCGTCCGTACGTCGTGAAAGCGGTCCCTCAGGTGATCAATGAACGGGGTACCGTCGATGGAATAGCGGTCCGAAAAGGCCAGTCCGAAGTACTTGGTAAAAGAGCTCTTTCCAGATCCGTAGAACCCAGAGACCCAGACACCGATCTCGTTTTCGCCGCCGGCTTCCATGGCCCTTTCCATGTCATCGAGCAGACCGCGAAACTGGTTCTCTATGCTCTCTGTGGCCACATACTCAGATATCTCCGCTTTCAGGTTTGATTCCTTCGAGGCTCCGAAGGAGATGACCTTCTCGATAGTGCGGTGAATGTCCTTGGTGGGATCAAACAGGGATCTGATGCTCATCGTTTGGTACTGGAATCTGTCGTCGGCTAGCCGCCAACGTGAAGGGATCGATAGTTGCCATCTTCCGGATAAAAACCAAGAAACTTCAATCGTGTCTTTCCTGCCCGTATGCCAGGGTAGAGGAACACGGTCGGCACATGAAACTGGCCCTGGAGCTGGCCCTCAATCGAGCCGATGCGCAGGTACGGGTGAAGGGCTTCCAGGTCAGTCACCAGAAGAAGGGAGTCCTTTCTTCCCTCCAGTTCGTCAAGAGTGGCCTGAATGCGACTAAGAAGCCCGTCCTCGCGCGTGATGATGTCCGCAAGCGCTTTGTTGGTGCGCGACCAATCCAGCGGGGCTTTCTTGTCTTCTGCCACGCACAGAAACCAGAGTGGGTCAGCCTTGAGGAGAGACCATATCTCTTCTCGGAGAGAGAGGACCCGTACCTCCCAGCCATCCTGCTCCAACTTGGCGACCCACGCCGGAGTATGCCGCTTCACCTCCAGGATTTGCTCGGGTGGAAATACGAGGTAGTAGATGGGCTCGAAACTGGCATGTCCCAGTCCCCGACCATGCCGGATACGCTCGCGAAGCTCGTCGAAATTAGCCCTGAGTGAGGACATCGAGTACCGCCTCCATATTTGGTTGCTTCCAACTAATCCTGACCACGTCGCCCGCTGCCTGCAGCATCAGAATACTGGTCATGGAAAGCCGCTTGATCTGCGCCAGGACGTCCTCGCGATTGAGCCCAAACAGCGCCCAGTCCCGATGAGTCAGCAATGCGTTGTCCGGGATGCCGGCAAAATGCAGATCGTGGGCCAGGTATGCGGCTGCCAGTGGCGCGATGGAAATGGGCCTGATGCGCCGAGGAGAACGGCCGCTCCCCTCCAACAAGCCAAAGTCAGCGCAGCATCCGGTCAGGTAGGCCGAGATACGCCTGACCGTCGACTCCGCCCAGCGCCTCGATGTCTTCCCATCGTCGATGGCGCGTTCCACAAATCGCCGGGCATCCTCTGTTGAGATCTCTGTGTAGCCCCCTGCATAGCGCTCCCAGTAGATCTCCCTGACGAAATCGCCCAGAATCGAATTGGCTCGGCTGGTAAAAAGAAACATTAGCTGGCTGACCTCGGCCGAACCGGCCGCTGCCACCAGTCGCTGCAAGTGAATAGCCGGTACGCCATTATCAACCAGATACCGGGGGGCGAAGCATTCGGTCACGACGTTGCGCAGACGCCGCGCGGTGACCATGGGAAATCGCCCCGAATCCAGCGCCGTTTGGTGTAGCTCGGGCGTGGACATGCCTGGGGTCCAGAGCTCAAGAAGAGTCTTGGTCTCCGGAATCAGTCCGAGGCCCGCCTGAAGTTGGGTGGTATAGGGCGCACCTTCTGCCATGACTGATCAGCCCTTGAGATAGGGAAACGCTCTACCGTCCGAAGCGAATGCGGAGTGGTAGACGGCGGCGATAGCGCCCAGAACGGCCGGCGAGTCAACATCGTCGATGTGGCCGACGGCCGTTGGTCCAGTGCCTGCAACTCCGGTCGTGGCGAGTGCACGAAGGGCCTGCAGCGCAGCGTCCCGACTCATCGTCGACTCGGTAGCGATCTCTTCACCTGCCGTTGAAAGAACCATGCCATGGAGGTCCTGCTCCACTTCTTCTGGCAACCGAAATAGATGGTAGCAGCCAACGTTCAAGTGCTCGTCATGGAGCCGACGTGAGGCTTCAAGGACACCATGATACTGGGCCAACCGAGTTGTCCTGGTGAACACCGGTTCCAGAAAAGCTTTGCTAGACGGGCCAAAAAATGACGTGGGCCACCAGGCGAACTGCTGGGCCTCGCCTAAGAAGCCGACGAGGAATCGCAGTTGCAGAATCTTGGGGCGTGCGGATTCTCTCATCGGGCTAAGCCGTCTTGGTCATCTTGTAATCTATCATTGCTCCAGCCCGTTCTGAGGCCTGAGGATGGCAGAAACCTTGGATTTAACGCGGTTAGGCGGCCTGAAATATATGCCGCCACTGTGCAGGCCCACCACAACTACCGAAATCGACCGGAGGCGCGAACCGGTGGCCGATTTGAGTCCAACTATGCATCACCGGGTTCCGGCGGACGCGAGGACCCCGCGCCTGGTAGCACCAGAGCGCTTCATGCGTCCCTACTTTGAGGTCTGGTTTACCTTGGAGTAGCCCCAGAGCGCCCGATCCAAGTGGCGCATGGAAACACCATGCTCGACGGCCAAAGCGCGGCAGTGCTCCACGTATGCCCACCAGAAGTCAAACCGGTACTGAGCAGGCTCTTCTACCGACAGGGAGTAGAGTGCCCGGAAGTCCAGAATCGGGTAAGTGCCGAAACCAAAATGGAGGAAGACGCTCGCCGTCGGCCAAGAGACGCCTGAAAGGACCGTCAATATCTCTATACGGAGTCGCTCATCGGTGTCGGCGTCAAAGGCTATAGAGGTCACCTGACGAACTATCTGATCCGAGCTCTTCTGATAGTGCCGGGTGGGCCGAGTCGACTTCCAGCGTCCCGTCTTCAGGAATAGCTCAAAGCCCAACGACCCCTCACGTTCGACTGCGTCCTGGATTTCTGATTCGATCTCCTCATCTCCATCGTACCCGTAAGCCAAAGCCCAGCGGTCTAGTTCAGTGGACGGAAAGCGCAGCTGAAAGGTCGGATCACTCATGAGTCTTTGCTGATATGTAAGCGTGGGCGGTCAGTCTTCCCGCTTCGCCCGCTGCAAAGTTACAAATACGCCAAAATGATCAGAGAGCGGCCGCGATTCGTGCTCTCGCGAAAGGACCCGAACCTCGTCTAAACTTAGGCCGGGGCTGGTGGCGACGTGATCGATTGTGGGCGTATCACCGAAAGCCGGGTGTCCGGCTGTAGCGATCGCCACTGTGGAAAAGGAATCCATGAGCCGCTCATAGACGGGTTCGGGTGCGCGGCGTCTTGGAATACGCTGGTTGAAATCGCCCAAGACGACCAGGGGCCAAGTTGTGTTCGTCTCCAAGACTGATTTCAATCCGACCAGGAAGCGCTCGTGGTCCTCCCAAGGCTTGCGGTCCCTTCTCCCGTTTCGGACATGCGCGTCTCGCCACGGAATGCAGATGCCGATCGCCCTAACCTCACCCATAGACGTTTGGGTGGTCCCGGCAACGAAACGACCACCGGGTAAGTCTTCCGCTCCCAGTTCGTCCACATCCGTCCATGGCGACCGGCTCCATAACAGTACCTTCCGGCGGCGGCTCGACCCGGGGTATCCGTAGTCCGGGCCAGCAATAATCGTGTGGCCATCGCCCGCTAGGATGTCGGTCGTCGTCTCGGTGAAACACACCACTTCGGGGATTTCCGCCCGCGTTCGGCGTAGGAGCTCCTTGCCTCTCGCGGAGGTTGGAGTGGCCCACTCAAGGTTCCAGTTGACAACGCGCACGGAGGCAGGGGTCTTGATTACCGTCTCCCCAATATCTCTTATCGACAGCTCGGATTGAAAGCGAGATTCGCCAGTACCTCGCCTCCGCACCCGCAGACTCTCATAAATGCAGCCCTCCTGTGGCATTGGAGCACTCGGGAAACCAGAACAGCTCGCGTGAGAGTGTTGGAACGTGACTGTAGAACGCCCGAGCAGATGCGCTGGGCGAGCGGGTTGTGTAGGTTAGAAGAACTTGGCTCCGCGACTCAGTCTTGAAGCTCTCCGCGCCGAGTGTCTGACGGAGCTTGCGAAGCTCGTCAGTCCTGAATGAGCAGTTAGCCAACCGCGATAGTCATGTCAAATAGCTTCAAGATCCCGGCAGATGTGGAGGATCGCTTACGTCGCCGTGACCCGCTCTGCGCGTACTGTCGTCGTAAGATGAAGCCGTATCCGGGTGTCCGCGGCTGCCCAGGCGACAAGGCCACCATCGAACATCTTCATCGGCATCCGCCCTTCTACTGGCCAGACGTGACCGAGGAAGGCCTCGTGATCGCCTGTGGAAGCTGCAATTCGAGCCGTGGTCGGAAGCGACTCAAGGACTGGTTCGATTCGCCATACTGCCGTGAGCGATCCGTTGGACCAGATACCGTTTCGCCGGTCGTACAGGCATATCTGCTTTCCGACGCGGCTGCGCTGTGACGGACCTTGCGGCGCCCCTCCAGGGAGCGACCTTGAAGCTATGGCCGATGACTCGCTGCATGGAGCTACCTGTATTCTGGGCATCCAGCTCCGACCTCGAGGCGCGCGCCCCGTTCATTGTCGTTTCTTCTTTCCGCCCGCGCGGGACATCGCTGATTTGAGAGACATCGCGTTCGAGTAGCGGCAGCTCCTTCCTGTCCTGCGGCACAATTCCGCCAATCGCTGGAACCGGTCCTCCCAAGTGTCCCCGGCTCGGTACACGATCTTCTCCAGCTCCGCGGGTGAGTCCAATGCTGCCAGGAGCTCCCGATCAAACGGCTCTACGTCTTTGCCCGCCAAATCTGACATTGCCGGGACTGGGGGCTCCGCTCCGGTGACCGCATCGAGCTTCCGATCAATAGCCAGATACAGGCCCACCTTCCTCGGCACCTCGCAACTCTCGTGGTGCACCCGAAGGCGATGGTGCGCCACCCTGATGCCCTTGTCCAGCGCCCGTCTGGCTACCGGGTCAGTGATTTTGTCTAAATATGGCCGGAGTTCATCGCCGAACGGATCGCTATTGCCCAGTCCCATTTGCCGCCAAACCTGCAGGTGAGACTGCAGAGGATGGGGGTGGTCCGCCCGCGTCTCGTAAAAGCCAGGCGGATCGAGCAAAAGCAGCGCCCCGACCACGTCGATGTAGCCATTGACGACATAAAGGAGCTGATCGTCCAGTTCGACGAGGACTGCAGCTAACTCCTCTCGTCGCGCTCGCAGCTCCGCAGCCGAGTCGGGCAGGCGGCTGGCGAGAGCCTCGTCGAAGGGCGCCGCGTACGGAGAGTCCGGACCCACGGGGATGGCTCCCATGCGAGAGATTCTGCGAAACTGCCCCAACACCAGCTCTGCCCCTGGATAGCGTGCGCACAAATGCTTGATCCGATCCCCGAACCACATGGGATAACCATGATGCCGGAATGACTCCTCGGTCGCGGCAATCCAGTGGTGGTCCCCCATACCCCGGATGCCGAGTCTATACCGATTGGCAAGCGTCTCTATGCGGGCCAAATCGAGCGGCGGTGTGGGCGCTCCAATCCAGTCGGGACTCCACGTCGGGGTCGTCTGTGGTGGCGTGGCTGTTGTCCACTCTTGCATACTCATCTCTTTTGCCGGCATCCGGAATAACGCATCGGGCTGTGACGGTGATATGTCATACTCTCGGGGCGTGTTTTGGTAATTCAAGGACACGCTGACTACGACGATCTAGACATGTCGGGTCGATTTCAACGAAACATGTGTGATTGATCCCGGATCGGGCGCTATTTGCACAGCGTGAGCAAGCCAGACGGCCAGCCCTCTTGGCTGAAATCAGCCGCTTCTCAGGTGAGAAACGGCGATATCGCACCTTTCTTGGACACATTCGCTTATTGGGCAGGCGACTCCAATGCGAGCCACCGGAAGTTGCCTTCTCACGGAGATCGGAACTGTTCGATGGCCCAGAAGCCGGTCCAACGAGCGACAATCGGGCTCGGTTGTTTGCCTGGCCGCACGCGAATAGGATGAGCCCCTGCGCAGATCGTCAACAATGTTGACGCTATTCGTCAACGTCGTTGACGACCGATGTCGCCCGGATTGGGTCTAATCCAACCCACAAATCCGAGGGACACCAATGACGCTCCAGACCTTCTCCCACGAATACGGCTTCCCCTTCTCCACGGTCGCCCGCCACGTTCGCACCGCCGCTTCTGAATGGACCAGCGTCGCACTCGACCCTGCCAGCGACATGCTTCATGATTACGGCGTGCGCGTCGAGACCGACGACTGGCTCGACCGATTCGAGTACACCGTTGTTGACCCCGGCCGGCTGGCGCGGAAGCTCGTTCAAGATCACGGGCTCCATTCGCCCATGCTGCTGGGAGCAGCGGTCCGAGGTGCCTGCGAGTTGCTCGACCTGATTCACGACCGCAGCGATGGGGTTCGAATCACGGCCGGCATCGGAAGGGAGGTCACATGGGATCCGGACTTCCTTTCTGCGCTCGAGCGGGTGGAAGACGTGCTCGGTACCGACGCCTGATGGTGCTGCCGGAAGACCATATCCGGATCATCGACCTGACCGTGGGCGAACTGCGCCGCGTCATTCGGCACGAGATGCGTCGGCCGGCCGAGACTGCTGTGGTATCGGTGTGCGCGACCGGCATCGACGGACCGGCGCTCAAACTCAGCACCGTGGCTCAGAGACTGGGAATCTCGCGGAAGACCGCGCGCAGGAAGTGCCGGGAGGGGGTCTGGCCGCATGTCAACGTCGGGACGGAGCGGAGACCGGTGTATAAGGTTACTCGGGCTCAGATGCGGGTGATTGAATCGGGGGATTCACAGACTCAGATTCGGCCGCCTGGCGTGCCTGGCGTGCCTGGCGTGCCTGGCGAACGTAAGCCGGCCGTGCCGTCCTGAGACGCACGAGCGGGGGTCGGGCGCTGGTGGGTTTGGGGAACGCTACTTGGTGAATTAGACTTATCAACCCCTGCGCGGGGAGATGCGCGGCGGAGGTTTCGATGTTCAGCCGCGCCGCTAAGAGTTGTTGGACAGACTGTAGAATCGTATATGCTATGTCAATTTCCCTGGAGAATCTGGAAGACGAACTCCGAAAGAGTCCACACCAGTGGCGGTGGCATGCGGCACAGGTGATTGGCGACGTGCCGTCCGGCCACCTTTGTTCATACGGTGTGATCGCAGCAGAAACAAACCGCCGGACGGGTCTGCGAATATCGCCGCGCAACGTCGCATGGCTTCGGCGTCATCTCTACGATCGAACGAACAGGAAGACGGCAATTCCTTTGCATCGCTTAGCAAAAGCTGGCGACACCTCAGGAGGTGCCGACTCGCAACGAACACGTGATGATGAGCGAGCGCTGCGCATGCGTGAGGGGTCATGGGAACGCCCTCAATGGTGGATTTTCCAGTAGCGCTGCCCAACAATAACGTTTGGGCGGCCACGCTCCGCTCGCCGCTCAACGCCCACCGTTTTGCCCTCCCTCGCTGGCGACAACCACGTTGACTAGAAACATCCCATCCAACCGCTACGAGGAAATCCGCTCGACCGACGTCAACTTGCACAAGGTCAGATGTGATTTCAATCCTTGGCGAAAGAAGCTCGCGGACTTGGACTTGGGGCCGAGGGTTGAGAAAATCGAAGACATACTAGGCGACTGTTTCGGGCGGAGCGACGTAATCGGCCTGTATCGCCGAGATGATATTCAGCCCGCGACGAAGTTCTTGGCTGCCATGATTTGGGGTCACGAGGCCCCTGCTGGAAGCAAGAAGGACGGCCGCGGTCCATGGAAAGTCTCTGAGATGTTTTCAGACCCAGAGGCGAGCATCAAACTACTTGAAAGTACCCGCGTTGGGAATGAGGAACAGATCAGAACGTCGTACCGACAACTGAACAAAGGCCTGAAGCGCTGCGGTCCGAACTTCTTCAGCAAGCACTTCTATTTTCTGGGAAAGGCCCGCGGAACGAAGTCGTATCCGCTGATACTTGATGACCGAGTTGCTGCAGGATTGGCCGCGCTAACTCCGGGATGTTTTGACTTCTTTGGCATTGTCAAAGTGGTTGCCGCTCGGAGGCCAGAGTCCTATCTGGAGTACTTGAGCTGGGCTCGTAGACAAGCGGAAAACGTCAAGTGCGACCTAGACCAGGTCGAGTACTTCTTATTCAAACTCGGCGCGGGTTCGACATGAGCAAGCAATACTGCAGACTCGCCTGTGGCGGCGACGCCTTCAATGCATTACCACTGATCCGAGCGAGTGGAGCGCCGCCGTGGATCTCAGGGAATCGCCGACCCGTTTTCTGGGCGTTCGCGCAATAGGGCAGGGGAATGGCATCCAGCGAGTTCCTTAGCGCTCCTGGCCGGATCCTGTTGGCTTGACGGCTAGAGACGTCAAACAGGTGCAGGTTGCGGATCTCGCGGGGCCCAGAAATCCTCCAAACCGTGAGTCCAAGAATGAGAAACGCTACCCGCGGTGCCTTCAGCTTCCTGTTCGAAGAACGCCTAGTTCTCCTGCGTAACCCCACATGCAAGGGGGCCTAGCGTGTTACACGCACAGCCTATTTCCGGACTTCCTCAAATCCATCCCTGTTGCTCAGGAGGGGAGCGTTAGAGATGTGACTCCGGAAGAGCACTACTTCATGTGCAGGAAGAAGGGCCTCGGTTGGTGGGAACGCGGATTCAGACCACCATGGACCGATACCCTCCGCAATCCTGGTCACTGGTCACCCCGAGCGTGGGGCGTCCTGAATTCGTCGAACTTCTCACGCGGTGGGCCTCGGCCTGGCCGGACCATGTCGCCGATCGAGGCCGGCGGCGGTTGATGGCCACTGAGGAGTCCACGGCTTGTTCGCCTGTTCGCCGATCTGCCCGGCTTTGGAGCAAAACAGTGTCTAACTGCCATTGACAGCGCCTCGAGAATCTGGTAGGGTGCTTATCTCATAGGCACAATATCTCGGAGATAGTAATGGAACCAGATAGGAAAGTACCTCCCCATTTCGACGACCTATCAGGCGCCGAAGGTCTGACGACGGCATACGTAGAGTTTTCCGTCGCGGGTCAGACGATAAATTTGAACGTGAGAACCTGGAGAAGTCACGGCAAGGTTCAGGCTGCATCCTCAACCGTGACCGTGAAGGACACGGGAGAGAGGTGGGAAGCGAAAGAGCTGCAGGTAAACATTGAGCGATGCCCAACCGCACATGCTGACAACGCCAGTTGGGTCAAGCAGACTTGCGAGCAGTCGGATGGGAAACGCAGGCATGTGTGGGGGAGAATGAAAGACCCACGATTGACCTCGTTTCCAAACTGGATAACGGTACATGTCCCGGCCTAGAAGTACCGTTGGCAAACGGTATGCAGAAAGGGGCTCCTGGAATAACGGGCCTCCTTCCTCTACGGAATTACTTGAGCTGGAACAGAGATATCGTATAGTGTGTGGAGTGGGATGCAGGCAAATCAAGAAAACATTGGAGGCAGACAACAATGGAAAATATCGCCCGCTTTAGGGTTGCAAGGGAGCCTGACTTGGCGCTAGCCAACCGCGGAACAAATAGTGGTTGGGCCTTGCTGAGGAGTGACGCCGATGCTCAACACATCACATCTTCTCCTGCAGCGCTGCTTCTCAATCCCACACAAGCCTCAGCGATCGAGCCGCTGACCAACTGGATAGGCGGTTCAACGAGAATCTCGGGCCATTACGATTCCCTGCACACGAAGCTGCACGACGCTTTTCTGAGCGGCGACTGGTCCACCCTGACCGGTGCGGCGCAGTCATTTGTGGATGATAATCCGCCGCTGGCCCTTTACCGACAGCCTTCCATCGTGCAGGCGGTACACCGCTTTTTCATCTTCCGAGGTATCCAATCGAATGCCGCTGAACGGCGTTCCTTCTATGAATCCATTCCGTCCAAAGAACGCGAAAAATGGTTTCAGGAGGCACCGAATCGGATCGACCTAGAAAAGGCGCGTGCACTGGCCTTCGCGGCGGCCGGAAAGCCGCCACCAAAAAATATGCACATCCTCGGCGGACTGCAGGCCGATCTTGCCTTTTGCGTATTGGCGGCTTGCCTGCAAGAGCGAGAACGCTCTGGACAACATGACCGATTTGCCAACAAGCATGTCGACCGAATCGTCAACTTGGCGGCGAATTTCCCACACTTCATCTTTGAGATCGATCCTTGCAGCGAAAGTTCTGGAAGGAAGTCCCCTTCTGTCCTTCACCTGCCGCAGGCTAGGCGGTTCAAAGACATCAAGGATAATCTAAAGGCAGACGGTGATGACGACCTACAGCCGGACGAGCCCGATCCGTGCGATTGCAGTTGCGAGGAGAAAGATCTCGAATGCCTTCCGGTCGACCCTTGCTGTGTGGAACTAATGTGGTACGAGACCGAGCTACTCACGCTACACGTAGAGAACCACTGCTACAAGCCTTCCGATATTGCCTATATCGAAAATATTGCCCCCTTTGAGACACGCATCCGCAAACATGGCCACACGCGTAGTCAGACCCAGTTTTCCGAGGAAGAGACGAATGTCAGCAAGACTGAGGAATACGATCATCAGCGCACCGATAAATTTAGCCTGCAAAGGGAAATAGATAACCAGCGGAACCTAAGTCTCGACGTCGACGCCAAATTGTCGGGTAAAGTGTATGGCCAGGATTACGAGATAAAAACCAGTGCATCGCTGTCTAAGGAAAGTGCCTATCGCGAAGCCCGCGAGCAGGTGCGAGAGACGGTTGAGCGTGCGGCTGTCAAGCTCCAGACCGACCGGCGTAGGCTGAGCTCGCGCACGGTAACTGACGAGACCACCGAATCCAACAAGCACAAGTTCTGTAACCCAACGGCTACGCCGGCGGTGGCGAAGTATTTTTACGTCACTCAGGAAAAGCGAGCCCAGGTCTTTAGCCACGGACCTGCCCTCACGATTGACATGCTCATTCCGAGCCCAGCCATGCTGTTCAGACGGCTCGAGGAGATCAGGCGTAAGATCGGATTTACCAGGAAATTGCCCGACGATCCCATCGAGCCTAAGATTGGCACGAAGGCGCTCACACCGGGGCTCATCGCTGTAGATAACTATGAAGTCTTAGTAGCCAATTACGGTGTAACCGAATATGACGAACCACCCGAACAGGGTGGCGATCACTGGGTGACATTTCAGATTTCGAAGGAACAGGGCTCACATGCAGTCACCATTCCAGCCGGCCATACTGCCACGAAATTAGAGATGACTGGAAAGGATCTGAATAAGAACGTGGGCGGTGTTTTTGCTAGGATAAGACTGACTTTTGGAGGGGGATCGGTAGAGTATAGCAGGAATTGGAAGGGTGAGGGAAGCTCAACAAAGAGCGTAGTAATTAATACAAAGACGAGCGGCACCGCGACGATAGACACAGAGAACGCTAAAAAGAAATCATATATCGCTGCCAAGGTGCTCATGACTCCCGACCTAGTGGATTTGGGGCCGTGGCAAAAGTCTATTTTTGCTTTGGTGATGACGAAGTATCAGGAGCAGCTAGAGGCCTTCAAGGCTGAGATGAGTGAATACGATGAGGCCTTGCGCGCCTACAACGAAGAATATGACGAAAGGCGCAAGACACGCCATCCCTTCACATCCGAGGAGCATATCCGCACCCAGGTGAAGCAGGCCGCGATCTTCAAGATGTGCGGCGAAATGGACTGGCCTGACGTCTGGAATCTGAAATCCATGCCGTGTGGTCTACCGGTACCCAACCGCAAGAAGGCTAGCGAGGCGACCAATGTTTGGTACTGGTACGATCGCGCCTTCAACTGGAGTCACGCGACGTTTACCTTCTACGATCATTTCCGCAATCCGATGTGCAAATGGGCCGAGACCTACGACATCGATGAGCCCAACTTCCTGTTCAAGGCGTTTCTACGGGCCGGCTATGTGCGTCTCCAGTTGCCTGTCTCGCCTGGTATGGAAGAGGACGTGCGGAATTTCGTCCAAACCGGCGGCCTGTGGGGCGAGACAGGTACCAGGCCTTCCGATCCCGACGACCCCCGTTGGGTCAGTGTGATAGAGGAGATCAAGCATGCGCGCGACTGTGACCAGCAGGATCGTGAAGGTCATGCCGAGGCTTATCGTGATCCCAGTACCGGCAGCTTTGATAGCCGCATTCGTGTGTATACCGATCGCTACTGGAATGTGGACGACAACGTGGTCGATTATGGTGCCATCGGCCTTGACATCGACCACGAGATCTTCATCGACGGCAGCGCTTATCGGATCGTCGGCATCGAGCCCGATCCAGCGAGCTCGGCCTACGATCCGGCAGCAGAAACCATGATGTGGTGGATCGTAGGACTCGAGCGCAAATTCGGAAGCAAGCGTTACATTGATCCGGATGCCGCCTCGCCCCTCCTCAAGCCGTACAACTACGCTGTTGGGGCAAAATATATCGGTGCACCCTTCCATTTCGATTTGCCGACCGACCTGATCTGGATTGGCGATCACGATAATCTATGCCTGCCCTGTTACCCGATGGAATGTGGCCCACTGGAGAAGGAGGGTCCTGGCGACGACAGGGAAGTGCCGCCGCGGTTGGGTCACGGCGATGGCAACGGAGATGCTCCGCGACCCGACGATGCGGATGGGGATGGGGGCGACGACGACGGGGCCGTTGCTGCCATGCCCAGATGACGGCATTGGCGAGGGCGGTGTACTACGACCCGACGATACTGAGGGTGATGATAGCGACGATGACGAAGAGACCCATACGCCGCGCCGACGACCTGCCTAAAAGACGAGGGCGAAGGCGGTGAGGCTGAAACGCCACGATCTGATGACGAGGCGGAAGGTGGGGCGGCGATGAGAAAGGACTCCGCCGGCCTGAAATAGAGGGACAACGGAACACGAGCGAAAAATGTACGATCTGTATCAGGGGGGCGGAAGGCCTAGTTCGCAATCCGAAGTCAGGCCACGGTCTTCGGCAGATTCGACCGCCGGACAAGCCAAGCTCAAATCATACAAAAAGTATGATGACGTACGCTTTCAAGATCTCGATCTCGCAAATGAGATTGCCGACGCTATGCGGGGACCGGAAGCACGTCTCCTGACAAAGGACGAACTTCAGTGGTGCGGTACCGGTTTCGGAGTGATGACTGACATTTCGAATGTGGCCATTATCAATGGTCCGGGGAATAATGTCGACGCAATGACGGCCCTAAATATCATGGGCAACCCTGCCATCACGGAAGGTGACAATATATACTTTAGAAAAGACCGCTACCTCAAGGATTTCGGAGACCGGACAGGCGCCACTTTTGCTGATAATGTGGATGTATTATTGCATGAATACACTCATGTATATCAATATCAGAAAATGGGTTTTTTCTCATTTTTCGTAAAGTATGGCTCAGACTTGGGTAGTTTTGGGGGGAAAAACGAAGTGTATAGGTACAATAAAAGACAGTTACCCTTTAATCACGAATCGCTTGAGGGTCAGGCTGAAATGGTTGGTCATTATGCGAACTATCTTGCTGGTGGCCAGCCCAACAACTCTGATACAAGAAGTACAATAGAGAAGAAATTGAAATCCACGGGCATTTTCATGCTCTAATGAGTAATCCTGGAGCGCCATTCTTACAGCTCCCCGTCGGTAGGGGTTCGACGCTGTAGACGGGGACGGCGGCGGGACGATCGGTCGCAAAGGCCTTCGGCAACTTGTCCTACCTGACACGGTCGGACTCGACAGCTTTGGCGAGTCGGCGGCGGAGGGGTGCGGGAATACTTCCGTTCGCCAGCACCGATTCGGCGTCTTGCCGCCAGAGTTCGGGAAAGTCAATGATCGTATCGGCGAGCGTTCGACAGTAGTCACACTTGGGGTCAGAGGCACCACATTCGGTTTGGGAAATGTGCGCCCAGAAGTCTGGCGATATTCCAGAACTGCGAACCACGGGGCGTCGCGTTTTTCCAGCCTCTAGTTTGTACTTGCGGCCCGCACCATCAATTAGGTTGAACAGGTTGGCTGGACTCTCCCCGCGCAAATACGCTTTGAGCTTCATTGCCAGAACCTCGGTCGGTTCAAGTCGGTCTGAGATCTTGAACGAGTGAACCCCGAGTTGCTCGTATTGGGAGATGTCCTCGGGTCTAATCCACGGCTGCTGCAGCCATTCCACTGGAGACCACCGCTTGATCGCCGTGCACCCCGCAAAGAACGCTTCATTCGCCCGAACTACGCTCTCGCTCTCCGACCCCCCAGAAAAGAGACGGTAGTGTGCATCCATACTCGGACAGTCTCGAACGCAGGAAACGTTGGCATAGAGCTTCACGTTCAGATCTGTGGACGCCAAGAGTTGACGAATCAGAGGAATGTCCCGGTTGACCGTGACAGCATCCAAATACACCGAGTTCGCACCTGCCGCCTCGCATCGCTTAAGCTCCTCAAGGTCTCTGACGCGCCGCGTCAGAGAAATGGTAATGTCTGCGCGGGGGTATGCCTTGCGGAGCGCTGCGGACAATGTGAGCGAGCACACTGTGAATCGGCCCACGCCAACTGACGATAATGCACCCACGAGATCCAAAATCGGCGACATATCAGTTACACCTCGACCGCGAGGCGCGTTGAGCAGGTACACGAATGCAATGCCGTGCCGAGTCAGTTCGGACACGTGGTCTTCAAATTCCTGCCAATCGAGCCTCGGGATGTTGGACTGAGGTCTCGCCGATGCCTGGCCAAATGCAGCGTTTGCCCCGTAGACCTCTGAAAGCCGGTGCCGGCCGCCGAACGCACG
>JAJCYP010000130.1 GCA_029262855.1 Bacteroidota bacterium | reverse complement strand
GTCGGGGCTGGAAATCGTCTCGGTCATTCTCGGCTTTTCCGGCGAGGGACTCCAGGCTGGGACGCTTCGGATCACGCAGCGACTTTCCGACTGGTACTCGGTGCTCCGGTGACCGCCTGGTGGCTCTTGGCAATCCCGCCGTTGGCCCACCTGCTCTTCGGAGTCTGGGTGGCGTGGTATACGTGGCGAGGGATCGCTGCGGCGGCGGACGCCCGGGCGGACGACGCTGGCGTGGCCGACCCAGTGGCGGCCTCCCGCATCGCCTGCCTCGTGGCGGCCCGCAACGAAGAGGACAACATCGACGACTGCCTGGAGGCCTTGTCCGCGCAATCGGCTTCGATCCACATCGTGGTGATCAATGACCACTCCACGGACGAGACCGCGGCGCGTGCTTCGAGGTGGCACAGCCAACTTGGCGAGCGCCTTCGTGTCATTGAAGGCGGCCCCGGAAAGGCCAGGGCACTTCAGGCCGGACTCGAGATCCTCTCTCCGGACGTGTCGGTGGTACTGACGTGTGACGCGGATTGCACCCCGCCCCCGAACTGGGCGGCCTCAATGGCGGCGGAGCTGACCGCTTCCGGGCTTGCGGCCCTCGGAGGCTACACCGCGGTTGAGGTGGATGGTCCGACGGCGTCGATCGAGGCGCTCGATTGGGCCATTCTCCTAGCGACGGCCGCCGCTCTCTCGGACTCGGGTCGCCCCTTGACTGCCATGGGTAACAACATGGCGCTGGGCCGCGGGCCGTTGGAGGCAGTGGGCGGTTTCCTGGTCGGTGCCGAGAGCGTCACGGAGGACTACATCCTGTTCAGGGAATTGGGGCTCAAGTCCCCCACCGCCGTCAGGATGGAGCCGCGTTTCCTGAACTGGACACTGCCGCTCCGCTCCCTTGTGGGGCTGTTTCGGCAGCGGAGAAGGTGGGCGATTGGTGCTGCGGACGGGCGGGCGGTGAATGTCGCAATTCTGATCGGGTCAACCGGGGCCTACGGTTTCCCCTGGATACTGCTCTGGTTTGCGCCGACTCTGGCCATAGCTCTGATTGCAGGCAGGTGGGCGGTTCAGGGTATCATCGGACGTGGCGTGAAGCGGAGGATGGGTATTGATCTCCCGCTCTGGTGGGTCCCCGTGCACGATCTGGTCCTGAGCGTCTATGGGGTCCTGGTGCCGCTTTCGCTCCCGTTCTCCAGGCGGACGCGTTGGAAAGGACGGACGCTGTCGGAGGGCGCAGAGTAGGGGTAGCGGGGCCGGGGGCGGGGCGGTCACAGCGGGCCCTGCCGCACGCGCGCCCTACCGCTTCGGCGCGGCCTCCCGGTCATACCACGGATTCGCCGCCGGCTGGTCGACGCCGCGGTAGATCCGGCCGTACTGCACATAGTGCGAGGCGTACGAAGCAACCTTTTCCACCTCCTCATCCGTGAGTTCGCGTACCACGCGCGCCGGACTCCCGAGGACCAAGGACCGCGGTGGTATCTGCACGCCGCCCGTCACCATCGCGCGCGCACCAATCAAGGAGTCATGCCCGATCACCGCGTGGTCCAGAATCACGGACCCGATGCCCACCAGCACACGGTCCTGGATGGTGCATCCGTGGACGACGGCGCTATGCCCGATCGTCACGTCATTGCCGATCCGGGTCGGCGACGTCCGGTTGGTGACGTGGACTACCGCCCCATCCTGAACGTTGGAGCGGTCCCCGATGCGGATCCAGTTGACGTCGCCTCGGATCGTGGTGTTGAACCAGACGCTGCACGACTCGCCGAAGACCACATCGCCGATGACATCGGCCGATGGAGCGATGAATGCCGACTCGGGAATAGTGGGCATGACGCCCAGAAACGGGTGCAGCATCACTGCTCGAGTTTGGATTTCATTTCGGAAAGCATCACCAGCGCATCGAGTGGCGTCATCTGATCGGGCTTGATCCCCCGCAGGCGCTCCATCACCTCCTCCTGAGCCGGATCCTGGCCAAAGAGCGACATTTGCGTGGGGTCGTGAACGTGCGGCGCTGGCACCCTCAATCCTGGGTAAGCCTCTGGGGTACCTGTCGCCGCCTGACCGAGCGCCAGGTGCTGTCCCTCCAGGTGCCGCAGGATCTCCTGGGCGCGGCCAATCACCTCAAGAGGCAATCCGGCCATCCGCGCGACCTCGATTCCGAATGAGTGGTCGGCGCCGCCCGACACCAATCGACGCAGGAAGATCACCTTGCCGTCGTGCTCCTGGACCTGCACGCGGTAGTTCCGAATCCGCTCGTGATGCAGGGCCAGTTCGTTGAGTTCGTGGTAGTGGGTCGCGAACAGCGTCCGTGCCGCGACGCCGGGCGTGCCGTGCAGGTACTCCACCAGTGACCAGGCAATCGAGAGCCCATCGAACGTGGACGTTCCCCGGCCCACCTCATCCAGGAGAATCAGCGACCGGGTCGTGGCATTGTTGAGGATGTTCGCCGTCTCGTTCATCTCGACGAGGAACGTCGACTCGCCGGCACTCAGGTTGTCCGAGGCGCCCACACGGGTAAAGATCCTGTCGACGATGCCGATGTGCGCACTGTCGGCCGGGACGAAGGACCCCACCTGCGCCAGCAGTACAATCAGGCCCGTCTGCCGGATCACGACGCTTTTACCGGCCATGTTCGGGCCGGTGATGATCAGGATCTGTTCAGACTCGGTGTCCATCCGGACCGAGTTGGGAATGAAGGGTTCGCCGGGCGGAAGCAGGTCCTCGACCACCGGATGGCGGCCCTCGACAATGTCGATGACGGTCCCATCGTCTACCACCGGCTGCACATAGCCTTTTCGGACCGCCGTTTCGGCGAGCGCGCAATGGACGTCCAGCGTGGCCATCAGGTGGGCGTTGAGCTGGAGCGTCGGCGTCTCGTCGGCAACCCGTGCGCGAAGACCGTTGAACAGCTCCGTCTCGAGTGCGGCAATGCGCTCCTCAGCCGTCAGGATCTTCTCCTCGAACTCCTTCAGTTCCGGCGTGATGTAGCGTTCGGCGTTGACGAGTGTCTGCTTCCGGATGTAGGTCTCCG
This sequence comes from Bacteroidota bacterium, assembly GCA_029262855.1. Classification (GTDB taxonomy): domain Bacteria; phylum Bacteroidota; class Rhodothermia; order Rhodothermales; family UBA10348; genus JABDJZ01. Next base: position 7,174 of record JAJCYP010000130.1, on the reverse strand, counting down.
GCACCTTGTCCCGATGCGCGTGGGTGATCTCCAGATAGTATCCGAACACGCGATTGTAGCCCACCTTCAGCGACGGAATCCCCGTCCGCTCGGACTCCTCCTTCTGCATTCTGGCCAGCCAGGACTTCCCGGATCGGGCCATCTCTCGGAGTTCGTCCAGGGCCGGATCGAATCCGTCTCGAATCACGCCTCCGTCCTTCAGCGTGGCGGGAGGTTCGTCGGCCAGGCCTTCCCGCAGCGCTCCCGTCAGGGATCCCATCGGATCCAGCGACTCGCCCAGCGTACTCAGCGCGCCGCCGAGCGGCTCCAGCAAGGTCGTCAGCGTCGGGATCTGCTCGAGCGCCATCCGGAGGTGCTGGAGGTCGCGGGGAGATCCGCGTCCGGTCGCCGCTCGGGCGGTGATGCGGGCGATGTCGCCGACTGGCTTGAGGGCGTCGAGGAGCGCGGTTCGGGTGTCTGTCGAATCGACGAGGCGGCGGACCGCATCAAGCCGTTTCCGGATGGCCGTCGATTCCTTCAGCGGACGCAAGAGCCAGGACCGAAGGAGGCGCCCTCCCATGGGCGTGCGGGTCTGGTCCAGAATGCCGATCAGTGAACCGTCAGGCCGACCCTGCATTGAGGAGACCAGTTCCAGATTCCGCTTGGTCTGCGGGTCGAGCGCCATGTATCCGTCCAGCGTCAGCGGACTGATTCGGCGGATGTGGGGCAGTTTCCGCTGCTGCGTTTCGCTCAGATAGTGGAGGCACACGCCGGCCGCCACCACAGCGGCGGCCATCGTCTCCAGACCGAAGCCCTTCAGCGAATGGGTGCCGAACTGGCGCAGCAGGGTCTCCTCGGCAAACTCCGTATTGAAGATCCACTCCTCGCGGGGGGTGGTGACGAACGCGCCCTGCCCGAGCCTGGCCTTCTGCTCACGGTTGACCAGCACCTCGGCCGGGCTGATGCTCTGCAGCAGTTCGGGCAACTGGTAAGCCGGAGCTTCGGAGGCCATGAACTCCGCGGTCGACGCGTCTATCCAGGAGACGCCGACTGGGTCGTCACTGGCCGGGCCGGTGAAATGCACGGAGGCGAGGAAGTTGGAACGCTTGGGATCCAGCAGCTTTTCGGACAGGGACACACCGGGTGTGACAACCTCCACCACGCCTCGCTTGACGACACCCTTGGCCTGTTTGGGGTCCTCCAACTGCTCGCAGATGGCCACCCTGAGTCCGGCCGCCACCAGCTTGGGCAGGTAGTTGTCGACCGCATGGTGGGGAAAACCCGCCAGGGGCACGTCGGCCGCCTTTCCATTCGAACGCTTCGTGAGTGTGATGCCCAGGACATTGTGCATCGTGTGCGCATCGTCGCCGAAGGTCTCGTAGAAGTCACCCATCCTGAACAGCAGGACGGTGTCCGGGTGACGCGCCTTGATGCGGAAATACTGCCGCATCAGGGGCGTCTGGCCTTTGCCGGACTTCTTGGGGGACGTGTCTTTCTTGGAACTCATCTACGGGAGGTTCAAGCTATCCGTCCCCCCTGCCAAAGGCAAAGCCGCGCGGCGCCATCGGGGGGTATATTCGCGGGGAATCCGACGCACCACGTATGGCCCACACCACGATCATCTCGCCTGCTGAACTCTCCTCGCTCGAGGACGATTCCTGGGTGCTCCTGGACTGCCGCTTTTCGCTGACCGATACCGAGGAAGGCCGCCAGAGCTATCAGGAAGGCCACATTGCGGGTGCGCACTATGCCCATCTGGACCATGATCTGTCGGGCCGGATAGTGGCCGGACAGACCGGACGCCATCCGATGCCCGACCCGACCGGTTTTCGGCGTCGCCTTGGGATGTGGGGAATCGCGCCGGACGTCCAGGTCGTCACCTATGACCAGGGCCCCGGCGCCTTCGCCGCCCGCGCGTGGTGGCTGCTCCAGCATTTCGGGCACGAGGCCGTGGCCGTTCTGGACGGAGGTCTGGCGGCATGGACGGCTGCGGGGCTCCCTCTTTCCACTGACGAGCCGCGCCGGTATCCGGACGTTTATCCGACGCTTGAGCCCCTGTCTGGCAGCGTTGACGCCGATTGGGTTGCCGAGCACCTCGCGTCGGGAGTCACCCTGGTTGACGCGCGTGCCAGTGAGCGATTCCGGGGGCTGGTCGAACCCCTGGATCCGGTGGCCGGGCACATCCCGGGAGCGGCGAATCGTCCGTGGCAGGACAATCTCGGCGCGGACGGCAAGTTCAAGGCGGCGCCCGAGCTGCGGTCGGACTTTGAGGTGTTTGGACCCGCAGATGCCCAGGTGCACTATTGCGGCTCCGGAGTGACGGCCGCCCACAACGTGCTGGCCATGCACGTCGCGGGGTTGAAGGCGGCCAGGCTATACCCGGGGTCGTGGAGCGAGTGGATCACAGACCCCGATCGGGCGGTGGAGACGACGACTTAGAGGCCGAGTGGCGGCGGCGCAGCTTCAGAACAGTTTCGCGATCCCCAGTCCCAGCGCCCACTCCGGCTCGTCGAGCCGGCGCGTGAGGTCCAGTCGAATCCATCCAAAGAGGCCGTTGAGAGACACGCCGACCTCATGGTGCCACGCGTCCGAAACGAGGGGTGTCCATGAGTCGGGAAAGAGGCCCGCGCTGACAGGAGGTCGGTTCTCGTCCCGCAGCCAGGACCTCCCGTGGCCTCCGTAGACGATGATGCCGAGATTCTTCCGCGCCGCCGCCCGAAGACCCAGGCGTTCGAATGGCACTGTCCGGAAGTTGTGCTCCCATCCGAGGAATGCGGTCCGGTCTCCCACGAGAGGCCTCCCGGCGAGTGTGCGAAGGCCTCCCGGCTTCGAAGTCCGGTTGCTGCCGTCGACGGTCCACAGGCGATGTCGCGGAACTTCTCCGGTGGAAACGCCGACATTCAGATGCAACTGCAGGTCCTGCGGAAGGAAGCGGCGACGATAAAAGGTAGGGATGGTCAGCGTTGCTCTGAGCCTTCCTCGAACGTAGTTGTGGTCGCTTCCCAGGAAGCCTGTCTGGGCGACCTCAAGCAGCCCCCCAATCCAGTTTGAACCGGCTACGCCGAAGGGATCCGGCTCCTCACCGAGCTCCGCTGTCAAGCGAAACGCCCCAGTCCGGCTGGCCCGAATCCCCGGATTGGCGCCAACCGGCTCATCATTCAGAAGCCGCCAGTCGGTGGTCATGGGGACTTGGGATGCATCGTCCCGAATGATGCCCACGGTGACCTCCGGGAGCGTCCTGCTCCCCGGGATTCGCAGCTCCGCGGTGATGCGCTCGGAGCGATAGTAGTCGAAGTAGTCCTGCGCGCCCAGCACGAAGGCGACCGAGTTCTCGAAGCGGGAGTGTGTCCAGGACTCATAGGTGGGGCGAAGGCGGCGGTCCCATCCGCCTTCCAGACGGTATCCGTTTAGTCGAAGGCGGGCACCGAATCCGTAGACGTTCTCTTCCAGTCCGAAGGATCTGCCGAAGCGGCCCGAGACCCGGAAATCGCCACCCATACTGACCGAGAGCGCCGGGCTGAATCCTTCCACACGATTGTACCCGAGGTCCGGCCGGAAGTCCAGAGATCCCAGAGTACCCCTGCCCCCTCCGGCGCCCGCTTCGCTCTGCTCCTCCGCGGACATTTGCAGGCGGGCCGCCCTGCCAAAAAGACCGCCCGGTGCGAACGCCTTCTCCATCGTTTCTGTGGAATCGATTTCCGCGTAGGCCACCTCCTCCAACTCGGAAAGAGGAACCGCGCGACCAGGCTGGTCCAGCAGCGCGTCGTCTTTGACCGAGACACTGTCAACCGAGACGCGCCGCTTCGACTCAAACAGAGAGTCCGGCAGGCTGACATTGACCTCGTAGTCCGAGAGGCGGGAGAACTGATTGATCAGGATCTCGGGGAAGACCAGGATGCCCGGGATGCCCACCTTGATGTTCATTTTCGAGCGGAAGTCGGCCGGAAACCAAAAGTCGTCGCCGTACGGGAGATACTGCTGACTGAACGTGACCCCCACCCGCTGCAGGGGCGGCGGAAACAGGAAGGACTCGTTGGGCCGGAGGTCCACCGACAGCATGGCATCGTCCTGGTCGGCGACCGTGATCACGCCGACGAAACCGCTGGAGAGCTTGCTCCTGGTCTTGACGCTGATGGTGTACACATCCCTCCCGTCCTGGCGATGGGTCCCCTCCAACCGGAAGCGGTAGTAGCCGATGGCGTCCGGGTGCGTGACCCCCATCAGGTCGTGGTCCATCACATCGATGTTGTCATCGTAGAGGTTCGTGATGAGGAGCGCCACCGGCAGAAACTCCGAGAATGCCAGGTTCTCCGTCTTGCGCGTGGCCGTCACTACTTCGCGGCTGCCACGATCGCGATCCCACACAAACTGGGACAAACCCTCGGCAATCGAGACGATGCCGGTATCGTTGGAGATGGTAAACCGGTTGTAGGCTTCGGCCCGGAGCGTCTCCAGGCGGCTTCGCCGCTCGATCTTCCTGGCAATCACCCGCCGCATTATCCCGACGGCGGGGTCTTCGGCAGACACCACGATTTCGGAGAGTTGGTAGGGCGCCGGCGTCAGCTCCACCCGAAGAGGTCCCGGCGGCCGTGACTCCAGGACCCGGGATGCGGACGTGTACCCAACAAACCGGATGGTCAGCGTCGCCGGAAAGCCTGGCACCTCGATCCTGAATCGACCATCGCTATTGGCCACCGTTCCAATAAACGAGTCGGCGATCTGGATGGTCGCGGACGGGAGCGGGGCCTGCGTTGCCGCATCGAATACACGGCCGGTCACCACCGTCTGCTGCGCGCTGACCAGCGCCGCAGAGAGAGTCAGCGAGCACAGAGCGGCCAGAAGGACGCCGATGGGAAGAATGCGTGTCAACCAATAGGTACCGAAAAGCGAAAGAGGCGGCTCCCTCCCAACGATTCAGTCTCCTCATTGTTACGCAACCGGTGGACGATCCAGGCCGAACCGAACCCGATGGCCCATCCCGTGAGCACGTCCGACGGGTAGTGCACACCGAGCCACATCCTTGAACCGCCGACCGCCGCTGCCCAGAACGCGGCCGGGGCAATCACATACCACTCCTGATGTTGAAAGGCGAGGGTCGAGGCGATTGCCGCCGCGATGGTCGCGTGGCCCGAGGGCCAGGAGTGTGGATCCAGATCCCTCCCTCCAGGATACTTTGGGCGACCGATGACCCAATCGTGTACCGCAACGGGGCGCTGTCGTCTGACAAGGTTTTTCATCCCGATGACCACCCCGAAGCTCCCGACCATCGAGAGCGTCAGCCGGACGGCAGTCTCCGAGTCTCCTCCTGTCAACAGGGTCGCACCCCACGCCACCGGAAGCGCCCCATAGTAGGCCGGGTACGCGGTGTAGTCGGCAACGCCGAACACACTGCGGGTGAGGACATTGTCCCGCGAATTGACGGCGTGCAGGAGCCGCTGGTCCGGCCCCCTCGGTCCCGCGACGTTCGGAAACGACTGCGCTCCGGCTGGCAGGACGGCCAGCAGGAGCACAATCAGAACAGATCCGCGAGGCAGGGTCAGGCGGGCATCTAGTTGACGATGACCTCCATGCCGTTCTCCAGGGCCTTCGCTGCACCGTCCGCCTCGGCCTCGTCGTCCTCGTCGTCCATGAACATGCCCAGCGCCTTCTGCACGCGCAGCTTGATCTCGGCACCCAGCGTCTCGTTGTCCGTCAGCCACGCCTTGGCGGCGTCGCGCCCCTGTCCAACCTTGATGTCGCCGTACGCGTACCATGAGCCGCTCTTCTGAAGGATGTCGTGCTCGACGGCAATGTCGACGAGTTCCCCCTTCGCAGAAATGCCCTCGCCATAGATGATGTCGAACTCGGCCTGCCGGAATGGCGGCGCCACCTTGTTCTTTACAATCTTGACTCGGGTGCGGTTTCCGACGACCTCGGTGCCATCCTTGATGGCGCCAATCCGGCGGATATCCATCCGTACCGAGCTGTAGAATTTCAGGGCACGGCCACCGGATGTGGTTTCGGGGCTTCCGAACATCACGCCGATCTTCTCGCGGATCTGGTTGATGAAGATCAACACCGTGTGGGTCCGGTTGATCGTACCGGTCAGCTTCCGAAGTGCCTGGGACATCAGCCGAGCCTGCAGGCCGACGTGGCTGTCTCCCATCTCGCCTTCGATCTCGGCGCGGGGCACCAGCGCCGCGACAGAGTCAATGACGATGACGTCGAGGGCCCCACTGCGCACCAGCATGTCGCAGATATTGAGGGCATCCTCTCCCGTGTCGGGCTGTGATACCAGCAGGTTGTCGATATCGACACCCAGCTTGCCGCCATAGGCCGCATCGAATGCATGCTCGGCATCGATGAATGCGCACGTTCCACCGGCCTTCTGCGCTTCGGCAATGATATGCGTGGCCAGCGTAGTCTTACCCGAAGACTCCGGCCCGTAGATCTCGATGACGCGGCCTCGTGGAACGCCTCCCGCACCGAGTGCGGCGTCCAATGCGAGCGACCCCGTAGAGATCACGTCATGGCGCTGGATGGGGGCATCGCCCAACCGCATGATGGATCCCTTGCCGAAGTTCTTCTCAATCTGCTTGAGGGCAAGGTCCAAGGCCCGCGTCTTGGCAGGGTCGGTTGCGCGGGTGTCGACTGGGAAGCTTGTTGTTTCTTTCACGCTCATGTGACTTGAATTAGGGTCCGGTTCGGCGAATTGGTGCCCGGCTCTGGGCTCCTATATACGGATATGTCCGAACATATGTTTGATTTGCGACAACCTTATGTCACATGCCAGCGATTTTTATAACCTGCTTTCTGAAAAAAATTAGTCGTCCGTCAGCATTATGCGGCGAAGAAGATCCAGTGCGGTGGTGGCCGCACGTGCCTTGTTGCCCAGCCGATCGTGGTGCATGACCACCTTGATGGAACGAGCCTTGTCCGGTGTACACACAGCGATCCAGACCGTGCCGACGGGCTTATCGTCCGATCCACCTCCCGGACCCATGATGCCGGAAGTTGCGATTCCGCAGTCCGACTCCAGGGCGCTGCATACCCCAAGGGCCATCTGCTGCACGACCTCCCGACTCACAGCGCCCACGGCTGACAGGGTCTCGGCCAAGACCCCAAGTCGTTTCATTTTTATTTCGTTGTCATAGGCCACGACCCCGCCCCGCACATATGCCGACGCCCCCGGGACGTCCGTCAGGCGACTGGAAAC
>JAJCYP010000129.1 GCA_029262855.1 Bacteroidota bacterium | reverse complement strand
GTTCCGGAATCCCGAGCCGCTCGACGCCCCCACTGGTGAATGCCGAGTTCGCGTGGATCATGTCCACCTTTTCCTGCAGCGTCATCTGACTCAACAGGGCCTCGACGTCCGCTTCGACATCGGCGGCCCGGGTGGCGTCCTGGGATTGGCAGCCGCCTGCTATGAGCATGGCCAGGAGAAGCAGAGTTGGGGCGAGGCTGGCTGGTCGAGGCATTGTGTGGGCATGGGTCGGTCGGCGGGTGACTCGCTCGGGGGGCGAGGTTCGCATAGTACTCCCCGCTGAAAAGGTTTTCAAGCAGAATCGCTGATGTTGCCAGAAAGCAGGTCGAGTCCTCGTGATGGCTAGCGGCCTGCGCGCTCCGGTCGCAGAGAGCCCGCCACCCGAGAAGCGATCACCATGTACGCCAGAATCATGGTGTCGACGACGATCACGGTCGACCCTCATCGCGCATGCTGATCAACTCCTCGTGTGAGGTAATCGATGCGTTCGAAGACTCTCTCAGGGCTCGGGTCAGGGCAAGGAGTTCTTCTTCTGACTGACCTGAGACCGAGAGGGCCTGCTCCAGGATCATGGCCGCTTCGGCGACAATACTCCGCCGATTGCGCTTGGCCTGGTGCCTGAGTCTGCTGTAAATCCAGTCGTCCAGATCCTTGATGGTCAGCGTTGACATTCCTATTACCTTCCTTATGGAGTTAAGAAACATGCGTTTTACCTGCATTATGTAGTAACGGTTTCCGTTTCTACTATAGAGCAAGTAGAGAGAACGACTGCAACCGACTCGCCAGAAGGTCCTATTCCCCCGCCAGAATCGCCTCGATCTCCTCCAACTCCGCCGCCGAGAACTCGCCCGCATCCAACGCACCAAGCGCATCGTCAATGTGGGCAATCTTGCTGGCCCCGATCAGCGCCGAGGTCACGCCCGACTGACGCAGCACCCAGGCCAGGGCCATCTGCGCCAGCTTCTGCCCGCGCCGCTGGGCAACGCCGTGCAGCGACCGAATCGACTCCAGACGCGATGAGGTCAACTCATCCGGCCGCAGGAATCCAGTAGACTTGCCGGCCCTGGAGTCGTGGGGAATGCCGTCGAGGTACTTGTCGGTCAGCATCCCCTGCGCCAGCGGCGAGAATGGGATGCACCCGACGCCCTCCTCTTCGACCAAATCGAGGAGTCCACCCTCTACCCATCGCTCGAACATGCTGTATTTGGGCTGATGGATCAGGCACGGCGTACCAAGCTCGCGAAGGATCTTGACGGCCTGGCGGGTCTTGGCCGCCGAGTAGTTCGACAACCCCACGTAGAGCGCACGCCCACTCCGAACGATGTAGTCCAGGGCGCCCATCGTCTCCTCCAGCGGCGTGTCGGGATCAGGCCGGTGCGAATAGAAGATGTCCACGTAGTCCAGCCCCATCCGCTTCAGACTCTGGTCCGCGCTGGCAATCAGGTACTTGCGCGAACCCCATTCGCCATAGGGCCCCGGCCACATCAGGTATCCCGCCTTGGACGAAATGATGAGTTCGTCCCGGTACGCCTTCAGATCGGTGGCCATGATGCGGCCAAAGGTCTCTTCGGCCGAGCCGGGAGGCGGCCCGTAGTTATTCGCCAGGTCGAAGTGCGTGATCCCCCTGTCGAAGGCGTGGAGCACCATTTCGCGGCCGTCCTCGTAGACATCGACGCCTCCGAAGTTGTTCCAGAGACCCAGCGAAATGAACGGCAGCCGGATGCCGCTGCGGCCGCAGCGGCGATAGGTCATGTGGTCGTATCTGGACATGCTCGCGCTGGCTGTTGGATCAGACTTCCCAGCCCGTCCGGTAGGTCCTGCCGACAAATTGGTTGGCCTCGGTCAGGTTCGTGATCTCGGTCTTTTCGCCATCCCAGAGAAGCTTGCGTCGACCATAGAAGTCCAGGCCTCCGTCGTCCTTCTGACGCGCCAGCATGTAGCTTCGGATCGCGAGGTTGCCCATGAGGACCGTCTCCGTCATCGGTCCGGCGTAGTCGAAGGAGGAGGTCAGCCCTCGATGCTCCGGGCTGCCAAATCCCGCCTTGCAGGCATCCACCCACTTGCGCTGATGGCCGTATTCAGGTTCGTCGTTCTCCTCCGTCTCCGGGCCGACCTCAACGGTGCCGTCGTTCAGGTAAAGCTTCGGCATCAGCGGCGAGCTGTCATTGATGTTGGTTGAGATGATCCCGTTCTCACCGATGATGAGCACGCCATTCGCGCTGCCTTGCCCGCCGATGTCGTGATCGGCCGGGATGATCTCTGGGTGCGAGGGACGGATGCCTCCATCGCTCCAGGTCATCTCAATGGGGGCACCGCTCTTCTCGGTGGCCTTGAAGTGAAGCGTGATAAAGGACGAGGCCGGGCAGCCTTCGGGGTGATAGTCCGGCGTCCACATCCTCGAAAACACGGAGCCGACGCTGCACTCCGCGTCGGTCGGATAGGTCAGCCCCAGTGTCCGGAACGGGATATCAATGAGGTGGCAGCCCACATCGCCGAGGGC
>JAJCYP010000128.1 GCA_029262855.1 Bacteroidota bacterium | reverse complement strand
CGCCTTTCTCCGTGTTGCTCAGGCTTGAGCATCCCCCGACGGCGAGTACAAGAATCAGGACAAATAGCGTTCTCATGGTGTTCTAAATAAGGGTTGGTAATGCTTTCTCTATCCGGGGGGGAGTGGCCTTAAAGTCTCGAGATGCACGTCAGGTTCGCCGCCGCACGCGCGTTTCGTGGGAAATCAGCAGAGTCCGGGGCGGGGCCCCAACGCTCACATCCCCGTAGCCAGGCGCTCGACGAGTGGGTCATCCACGTGGACGTCCACCCCCCGCAGTGCACAGAGAACGGCACCCCCCACCGGCGGGAGACGTCGCTCCGGAAACGACGTGCCGGGGACCCTTCGGGAGATCGCTGCCTCCAGTCCGGGCCGAAACAGATCGGCTCTCGCGAGTCCTCCTGTCAGAATTATGGCCGGAGTTTGGAGGTCGACGCGCCGAGCGGCCGCCTCCACCATCTCGGCCAGACCCTCCTGCGCCTTGTCGATTATCGTTGCGGCGGCCCCATCGCCCTGTGAAGCGAAGTCGACGATGGCGGGGCATAGCCTGGCGAGATCTCTCGCCGACAGACTCGGTTGGTACAGCTTCCGCACCAACTCTGACGGGTCCCGCAAGTGGAGGTGTTTGAGCACAGCCTGGGCCAGAGGTCCGCTGGGCAGGCGGCCATCCAACTGTTTGCACGCCACTCTCACCGCGCGGTGAGCCACCCAGTAGGCACTCCCGGAATCGCCGGCCAGTGGTCCCTTTCCGCCTGTAATCACACCATCACCTGAGGCACCTCGTGCGTAGCAGGACGAGCCCGTTCCCGCAATCAGCACAACGCCAGGGCCGCCGGCCAGGCCTCCTTCCAGGGCAACGTGCAGATCGTGAGTGACCAGGAGCTCATTCGCCAGACTGAGCCGCGACGCGACATCGTGAACCAGCTTCGCTTCGCGCTCTCCCACCAGACCGGCAATTCCCAGCGCGGCGAACGCTGCGGGTTGCCTCGGCATTCCAGCTGTCATGAAAGCCGCATCGACCGCCGCAGCGAATGCGGCCTCACATCCATCCCGTCCAACGGCAAACGGATTCGACGCGCCGGCTGCACCCCGGCCCCGAACCTGTCCTGACAGGTCGGCGAGAACAGCCCTGGTGGAGGAGCCTCCGCCGTCAATACCGAGCACAAGAGAGGGTGAGGTCATGAATTCGGGTGGGGGGACGCAGTGTAGTTGAGGATACGAAACCCCGGCAGGGGCAAGGCGGTTGGGCGAAGCATGAAAACGCGCCTCGCCCTCTGGTTTCCGCTTCTTGCAACGCTTGTTGTGATGGGATGCGAGGTTTCTTCCTCCGGCATCGATGACACCCTGGCAGAGGAGGAGCCGTCGCTTCGACTGCCCACGCCGAGCGGTCCCTGGTTTGTCGGGACCTCGCACTTTACCGTCGCCGACACCGACCGGGACGATGAATACACACCGGAGGCAGACGTTCGTGAGTTGAATGTACAACTCTGGTACCCGGCCGATCTGGAAGGGCTGGGGACGGTTACCTACATGCATCCCCTGGTGGTGGATCTGTTCTCCATCACGCAGGACTACATGACGCCCGAGGAAATGACTGAGGCGTTGGCAGGGGTCGGGACGAATACCACAGCGGGCGCCCCGCTCACCGGAGACATCCCCGAGTTGCCGATCGTGTTCTGGTCGCATGGCCTCGGCGGCGTAAACAGCCTCTACACCACGTTTGCCGCCGAACTGGCCAGCCAGGGATTCCTGGTGGTGGGCATCGACCACACGTACGGGGCCTTCGCGACAGTCTTTCCCGATGGGACGGTTCGCTCCATTCGCGCGGCCAATGCGCCGCCTTTCCCCGAGATTGTCCGGATCTGGGCCAAGGACATGGCCTCGGTTCTTGACGAACTCGAGGTTCGCAACACAAGCGACCCGGACGGACTCCTGACCGGCCGGCTGGACTTGACGCGAGTCGGTGCGACCGGCCATTCAACGGGCGGTTCGGCGGCGGCTGACGTGCTGACCTTCGATCCCCGCTTTTCAGCGGCGGTGACACTGGATGCACCCCAGGTGGGTGAGGCTGCAGAGGGTGCGGGCGTCGACGATCCGTTGATGCTCTTTTTTGCTGAGCCTTCGGAATACTTCTCGAACGCCGTGGCAGACCGCCTCCAAGCGCCGGGGTACTCGCTGGCGGTCAGCCAGACCACCCACTTCAGTTTCACCGACTTGCCCATTCTCCTGGATCTGGCAGGCGTCCCGCAGGCCACGCGTGATGCCAGCGGCCGCCCGACCGGAAGGCTGGCGGCCGCGCGCAACAACCAGATCATCAATGACTGGTCTCTGGCCTTCTTCGACCGGTATCTCCGGGGCGGTGCCGGCGCGTTGCTGGACGGGTCGGGGGGGCAGTATCCCGAGGTCGTGGCCCGCAGGATCGGCCTGGTGGGCCGGGTGGCGCTCTAGAAGTCCTGTCCCAGGGGGTGCAGAGTAACTTCGTCCAGGACCAGATTGCCGGGTTGGGTGACCATCCCCAAGAGTACCGCCGCGACATCCTCCGGCTTCATCGCCCAGTGGTGATCGCGCGTCCCGGGCTTCGTGCCGCCGAAGTGGGTGTCGATGATGCCCGGCATCACGACTGAGACCTTGACGCCGGCTTCCCGCACCTCGCGGAGGAGGGAGCCGGAAAAGCCGACGATGGCGTGCTTTGCGGCGACGTAGGCCGCCATGTTCGGGACCGTGCGGCGCCCGACGTCCGAGGCGATGTTGAGGATGTACCCCCGGCGGCGTGCGAGCATCCCCGGAAGCACTGCCCGACACGCGTAGACCGTTCCCTTGAGGTTGACGTCGATGACCTCATCCAGCTCATCCACCGACCAATCCACGAAGGGCTTGAAGTAACTGAATCCGGCATTGTTGATGAGCACATCCACGGAGCCCGTCACCGATTCGACCTCCGCCACGAAGGCCCGGACCTCGTCAGACCGCCGGACATCCACGACGCCGCGCATGGCCGAGCCGTCGACATCCACGATATCCTGAACCACCTCGTCGAGGTCGGCTTTCGTTCGGCCACACAGGGCCACATGGAAGCCGGCCTCCCCAAACGCGAGGGCCGTGTAGCGGCCCAGACCGCGACTACCTCCCGTTATGAGGACCGTTCTGTTCATTGCGATCCGTACAGTTTCAGAAACCGGATGATCGAGAGGATGCCCTGCTGGAACCGATCCATTCCGAAACACTCGTTCGGGGAGTGGATCGCATCGGAGTCCAGACCAAATCCCATCAGGACCGTGTCCAGTCCGAGGATCTTCTTGAAGTCGGCGACTACCGGAATGCTGCCTCCTCCGCGCACAAAGAATGGCTGCATGCCAAAGACCGCCTCCAGGGCCCCGCGGGCTGCCGTCATGGCGGGGCTCTTGGTATCCACCAGGACGCCGTGTCCGCCGTGAAGGTCGCGGAAGGACAGCGTCATCGTGTCGGGGGTCCTGGCTTCGAAGTACGCTCGGATCTTGTCCGTGATCTCGCCCGGTTCCTGGTTGGGCACCAGGCGCATCGAAATCTTGGCCGTTGCCTTGGACGGCAGTACCGTCTTGGCGCCTTCACCGGTGTAGCCACCCCAGATGCCATTGCAATCCAGCGTCGGGCGGGCCGTCGCGGCCTCGAGGGCCGAGTAGCCCGCTTCGGTGCGCATCCTGGACACTCCGACGTCGCGTGCCCACTCATCGGCATCGAACGGCAGCGAGCTCAGACCCTCGCGCTCCTCGTCCGTCAGGTCAATGACATGGTCGTAGAAACCGGCGATGGTTACCCGATGACTCTCGTCGTGCAGTTCAGTGATGAGCCGAGCCATCACGTTGATTGGGTTCTCGATGGCGCCGCCATAGATCCCCGAGTGCAGATCGCGGTCGGGTCCGGTCAAGCTCACCTCGACGTAGGCCAGCCCCCGCAGGCCATAGGTGATGGACGGGGTGCCGGGGCCGAACAGGGCCGTATCGGAAACCAGCACGACATCGGCCGAGAGGCGTTCGCGATTGTCAGTGATGAATCCGGGCAGGTGCGTGGAGCCGTTCTCCTCCTCGCCCTCGATCATGTACTTCAGATTAACCGGAAGCGCGGTCCCGGTCTTCAGGTATGACTCGACCGCTTTCAGGTGCATGAACACCTGCCCCTTGTCGTCCGAGGATCCCCGGGCGTACAGCAGGTCCCCCCTGCGGACGGGTTCAAACGGGGGTGAATCCCAGAGTTCAATCGGGTCGGGGGGCTGGACATCGTAGTGTCCGTAGACCAGCACGGTGGGAAGCGATTCGTCAACCAGCATTTCGGCGTAGACGATTGGATGCCCTTCTGTCTCAAGGGACTCCACCGTCTCAAAGCCCATGTCACGGAGGTGGGCCACCAGCCAGTCTGCGGCTGCGCGTACGTCAGACGCGTGGGCGGGGTCGGTGCTGACCGACGGTATACGGAGGAGATCCTCCAGTTCAGCGATGAAGACCTCGTGGTTGCTGAGGGCGTACTTGAGGGCCTGATCCATGGGTCAAAAAGGGGTTATAGCTGAGGCCGGTCGGCGGGCACGTGGGCCTCCCCAATCTACAAGGGAGCGTAGTCTCGGGCATCGGGAAAATCCCTACATGTTCCGGAGCCGAGGAGGTCAGAATTCGCTTTCATCGCGCCACCGAAGCAACTTCCAGGAAGCGGTCGAGTCGGCCCGTCCCAGGAGGAAATTGACGTTGCCATCGCCCCGGAAAACTTCGCCCTGCTCCAGCGTGATGGTCAGGTTGAACGACCGCACCACACGCTCCTGCCTACCGGGGTCAAACACATCCTGGGACAGAATCTGATTCCACTGGAGACGAATAAGATTGGTGTTGGCGAAGAGTCGCCGGGTGGTCTCCAGATCCTCGGCGAATCCCCATTCCCGGTCCACCTGGGCGTCGAAGTCCCTCCAGACAAAGACGAAAGCCGAGTCCAGGAGCGGCTCGTAGAGGGACAGGTCGCGCAGCTCGTAGGCGTTCTGGAAGTTGGTAAAGAACCCGTCTATCGTGGTGGGGTCACCGAGAAGATCACCAAATGCGGAGCCCTCCTCCAATGCGGGCGCAAATGGATTGCACGCCGCCAGGCCGACGGCCAGGACGGCGCAGGTCCAACGGGGTACTCGAGCGTGCCTGCAGATCACTTGACAAACTCCGCCTTGAGATCGCTCCAGGTGGTACTGCCACCCAATTCCTGGTCCGTCCATTCCGCCAACTCCCAGAGTCCATCTGCGCGCTGGACAATCTGCCAGATGAGCCGTCCCTGAACCAGGGTGGATGCGTCAGGCCGCCGATGGTTCACGTTGAGGACGTACGTGGCATCCAATTGGAATCGAGCCACGTCTACGACCGTCAGGGAACGGTCATTCAGAGCCAGACTGTGGCCTTCGCTGCCACTGGCGGCCGCAACCAGGGTGTTGAAGTACTGCTCTTCCGAGGCCCGATTCCAGCCCGACCAGACGGCATCGCGGGCTTCCGCGGTGGCAGTGGGTCTGAAGACCAGATTCTCCGAAAGGGACCGCCTGTAGTTGAGCGTGTTCAACTCGGCGATTGAGTTCTGGATGTTCTCAATCACCTGCTCCGGCGCATCCGGCTGAGCAAATGTCCCGGACTCGGTGGCGGGAGTTTCGGGCTCCCGCGTAGAGAACAGACTGCAGCCGGAGAGCACCAGAAGGAAGATTGCAGCGATCAACGCCGCCGGTTGGTGGCGGAAGGCAGCCGGTGCCGCGACCTCGATGCGGTCCGCGCACCTCATGCCCGGCGCGCGAAGAGGATGACGCGAGGAGCGTGGGGTCCGGCCGGCCCACCGTCGTAGTCACCCACCACCTCAACGACCTCCAGGCCCGCGGCAACATGCAGGGCCTCCAGATCACTGCGATCCAGAAGGGCCACGCTCTCTTCGAATGAGTGACTCGCCTCTCCCTGCCGAAACTCGATGTGCTTGCGGATACGACTTTCCTCAATGCGGCGACTCTGTCGAACCTCCCATTCTCCGACCGTTCTCACGTCGGCGGCTACGAGGTTGGACTTTACATAGTCGGCGTTGAGAAAATCCTGAACGAACCAACCATCCCGATCGACCGACCCGGCCATCGCGTCGAGTGCCCGTTGATGCTCGGCCTGGGATTCGAAGTATCCGAAGGCGGTGAAGAGGTTAATCACGCGGTCGAAAGCGGCTGGGATCGGGTCTCGCATGTCTCCGTGGATGAATCGGACATCCACGCCCGCCGCCGTGGCGCGCTCCCGCGCTGCCTCAAGGGACCTCTTTGACAGATCAAGCCCGGTGACCTTGTATCCGCGGGTCGCAAAATCTACCGCGTGGCGTCCTCGACCGCAGCCAACGTCGAGCAAAGAGCTGCCCGGTTCGGGCTCGGTAATCTCCTCGATCAGATCAATCAGCTGGCTCGCCTCGCTCTCATCGCGGTTCCGGTACACCAGCTCGTACTCATCCGTATCAAACCACTGTTCGTACCAGGACATATCACTCGGCGGTAACGTGTTCTGCCAGAAACGGCTCCAACGCCGATTCCAGCGGAATGGCCTCGGAGTGCCACGCGAGCACCTTCCGGATCACCCGATCGATCAAGGAATCGGGGCAGGAGGCCCCGGCGGTCAGCAGAATGGTTGTCGGCCGTTCGGCGGGAAACCAGTCCCGGGTCTCGCGCTGAACGTTGGCGGCGAAATCAAAGTGGTGAATCACGCCCGGCGACGCCAGATCCTGGGGTCCACTGACGAAATAGGTGGGCATCCGCTCCTCGGCAAGTTCCACCAGATGACTCGTGTTCGAGGAGTTGTATCCGCCGACGATAATGGCGAGGTCGGCACCGTCATCTATGAGTGCCTTGGTCGCGTCCTGATTCTCATTGGTGGCGTAGCAGAGCGTGTCGCTGGTGTCGGCGAAGTGCTCGGTCAGGTTGTCTGCACCATAGCGGCGAATCATGGCGTCGCGGAGGAGCACCGTTATCTCCTGCGTCTCGGTCGCAAGCATCGTGGTCTGATTCACAACGCCGATGCGTGACAGGTGGCTCTCCGGGGCGAATCCTACGGAGTAGCGGTCCGGGAAAGTCTCGGCAAAATCTACAGGACTCCGTTGCCCCAAAATGAAATCGGCCAATA
Source organism: Bacteroidota bacterium (assembly GCA_029262855.1). Classification (GTDB taxonomy): domain Bacteria; phylum Bacteroidota; class Rhodothermia; order Rhodothermales; family UBA10348; genus JABDJZ01. The sequence continues at coordinate 22,465 of JAJCYP010000128.1, read as the reverse complement.
TGCGGGCCTCGCCCAGGTCCCGGACAACGACAACGGGCGCAGACTCCTTCGCGTGCGAAAACGTAGCGCGCGTTTCCTCATGGTACCGCTTGCCGTGGACGACAATGGTGTAGTCCTTCTTGCCGATCTGGGTCGAACGCTTCCAGACCTTCTCGACAAACGGACAGGTGGTGTCGTAGGAGGTAACATCCGCACCCCGCTTTTCAAGGTCTCGCAGAATTTCGACCGATGCGCCGAAGGCCGGAATGATGACAACGTCACCTTTCACCAGCGTATCGAACGGAATCAACTGCTCGCCGGAAGTGGACCTCAGAAACTCAATGCCTCGCTCCCGAAGATCCTGATTGACGTGCGGATTGTGGATCATCTCCGACAGAAGAAAAAGTCGTTTCCCCGGATGCTCATCCAGCGCCCGATAGGCAATCTCAATGGCGTTCTCCACCCCGTAACAGAATCCGAAGTGACGCGCCAGCTTGAACCGGACGGGTCCGAAATCCAGGACACTCGGTCTCAAGTCCCGTTTGCGGGGGTCGGCCGCCTTACGGGCCGCCTTGACCGCAGAGACGATGGGGGAGCGGTAGAATTCGGGTACCTGAAACGATCTCGCCATCGGACTACTACCTACAGGCGAGCGGTCAGATCCGGCAATACCGTGTTCATCCACTCGCCATACCGGTCCTCAAGTATGGCCTCCCGGGCAGAACGCATGACCCAGTGGTACAGCGCCAGATTCTGCATGGTGGTGATGCGGATGCCCAGGATCTCGCCGGATTGAATCAAGTGCCGGACGTAGGCCTTCGTGAAGGCGCTGGAGTGGTAGGCATCCAGCCCGGGATCGACGGGCTCGAAGGCATCCTTCCACCTGGCGTTCTTCATGTTCGCGATGCCCCGGGTGGTGAAAATGCTCCCGTTGCGGCCGTTTCGGGTGGGCATCACGCAGTCGAACATGTCCACGCCCCGGGCGACATTCTCGATCAGGTTCTCGGGGGTGCCGACGCCCATGAGGTAGCGCGGTTTGTCGGCAGGCAGCACCTGATTGACGACCTCGACCATGTCGTACATCTGCTCGGACGGCTCGCCGACCGACAGGCCTCCTATGGCGTAGCCCGGGAATCCGATCTCCAGGAGCTGCTCGGCAGACTTCCGCCGCAGGTCCGGGTAGACGACGCCCTGAACAATCCCGAAAAGGGCCTGACTGTGTCCATATTGAGCCGGGTTTTGGTCGAAATGCTCCCGGCAGCGCCTCGCCCACCGGATGGTCAGGTGGTTCGAATCATCGGCGTAGCGGTGGGTCGAGTCGCCCGGCGGGCACTCATCGAGCACCATCATGATGTCCGCACCTATGGCTCGCTGGATATCCATCACGGCCTCTGGCGAGAACAGGTGATAGGATCCATCCAGATGACTCTGGAAGCGAACGCCTTCCTCGGTGAGTTTCCGAATGCCCGACAGCGAGAACACCTGGTAGCCACCGGAATCCGTCAGAATGGGCCGATCCCAGTTCTGGAAGCGGTGCAAACCGCCTGCCTTCTTGAGGATGTCGACACCGGGTCTGAGGTACAGGTGATAGGCGTTGCCGAGCGTGATCTGCGCGTTGATGTCAGACTTGAGCTCACGCGGTGAAACACCTTTGACCGAGCCTACCGTTCCGACGGGCATGAACACCGGCGTAAGGATGGTCCCGTGATCCGTTTCGATTCGGCCGGCCCGGGCGCCCGTCCCGGCGTCGGTGTGTTCCAGAATGAACTCCACTCAGGCTACCCGATGGCCCTGGCGCGACCGGGCCGGTACCAATTCGCCGATGCGGTCCAGGAGGATTCGCTGCTCTGCGGCGCGGATGCCCAGGATGACCGGTCGCGAGGCGGTACGAATCAGCACCACCGTATCGGCGACGGGACCGGGGTAGGCCAGAGTCCGGGCGTACTTGCGGTAATGTTGGTGATACCTGACGGCCGGGATACGGGCCAGATCCGTGATCTCGGTCACGGGGATGATGAAGTCGTTGTCCTTGCCCTGCACAATGCGGACGGCATCATCTGTGAGCGTAACCCGGGTCGCGGGTCGCCAGCCGGCCCACCCCAGGGCGATCACGGCCACGAGCCCCAGCGACTGAAAAAGCCAGTACCGCGAGGCGGCGGCGGGGGAGGGAGTTCCATTCCAGTTCAACCACGCCCACCCCAGAAAAACCAGAACCAGGTAGCCGAACACCGTCGCAACCGCGACCACGTAGAATGTGGTCTCCGCCCTCAGCCGGTCCTCGTGCAGTCGCTGGATGGCCCGGGCCAACAGGGACGCGCCTGGATCCCAGCGGCCAGGAATGTGGAAATGCTCCGTCACCGGGTGACCTACTGCTGATTCCCGGGAGAGGTCGTACTGGCAGCCGCTTGTAGGGAGTCCATTCGCGCTTCCATGGTCCGCAGGCGGTTTTCCCAGAGAAGCAGTTCGCGCTGTCGTTCTTCAATCTGCCGGTAGCTCTCCGAAATGGCCTTTTCCCGAATCTCGAACGGGGCCTGATCCATGTGCCCCCGCTCTTCGAAATATCGTTTGAAGAGCCAATTGTGCTTGGCGGCTTCCATGAGTTCAGCGAATCGGTAAGAGCCCAGCGCTCCCCAGGTGGCGGCATTCTCGGCCACTTCAGTCATCGACTTCAATTCGGCGGCGATGCCTCTCAGGGTATCCGCCGATGCCAGGACGGCATCGTAGATAGCCGGATCGTTGAGAAGGCGAGCGAGCGTCCCATCCCCACTTTCGACCTTCTGCAGGACGGACTCAATACCGGTCGTGGCCCGATCGGCCACGCCCACCAGAAGTTCGGCCGTCGCCTCGCCACTGACAGCCAGACTGTTCATCGCCCGCCGCGTTTCGTTGGCGGTCGCAACCATCCCGTCGTAAAGAGAGGGGTCGTAGACAATCTTGCCCAGCGTCCCTTCGCCCTTCTGAATGTCGAGCATGATCTGCTCAAATGAACGTGCCACCTGCTCAAAGCCTCGCACCGAGGCGATGGCCTTGTCGCTGATCTCGAAGAGGTCGAACGGATCGACGCCGATCAGGTAGTCATTTTCCGCGACAACCTCTCCGGGATCCGGAGCAGCGACCAGAACGATGATCTGCTCACCAACCAGTCCGTCCGACTTGATCTGGGCCTGGGTTGTCGTGCGAATAAGGTGAGTGGCCTTCTGGGTGATGGACATGGTGACCTCGATTCGCTCCGCCGGACTCGCGGGAAGGCGCACCGACGACACGCGTCCCACGTTGATTCCCTGGTACTGGACCGACGCGCCAGCCTGCAGGCCAGCTACCCGGGAGTACCGGGTCCGGACGTCCATGGTGTTCGAGAACAGAAACGTGCGGTTTCCGATCGTGAACAGGGCCAGCAGTAAAATCACGGCACCGACAAGAATGAAGGTGCCGAGTCTGATATTTCGACTCATAATGGAATCAAACGGGTGCCGTAGTTACAGTTACCCACCAAAGAAGTTGCGGAGTTCAGGCTTGTCTGAGCGCTGGACTTCATCCAGCGTGCCGCTCTCCAGAATGAGGCCCTCGAAAAGAAAGTTGACGTGGTCAGCGGCAATTTCGGCGCAAAGGAGATCGTGCGTGATGACAATGGACGTCATGTCCAACTCGTCGCGAAGCCGCACGATCAGGTCGGAGACCAGCCGAACCGAAACCGGGTCGAGTCCGGTCGTTGGCTCGTCAAACAGCATCAGTTTTGGATCCAGCGCGATACCGCGGGCAAGCGCAATCCTCTTGCGTTGGCCACCCGAGAGATCCGCCGGCGACGCGTTGAATTTTTCTTCCAGTTCGACCCAGGTCAGCAGCTCCTCGATCCGATCCTTGCGTTCTGCCAGCGTGAGCGACGTGTGGCGGTCCAGAACGAAATCGAAATTCTCCGCGACTGACATGGAATCGAATAGTGCTCCGCCCTGGAACAGGTATCCGATGGTCAATCGCTGGTCGTCCAGTTCCTTGCCGCGCAGCAGGTCCATTCGTTTGTCGCCATACCAAACCTCGCCAGAATCAGGAAGCAACAGCTGGACGACGTGCTTGATCAGCACGCTCTTGCCGCTGCCGGAGCCGCCCATCACCGCCACGGTCTTTCCAGGCTCGACCTCCATCGAGACGCCCTTCAGGACCTCATTGGCTCCGAAGCTCTTGTGCAGGTCTACTATGCGGACGGCTGGCTTCACGATGCGATGTCTCCAAAGAGGAGCAATGAGAGTCTCACGACGAAGAGGTCCGCCAGGATAATGAGCACCGAGGAGGCTACCACGGATTGCATGGCCGCCTGACCGACCGCCCGGGTCCCGCCTCGGACCCGGAAGCCCAGGTAGCAGGAGACCATGCCGACTATCCCACCAAAAATGGCCGTTTTCATGGTGTCTGCCAGGACATCGCTGAAGCGGATAGACGTGAAGGCGGTGTCCAGGTACAGTCTCGGATCGATCTGGGAGGACAGGGCACTCTCCAGATACCCGCCAAACAGGCCGAGGGCATCCGTCCAGACGGTGAGCACCGGAAACATGATAACACAGGCCAGGACACGCGTCACGACCAGGTAGTTGAGTGGGCGCAGGGCCATCACCTCAATCGCGTCGATCTGTTCGGTGACCCTCATGGAGCCGATCTCTGCACCGATTCCCGCACCCAGCCGGCCCGCCAGCACGAGTGCCGTCAGCACGGGACCTATTTCCTTGATGATGGAGAGCGCCAGCATGTTCGGGAGCATGGCCTCTGCGCCGAACTGGATCAGGGTGCCGCGGCTCTGCATGGCCAGCACGGCCCCAATCGCCAGCCCGGTGACACCCGTCAACAGGAAGCTGCGCGTCCCCACCTCGTCCATCTGCCGAAGCAGTTCACGAACCTCCCAGGGTCGCCGGAATCCGTCGCGAAAGAAGGACGCGACAAAGCGTCCGAAGTCGCCGACCTTGTCGAGGAACTGGGCGATGCTCTCGCGTCGGTCGGTGGGCCGTATGGTCAGCCTCAGGGACATGGGCTATCTAGTAGGAATGCTCCCAGCGCAGCGTTACACGGAGCACGGTGCCCCGACTGAGAAGGGAAATCAGAAGGCTTCGGACAATTTCGTATTCCATTGTGACCTGCGTGTCGCTGCTGGAGCCGCTCTGCGAGGTAGAACCCAGCGAGACCGGCTGACTCACGGACACGAAGAACCGGGGAGAAACATACTTCCCAGCAGTCAACATAAGCCCGCTGGACTCATCCTGCTCGATCTCGACGACATCCAGCCCGAGGCCGGACCCTGCGAGGTTCTCGACCAGCGAGGTGATCGGTCCCACCGCCAGCCCTGCGGCGGATTGCAGGTAGCCCTCCGTATTCGTTCCGCCGAACTGCAGGCTCTGGCTCGCCGGCCTGCCGGTAGCGATGTAGGAAACGATGTCGGCCAATTCCATGGTCGGGTCCGAGGAGAAGCCCACCTCAAGATCCTGGGGCGAACCGGTAGCCTGAAGGCGAATGGTTACTTCATTCGCCTGGGTCCGGCGGGATCGGACATTGTAAACTGCTCGGAGGTTCATGTCCGGCTCTGCGGCGGGACCATTGAAGGTCAACGTCCCACGCTCAATCTCGAACCGTCGCCCGAACTGGTCGATGCGGCTGCGATCTGGGATGACCTCGATCGTCCCGAACACCCGCACGTCGGAGTGGGGCCGTTTGGATACATCGATGCTTCCCGAGAACTGGACTTCCATTCTGGGATTGCTGTTTGACCGTAGCCAGGTATTCCGCGCCAGGTCAACGCGAAGATCCTGAATTTCCATGGCCTCATAGAAGTCGAAACTCGTGGTATCGGAGTCCGAAACGCGCATGCCGAAGCGCGCTTCGAGCGTCAGCAAATCCTCGTCCGAGAGTGTGACCGGCTCGAATGCGGCAGCGGTGGTTTCGTCCGTCAGGTAGAAGTCGCCCTGCTCCACACGAAGCCGGCCGCCGAGCTTTGGGGTCAAGGTAGTGCCTCGCAGATTCATGTCGCCGCTGATAACGGCCCGCCGGGGTGCACTCTCTATGGCGAGGAAGTCGCGGGCGATGATGTCGAGGTCAATCTCACCCAGACTCAGATCGGCGAACTGAATCGTTCCTGTTGCGGTGGCCGTTCCGTTGCCCGACCGGACGCTGGCCGAGTCCACCCGGACCGCGTCCTGGTCCAGGCTAAGGAATACGTTCACCCGGTCATAAGTCAGCGACTTTCGGGGCTTCCCGAGCTTAGGCAGACCCAAGCGTCCATTGAGCAGCCGGGCGTTCCCGCTGAGGGTCGGTTCGCCGTACGTGCCCCGCACTGAGACCTGCGCTCCAAGGAGGCCATCAAATTCATCGAGCAGGAGCGGGTCAAAGAAGGGCAGCGTCCAGCCGACCGGGAAATCCGCGGCGTCCAGGCGCAGGCTTACGGGGTCCGATGAGACGTCGGCGCCGGTGATCCCGAGCGGAAGGAAGCCGCGAACCAGAGCTTCGGCCCCGTCAACATGCGTGATGGTGGCATCGATGTTCAGACGGTTATCCCGAACCACCACGCGACCATCCACCTCGCCGGCCGTGTCTCCCAGATGGCGCATTGAGCCTGAAAGGGTACCACTTATGGACCGCGATTCAGGACGTCCGTCAGAGGTCATGCTCAGGGACGAACTGAAGGTTGCTCCAAAGCCATCGAAACCCAGGATATCCGCGATGGCGTCCAGTCGAACATCCGAGGCCGAGAAGTACATATCGTCGGGCACCTTTCCGAAGGCCTGTCCGCCGATGGCAATGCGCTGAGAGTCCGCTACCGCAACCAGCCCCGAGATTTCAATCCCGTCGGCCAGGGACACATCGGCCGGCGCAATCAGAGCCCACTGTGCGTCGTCGAAATCCGCGTTCAGCTGCGTCAGCGTGAATCGCGTGAGTGAAGAATCCACATCGGCGGCAAGAGACAGAGAGCGTCCCGCGTCGATCGTGAGGGCGGTCTCCAGCCTCAACGAATCGTTCCGCAGAGTCAGTGTTGCGGTAGCGCGATCGGCGACCACGCCCGGAAGTGACAACTGCGAGCCGCTGTACCGGACTTCCGCAAATCGCGGGCTCAATTCTCGGTCCAGTTCGGCCGACGCCAACAGGTCTGAGCTGGTGATGCGGAGGTCACCGTAACGCAGGCCATCCACATCAGCCTGCACCGAGACCCGGAAGGCCGAGGGTCGGCCTCTCCCCTGAATGACAATCTCGGCTGACGAGGTTGCGACGTCCTGATTGAATAGATCGGCAATGGGGCGGAGATTTTTTGCGCTGATGCGGCCGTCCAGGCGGTAGGCTTGAGAGGGAGCCTCCTCGAGCACAGGAATGCTGCCTGCCAGTTGCACGGTGAGCGAATTTCCCCAGAGCCGGAGGGACGGGATGTCCAGAACACCGTTCTTCCAGTCAAACTGACCGGCCGCCGAGTCGACCTTCATCCCACGGTACGCGAAACGGAGGGAATCTATCGCGGCCGTCAGTTCGCCGTCTTGTGAGGTGAACCCCATGCCGGAAACGTGAACCGATCCAGAGACCGAAGAACCGACCGTGTCCAGGGCCGCCAACCGCAGCGCATCCACCCGATCGAGTTGGAGACTGCCGGAGTAGCGCTCGCTCACTCGATCGAGGCTTCCCACCAAACGGACGGACCCGCCACCGATCCCGAGGTCCGTGTCCACGCGTGCTGAGTCTGATGAAACAGAGAAGACCGCCCGCCCGGCATCAATCGGTACACCGTTGTAGGTGCCCTCATCCAGACGGAGTTCGCCGCTGGCCAGATCACCCTTGAAGCTGCCCGACCCGGCGCCGCTGAGATTGCTGGGGGACTGCCCGGAAAGAATGGTCGCCAGGTCAAGGTGCCGGAAGTAGAGGCTGTCGAGGCTGCCGCTCTGCGAGCCCGGCTCTGCGGCAACCCGCCACCCCAGGAGCCCATCGGACGCGAGCGCGAGACGGCCCTCCGTTGCCAGCGAGTCCGAACTGAGCTCGAGCCAGGCCTCTCCTCCCGAAATAACCTGGTTGTTCACGCGTGAGGAATCCATGGAGATCTCGAGCCGCCCGTTTTCGCCGCCTATGCGGCCGCTTGCTGACGCTGAAATCGACGTGTCGTAACCCTCGAGTCCGGCCGTGTAGGCCGCGTTCAGATTCCGGATAAGGAGACGATCAATGTCCGCGGTGCCTGCCACGCCATTGCCCGTGAAACGGACATCGCCCGGGCCTGTGTGAATCGTCCCGCTGGCCCGCCATACCTCACTCTGCCCCGAGACGTCGGCCTGCAGGGAGTCGATCCGGTAGTCCGCGTAGCGTAGCGTTCCCATGGACACGGAGCCCGAATAGGTAGACCCGCGGCCATTCGCGGTGACCACCGCCGATATCCGGGATGCGGACGAGTCCGATAGCGCTTTGGCCCACGCCAGGTCGGTGATGGCAAGACGGTTGATTCGCCAGGCCTCGGTCGACGTGACATAGCTGCCATCGCCAGCGAATTGGCCGCCACATGCCGCGAGCTGAATCTGGGCGGACAGGCCACTCGGAATCTGCCTGGCCGTCACGGGACCGTTGATGAGGCAATCCCCGACACGGGTGTCGTCCAGGTTGATATCGGCCGTCCATCGGTCGGCAGCGACGGCGCCACGCAGTCGTACGGTGGCGTTCACCGACCCCTCTGTCGTTTCCGTCCACTCGCGCAGATCCCAGCCGGTAAGCGTCGCTGTCGCGTCTACAGGGATGCCTTCCTCGAAGGGCCGCGCCGTTCCATTTATGCGGGCCCGGCCTCCGTTAACCAGGGCGCTCATGCGGGACGTGACGGCACCGACGTTCCACGCTTGCTGAACGTCGAGATCCGCCACTCTGATGTCCTGCCAGCGGATCCGTCGTGCGCGAACCGAGGCAGTACCGGAGAGCGTGCTCCAGGAGGATCCGGCCAAATCGGCAAGGATCGTGGTGCTGAGCAGGGTGGGCTGCGGCAGATCCCTGAGGACGCGCGCCAGATCAACCCCTGTCGAAACCACGGATCCTCGGATGGCCACCGTATCTGAGGAGGTCGGGTCGGGAAGGCGGGCGACCACGTCGATGTCAATCTGCCCTCCTCCCAACTGGGCCGCAAGCTTGAGTCGCGTATCGCGCCCCTTCGCGTCACCTCGGGCAACGACCGTTGCGGATTCGCCGGCAACAAGCGACGGCAACAGGGGCGAGACGTCGTCGAAATGCAGTGGCGTTGCTCTAAGGTCAATCGAGAGCGAGTCCGCCGGCCATTCGGCGCCAGTCCACGTCCCGGAGGCGTGTAGTTGACTCCGGGAGGTCAGGAAGATGAGCGAATCCAGGGCGACAGCCTCGCCGACGAATCGGCCTGAGGCGGCGAGGTGCCCCGGCACAGACGAGACAGGGTCTGCGACTGAACCAAACAGCGTGTCCAGCCTCAATTCGAGGGCGGGAAGGGTGGATAACTCTCGAATCCCAACGCTGAGGTCATTGACCGTCCAGCTTCCGGCCACGTCGGTCACCGAAAGGCTCGCATCGCGGACCACTACACGGCCGATCTGAAGGTCTGCCTTTGTGGAATCGCCGCCTGCCTGAAAAGGCTCCGCCAGATCCAGGATTCCCGACGAGTCGCGGACGGCATTCGCCGTGACTCCCGCGAGCAGAACGTGGTCGATGCGGAGCTTGCCCGCGAGCGCCGGAAGCAGTCGATAGGTGGCCTCGGCGGTGTCCGCGGAGACCGGAACGGTACCATCGGTGCGGGTGAGGCGGAGCCCGTACAGTTCGAGCGAACCCAGCAGGGTGCCCCTCACGCCCTCAACACTCAATTCGGTGTTCGGGTACGGGTTGACCCGTTGAAGCACGGACCTGACCACCCAGCTTTTCACGGGTTGCCATTGCAGGAGCACCGCGACAAGAAGCAAAATGATCAGGACAGCGCCGAGCGAGACACCCGTCCCCTTGGTAACCTTCCGAGCCACTTTCCGGGTTCGGCCGAAGCGCCGCAAGGGTTCCTTTCCGGGCGGGATGTTCAGGGCATCACTCATCAGAACGCCCGCTGGATACTGAGGTGGAAATTCAGCCTCCGCCAGGCCCGCTCCTTCACCGAATCGACCAAGCCCATGTTGAACAGAACCTCGTCGTCCGGGCGATGCAGATCGTGACCACTCGGGTTCACCTTGAAGGCCAGGTCCAGGCGGATGGCGCCTACGGGCGTCTGCAGCCGGAGCCCCGTTCCGACGGCCCATCGAAGGTCCTGGAAGGCCGGAAACCGGCGGTCATCCAGGACAGGTTGGCCGTTCAGGTCGGTCTGCAGTTGACCCTTCCCATTGCGGATCAGCCGTGAAGAGACCGCGCCGAAATCCACAAACATGGCACCACGCCACTGGGAGCTTAGCACGGGAACGGGGAATACGAACTCGGCTGACCCTCTTAGTTTACCCAGCCCACCGACAGCCTCGTACCGAGCGCCGCTGACGTCGAAGGTGCCATCCGGATTCGTGGTCACGCTATCGGCCTGGGCGACCTGTGGACCGATCTGGTTCAGACCCCAACCTCGGACGTCGTTGGCGCCGCCGCTGTAGAACCGGATGTTGTCGAATCGGAACTCCGTCTCGGGATCGGACTGGTCCACACTGGGTCCGGCCGGGAGAAGGATGCCGAAGCTGGTATTGAGCGAGAACCCGCTGCGCCGGGTCAATGGCACATAGAGGGCCGCATCAATGGAACCCTTGGTATACGAGACGTCCTTCGTCAGGACGGTTCCGGCAAGCTGTGCAGCCGGACGCACCACCCAACCGCGGCGCGGATTCAGGAAGTTGTCCAGCTGTCCGGCCGTGAAGGTGGCGGCCAGAACATCCTGGCTGAAGATGCCGAGCTTTCCGAGCAGTACGTTCGTGCCCAGCGGCTCAGCCTGGGAAAAGCCGTACTGTACCGATGCTGCCCGGAAAGGCAGGATCTCGTACAGGAGGGAGGGCGTGATGCCGGCCTGGCGATACCTCGTGTCCAGATTGGGATCGTCGTATACGCTTCCGGTCAAAGCCAGCTGGGCAGACAGGTCGCGGGCCAGGAAGTAGGGTTGTCCGAATGACGTGCTGAGTGTGTACTCCTTTCGGGCGAGTTGGCCTGAGGGAGGAGCCGCAAAAAGCCCCGAGAGCACCGACCCGGAGACGGACATGGACCGGGCTCCGCCCGCAAAATTACTGTGCCGCCAGCTGGCCGCCACGCTGGCGCCGGCCTCTCGGGAGTAGCCGGTTCGCAACTCGACATGCCGCGCACTGGACTCCCGAAGGCGGACGAGCACCGTGATCAAACTGTCTGCGTCCTGTGGCGGGACCTCGACCAGGGCAACGCGGAATAAATTGAGGCTGAACAAAGACCGCTGGCCCTCGGTAAGGTCATTGGCTGAGAACAGATCGCCGCGACGGAATGGAAGTTCTCGGAGAATGATCTCGTCGTCGACTGAAGTGAGGCCCTGGATGGCAATCGAGTCCACACGAGCCAGAGGCCCGAGTGTGGTGCTCACTTCCAGGTCCACCCGGCTGGCAACCGAGTCCACGTCGGAACGTGTTCGCACCTCGGCGAATGCGAAGCCACGGTTTCGCCAGAACGTGCGAACTCGGGACTCCAGCTGGATTCGATCGAAGTCGGTGAAACGGGCCCCGGTGCCGAGGGGTGCCCGGGCGAGGAGCTTCTCCCAATCGCGTTGGTGCTCTGTCGAGACGGAGTCAACGAGGACGTTCCGACTTGCCACCGCCAGCGGCGGACCTTCATCCACATTGATGATGATGCGAACGCGATTGCTTGCCTGTCGGAACTGTGTGGCCGGGTAGTCGATGCTTGGCCTCAGGAATCCGTTTCTTCGGTAGTATCGCCGAAGCCGAACCATGTCCCGTTGGAGTTCAATCGGATCAAACGGGTACGTGGCTGCAGCTATCCCCGGGATGATGTCAAACCGCCTTCGGATTCGGTCGGTCCAGCCGGGTCCGCGCGCCATGATCTGTTCCTGGAGCTGGTCTTCGCCGAAGACATGGGATCCCAGGAACTTGAATCTGACGCTCTTGATCTGGGTGTCGTCATTGATCAGCGAGAGCGTGTCCTGGGCAGAAACGTTTGTGAGAGGCACCGTCAGCCATAGCCCAACAAGCGCCAGAAGGTGGAGTCGGCGGCTACTCAGGGACATACGTAGTGAGCTCTGTGGAAGCACTGTCGACCTGGATTTCCTGGACCGGCCCCCGGCTTGGGCGATCCCGCTGAGAGCGCTCATAGAGCAGGGCGATCAGAGCGCCCAGGCATAGAACCAGGCCCGAATAATACGCCCACAGGACCACCAGAAGGATCAGGAGGAACGTGTCGCCGAGGGCACTTTGCCATCCGCCATCGATGCCGAACTGGGTCGCATACACGGTCACCCCGATCTTGGCCGCTTCCCAGAGCACGGCGGCCGTGAGGGCGCCAGCAAACGCAGCTGCCTTGGGGGGGCGGGGCTTCGGAATGAACCAGAACAGCTGAAAGAACATAACGACCGAGATCGCGATGGGCAGCAGGAACAGCAGGGTCTGAACGGCGGCGGTCCAGACTCCACTCGTCCAGGTCCCGCCCATGCCCATGCGCCCCAGTCCAACATTGCCCACGGTCTGCATGAAAACCGTCAGGCCGATGGACGCGAGAAGGAGAGTCCCTGTTTGAACGGCCATCTGAAGGTCGAACAGATAGCCCCGCACAAGCGTGCGCTGCTCGTGCCAGTCTTCGGAAAAAATGTGACCGAGCGCGGTCCGCATGGTGGTGAAGAGCGTCACCGAGGTGATGACGATGCCAACGGCGCCGATGATGGTGAACTGGCTGCCCGTGTCCTGCAGCGAGGAGAGAAATTCGACCAGTTCGTCGGCCCCATAAGTCGGGAAGAGGTCCCGGATGGCCCTCTCTATATAGAAAAAGGATCGGTCAGCTCTCAGGAAGAGCCCGAGGACACCCGTCGCCAGAAGCAGGATCGGTACCAGTGCGATGAGCACCTTGAACGCCACGGCCTGGGCCCACAGGAAAATTGGTTTTTCCCATAGCTCCCGGTAGAGACCGGCTATGTAGTACCGAACGAGGTGGCCCATGTGGTGCGTGTAATTCCAGCCCGCACATAACGCCGCAGGGATACCGCTGGTCCACGGATCCGAGGAACCTTGAATAAAGAAGGGCCCCGACCGCAATGCGGCTGGGGCCCTCGAAGTTGTGACCTCCGTCTGGCAGGAGAGGTCAGCGAAGCGCGGTGCCGTCAGGCAGACGCCTTCCTCATTTCATAGATGGGATCCTGTCGGTCCTCCACGGTTCCAGCCGTGATGCGGCAGACGGATACATCCTTCATGGAATGGATTTCGTACATGATGTCGAGCATGGTATCCTCGAGAACGCTTCGGAGTCCGCGGGCACCCGTTCCCAGGGCCAGTGCCTTGCCAACCACCGCCGTGATGGCATCATCCTCGAAGAGCAGGTCCACGCCGTCCATGGCGAAGAGCTTCTGATACTGCTTTATGAGGGCGTTCTTCGGTCGCAGGAGGATGTCCACCATCGCGTCCTCGGAAAGGGAGCTCAGTGCGGATACCACCGGAAGTCGCCCGGCGAGCTCCGGAATGATGCCGAATCGAAGCAGATCATCCGGCTCCACGTGCTGGAAGATGTTCGGATCGTTCTTGTCGTACTTCTTGGCGCCTTCGGCCATGAAGCCGATGGTGTTGGTCGAGATCCGGTGGGCGATGATTTCGCCCAGGCCATCAAACGCTCCGCCGACAATGAAGAGGATGTTTGACGTGTCGATGTTGATCAGGCTCTGTTCCGGATGCTTCCGGCCGCCCTTCGGCGGCACGCCCGCCACGGTGCCTTCCAATATCTTCAGGAGCGCCTGTTGGACCCCCTCGCCGGAGACATCTCTCGTGATGGATGCGTTGTCACCCTTGCGGGCAATCTTGTCGATCTCATCGATGTAGATGATCCCGCGTTCTGCCCGCTCGACATTGAAGTCGGCAGCGTGGAGCAGGTGGGCCAGGATGCTCTCGACATCTTCGCCGACGTAGCCCGCCTCGGTGAGCGCAGTCGCATCGGAGATCGAGAAGGGGACATCCAGGATGCGGGCCAAGGTTCGAGCCAACAGCGTCTTTCCGGTTCCAGTTGGACCCAGGAGGAGGATGTTGGATTTCTCGAGTTCGACGTCTTCGAAGTCGGGATAGAACCCGTCTCCTTCGACCCGCTTGTAGTGGTTGTAAACCGCTACCGAGAGTGCCTTCTTGGCACGTCCTTGACCCACGACATATTCGTCGAGGGCATCTTTTATCTCCAAGGGAGACAGCCTTCGTCCGCTGGTGGTTCTCCTTGGAGGAGTTGCCGCAGTGGTGGGCTTATGTGTAGTCAGGTCGCTGCGTACTATGCCCGCTGCATCATTGATGCAGCGATCACAGATGTAGACATCGGGCCCAGCCACCATTGAGGTGACTTCATGGGCCGTCCGACCACAAAAAGAACAGCGGATGACGTCTTCGCCGCGTCGGTTCGCCATAATCAGGATTCACACGTTTAGGGTTGCCAGAACAAGTAGCCCGCTGTGTGAAATGGAGCGAGCATGGTACATATATCGCTCGAAAGGGACAACTCTTAACCAACTGGTGGCAAGGAAATGCCAGTCTCAATATGAGGCGGAAACCCGGGCCGGAATCGCGCTTTTGGGCTTCAGAACCCTCAAAAAACAATTCGTCCCCACACGGAAATCGGCGTCGGCAAGGTACGAATAGAACAGGAGGCGAGTCGCCTCGAGAATGCCAGGGAGGCGTGTGGCTGATGGAATTAGAAGCCTAGTGCCCGTGTCCGTGGGTCAGGCTGTCGTACACAGTCTTGACGAACGGTCCGGTCTCGATCCCACGCTCCTCAAAACCGCGAGTGGGGTCAGATGCGACGATGGCTTCGAGCGAATGCCCGGCGTTGATCCCCGCCATGACCCGGTCGCGAATCTTTGTGAGCATGTCCACGAACGCGATCATATCTGACCTGCCAGAGAGTTGCCCGTGCCCCGGAATCACCCGGGTGGCGTCACCGGTCCGGTCAAGAGCCCGCTGCACGCCTCGAATCAGGCCGTCAACGTGGCCGCCATTCGGTTGATCGATGAAGGGAAATCCGTATCGGACAAAGACGTCTCCCATGTGAAGCACATCTGACGTCTTGAAGTGCACGATGGCATCTCCGTCAGTATGGGCGCTTCCCGGATGGAAGACATTGATCTCCTCGCCGTTGAAATGGAAGGTCATTGACTCGCTGAACGTGATCACTGGAAGACCGACCTCGTCATAGGCATCCTGCTCGCGCTTGAAGAGGGCAATGACCTGGTCGCCGCTCATCCGGATCCTGCTGTTGTCGTGCGACACAATCATGGCTCCGGCTTCGCCCATCCGTTCGTTTCCGTCGGTGTGGTCATAGTGGAAGTGCGTGTTGATCACGAACCGGACCGGCCGGTCTGATATCTCGGCGATTGCCGCGAAGATCTTGTCCGTCAGGGGGGCGAACTGGTCATCGACCAAAAACACTCCGTCCTCCCCGACGCTGACGGCGATGTTGCCACCGGAACCTTCAAGCATGTAGATCGAGTCGGTGACTTTCGTCGTTCGGATCTCCACGCCGTCCATGTCCTGGGCGAATGCGGGGTTTAGGCAGACAATGCCGGTCAGGAGAAATAGAAGTCGTTTCATAGAGTCGGTACCAAGCGCCAGATCAATGTCGCGGAAGTTACTCGATCGCCACGTCGGCGCCCAGCAACTAGGCCATATCGGCGGCGTCCAGGCCCTCCTCGGTCGGCTCAGCGAGCAAACGGAAGACAATGGCACCGGTCCCAGCGATCGCCCCTATTTGCAGGCCATACAGCCACCAGATGGGACGTCCCTGCAAATAGATGTAGCGGGACCCAATGGTCCCTTCTATGCGCGCAGATTGTTTGACCACCGGAGTGCGGTAGAATGGTGCGTACACGATGTCGTCCGTCGCCTCGACACGCCAGGGGATGTAGAACAGCGCCGCCGCGATGAGTGCGATAGCGGTCGTTCCAAGGGCACCTCGCTGGTTGTGGTTCATCGGCAGTCAGGCGTGTTAGTTCGGGCCTCGATCCGTTTCACGTGCTCCGAGCCCCCCGCGATCCCGTCAGCGATGCGGGCATGCTCGAGGGCACACTCGAAGTTCTCCGTCTCCAGGCACACCTCAACCAGCGACAGATGCGCAGTCTGGCTTTCGGGGTAGTACTGCGCGTTCAGCTCGAGGACGGCCATCGCCTTCTCCGGCTGTCCCATTTGCAGGGCCATGTTTCCAAGCATGTCCAGCAGCTCTTCTTCCATCGGGGAGTGATACCCCATCATCTCGGTCTTGGCCCGGCTCTGTGCCCGGATGAGCGCCAACAAGTCGGCGGCAGGTGTCGAAGGGTCGTTGTAGAGAGAGGGGCGCTTTAGCTCCCAAGAGTCGTACAGGAAGACCAGAGCATCCCTCATCCCAGGCAGTGGAATGGACCCATGGATGTCCTGCGGGTAGAACTGCCATGCGAATCGCAGACCCGCCGGCGCAGATGACTCCAGAGTTCGCGCAAATGTCAGCATGGACCGAACACCCAGGCTGAACCCGGTAGTGTCAGAGTCCACGTCATCCACGGTCAGCCGGTCAGAGAATCGGATGATTTCGTTGGCAATGGACAGGTGGAGTCCGGTTGGGATCCGGCCTGACTCCGGGCCGGGCAGGCGACGGATTTTGGGAAGCGTCTCCGATAGCCAGCGCCCATCATCCCAGTCGAGGCTGGGGTCGATCGCGACGAAATTGTCGAAAAGCCCCGGCCGGTTGACCAGCATGTGGATCGCAAAAAGGCCGGCATAGGAATGACCGATCAGGACGCGATGCGGAGTCGTCGGAAATGTGCCATCGACGTGCGGAATCAGCTCCTCCTCCAGAAACTGCAAGAAGTCATCCGCTCCTCCGGAGGCCGGCACCGTCATTCCGTGTCTGGAGACTACCTCGGTCGGTGTGAGGTCTCTCGTCCGATTGTCGGCGTTGGATATCGCCACAACAATCATCTCCGGGAGCCTGAACTGATGGTAGAATTCCTGAACCGCGGCAAGGCCTCCCAGGAGCGCTCCACCGTCCAGGAGATAGATCACCGGGTATCGCTGGCCGTCTACGCGACCGAAGCTTGTCGGGAGGTGGAGCCAGAACGTACGCTGTTCACGGAGGACCGAAGAGTAGAGGCTGTCCGGTGAGCCAATCTGGATGAGCGGATTCGCGGGTGCCTGCGCGGCGGAATCGTTAGCGGGCGCCAGGACGAGGAGGGCCATCCCCACGGCCAGGCGTAGAGCAACAAAGCGGGATGCCGCGTGCCGGCGGGGTGGTTCTGAACGGTCGGCTGGAATCATAACTCTGAGTGTGGGCGAGCGGGCACAACCATCGGGCCTACGTGGGGTTCGCAAAATTGAGTTGGAAACCCGGGCTGGGATGGCGCTTTTGCAGGTTGCCATACGCCTAAGTAGTTGTCCAACAGACCCGAAAAGGAGTTCCCGCAGGCGTTTCTGGACCGCTTGCCTCGCATTTTGCCGCCCGGATACTTTCGAGAGATTCGGCAGCATATGGAACGTCCGCGGGCCGTCGGATTCCGAGTGATTGGACTCCTCGAGGGAGCTGAGCAGGTGGCGAACACGCTCGACTTTCCCTTTTGGTCGTTGCCATGGCTGAAGGGGGCCTTCGTCTGCGGGGCGGAAGACCGATTCAAGCTCCTCGAAAGTGAAGCGTTCACGGCCGGACGGATCTGGGTCCAGAATCCGTCGAGCATGATTCCGCCGCTGGTGCTGGAACCAGAGCCCGAAGACAAGGTGCTGGATCTTGCCGCCTCGCCCGGAAGCAAGACGCTGCAGCTGGCCGAGATGATGGGACCGGGGGCGGATATCGCCGCGGTTGAGCTGGTGCGCTCCCGATTCTACCGCCTCAAGCGAAATCTCGCGTCGCATGGAGCCGCCTTCGTCCGGACCTACAACCGGGATGGGATCAAGGTGCAGCGGTTCCGTCCCGGGCACTTCGACCGGGTACTCATCGATGCACCGTGCTCGACCGAGGGCCAGATGCGTCCGGATTCCCCATCTTCATACTCCCACTGGAGCCTCAAGAAGGTCCGTACGATGGCGGGCAAGCAGCGCCTGCTTCTGGAGTCGGCCATCAATAGCGTCCGCGCTGGAGGTGTTGTGGTGTACTCGACCTGTTCGTTCGCTCCGGAAGAAAACGAGGCCGTCGTGCAGCACGCGCTCGATACCTTCGGCGAAGCCATCACCATCGAACCGATCTCGCTGGATCTGCCTACCCGAACCACAGCCCTTCTCGAGTGGGAGGACCAGCAGTTCGATGCGCGCGTATCACGTGCAGTCCGGCTCCTTCCCGATGAAGCATTCGAGGCGTTCTTTGTCTGCAGGTTTCGGAAGCTCGAACACACACATCCGTTTTGACCCCGTTCTATCCGTGACTCACAAGCACTGGGACGATATTTTTCAGACCACTGAACAGGAGCGACTCGGCTGGTATGAACCCGACACCAGTCTCACCTGGAAGATGCTGAAGCCTGTTGGACCCGGTGAGGGAAGGGCGGTGTTCCTGGCTGGCATCGGTACGAGCAGCTTGGCAGACGAGATGGCTGAGGCGGGATGGAGCCTGCTTCTGAATGACCTGAGTCCAGCGGCTCTCGGAATCCTGCGGAGTCGCCT
This sequence comes from Bacteroidota bacterium, assembly GCA_029262855.1. GTDB lineage: Bacteria > Bacteroidota > Rhodothermia > Rhodothermales > UBA10348 > JABDJZ01. The sequence goes on along the minus strand of JAJCYP010000128.1, from coordinate 3,755 downwards.
TCCAGCCGAGGCGGACGTTCGTCTGGTGGCCCAGGACATGGCCGTGCCTCTTCCTGACGATCTGCCCGGAGTGGACCTGTGGGTGGACCGTGCCGTGCTCCACTTCCTCACCGACCGCGAGGCGATCGACGGTTATTTCCAGAACCTGCGCGGCCTGGTCAGGCCGGGCGGCCACGTTCTGCTGGCGGAGTTTGCGCCCGACGGTGCCCAGCGATGTGCGGGTCTGCCCGTGCACAGATACTCCCTGAAGGAGATGGAAGAGCGACTGGGTGATGGTTTTGTGGCCGTGGCCGAGCGGCGCCACGTGTACCACAATCCCAACGGAGATCCACGCCCGTACGTCTATGGGCTTTTTCAGCGAGAAGGAGCCTGACGCCGTTCAGGCCGTGACCGACTCGCCGTACTTACGGGCCAGGAATCGCTCACGGTACAGGTTGTGGGCCGTGGCGCAGACCTTGCGGGTGTAGAGCACATTGAGTCCGGCGCCGACGGCGGCTCCGGCAATGGGCACCACTTGGCTGAGCTTGCGGCCCGTCAGTTTCATTCCGATGGCGCGGGCGATCCGTTCCACGGCCTCGTTGAAGCCCAACTGCTCGATGGCGTTCACGCCCTGGCTGGTGGCGACCTTTTTCACCACCCGGTAGGCCGGCTCGATGGCCAGTTCCTTGGCGTTGTCGCTGGTCTTGGCCACGTAATCGAGAATCGAGAGGGCGAAGATGCGTTCCTCCTGGGTGCGAATGTCGAATCCGCAGTACGTGGCATATTCGCCGGCCGCCCTGAGATTCAGGGCCACCAGGGCAACGATGTCGGGCACGATGCCGGCGAACCCTGCAAAGCCCGTGGCTGCGCCTTCCGCCCCGGCCAGGGATACATACTTGGCCTTGAGTCCGGTGAGGGCGCTGTCTACGTGTTCCAGATCCAGACGTGAGATGTCATCGAACTCCTCAATCTCGGTTTCAGTCCGGGCAAACTCCCGGATGATGCCGTCGCGCCAAACCGAGTCGTGGCTGATCTCATTCGTCAGATCGAGCAGGCCCGTGACGATGTTGTCGATGGTCCATTCGACCCCAGGGAGTCTGCGGGCGAGATCCGTTGCACCACTCCACATCTCATCCACCTTTCCCCGCATCCCGTCGTACCACGATCGCGGTGGATTCTTCCATTCCTGGATCTCCCGGAGGGCGGCTTTTTCGTAGGCGGAGGGCAGCATGGCGGCCTTATACGGAGAAACCTCTGAAGGTTCAGGTCGGCAACTGGCGGGTCCGGCTCAATCGAAAATCGGCCAGAAGACGGAAAAGCGCAGTCGCCGCTCTGGATAGGGGTAGTCGGGCACAAGCTGGTTTCCCCGCGTGATCACTGTCCCACTCAGGAAGTTTTCCAGCGACACGGTCAGCGTGGCTCCACGGATGTGCGCGATGCCCACCAGATCCAGGACCATGGATTGATCGATCGGCCTGGAATCGACTTCCGGGAGAGCGAGGAGTCCCGACTGGGGATTCAGCCTCAGGCCACGGTGCTCGGTCCATGCGCGAGCACGGATGGAGAGATCTCCGTCCAGATCATCCTTGAACATGCGCCCCCGAATTCCGATGGCGGCACGCCCGAAGAGGCTCGGCACCGACTCCTCAAGAAGCAAATCCAGCCCGGCCGTTTCGCCCACGGCGTCCTTGTCTCCGGCGTACTGGGAGAATGTCGCCTCCGTCCAGATGTAGAGACCCCGCCTCGAGAACTCGCGGATACCCAGCCGGCCCGTCGCAGATGTGCGGGTTCGGAGGCCTGAGTAGGGGGTCACCTGCAGCGTGTCCGCATTCATGACCCGTTCGGCGCCGTCGGTGGTTCGCGATGCAGCGACACTTGCAAGAATGTGCAGCCAGCCTGGCCGAAACGAAATGCCCAGTTCGTCCACGGCCTGACGGCCCTGCATGGACTCCTGAACGGGAGCCACGGTCTCGCCAAACCCGTAGAGATCGCTGGCTGATTGGAGGCGAACACCGTTCCGGGAATGAGCGAAGGGACGGACGGGTCCGGCCATCCACTCAAGGTCGGCGGAAAAGACCGGTTCAATTTGCGCCCCGCCAATCTGGATATCCGGGTTGCCGAGGTCCACCAGCATGCCGCCGGCCGACCAGGAGATGCGCCCGGACCCGAGGGAATGATGGCCGTTCAGCGCCCCGACAAGCTCCGTTCGCGGTGAGGGAGCGAATCGCCAATCGTCACCCGTGCGATAGGAATCACGATGCCCGCGCAGACTCAACTCGATCCGCTCGCCAATCAACGGCTGGGTGAAGTCGACCCCGAGTCGTGAAACCCTCGCGGCCGTAGTGTCCGAATCGATACGGTAGGTGAGCGTCGAATTCGTCCAGAAGGCCTTCAACGATGTGCCCAGCGCGGGCAGCCGGGCGGTCACCCAGAGGTCGTTTCTCGCCAGCTGCCTTCTCGCGTCTGCGTCCTTGACGGCGGCGCCCAGTCGCTGATAGATGGACGTGTACTCGAAGTCCGCGAAGGGCTGCACACCACCCTGGGCACCAACGCGATGCCGGTTGAACATCTCACCGATCTCCCAGGAGAATCGTCTCCCCACCCGCTGGACACGCAGGAGGGCCTGCCGCTTTCGGCTCAGTTTACTTCCATCATACTCGCCGCGGGCCCCGGCACCCGCATACCCGAACAGGTATTGGATCTGTCCGGTACCCGACGCCCGCGTCTGGGCGTGGACGACGGATACCTGCTGCAAACCGGTGCTGGTCGAGCGGTAGACCATCTCGGTCACGGGCCGCGCCGACAGGTAGCCCGACAGGCCTCCGCTCACGCCTTCCGGGCGGCCGCGAACAATACCCTGCCGCTCAAGGCTGATCAGCTTGTCGTAGGGAAGGAGTTCGTACGCCGGGCGACCGGTCACCGGGTCGTCAAAAGGAATTCCGTCCAGCAGCACACCGACACGGCCCGGGTCGACGCCGAACGGACTCCATCCGTCCGGCCAGCCCGGCGTTCCGAAGTCGTAGATCCAAGCGCCACGGACCTCGCCCAGGAATGCGGCAGCATCCAGGTACGGCAGGCGAGGCGGCCGGGTCGGTGCAGGCTCGTCCAGATGAACGCTGCTCGAGTCCGTAAAATCGGGCACACGCGTGCTCTGGCTTGCGGCGGATCCGACAAGCAGGAAAGAGCCCAGCATCAGGCACAGCCATCGCACAGAGCTACTCGGGAAAGAGTCCGAAAAGCCGACTATCGATCTGGGAAATGATCTCCCGCTGGTCATCCTGGACGTTTACGAAATCCAGTTCGTTCGCGTCAATGATCAACTTGGGCCCCAGATCATAGCGGCTGATCCAATCTTCGTAGTGCTTGTTGAGTCGCTCCAGGTACTCGATGCGAATCGTCGATTCGAAGGCACGGCCTCGGGCTTGAATGTGTTTGACCAACGTCGGCGTGGTAGCCCTGAGATACACCAGCAGGTCGGGTGCCTTCAGGTAGGACGTCATGATCTGAAACAGCTGCGTGTAGTTCTCGAAATCCCGCGTGGACATCAGCCCCATTTCGTAGAGGTTGCGGGCGAAGATTTCCGCATCCTCATAGATGGAGCGGTCCTGGACGATGGAGTGCGGCAGGCCTTCGATGCGCCGCTGGTGGTTGAATCGCGAGGACAGGAAAAACACCTGCAGGTTGAACGACCACCGCTGCATGTCATCGTAAAAATCGGCGAGGTACGGGTTGTCGTCTACCCGCTCAAACATGGCCTCCCACTTGAAGTAGTCGGA
>JAJCYP010000127.1 GCA_029262855.1 Bacteroidota bacterium | reverse complement strand
CCCGCCCTGTCTTCGGCCACCGAAACCATTGAGGCAGAAGCCCGCATCCCGGCTTCGGAAGCCACGGCCCAGGCCGTGCTGAAGGCCGCTGAGGATGTCCAGACCAATCTGAACTTTGTCTGGACCATCGCCGCGGCCATCCTGGTCCTCTTCATGCAGGCCGGGTTCGCCCTTCTGGAGACCGGCTTCACGCGCTCCAAGAACGCCGTGAATATCATCATGAAGAACGTCATGGACATGTCCGCGGGCAGTCTGGTGTTCTTTGCGGTCGGGTTCGGCCTGATGTTCGGGACCACCGCCGGAGGGTGGATAGGGACCGACGGGTTCTTCCTCAGCGGCTTGACCGACGACCCGTGGACCTACGCATTCTTCGTCTTCCAGGCGGTTTTTGCAGCCACTGCGGCCACGATCGTTTCGGGTGCCGTTGCCGAGCGCACCAAATTCACCGGCTACCTCATCTTCTCCGTCGTCATCACCGGCCTCATCTACCCGGTGTTCGGGTCGTGGGCCTGGGGAAGCCTGTTCAACGGGCAGGGATGGCTCGAGGGAATGGGCTTCATTGACTTTGCCGGTTCGACCGTTGTGCACTCGGTCGGTGGCTGGGCTGCTCTGGCCGGTGCCCTGGTTGTCGGTGCACGCGTTGGGAAATACGACGACGGTGGCAAGCCACGCCATATCCCAGGACACAGCCTTCCGCTGGCGGCCCTGGGCGTCTTCATCCTGTTCTTCGGATGGTTCGGATTCAACGCCGGCTCCACCACCGCGGGAACGGTCGACATCGCCCTGATTGCCATCAACACGCTGCTCGCTGCCGGCGCCGGTTCGACCGCCGCCATGCTTGTCACGTGGATCCAGAACGACAAGCCGGATGCCCCGATGACCCTGAACGGAGTGCTGGCCGGACTGGTCGGAATCACAGCTGGTTGTGCCAACCTATCGCCCGGGTTCGCGATTTTGACGGGCGCAATTGCTGGCGTCATTGTGGTCTTCGCATCGCGCGGCCTCGAGAAATTTGTTGACGATCCGGTTGGGGCCATCGCGGTCCACGGGGTCTGTGGCGCTTGGGGCACCCTGGCAGCCGGCCTGTTCAACTCCGGTGACATGTTCAACCCCAGCATCGTGGGAGTCCAGCTCATCGGTATCGTGGCAGCCTTCGTCTGGACGTTCGGAATGTCCTACATCATCTTCCGCGCGCTGTCAGCCACCATCGGCATCCGTGTCAACGGCATCCTCGAAGAACTCGGGCTCGACAAGCACGAGCACGACAACGAGGCCTATCCCGAATTCCTTCCTACGGACGAACTCACGCCCGCGGAAGTCTAGGCCGATGCCCCTGCCTGTTCACATACCCTTTTCGGCAAGAGACAACATGAAAACGCGCATTACCACCCTCACTTTTTTCCTGGCGCTCTTCGGAGTGTCTGGAGTCCTGGCTCAGGAATTCTCCCTCGGCTCGGACGTCACCAGCCGGTACGTCTGGCGTGGAACGGACTTCGGAGAATCCGTCAGCATCCAGCCGGCACTCGCTTTCTCCTACAAGGGTCTGGAGATCGGATCCTGGGCATCCTATTCCCTGGGCGCAGACGGCTCGGCGGCCAACGAGCATGACCTGTGGATCAGCTACGGGTTTGAAACGGAGTCGGCCGGCTCCTTCTCTGTCGGAGTCACCGATTACTACTTCCCCGCTCCCGGAGGCGTAGGATTCTTTGACTTCTCGGGCGACGGAGAGGGCGCCCACTGGATTGAGCCATTTGCCAGCTACTCGGGTCCTGAATCGTTCCCCATTTCGCTGTACGCCGCAATGTTTGCGCACAACGATCCGGACATTTCCACCTACCTCGAAACCACCCTCCCCTTCTCGTCTGATGGGGTTGACCTGGGGCTGACGGTCGGAGCTGTCACCGGCGAGAGCGCCTTCTACGGCACCGATAGTTTCGGACTGGTCAATGTCGGGCTTTCGGCGTCTCGTGAAATCGCGCTGACGGACAAGTTCTCGATTCCGGTAAGCGTGAGCTACATCCTGAATCCAGAGACCGAACGGACTTTTCTGGTCTTTGGGCTGAGCTTGTGAATCGCCAGCCTGCCGGGGGGTGCTCCCGGCAGGCTGGCCCCGGCGGGCCCGGTCTCGACATCCCTTCCCACAAAAATGCGCGGCCCCTGTTGCGAAAGTTTCGCTGGCAGCGTATGCTTTGACATAGCTCATCAAGAAGGGTGGAGGGTGCAGGCCCTACGATACCCTGGCAACCCCGCTGTCTGTCTCCCTGACTCGACAGTGGAAGGTGCCAACTCCTGCCTCGAACACCGTAAGGTGCGGGGATAGATGAGCGGGAGACCCGCAGACTCGTGCTGTATACCTCTTCCGCTTCACCCCGCGGAAGAGGTTTTTTTATGCCTCGACCGCAGGGTGCCTGGCTAACGCCAGGGCAGTCCCGAGGCTGGTTTTTGTTGATGAGCGCTCACTTTGAACCTCATCAACCTCAGCCATATGCCTTCCAACGGACACCAGCAGCGTTTCGAAACGCTCCAGCTTCACGCCGGCCAGACTCCGACCCCCGGATCCAACGCCCGCGCCGTCCCCATCGTGGCATCGACGTCTTTCACGTTCGATTCCGCCGAGCACGGTGCAGACCTCTTCGCCCTCAAGCAGTTCGGAAACATCTACACGCGGATCATGAATCCGACGACGGATGTCTTCGAGCAGCGCATCGCCGCGCTCGAAGGCGGCGTCGGGGCACTCGCCACCTCGAGCGGTCAGGCAGCCCAACTGCTCGCGCTGACCACGCTCGCCGAGGCCGGCGACAACATCGTCTCCACGAGCTTCCTCTATGGAGGCACCTACAACCAGTTCAAGGTCACTTTCCGTAGGCTCGGTATCGAGGTGCGCTTTGTGGACGGTGACAATGCCGCCGACTTCGAGGCCCAGATCGACGAGCGGACGAAGGCGCTGTACGTGGAGACCATTGGCAACCCGCGGTTCAACATCCCTGACTTCGAGGCGCTCGCAGCCGTAGCCGAGCGCAACGGCGTACCGCTGGTGGTCGACAACACGTTCGGTGCCGGGGGCTATCTCTTCCAGCCGCTGAAGCATGGCGCCCACATAGTCACAGAGAGCGCGACCAAGTGGATCGGCGGCCACGGCACGACCATCGGCGGTGTCATTGTCGACGGCGGGACCTTCCCGTGGGACAACGGTCGCTTCCCGACTTTCACCGAACCCAGCCCCGGCTACCACGGACTGAATTTCTGGGAGACGTTCGGTCCGGATGGCGTGGTTGGCGCCAACGTGGCCTTCATCATCCGAGCCCGCGTGGAAGGTCTCAGGGACATCGGCGCCTGCCAGAACCCCTTCGGTTCGTTCCTGCTGCTTCAGGGTCTGGAGACGCTCTCGCTTCGTGTCCAGCGGTCCTGCGACAACGCGCACGATCTCGCGCTTTGGCTGCAGGCTCGAGACGAAGTCGAGTGGGTCAGCTACCCAGGGCTGAGCGATCATCCGTATCACGAGGCGGCCACCAAGTACCTGCGAAATGGCTACGGTGCCGTGCTCTCGTTTGGAGTCCGGGGCGGTAAAGAGGCCGGGCAGGCGTTTGTCAACAGCGTCAAACTGGCCTCCCACGTGGCCAACGTGGGCGACGCCAAGACGCTGGTGATCCATCCGTCCTCCACCACGCATCAGCAGCTGTCGACCACGGAGCAGTTGGCCTCGGGTGTGACGGACGATCTGATCCGGGTCTCCGTCGGCATCGAACACATCGACGACATCTGCGCAGACTTCGCGCAGGCCCTGGAGTCCGTACCTACCTACGCCTGAGACCAATGTGTAGCGAATCCATCGCACCGCCCATCGCCGTCGGCGCTGCAGTCGGCGCTTCCGCCGACGCCGGCGCCGGGGCAGCCACCGTGCAGACCCTGGTCCTGCCCGAACTCACGCTCGAGTCGGGCAGGACCCTCCGGATGGTGCCCGTGGCCTATCAAACCTGGGGGAAGCTCAACGAACGCGGGGACAACGCGGTGGTGGTCTGTCACGCCCTGACCGGAGACACCGACGCAGCCCGGTGGTGGTCCTCCCTGATCGGCCCAGGAAAACCTGTTGACACCGACCGGCTGTTTGTGATCTGCGCCAACACACTGGGATCACCCTACGGAAGTGCCTCGCCGGTTACCCACAACCCGGGTACGGGACGGCGATACGGCCCGGACTTCGGGGACGTGACTATCAGGGACACGGTCTCGGCTCACCGGGCGTTGGTTCGGCATCTCGGCGTCACCCGGATCGTACATGTCCTTGGAGGGTCGATGGGCGGAATGCTGGCCATCGAATGGGCGTTCCACCGACATCTGGTTCGATCATTCTCCGTTATCGCGGCCGGCGGGCGCCACTCGCCGTGGTCCATCGCGTGGGGCGAAGCGCAGAGACAGGCCATATTCGCCGATCCCGACTTTGCGGGCGGGGCCTACTCGCCCGATCGGCCTCCGGAAAAGGGGCTCCGCGTGGCCCGAATGATGGCCATGGTGTCCTATAGATCGTCCGGCGAATTCGAAGAACGCTTCGGGCGCTCCACGTCAGCGGGATCGTTCAACGTGGAGTCCTATCTCCATCATCACGGTGCCAAGCTCAACGGCCGATTCGACGCCAACTGCTATGTGTCCCTGACGCGTCAGATGGACACGCACGACGTGGGCCGCGGGCGCGGCGGTTATGAGAACGCTCTCGATTCCCTTCCGCAGCCGGCGCTCGTTGTGGGCATCCGATCCGATGTCCTGTATCCACTCCATGAGCAGGCCGACCTGGCCTCGCTCCTGCCAGGCGGTCGATTGGAAGTCCTCTCGAGTCCCTTCGGACACGACAGCTTCCTGGTTGACCACGTGGGCCTCGCAGCCAAAGTGCGGCCCTTCCTCACCCAGTTCGTCTACCCCTACTGTTGAAATGAAAACCCAGACCCGACTGGCCATTGCCGGTCAGCGCACCGATACCGCGTACAACGCGATCGTTCCACCGCTCTACCTGACCAGCACGTTCCGGTTTGAGGGGATGGGCCAGACCAAAGGGTATGACTACACCCGAAGCGGCAATCCCACGCGGGCGGCACTCGAGGAGGCCTTGGCAGAACTCGACGGAGGTGCCGGAGCCGTGGCCGTCACAACCGGAATGGCGTCCATAAGCACCATTCTCGCGACGCTGCCCGCTGGAGCCCGCGTTGTATGCAGCCACGATTGCTACGGCGGCACGGAGCGACTTCTGGATCATCTCGCGGAACAGGGGAAACTGGTCGTGGACCTTGTGGACCTGAGCGATCCCGAGGCCCTAACAGAGGCACTGCGGAAGCCCGTGGATCTGGTCTGGGTCGAGACGCCCTCCAATCCTCTGCTGCGGGTGACTGATGTGGAATTGGTCTGCAGCGAGGCCAAGGCGGCTGGAGCTCTGGTTGCGATAGACAACACCTTCCTCTCTCCCGTTTTTCAGCGGCCCATTGAGTTTGGAGCCGACTACGTGGCCTACTCTACCACCAAATACCTGAATGGGCACTCCGATGTCGTGGGCGGTGCCATCGTCGCCGCCACGCCGGAGTTGAACGAAATTATTCAGTTCACGGCCAATTGTCTGGGGACCGTGGCCCAGCCCTTTGACTGCTGGCTGGTCCTTCGAGGATTGAAGACCCTCCCCTTGAGGCTGGCTCGACACGAGGAGAATGCACACGCCGTGGCGCGCTTCCTCCAGGACCACGAGGCGGTTGCGGAGGTCTACTATCCAGGCCTTGAAGGACACCCCCGACACGAGCTGGCCGCCCGTCAGCAGGATGGGTTTGGAGGCATGGTCTCGTTCCGTCTGGCGGAGGGTGCTGATGTGGCGGCCCTCCTGACGGGCACCCAGGTATTCGCCTTGGCTGAGTCGCTCGGAGGCGTCGAGTCGCTGATCGAGCACCCCGCCACCATGAGCCATGCCTCGATGCGGGAGGAGGCGCGGCAGACTGCCGGTATCACGCATGATGTCATCCGGCTCTCGGTGGGGATTGAGGACGCGGAGGACCTCCTGGCCGATCTGACGTTGGCCCTGGCGGCTGCGGTTTCGAAGATCGAGAGGGTTGCGCTGGTTGCCTGACCTGGTTTGGATCTGATCCCTCGGGCCGCCGTAGTCGGCGGCACCACATTACGGGATCCAACCTTGGCGACTCTCTCCCGACATCCAGAAGCTCATCGGACGTCCACCATAGGCTGGCTGAGAGCCGCCGTATTGGGCGCCAATGACGGGTTGGTCTCGACAGCCAGCCTGATCGTCGGTGTCGCGGCGGCGGACACTTCGTACGAAAGCATCCTCCTGGCGGGCGTTGCCGGACTCGTGGCCGGCGCCATGTCCATGGCGGCGGGCGAGTACGTGTCTGTCAGTTCCCAGGCAGACACCGAACAGGCCGATCTGCGGCGCGAGCGTGAAGAGTTGGAAACCGACCCCGAAGCGGAGCTGGAGGAGCTGAAGAACATCTACGTCCAACGGGGCCTTGCGCCAACGCTTGCGCTGGAGGTGGCCGAGCAATTGACCAACCACGACGCTCTGGGTTCGCACGCGCGGGATGAACTGGGGCTCACGGACGAACTGAGTGCGCGGCCCATCCAGGCCGCGTTTGCGTCGGCGATGGCCTTCGTGGCGGGAGCGGCGCTGCCATTGGCACTGGTCCTTCTGGTCCCGATGGGCTTCCTGATCGAAGCCGTCCTCGGGGGGTCTCTTCTGTGCCTTGCGGTTCTGGGCGCACTCGCTGCTCGAACGGGGGGCGCCCCTGTCCTTGCAGGCGCCTGGCGCGTTTTCTTTTGGGGCGCTCTTGCGATGGCCATCACGGCAGGCGTGGGAACCCTCTTCGGTACCGTTATCTGAGAGTTCCGGGACGGTCGGCGCCCTTAGCCAGGCCGACCTGCGATCGAATCTCAGACGCCCTGTCGAGGGCAGAGTGGCCGAAGAGAGCACTCGTCGCAGTTGGGCTTCCGCGCATCGCACACCTGTCTTCCGTGCAGGATGATGGCGTGGCCAAGGAAGGTCCACTCGTCCCTGGGAAACGCCGCCATCAGGTCCCGCTCCACCTTGACGGGATCGGTGTGTTCGGTGAAGCCCAATCGGAACGCCAATCGCTTCACGTGGGTGTCCACCACGAAGCCCTCGGCCTTTCCAAACCAGGTACCCAGAACCACGTTGGCCGTCTTGCGCGCCACCCCCGGCAGGCGGAGTAACTCGGGCATGGTGTCGGGGACCTCGCCGCCGAACTCATCCAACAACATGCGGGCGGCGCCAAGCACGTTCTTGGCCTTGTTGCGGAAGAAGCCGGTCGACCGGATTTCGTTCTGGAATGCCTCCAGATCAGCGGCTGCGAAATCGGCCACGGTCCTGTATTTTTGGAAGAGCGTCTCCGCAACCCTGTTCACGTTCACGTCCGTGGTCTGGGCGGACATGATGGTGGCGAAGAGCAGTTCGTGCGCTTGGCGATGACTCAGTGCGCAGTTCGCCTCGGGGTAGAGCTCGTGGAGCTCTCGGACGATTTCTTGGGTGCGAGTTTCGGGCATGCCGGAAGTTAGGGGTAGTGGCGGTAACGCACGAGTCCCCCAGGTCACGCGTCCTGACGCTTGTCAAGTCGTTTCACGCTTGCGCGGTCTGCGTCCATGGTTCACTCGTCTCCGCCCGCACTGGTTGTCCTGCGTCAGCGTTTCTACGCTTCCAGGCGAGTCCAATCCTCAACGTTCTCGCAGATCGTTAGGAATGCCTTAGCGAACTCCCTTCCGGGGTATTCGGCCAGAAGAGGCATTTGGATACTCTCGTGGTTGAGCGCGTAGCTATATCGATCTGTCAAGTCTCTAGCCCGTGAGGCCACGACATGATCGCCTACTCCCCTTAGGGCCGCCTTGCCTGACCGGAGCCTGTCAGACGAGCCGATGAAACAAACGCATGTTTTCGGATGATCCGGCGTAGGGCAGCTCGCGTCGGCATCGCGCCAGACAGGATCTGTTGTCTGTTGTCACAGTTTTCGGGCGACCGCTATCACGCTCTACCTAAGAAGCGGAGGGGACCTGGCCACGGCGCAAACCATCGCCGGTCACGCCTCGATCAACACGACGCGCCAGTTCTACGACCACACCGACAATGCGGTATTCAAGAGCGAGATCGAGCGGATTCGGATTTGATTGCGACACCAACCCAAAGCAGCGCGGCCTTTGGCGCTCGTGTGCCCACAAATCAAGCTAACCATTGAGTCCGCGGGCGCGGCGATCCAGGATTCTATCACACTCAATCCCTTGCGAGGAGCCCATAGACCAGGTCCTCTCTGGCACCTTCACCCCTAATGCGTTGGGGTCTCGCGCCATACTCGGGTCGACACTGTTGTCTGGGCGAAAGATCTTCAGCGTAGCGGACATCGTAGAGTCTGGCGCGGCGAGAATACCTGGATCAACTGAATGAATCGAGTGGCTATCGCAGCTAGCGATATGCGTGAGTTTGAACTTGCCCCGAAACTCAAGCCCGAGGGAAGGAAACGGCAGTTGGGGCTGTTGGAATCGAATCCCGTGACTGGACACACTCAGTCCCTGAGCCTGGCTGTTGTTTGCTGCGAAAACCAAGACGCCAAGGAGGAGTATTCTTGTTCCTGGTAGCACCGTCAGCTTAAAATGTCGGCGGCCCGAAGACGTTGAGCTCGGACCCGAGTGATCGCCCTCCCGCTTCGCGGTAGCTCCAGCTCCTTCCGGCCGCGGAGCCTGTCTCCAAATATGGTTAGTCATCATGATTGATTCGATATTTGGCCAAATTGGGTCCGGAGAAAACTATCAAATTATCCTGCGCATCAAGGTAGACGAACGAAGTAGCTTTTGGGAGAACAAGCGTCTCGATATGCACGCCCTCTGAATTGAGAATTCTAATCTCTCGTTTCTTGTTTTCGAAGCCTAGATCGCCGTTCAGCAACAGATATATTCGGTCGCGACTATCGGTGCTTACACCTACAACGACGGGGCTCCCCGGGGGGGGGCCTTTGGGGAACCCGAATGCTACCCCCGGCGGCAACTCAAGTGTGGAGGGCAAGGCTTCGGATGGCATCCCCCCAAGTGGGAAAGCCTTTTCGATCGCGCCTTCTGAATCGAGAATTTCTACGCGGTTTGAGAATTGGTATTGTACGACCAGCTTTCCGGAGCTTTGGATTGCAATCTTTGACCGCTCCCAGAAGACTCCGCGCTCTTCGAAACCGCTTCTCAGGGGAAACAGTTCGACCGGGTTCCCTGTAGTGTCGAGGACTGCGATGAGTGCCCCTCCGGCTCGAGTTGCGCCAGCAATCAACAACGTGCCATCTGACCTGTATGTGGCATCACCTACGATTAGGCCAGGCAAGCGGTGAGACCGCTGGAACTGCAAATCAGGGCCAAAAAAATGGAGTTCGAATCCTGCCTTGTCGATAACCGCAATCTGACCTGAATCACTAATCGCAATTACACCAGCTCCTCGCGAGAACTCCCCAGGACCGTCACCCAGTCCGCCAAAAGAGTCCAGGTATTCTCCATCCTGATCGAATCTGTGTACAATTCCGGCCTTGTCGTCCGGTGCGTAGAGTATTCCATCTCGATCAGTCGCGACATCCAGCACACGATAAAACGCAGGAGCCTCGGAACCGTGCTCCCAGATCAGATCCAATGTCGCGTGTGGCCTCTCAGGGGAGTCGCACGCGGCGATTAGCAGGGCACACAATACCACCAATGGTCGCCCAAACACCATAACTTGTGGTGCTCCTCCCGCGCGTGCGTTATTGTGACGTTGCCGAGCGCCCCTAGCCTCATCAATCGGATATTGAAAGGGGCGCTCAGATGTGCCTATTCCTTACTAGACATAGTGTGTCACGCAGTCTTCCAAACAAGCTTCGTAAGCGAACCAAACAGCGTCGACGCATTCCTGGGGGGAATAAAG
>JAJCYP010000126.1 GCA_029262855.1 Bacteroidota bacterium | reverse complement strand
CTTCCTTGTCGAGGTCTCGGATGCGGAACTGCGAGATTCGACCAGACTGGACGTGTTCTCCTCTGAGGGTCGCTTCCAGTACTCACTGTACCTCGGACCAGGCGAAGTGGTAGCAGATATCAAGGACAATTTCTTGTGGACCGTTCGAAGCGGGGGATTTCAGGCAACCGTCCCTTCCTATGTTTTGAAGCGCAGCTTGCAGCCAATCGACCCATAAAATGAGACGTCCTGTAATTCGTAAGAACTACAGGACGCCTCTCCCCGACGCACACGTCCCGGTTGCGAGGGACGTGTATTCAGTGCCGCCTCTGAGGCGGCTAAAAGTGGTATTAGAACAGGTTCAGGGTCACGCGGCTGGTTCCGGTTGGTACGCGGTCGAGGAGGAGCAGAAAGGTGCCATCGAGGTCGCCGGCAACGAGGTCGCCGGTGAGATCACCTTCGAGCGAGTTGAAGCCGACATCGCCGAGATTCAATTCGAGGGTCAGCCCGGAGATGGCTTCGCTGCTCTGGTTGGTGAGGTCGATCATGAAGATGTCGCCATTGGAATCGACCACATCCACGGAAACTGAATTCCGAAGGGTCCACCAGCGCAGGACTTCATTGACGGTGGCCATCCAGGTGCCGCGCTCAGACGCCAAGGCAATCACCTCGCGCAGTTCGCCCGTCTTGACGGACCCGGCACGCTCTGACTCCGGATGGAACGGAAGAATGTAGACGCCGCCGGCACGCTCCACTTCGTGGAAGCGAGTGACGTAGTTCTTGTTGCTTGCGTCGAGGGGCATCAATACTGCTGGCGTCGGCTCCACCGCCACACGACGCGGCTCGCGGGTCTGGCGACGGCGCGACCGCAGGAAAGCGAGATCCACCTGCTCGGTGGCTGAGGCCTGCAGCGCACGGTAGTCGACATCCTCCCACCAGCGAACGGCGGTCGGCGCAAGGCTCTGCCCATTCGGCAGGAGGAGATAGTTGTAGCCGCCTTCGACTGCGGCACGCAAGGTGCTGCCGTCATGGTAGCCTCCCGGAGGATAGATCCCCACCTGGGTACCGCCGAGGGATCCGCTGGCACGGGCCATGCGGCCTGCCTGGACCTCAAGAGGCTGACCCAAAAAGACATTGTCAGATTCTGCGGCGATGGCTACTTCTCCCAGCTGGCCCATCGCGGCCACGATGTCCGGGAAGCCGAGTGCTTCGTCGGTCGTGAGAAAGAAGGTCGCTGGAACCCGCTCTGCCTGCAGCAGACCCAGGAATTCTTCCCAGCCGGACATGTACTGAAGCGGGGCCATCCCGACGGTCGGCAGGGCCGCTACGGCGAGGGCCGACTGCGCCAGTTCAGGCCACGGACGAACCGACACACTCCGGGCGCCGGTCAAGAGTGCCATCGCGTTCGCCATCATGCGCTGGTAGGCCGCCTGATGGGCCCGTTCGCGGGAGACGTCCTGGGGACCGAAGCGGGTCCAAAGCGCCATGCCGTCGCCCTTCTTGTTGAGCATCATCATGGAGAGCTCAGACAGGAAGGCGTCGTCGCGGCCACTATACGAGTAGGGAGTGCCAAGCGGCGTGCCGGTCACGGGGCGAGCTGCGGTCAGACCCGGCATGGCTGCCAGGTTCAAACGAAATCCGGGAGGGACGCCAAGGCCCACGGCCGTGGCGCCATCCACACTGTGGAGGAGGCCGAAGGGCTGGTCAGGGACACGGGTCACCAGTTCAGCACCCAGCAGTTCGGAAAAGAAGGAGTCGTCCACGGTGCGGCCACGCTCGTCGAGGCGGCCGAGTGAACCGGACGCGATAACCGAGCCCCCGCGATCCACGAATTTGAGAATCGACTTGCGCTGCCGGCTTGAGAGGGCATCGCCAGCCGGCATGATCAGGAGGTCGTAGTCCTTATGGCTGATCCCCTTGCCAACTTCAGAATCGTTGACCGTCACATAGGGCAGCTGCAGGCCGAGAAGGAATACTTCCCAGTAGTACACGGCGTCACGAACGCGGGATGACTCGAGCGTTGAAATGCCCTTGGCCTGCTCTGACACCAGAAGTGCCACACGCGGCTCCTCGTTGTCCCAGAGGTTGCCGACGGCGTGGCTGACGCCCGGCGCCGGCTTGGCGAGTGTCAGCGTGGCGTCAACCGCCTGTGCGTTGGTAGACTGGGTGATCCCGAGTCCGGCCACCATGATGACAGCCAGAGCAAGGAGACGCACGATGTGTTTGATCTCTGTCATAGTTCTAGCGGTCCGAGCGGAACGGATCGGTCTCCGGGCCGATGAGGTCAATGTGGAAAATCCGGTACTGCTGCGGCTTCAGCTCGGTGATCGGCATCACCAGGACAGTCCCGTTTTCGTGCAATTCGTAGCTCGGAATGTCCTCTCCCTCGCCGAACACCTTGAATATGTTGATCAACTCAGGGCGGATGTTTACGGACTCGACGGAGCGTCCCAGCGCGATGCTGATCGAGGCATTCTGAGCGATGTCTCCGTTGTCGTTGGAGACCCGGACGAAGATTCGGGACGGGCCTCGCTGCTCAACGTCGGCGTTCAGGCCCTGGTGGAGCCTCCACCAATGCGCTACCTGGTCGCCCGAGGCGTTCCAGAAGTTGCTGCTCTTGAGTGTTCTTGCTACGCCACGAAGCACGCCGACGTTCTGCCCGAGCAGTTCACCGGAGTAGACCAGATTGAACAGGCCCCCCTCGTATTCGGCGCGCCGAATTCCGTCCTGGATCAGGCTGGAGGCCAGGTCCATGGAAATCGTGGCATCGCCACCCAGAATGTCCTTGTCACTCCGCGTGGTCACACCGACGCGGGTGAGGGACTCGAAGGGCTCGCCCATCAGCTTCGGCGTGGTACGACGCCCGATGGAGTCAGGCATGAAGTAGGTGTAGACACCGGCGTCAACCAGGCCACCCATGGTCTCGCGGCTGAGCTCGCCCCGCTCGGTGGAACGATAGCCCTTGATGGGGCGGCCACCGG
Source organism: Bacteroidota bacterium (assembly GCA_029262855.1). GTDB lineage: Bacteria > Bacteroidota > Rhodothermia > Rhodothermales > UBA10348 > JABDJZ01. The sequence goes on along the minus strand of JAJCYP010000126.1, from coordinate 66,701 downwards.
CCAGTCCTTCCAAGGCGATGCGCAGGCGTTGCAGGCGCTGGGTCTGAACGGCGGTTGATCCGTCACTGCGCGTCCGAAGCGTATCGTACACGCCGACGTCGCCGAGGTCGTACATCCGACCGACGAGGCCGGACTGACCCTGGGAATTTTCCGGCTGGACAAAGAAGGTGCCGGGGTAGTTTTCGCTTTCCAGCATGTCAACGACTGGTCCCAGCGCCTGGGTGTTCTCGTCGGCTACGCCCGTCATCATCCCCGCAGAGCTGTAGGGGTAGGGCCAGTCATGGACCCAGATCACCGGCTTGCGGCGCAGGTAGTTCATCATGTTGGCGAACACCTTGGCCAACTGACGCCAGTCTTCACGGTCATCCGGCCCGACGCCCATGGCGTTGCGCTGGAAACCCAGATAGACAAAGCGGCCTTCACCGTAGGTACCGTAGGCGATTCCGGTGGTGGCGTCGACAGCGTCGGTGCTTACCAGGTCGTCTGTGGCAAAGTCATACCAGAAGCCACCGGACTGAGTCCGCTCTGGCTCGGTGACCCGAACCTTGACGCCCGGGTTGTAGACCTGAATCTTGACGCGATAGCCCGAGGGCACGTTGGCCGTCAGCGGCGTATTGCCTCGAAGCGTGAAGCGGCGGATACCGGCGTTCGTCCGCGGATACGGAATCTCAGCTGTCGGGTCGCCGCCAATCCACGTGAAGTAGGTCACCTTGACCGCGTCCTGATAGCTCAGCTCGCCCGTCGTGCTGCGCAGGGGAGCGTTCACGATCTCGGCGCGAGCGTAGTCGCGGGTCGGCGGTGCCGTGCCCAGCGTGTCGTTCCACTCGTAGGTGCGGAGCGGCGGAAAATCGGAGGAGCGGGCCTCGCTTCGCTGGGTCTCCCGGAAAACAAAATCTCTGGAACTAGTCCCGTCAAAGGGGTCAGAGACTTCGTTTTCTGCGAGGTACTCGGGCAGGTAGATGCCGGCGGGCGTGTAACCCGGGAAGGTGTCCGTATAGACGCGGTAGTTACCGACGCCACGTTCCACAAATCCCTGGAACTCCACTCCGAATGCTTCTTCCACAAATCCCCATCCGCGCCAGGATCCGTCGGGACGATAGACGCCCGGGGTCCACGTGGCGAGAACGCTGCCACCGGCCTGCATGAACTCCTTGATACGCTGGATCTGACGATCTGACATCGCCCGTACAGAGGGCAGGATCAGGACGTCGTAGTCTTCCAGGGATCCCTCTTCCAGCTCACGGTCGCTGATGTCTTTGAAGGAAATCTGACGCTCTTTCTCGATGAGAAACTCGCGCCATGAAAGAAGCGTCTCGTCAACCCACGTGGTCGTGGTGTCGCGGAGGTTCAGCTCACGATGGACCTGCTTGGTGTAGTCACTCTGGAGGAGTGCCACGCTCGGCTTGGACGTCTCGCCAATCGCCATCGGTGAGGCATCCTTGATGCTGAAGGCGCCCAGGGCGGACTCCAGCAGGAGGATGTACACCAGGATCGCGGCGGCCAAGGCGGTGACGCCGAGCGTCACGAACCAGAGCGTGTTAATCCTTTCGAGTCGAGGCAGTGCCATCGTTTCGGTGGTCGGGGTGGAGGTGGATTACGGAGTGGTGGTGCCTACAGCCAGGCGTATCCTTCGTCCTGCTGGGACTGCTGCGGAGCCTGCTGCTGCTGCTGCGGCTGCTGGACCTGCTCCTGCTGCGGATTCACCGGGACGAAGCCTTCGTCGGTGTACTCCCAGAAGAGCGAGTTTGGATTCTGACCCTGCTGGGGAGCCTGCAGCTGCTGACGCTGGACTGGCTGGCCTGGGGCCGGCTGGTACATCGACGCAGGGGCCGGGGCCGTCTGCTGGATCTGCTGGATTATGGGCTGCTGGCCGCGGTCTGGAGCAACCAGAACGTGCGGCTCCTGCTGCATGTACCCGGTCTGCTGGTGTGACTCACGGGCTTTGCCCTCACGAATCTTGTAAAGGATGTAGGCGGCCACGGCGAGAATGAACGTGGCAATCGTTCCTACGAGGATGATTGTCGAGAGAATCGGGACTAGTTCCATGTTGGTCGCACCTGTTGGCGCAATTGGGTTTCAATTCGTCTGACAATCATCAAGCACTGTGCCCAAAATGGCGAGCGGCGATTTTGAGCCGTTTTGAGTGTTTTGTGATCGAGATTCAGTCTCATTCTTGCAACTGGGATCATTTTGAGATCCCATTCCCTATTGTTTCGAGCCGCTCCCGATGCGCTCCAGCTTGCCCCAACTCATACCAATGCCGAGGAATTCCTCGATGGTTGCGAAGGTCTTGCAGACGTCCACGATGAGAATGAAGAAGAGGCGGTAGAAGAGCGAGTAGAAGACCAGGCGCGCCTCTTCCTTCTCCACGGCAACGCAATAGAGGGCCGCGATGAGATCCAGGATGGTCAGACTGAGCCACCAATAGACCAGGTAGTAACTCATGTCGAAGACCAACGCGATGAAGATGAAGTAGGCGTTGGCGAAGATGTTCATGATGGGCCAGATGAGCGCCTCGAAGGCCATCGACCACATCACAATCGTTCCACCGAAGTTGATGGTGGGATTGAAGAACAGATCGCGGTGCTTGCGGACAGCCTGGATAATGCCACGCGTCCAGCGATACCGCTGCTTCAGCAGATCCACAATCTTGTCCGGCGCTTCCGTATAGGACTTGGCATCGGGCTCGTACTCCACGCGCCATCCGGCACGGATGATCTTGAGCGTGATGTCCGCATCTTCCGCGAACGTATCCGAGCTGTACCAGCCTGCATCCACAATGGACTGCTTTCGGAACAGGCCCAGAGGACCGGGGATGATGTTGACCAGCTTGACAATGGACTGGGCGGAACGCGCCATGTTCAGGCCTTCCACGTACTCCAGCGCCTGCAGGGTTGTCCAGATATTGTCCCGATTGAGAACTTTCACGTTCCCGGCAATCGCGCCGAGACGGGGGTCCACAAAGTGACGGATGGTCTTCCGGAGGGTATCGGGCGAAAGCTGTGAGTCGCCGTCCACGTTCAGCACGTAGTCGTAACGGGATACCTGGATTCCGGCGTTCAGCGCGGTGGCCTTGCCGCCATTGGCCTTCTCAACCAGGCGTACCTCGACGGCGCCCTGCCGGTAGATACCCACGAGAGCACGGGCCACTTCACGGGTATCATCGGTTGAGCCATCGTCCACCAGCAGAATTTCGTACTGCGGATAGTCCATCTCGAGCAGAGAGGCTACCGTTGAATGCAGCAGCTTGCCCTCGTTGAAGGCCGGCACAATGATTGACACCGGTGGCAGGAAGTTTGGATCGTGCCCCTCCTCAATGGTGTGCTTGGTGGTGTTCAGGTACGCCATGTTCATCAGGCTCAGGTACCGGAACAGCAGGATCACTAGGAAGAGCACCAGTGCCACGATGGACGAGTACACAATCAGGCCACTCCAGGAGAGTGACACCGGCTTGTTGGTCCAGCCCGACAGGTATCCGCCTGGATCCTCCATGAAGAACCAGATGATCCCGAAGAGCAAGAGCGAGAGGAATCCGTAGATGAAGATGCGCCTCACCAGAACGGACTCGTTCTCACGCGGCCCAAGCATGCCCTCATCGGACCTGCGTACGGGCTGGAACTGCGTGCGGCTCAGAGATTCCTCTCTCTGGGCCGGAGGCGCAGCTGCAGGCTGGTTTTCGTTTTTGGTTTCGTCGGCCATGGTTATTCCAGTTTGGCTGCCGGGATTCCCTAAAGGGTCCAGGCGAGCGCTGCAGACAACGTGAATGTGTTGTACTGATCGATGAAGCTGGTGGCACCTGATCCCAGGGAACGGGTGGACTGTCCGAGCGAACCTGACATGTTGAATGTCCAGTTTGCGGCGAGTCGCTTGATCCAATCCATCTCGATACGGCGGGACACGAAGCCCGACGAGCGGGCAACGACGCCCATCGCGCCCCGTATGCGGATGTAGGATTTGAAGGGGACGTTCTTCTCGTGCTCAAGGAAAATGTCGTACGAGGAGTAGTTGCGCGGCGAGAAGTAGAGGTCCGTCCGGGAGCGATAGTCAATCTGGTAGTAGGTCAGGCCGAACCAGGTATTGGGTATCACCTTGTAGGAGGCCTCGAGCAGGATGTTGGTGCCGAAGTTGGTGTCGTTCGTCGTGCCGGGCGTACCGAAGTTGTCCCGCACGACATTGAAGGAAATGTTGCCGTGCAGGCGCAGGGTCGAATCCGGCATCACGCTTGGCACCCAACCGCGGAAGTTCAGCTGCGTCAGTCGCAGGTTGTATTCGCCGCCGGCCGGTGACCAGAGATCGATTGCGCCTTCGGTAGCCCGGACGCCCACTGAACCGCGGTACACACCCGGATCCTGGCGCAGGTAGCGGATGCCACCAAAGCCCACGGTCCGGCCCCCCTCGTAGTCAAAGAGGCCAAGCTCGCCTGAGAGCCGGTTCGTATAGGAAGCGTGGTTGTACTGCACTTCCGGCGGGGTGAGGTCACGGTAACCGGCGGCAAAGACCTGGTTGACGCGACCGCTGGTCTCCGCCGAGCCTGGAATCAGCTGACGCGTTCCCTCGATGAAGTGGGAATTCACGCCGGCCATGAATACCGTCCCGTATCCCCAGGGAATCGTGACGTGGGTCTGCATGCCCTGCGCCCACCGGTCGTAGCGGGTTCCACCGCCCCTTGCCATCACAGCCTCGGCGACAGGAACGATTATACCGGCAAAGTCCATACCCTGCCATTCGCCGCTTTGCGCCAGACTCTGTCGCATGCTCAGGTCAAGAGCAGCGGACCGCTCCTCGACCGCCTCCGAGGCGTCGGCAAGACGCTGCGCGTCCGCATAGACCGCCTCGGCCTGGGTAAAGAGACCCAATTCGCGGTACGCGTCAGCCTGGAGAAAGCGCACCTCGTAGTCCCGTGGGTTGCGGGTTGCGAGATCCTCAAGCGTCCGCAGGGACCCCGAGTAATCTGCACGATAGAACTGATTACGCGCGATTTCCTTGGCCACATCGTACTCCCACGCCTGCTCCTGCAGGGCGTTGAGAATCGAGAGGGCCGAAACGTAGTCTGCAGCGGCCGAGTGCACCTGGGCCAACTCCTTCAGTTCGGAACGCGAGCGACGTCCCTGCGCCTCGAAGTAGTCCTCGTAGGCATCAATCGACTGGTTGAAGTTGCGCGATGCGGCGAGTCGGCGCGCCGTATTGAGGAGCTCGATCCGGTCGGCTTCGGCCGTGCGAATGCGCTCGCGGGCCACCAACTGCGCGACCGTCGAGATGCGCATGGCAAACCGGGAGTCGTTCAGGGCATCTGCGGCGCGCACGTAGTTGTCGGCCGTCTCCACGTCTCCGCGAAGCAGTCTGTACTCGGCGAGCACCAGAAGCAGTTCGGGGTCGGTCTGACCCGCGCTGCCCATGAGATTCTCGACGTAGGCTTCTCCCAACTGATCCAGATCTCCCTGAGATATGGAGGCCAGGACAAACAGCCGCTGGAATTCGGTGTTATCGGGCTGCCGATCCAGGAGGTAGTCCGCCTGGAGCAGCGCCTGGTCGTAGTAGCCGCGCGACTGGAGTGCTTCGGCAAAGTCCGCCCGGAGCGCATCATTGCCGGGCTCGACACTCAGCAGCGCCGCGTAGGTCTCGAAAGCCTCTTCGTCCCGGCCCAGCACGAGATAGTGATTGGCGATTTCCCTGAGAGCCTCCCGATTACTCGGATTTGCCACCAGGATATCCTCCAGTTCCATGACCCGCTCCTGAGCTACTGTCAGGCGCATTTCTGCGATGGTCCGCAGCCGATTCTGGTATCCGGGATTTCCCGGGTCGCTGTAGCGGGCGTCAGTGAGGATGTCCAGTGCTTCGGAGACGCGGCCGGCATCGGCCAGGGCGTCCACCAACTGGAGGCGAACACTGGAGTCTGACGGATCGAAGGCCAGACGATAGGTCAGGCGATCGATGGCGAAGATGGGCGTACCGGCGCGTACCAGTCCGTCGTCCACTGAAATGAAGGCAGCCAGCCAGCGACGGCTCTCGCCGTGCGCGGCCTGCAGGGTTCTCAGCTGGTCCCACGCTTCGGCGTACCGATTATATTTGATCAGTTCGGTTACGAGGCGGAAACGCTTCTCGTCATCGTTCGGACTGGCCTTGAGCTCGCGATACAGGCGATCCACAATGAACTCCTGCACCGGACGGGCGGGGCCCCGGCGTTCAACCGAGCGCAATCCGGCCTCGGCACGCTGATTGAGTCGGCGCCACTGGTTGGTCCGGCGATGCCGCGGAGCCAGGTAGTCCAGATTCTGATCGGCTTCGAAGTACCGGCGATTCTCAAGCAGGAGACCGACCAGCTCAAACCGCTTGTCGTCCTCGTTCGGATTGGACATCAACTGGCGGGTCAGCACATCGATCGGATAGGTGGACAGGCGGGACCGCCCTCCGTCATCCATACGGGCGAGGGCCGTCGATACCGTGGCCCAGCGTGTCTTCCAGCGATCAGAGTCGCTGTGCTTGCCTCGCAGGTATTCCAGATTCTGACGAGCCTCGAAGTAGCGATCATCGCCGACCAGCAGGTCAACCAGCTCAAAGCGGGTTTCGTCCTTGCCCGGGTCGGCCATCAGCTCCCGGGTCTTGACGTCAATCGGGAAGGTAGACAGCGGCTTCGGAGAGGCAGCAAGGCCTCGGGTCACGGCCTGGCTGCGGCTTTTCCACTGCGCCTCGCCACCGCGGCGATCGGCAAGTACATCCAACTGCTGGCGGGCTTCGAAATATCGCTCGGCCTCGATCAGGAGGTCAATCAACTGATAGCGACGAGCATCATCATCGGGATTTGCCCGCACTTCCCGGAAAGCCACGTCGATCGGGAAGGTGGATGACCGCGCAATTACGTCGGGATTGCGAGCCTGAAGCTGACAATCCTGTGACTCCTTGTTGGAGGGATTCAGCAGGAGAGACTGCTCGCAGGCCTCGAGTGCCCCGGCGTAGTTCCCCTGCCAGAGGCGGAAGAAGCCCAGACGCATCCAGAGGTCGTCGTCGGTCGTGTAGATCTCTACATACTCGGTCGCTACCGACTCGCCCAGGGCGTTGTCACCCTGATAGTTGGCGATGGCGATGAGGTAGCGCTGAACGATATCGGGCGTTCCCTGCGTCTGATCCAGATAGATGCTGTACTGATCGGCCGCCTCGCGGTAGTACCCTGCATCGAAGAGAGCGTCGGCATACCGGATCTGGAAGGAGAGGTTGTCGGGATTCGCCTCCACCAGACGCCTGAGGCTGTTCAGGTTGCCCGTGTTGGGTGACCGCTGGCCACGGAGATCCTGCAGACCGTCCAGAGCCTCCTGGTTGGCGGGATCGACCTCCAGAACCGCACGGTAGTCGGTCTCGGCCGAGGCCTCGTTCCCCAGCAACCGATGGGCCTGAGCCCGCAGGAGCAGAGCTCGGGTATCGATGGTCCCGGGCTGGATGACGCCATCGAGAATGGTGACGGCCTCATCGTAGCGTCCCTGCTCAATGGCAGTTTCCGCTCTCGCCTGGGCCGCAACATCCTGGGCGTTTAGAGAAACAGGTGAGGTCGCCACGATAATCGCGGCGACCAGACTGGCAAATAGGTACCTGTATGAGGTCATGGCGTTGGGTCGGGATTAGGCCTCATCCATCGCATAGGTGAGAAATTCATCTGCACTCTGGAATGGGCGGCCGTCGGGGACCACGATCGCAGACACGGCATGCAGCAGGTGATCTGCCTGCTGGGGTGCGTCTGCACGCAGTCGGTTTTTCAGCCGGGCGAAGAAGCCCTGGGCTTCCTCCGGCTTGCTCTCAGCAAGCAGCACAACGAGGCGTTCGTTGATCGCGCTGATGAGCATGTCGTCCTGGGGGCGAAGGCTGTCCGCCACCAGGTCGATAATGAATTCGAAGTCTACCGGACCGGACTCCGAGGTCTGGTCCATGCGCATCGCCAACAGGAGGAATGGATTGCTCTCGTCCTCCCTGTTGACAAAGAAATTCTGGAGCCGATCGCGGAACGGACCGCGGTCTGAATAGCGCTCGAAGACATCCTCCTTCTCGGGCGCCGGCGCAGCTGGTGCCGCCATTTCTGTGGAAACGTGCGGAAACTTGGGGGCAGCCGGAGCAGCCGGCTGGCTCGGACGGGACTCCTCGGTAATCGGGGGCACCTGTCCCGGCGTCATCACGATCTCCGCCAGATCCCAGTGACGCACAACCTGACGCTTGATCTGTCCGATGTGCGGGATGAGCGTGAGGCGACGTTCTGTGCTCGACAGCTCCTCGTCGGCAGACTCGATATGTACGGCGCCGGTCATTTGGCCTGCCATGAAGTCGATGACGCGACGTGACTGGGGGTTGGCCGGCTCCGGCAGCGCAACGACCACAGTGGTGTCGAGGGAATCAATTTGCTCCAGCATCCGGATGAACTCCATGCGGAAGCGGTCGAAGGACCTGAACATCACAAACGGCATGAAGTCGTTGATGACGAGGCGGTCTGGGCGCTGCTTCCGGATGATGGTTACCAGATCCCAGAGCGCTTTCGCAACGGAGTCATCGCCCATCGCCTGGGGATTCATCATGGGCGGGATCCGCATGAGCCGGATCAGGCCGTCCTGCTGTGCCTGTTTCAGGTCGAACCCGATTGAAGCCGCCTGGATGACCAGGTCCTTCGGACGGTCCGAGGCAATGAACAGGCAGCGCTCGCCACCCTGAACACCGGTTTGCGCATAGCGCAGCGTCAAGAGTCCGCGGCCGGTAGCGGCGCGGCCGAAGGCGAGGTATGCACCTCCGCGATAGAGTCCGCCCCATTCCTCATCGATTGGATCGATACCGGAGGGGAGCATTGCGGCAAAGGCGGACATGCTTGCAGGCGTGTCTTTCATAATGAGCAGGCAGAGAATTCGATGGAGCTAGGAGCCGGAACCCCCTTCATCAAACGGTATGCCGGGATTCGCGGAGTCCTTGCGGATCTGCGAAAACAGGTCATTTCGTAGGATTTGGCTCTGTTCATTGCCTTGAAATCGGTTGACCCAATCCCTGTTTGAGATCGGTATCGACACTTCGGTCCCCGGATTGGAGGCCGGCGCGCATAGGTTTGGATCGGCGGACTTCGTGGTTCCTGAAGTCCTGACGAGGCAGAACCTCGTAAGGGAATACAAGGCCATCGACAGGCCACCGTGTCAAATAGAGAACGGCAGGGTGCTTGCACAGACACGCCGGACGGCCATCGCGGCCTGCTCACTCTCGGTCTCACAATGATTGCATTTCGGCCACTCATCCATCGATCTCACAGGATGCATCGTCGTTTTTGAGCTGATTCAGGCGATTTGTCGCAACCGAAACGAGATTGGCCCGAACCTTGATAACAAGATTCCTGACCGCACCGCGGCCTCACCGGATCACATTGACATCCGATTCCACCCGGATACGAATCCAACTCTCGCCATGAAGCGCAGCACTTTTACCATGATGAATACCGCAACCCGCAATGGCGGGCTGATGTGCGTTCTCCTTCTCTCTCTTCTCGTGTCGGGATGCGACATCTTTGGAGAGGCCTTCGATGAGCGCGCTCCCAGCGTGCAGTTGGACCGTCCGTTTGACGGCTCAACGCTCACGGGCGCCAACACCATCATCGCCGTCAATGCCCAGGCGCTGGGGGATGACAATTTCATTTCCTTCGTCAACGTGCAGTTGGACGGCGTCCGCATCGGCGAGGCTGAGTGGGACGGGGGACGCTACGCCTTGCGCCTGAACACGTTTGAAGTGGCCGACGGTCCTCACCGGATGGAAGCCGTCGCGTTTGACCGCTTCGAGGCCCGCGGTGTCTCCGCGCCCATCTTCGTTGACGTCGAGAATGTCAGCGCAGGAGACGGCCCATTCCTGAACATCATCGAGCCCGAAGACGGGCAGGTAGTCTCCGGTACGGTTCGCGTCCTGGCGGAGACGGGATCCGGCCAGCCTCCAGTTACAAGGGTGGATCTGGTGATTGACGGCATCCCGTTTTACACGACCACGACCCCTGTTGCAGGCGATGCCTACGCATTTGACTGGGATACCTCCCAGTTTTCGGGTGGTCCGCACGTTATCGAAATCAAAGCGTACAGCGGCCCGGGCGTATTCCGGCTGAACGGTCCGGTCAGCGTGACTGTCAACGGCGACGATCCTGATGGCCAGGATGGTCCGGGATCGCTGGCATTCCGCGGCACCGGGCTCTCGGGTGATGTCAAGGGATCGGTAGCCGTCGGCTTCAACGACGACATCTACGTTGGCTCGTCGAACAACACACTCTACGCCTTCAATAACAATGGCGATCTGCGCTGGCAACGTGAGACGAAAGGGCCGATTCGCTCTGCCCCGATCGTTGGCAATAATGAAGACGTCTTCGTGACCAGTGAGGACGGCCGACTCTGGGGCTACACCTCAGAGGGCAACGATCTGTGGGCCGTGCCTTACAACAGCTCGGCACCGCTGCGTTCATCTCCGGCCATGGGCGTCGATGGCGTCCTCTACTTCGGCGATACCTTTGGTAACCTCCACGCGGTGAACTCCTTCAACGGTCTGTCTGCCTGGTCCAGCCCGGTCAAGGTCGTAGACGGCTCCATCGTGCAGGCTCCCGTCATCACCCGCGACCACACCGTGATTGTTGCTGACTCACAAGGCCGCTTGTCCGGGTTTGACCGGATGGGCACGCTTCTCTGGCAGTCCAACATCCGGGGATCCGGTGCCTGTGGAGGCGGAGCAGCCCGCGCGCCGATGGCATTGGCGGAGATCCAACTCACCGTTGAGCTGCCGACCGGCGAAATCCGGAGGTCAACGGAAGCCCTGGTCTACGTGATGTCCGATGACGGCTGCATCTATGCCTACAGCGGATTCGACGGATCACGGCTCTGGCACTATGCTCTTGGCGGGTCGAAAGTCTCCGGTCCGATCATTGACGAGGGTGGCACCATCTACGTGGGCACCGAAACCGGTCTCTTCGCACTCAACGAGACGGCCGATGCGCTGACGCCTCGTCTTCGCTACAAGTTTGTGGCCGATGATGTGGGAATGCCCGCCATCGACACCAACGGGGTCATTCACTTTGTGGCCGGACGTACCGTTATGGCCATCAACACGAACGGCACGCCAAACTGGGAATACCAGCTCAACACCGAGGCCGATGCGCCCGCGACCATCAACCGGGAAGGCAGACTGCTCGTGGCCGGACGAAACGGACACCTCTTCGGGCTCGACACTGGCTCGGCCGGACTGGCAGGAGGCAAGTGGCCCATGTACGGCCGGAACGCCCGCCATACTGGCAGGATCGGAATCGACTCCAGCGACGGCTAGCAGGCCTGGCCTCTGCTATCCCTCCCTCTCTTCCCCTCGAAGCGTCGCTCCTCCCTCAGGAGCGGCGCTTTTCGTTTGCCCGAAACCGCGCGACTCTACTGCAGCAGCAACGACCGCGAACGTTCGAGCAGTCGCCCCTCGGCATCAAAGGCATCCATCCAAACGCGCCGGACGGCGTCGTCGTCCAGGAATCCGGCGATGCCATCGAAATCCAGCGTCGGTACGTCCGAACGTACCTGGCCTACGACCGCGGATTTCTCGTCGTCCCAGACCACGATCCGGTAGTGTGCCGCATCCTCTATGTCTGTCCAGTTGAGGGCGACGAACGGCCCCTGCAATGCTATCATCCGTGAGGGGTCGACCGCTCCGGAGGTCACTTCTGCGAGTCCGCGGTCAACGCCCGCCCTGAACGCCACAACGACGGTCGTAAGGAACGCGGTGAGGCAAACCAGTACGATGAACGTCCAGAGGAGGACGCCGAGTCGTCGGCTTGCTGTCAGCAGCGGCTTCCGTCGGGGTGGAATTGCCACCGACGAAAGAAGTGGAGTCGAAGAGGTATGCCCATCGCCTTCCGATTCCATGAGTTGATTGGCAGCGTAGAGAAGGTCGCGGGCATCCTCGTTCGAACGCAGGAATTCCGCTACATCGCTTCGCCTGGCGGGTGACAATCTGCCGGCCAGGTAGGCCGCCAGTGTATATTCGTCAATACCGCGACCGGCAAGTCGCATTGTTCAAGGGCTTGGTGGGTGTACATCGGTCTTTACCGGGCAGGTTGGAAGCATGTCCCGGCAAGACTGGGTACGCTTAATTGTGTCCGATTTGTGTTAGTGGAGCGATTCTCGCCTGGCTGACAACCCCCTTGACTGGTCCCGATCCTCCAAGCATATTTCGGACATGGATTCAGATCTTCGCTCCATCCAGGAAGCCCGCGAACTGCTGCGGACCGCGCGCGCGGCCCAACATGAGGCCAAGAAGCTCGATCAGGCCGCGGTCGACCGGATTGTGGCGGCCATGGTGAGGGCCGGCGCATCCCAGGCTGATCGTCTTGGAAAGATGGCGCACGAGGAAACCGGCTTTGGGCGACCGGAAAGCAAGAAGGCCAAGAATCTGTTCGCCACCGAAACCCTCCACGAGCGGATGTCGGGCATGCGAACGGTCGGCGTGATCCTGAAGCTGGAAAACGATACTATCTGGGAGGTGGCCAGTCCGATGGGAGTCGTGGCAGCCCTGGTGCCGTCGACCAACCCCACTTCGACGGCCATGTACAAGGCCATCATTGCAGCCAAGGCCCGTTGTGCCGTTGTGATGAGCCCGCATCCCCGCGCGAAGAACTGCACTGCGGCGGCACTGGACGTGGTAGCCCAGGCGGCCTACAAGGCGGGCGCTCCAAGAGGCCTGTTCGCCTGCATGACGGAAGTGAGCCTGGCCGGAACAGAGGCACTCCTCGAAGACGCTGAGGTTGACCTCATCCTGGCAACCGGAGGGTCGGCGATGGTGAAGGCTGCCTATTCCAAGGGAAAGCCGGCCTACGGGGTCGGTTCGGGAAATGTCCCCGTGTACGTCGACCGGAGCGCGGATGTAGCCAAGGCGGCGCGGGATTTGGTCTATGGTGCCAGCTTCGACTGGGGCACGCTTTGTTCGACGGAACGCAGCATTGTCTGCGACCTGCCGGTCAAGAAGGCCCTTCTGGAGGAGCTGAGAGCCGCAGGCGCTCACCTCGTGACCGACAAGGAGCGCCCCCTGCTTGAGGCGGTTGTCGTGATCAACGGAGCCCTGAATATCGAACAGGTCGGCCGTTCTCCCGAAGCTATCGCGGAAATGAGTGGGTTCCGCATCCCGCGGGGGATTCGGGCGCTGGTCGCCGAAGCCACGGCCGTAGGATCTGCCGATCCCCTGTCGCGCGAAACGCTTTCGCCCATCCTGACGCTGTACACGGCTGATGGCTGGGAAGCGGGCTGTGATCGCTGCATGGAAATATTGACGTACGGGGGCATGGGGCACACGCTTGCCATTCACGCCACCAACGAGCGCATCGTCGAGGCCTTCGCGATTCAAAAACCCGCGATGCGCATCGTGGTGAACTCCGTTTCGGCACTGGGATCCGTCGGCCTCACGACGAGACTGTTCCCCGCCATGACCCTGGGACCCGGCACGGTCGGTGGCTCCATCACCAGCGACAACATCTCGCCGCTTCACCTGCTGAACATCAAGCGGGTGGCGTTTGAAACCAACCCCGTGACCAGCCGCGGCCGGTCCGCTCAGGCGCCGGTTCCGGGAAGGAAACAAGGCACCATGACCCATCGATCAAAGAAGAGCACGCCCACTGGAGGCAAGGACGCCCCGACGTCCTGGATCTCGGAGATCGAAGACCGATTGAGGGCGCGGGCGGGCAATCCAGCTGCTGGTACCCAGCCTACAGCGCGACGCCCGGGTCGGTCGGCCCAGACACCGGTTGGGGGCGGCGGAAAAGGCACACCAGCAGCGGACAGCGCGGATGGGGCTCTGAGCGACGCCGAGATTGACGCTCTTGTCAGGGAATTCAGACGCTGACGGTCCCGGCTGATTGACTGAATCGGCCCAAACCGGCTACCTTTGAAGTCTTTGCGCGAAACGACTCTCTGAGTGAATGGCCGATACCAGCGACTTCCGAAACGGACTGACTTTGATCTGGAATGGTGACCTGTGGTCCATCCTCGAATTCCAGCACGTCAAGCCTGGCAAAGGGGGGGCATTTGTCCGCTCCAAGCTGAAGAACGTTCGGAGCGGCAAGATCGTGGACAACACGTTCCGGGCCGGAGAAAAAATGGATACGGCTCGCATTGAGCGGCGTACCTACCAGTATCTCTACCAGGACGATTTGGGCCTCCATTTCATGAATCTGGAAACCTACGAGCAGATATCGCTTCCGGAGGAAAGCGTCCCGGGGCGCGAGTTCATCAAGGAAGGCGGTACACTGGAGATTCTGTTTCACGCGGAGACCGAACAAGCCCTGACCACCGAGATTCCGAACAGCGTGGAACTTGTGGTCACCCAGACCGACCCCGGTCTCAAGGGTGACACCGCCCAGGGTGCGACCAAGCCCGCGACGCTGGAAAGCGGCGCGGTAGTTCTCGTGCCCCTGTTCATCAACGAAGGCGATACGATCAAGGTCACCACAGACAAGGGCGATTATGTCACCCGTGTCTCGACCTCCTGATCGCCGAAGACCCACTTCTGATGGATATCGATCGCATCCGGGAGCTCCTCCAGGTCGTTGCCGACAGCGGCGTGGCCGAGGTAGAGATACACGACGAAGACTTCAAGCTGGTCGTGCGAAAGTCCGCTCCGACCATCATGGTTCAGCAGGCGGCAGCGCCGTATCCCTACCCGATGCCGCAGCAGGGGATGCCCATGCACGCTCCTCCGGCTCCACTTGCGCCCGCGGCCGAAGCTGCGGCTGCTCCAGTCGCCGCCCCGGCAGGCGAGCCCATCCGGGCTCCCATCGTCGGAACGTTCTATCGTGCGCCATCCCCCGATTCCGACGACTACGTCTCAGTTGGTGACCGCGTCAAACCGGGCGACATACTCTGCATCATCGAGGCCATGAAGCTGATGAATGAGATTGAGTGTGAGGTCAGTGGCACCATCACAGAGATCCTCGTGGAGAATGCGCAGGCGGTCGAGTTCGACCAGCCGCTCTTCCTCATCGATCCCAGCTGACCGGTCGGTCGCGCATGTCCAGACAGATCAACAAGGTTCTCATTGCGAACCGGGGCGAGATTGCCCTTCGCATTATCCGGACCTGCCACGAGATGGGAATCAAGACGGTGGCCGTGTATTCCACGGCCGACCGGGACTCCCTGCACGTTCGGTTTGCGGACGAAGCCGTGTGTATTGGCCCGCCGGCGAGCCGGGACAGCTACCTGCGGTTTGACCGGATTCTGGCTGCGGCCGAGGTCACCGGCGCGGACGCCATCCATCCGGGATATGGGTTCCTGGCGGAGAACGCCGACTTCAGCGCCATCTGCGAGGATCATCAGATCAAGTTCATCGGCCCCTCCCCGGAAACCATTCGGATGATGGGCGACAAGAGCCTGGCCAAGGACACCATGCGTGCGGCCGGCGTCCCTGTCGTGCCGGGATCCGACGGCGTGGTTTCCGATATCCGCGAGGCCAAGAAGATTGCCAACGGAATAGGCTATCCCGTGATCGTCAAGGCCAGCGCCGGTGGTGGTGGCAAGGGGATGCGCATGGTGAAGACTGCCGAGGACTTCGAGGCGGCCTATACCATGGCCTCGAACGAGGCCGAGGCGGCCTTCGGCAATGGCGAGGTCTACATCGAGAAGTTTGTGACGGGCCCCCGCCACGTCGAGATCCAGGTACTGGGCGATGGACGCGGCAAGGTCATTCACTTTGGCGAGCGGGAATGCTCCATCCAGCGCCGTCACCAGAAGCTGCTGGAGGAATCACCCAGCCCAATCGTAGATGAGGATCTCCGGCGCCGGATGGGCGAGGCCGCGATCAAGGGCTCCGAGGCGGTGATGTACGAAGGCGCAGGGACGGTCGAGTTCCTGGTGGACGCCGACAGGAATTTCTACTTCATGGAGATGAATACACGGATCCAGGTAGAGCATCCCGTGACCGAGGAGGTCACGGACTGCGACTTGATCCAGTATCAGATCCGTGTGGCCATGGGCGAGAATATCATCTCCGATACACCGCCAATGGAAGGACACGCCATCGAGTGCCGGATCAACGCCGAGAATCCTTTCAGGGGGTTCTCGCCTTCTCCGGGGAAGATCACGGCCTTTCATGCGCCCGGCGGACACGGCGTCCGTGTGGACACGCATGTCTACGCCGGATACGTCATTCCTCCGTACTACGATTCCATGATTGCCAAGCTGATCGTTCGGGGCAAGACCCGTGACCTGGCCATTCGAAAGGCCCTGCGCGCTCTGGAGGAGTTTGTAATCGAGGGCGTACACACTACGATTCCCTTCCACATTCAGCTGTTGAGGGACGAGAAATTCCGCGCGGGCGACTTCGACACCCGCTTCCTCGAGACTTTTGAACTGAAACCAGTCTGACCCTCATGAACTTCCCCGCGGAACTTAGCTACACCAAGGACCACGAGTGGGTGCGCGTCTCCGAAGACGGCGCTTCGGTCACGGTGGGCATCACCGACTTCGCGCAGAATGAGCTCGGCGATATCGTCTACGTGGACATCGATACCGTCGGCACGGAGGTAGACCGGGATGACGTCTTTGGCACGGTCGAGGCCGTCAAGACGGTCTCCGAGCTGTTCATGCCCATCTCCGGTACGGTCTCCGAAGCCAACGACGCCTTGGAAGGGAGTCCGGAACTGGTCAACGACGATCCTTACGGTGAGGGTTGGATGATCAAGATTGCCATCAGTGATGCGTCGGAGCTCGACAGCCTCCTGTCCGCCGACACGTACGCCGAAATGACCGGCTGACGGATGCACCAACGAATCGTCATTCTGGACTTTGGGTCGCAGTACACCCAGCTGATAGCCAGGCGGGTGCGGGAGTCTGGCGTGTATTCCGAGATCTACGCCTGTACTACGCCGACGACTGAGATTGCCGCGCTCGAGCCTGCCGGGATCATCCTCTCAGGCGGTCCCTCGTCGGTTTATGATGATGGGGCGCCGCCCCTGGACCCGGCCGTTCTGGATCTTGCCGGGCCGGATGGACCCATCCCGGTGCTCGGAATTTGCTATGGCCTCCAGGCCATGGCGCACGTGTCCGGCGGCTCGGTGGCCCGTGCGGATCGCCGCGAGTTCGGGCGGGCACGTCTTGACGTCCTGGAACCGTCGATACTGCTTGAGGGCCTTCCCGCCGATACGACTGTCTGGATGAGTCACGGCGACCATCTGACCCGCCTGCCGGAAGATTTCCAGGTCATCGCGAAGACGGACAACGCCCCCATTGCCGCGGTGAAGGTTGCCGGACGCCCGCTCTACGGCGTCCAGTTTCACCCCGAAGTGGTCCACACGCTGCACGGCTCGACCATCCTGAAGAACTTTACCCACGGTGTCTGTGGGTGCAGGGGCGACTGGTCCGCCGCCTCGTTCATCGACGAGAAGACGGAGGAAATCCGCCGAACGGTCGGCGACGATCACGTCATCCTGGGCCTCTCCGGAGGCGTCGATTCCTCGGTTGCGGCCGTTCTGCTTCACCGGGCCATCGGCGATCAGCTGACGTGCATCTTCGTCAACAACGGCCTGTTGCGACTCGGCGAGTGGGAGCAAGTTCAGGAGACCTTCCGCGACCACTATCAGATCCGCCTCGAGGCCGTCGATGCCTCGGATCTGTTCCTGGATCGCCTCGCTGGTGTCACTGACCCCGAGGAGAAACGGCACATCATCGGAAACACCTTCGTTGAGGTCTTCGACCAGGCCACCGAGTCCGTGATTATCCGAAGCGGGATCAAGCCGCGATTCCTGGCCCAGGGCACACTTTACCCTGATGTCATTGAGAGCATCTCGTTCAAGGGGCCATCTGCTACCATCAAGAGTCACCACAACGTGGGCGGCTTGCCGGATGACATGGACCTGGAAGTCCTCGAACCCTTCCGGGAGTTGTTCAAGGACGAAGTTCGCGTCATCGGAAAGCTGCTGGAAGTCCCGCAGTCGATCATTGGCCGACACCCATTTCCGGGTCCGGGACTGGGTATCCGCATCCTCGGCGCGGTGACCCGCGAGGAGGTGCGCATCCTGCAGCTGGCCGACAACATCTTCATCGAGGAGCTTCGGAGTCAGGGGCTGTACGATCAGGTGTGGCAGGCCTTCGCCGTGCTCCTTCCGATTCGGACGGTCGGTGTCATGGGTGATGAGCGCACCTACGAGAACGTTTGCGGCCTGCGCGCCGTAACCAGCGTTGATGGAATGACGGCCGATTGGGCCCATTTGCCCCACGAATTCCTGGGCCACGTTTCGAACCGCATTGTAAACGAGATCAGGGGAATCAACCGGTGCGTTTACGACATCAGTTCGAAGCCCCCGGCGACGATCGAATGGGAATAAGACGACTGCTTCCTCTTCTCCTGACGGGACTTCTGCTGTCGGCCGCATCCGTATCCGCCCAGCAGTTGGACCCGCGTGTCGGTGAACGGCCTGAGGCCAAGGCGCTATTCGATGAGGCCGTATCCACGTTCGAGGCCGGAGACTATGCGGATGCCGCCGCTCAATTCTCCCGTGTGGCAAGCGCCTTCGAACTGCATACCCTGACGACCGCGGCCGCGTTGATGGAGGGCCGTGCCCTGTACCGCGCTGGAGCGTACGAGCGGGCCATTGAGGCCTTCGATGCCTTCCTGAGGGTTTATCAGTCGAGCCGCTACGTCTCCGAGGCCGAACGAACACGCAAGCTGGCATCCAACGCGCTTCAGGTTACCGCCAACAGCCCCGTAACCCTTGGACTCATCCTGTCGCTGGGCCACGACGAGGCGTCCGACAGCCAGTCGCTGTTCAACGGTTTCCGAATGGCGGTCGATGACCACAACGCCCGGAGAGAAGGACGGCCCATTCGCATGGTCTTTCGGGATATCGGAGAACTCGGATCCGGGGGAGCCCTGGCCAGCGCCGCCGAGGCGGGCGCGGGCACCGTATTTGGAGCGCTCTTCAGTGACCAGGCTCGGGCTGCTGCCGCCGAGGCCGAGAGGCTCGGGGTGATTTTTGTGGCTCCCCTGGCGACCGACAAGGAGGTTTCCCGCGACCGCAGTATGTCCTTTCAGGCTAATCCGACTATCGAGATGCGTGGGCGTCTCATGGCCCGATTTGCCGTGAATGCTCTCCGGCTTCGGGACCTTGGCGTCGTGGCCGAGCGCGATGAGCACGGCATCTCCGGCGTAATGGGCGATGCGTTCGCCGATGAAGCCCGCCTGCTGGGAGCCACGGTCCGGTTTGTCCAGGTGCTGCCCGATGCGCGCTCCTGGTTTTCGATCGGAGATCACATCCCGACCGAGTCCCTGCGGGCCGTGCGGGGCATCTACGCTCCCCTTTCCGGATCGGTCGCCGACCAACTGGCTGGCGCACTCCTGGACGGGCTTGGTGGCCTCTTGACTGACAGCGAGCAATCGCGGCTCCGGGTGCTGGGCAACGCCGAATGGCACGACCTCCCCATGCGCACAGAAGCCTCCCGCTTCGGCGTCACCTATTCGAATGATTTCTACTTCGACCGCACGTCTGACGCGGCGCAGGCCTTCACACGGCGCTACCGCTCCATGACGGGCGTCAGCCCAGGCCGGCTGGGCGTGGTGGGCTACGACCTGGGGCGTTATCTGATTTCCACGGTCGAGTCCGAGGACGCCCTTGAGGTTCGGGCTCGCCTGCTCGGCGCGCCTGCATTCGAGGGTGTCGGGGTGCGGGTGTTCTTCGGAGGCGGCCAGATCAACCGGCAGATGTACTACCATCGCTACCGGGATGGCCGGCTTGAGCTGATGCGCTGACGCACCCACGCCCGGCCGGGCCGGGCCGCGGCTCGTACGCCGACCCGCACAGCCAGAGTCTCTTCAGCCGGCCGCCAACCTCCGCCCGTCATTCGGAACTGAAAATGCTCCGATCGGGTTCGACTTCGCTGCCGACGAAGCGCGGTGTTTGTACTAATCGGGGTCGGCCTTCCGTTTCACGGGCCCGTATCCCCGGAATTTGTGGTTCCCACTGATGATCCAACGCGTCATCCCCTTTCTCCTCCTGCTGATTCTCGCCGGTTGTGCCGGATCGTCACGTGTGGCTTATGACGGACCCGAGGACGCGTTCAACAAGGGCGTCGCACGGATGGAAGCCGAAGACTATGAGCGTGCGGCGGAGTTTTTCCAGGGAGTCTTCGACTTCGGACGGACCCACGAATGGGCCGCAGACGCCCAGTTGAATCTGGCCCGGTCTTATCGCGCCAACAAGGACTATCTCCTGGCGGCCAACGAGTTCACGCGGTTCACCCAGATCTACAGGGCGGATCCGCGTGTGCCCGATGCCGCCTACGAGTTGGCCATGACTTATTACGACCGGTCTCCCCGCTTCGAGCTGGATCAAACCGACACAGAGCGGGCCATCACGCAGTTCGAGCTCTTCATGACGCGCTATCCCAATCACCCCTTGTTCTTCGAGGGACAGGAGCGCATCGAGGAACTCCGTGGCAAGCTTGCCCGCAAGCGCTACGCCGCCGGCAACCAGTACCAGTTGCGCGGTTATGCCGAGGCTGCAGCGCTGACGTTCGAGTCTGTGTTCGACGACTACTACGACACGGATTGGGCGGACGACGCCCTGGTTGCCGCATCGAGGGCTTACGTGCTCTTCGCGGACCAGAGCATTCCGACTCGGCGCCCCGAGCGCCTTCGACTCGCAATCGAGATGTATGACCGCCTGATTCAGATTTTTCCCGAGAGCCCGCTGATCAAGGAGGCCGAGGAAGTCTACCGTAGCGCAGCGCAGCGCCTGGAAAACCTGCAAAGCCAGCAGGAGTAAGCACGCTTTCAGCCTGCTCCAGCCCATGCGCGTCGGACTTTTTGGTGGCACCTTCAACCCTCCGCACCTTGGACATCGGGTAATCGCCGAGCAGGCCGCAGAGACGCTGGGGCTCTCCAGGTTGATCTGGATTCCGGCCAGGCAGTCTCCTCTGAAAGAAGGCACCGGGCAGGTCAGCGCCGCCCACCGACTGGCCATGACCAGTCTCTGCGCCGCCGACCACGCGGCTTTCGTGGTCTCCGACATGGAGATTCGCCGACCACCCCCGTCATTTACGGTTGACACCCTGGCATCACTGGCCTCTGATCATCCGGATTGGGATCTCCACCTGTTGATTGGCGAGGACAGTTGGGACTCCTTCGATCGCTGGCGAGAGCCGGAGCGAATTCTCAGTCTGGCCTCGGTGGCCGTGTATCCTCGGAACACGACGGCAGCAGGCCCCCTGAGCGATCGGACCGCCACGCTGATTCCGGCGCCGCGGCTGGACATCTCATCGACCGAGATTCGCCGTCGTCTGGCGATGGCTGAGCCGGTGGCCGGCCTGTTGAACACTGACGTACTGGACTACATCCGAGCTCATGAGCTTTACGCGCCGACGGCATGACTGAACGACCCGAATCACTTCGAGCGCGGGCGGCCCAACTCCTGATGCCTCGCCTTGGCTCAAACATGCCTCCCGCCGTTTCCGTGGCGGACGATACCGAACGAGCCGCCCGGCTCCTTGCCTCGGTGCCTGTTGGAGGCTTTGTGATCTTCCGGGGTTCATACGCCGCGACACCGCCTGCCCTCGCCAGACTGCAGGCGCTCTCGCCGACCCCCCTCCTGTTTGCCTCCGATCTCGAACGCGGTGCGGGACAGCAGCTGGCCGGCGCCACCGTTTTTCCACATGCCATGGCGTTCGGGCACGCTTCGGGGGCGGGGGCGGACGGAACGCCCGCGGGGACAGCGAGCGATGTTTGCGAGGCCGCCCGAGTCACGGCGGAAGAGGCCGGGTCGGCCGGGGTGCGCTGGCTGTTCGCGCCGGTCGCCGACGTCCACTCCAACCCCGTCAACCCCATCATCTCCACCCGTGCGTTCTCCCGGGATCCGGAGCAGTGCGCCCGCCTGGTCAGTGAGTTCGTCGAGGGGTGCCGACTGGGCGGGGGACTCAGCACCGCCAAACACTTTCCGGGACATGGTGAAACAGACACCGACTCGCACGACGCGCTGCCGACGGTGTCGAAGTCCCGGGCCCAGCTTGATGCCGTCGAACTGGCACCGTTTCGTGCAGCCATCGCCGCGGGGGTCGACGCCATAATGACGGCCCACGTGGCCTATCCCTCCCTGGACCCGTCGGGAACACCGGCGACATTCTCTGCGCCAATTCTGCGGGGTCTGCTACGCGACGAACTCAGATTTCGAGGAGTCGTCGTGTCAGACAGCCTCCTCATGGGGGCAGCGGGCGAGGAAGTCAGTGCCCGCGCTCCCGACCTGGTCGCAGCCGGCGTGGACGTTCTGCTGGATGTCTCCCACCCCGAGATTGCGCTGACCTCGATACTCGCGGCCGTCGAGGACGGGCAGCTCGACGAAGCGCTGGTCCAGGAGGCGTTCGAGCGGGTCTGGCTCATGAAGACCAAAGTGGCGCCGGCCCTGCCTGGCACTCGGGCCGGCGCCGAGTTGGCCCGATCCGTGGCCGCGAGGGCAATCAAGATCACGGGAGATCCTGGAGCCGTCCTGGCCGGCGGCCATCGGGTCCCACTGATCGTCATCCGCCCACATACGGACTATCCCGATCCCACTCGAGCGGACACGGCCTCCATTCTTGAGGCGGCTTCGGACCGGTACGTCCTCTGGGAGGTGGGGCCGGACACGACCAAGACGGAGATCCGGGCGATTCAGGAGCGTGTTGCGACTGCGGGCCGTGCCGTCCTGGCCCTGTTGGTGAAGCCGGCCGCGTGGCACGCGTTTGGACTCCTTCCGTGGCAGCACGCATTCGCCGAGGCTGTGCTTCGAACGGTCCCGACAGTACTGTGCGTACTGGGAAGCCCCGACGCCGACCGCACGCTCTCCAATCCGGCGGCCAGAATTGCTTCGTACAGCGATGTTGAGGCCAGCGTCCGCGCAGTTTCCCAGGTATTGGAGACCGCCGCCGGCTCCTGAACGGCATAGAGACCGGAGAGACGTAACTTGGCGCATCAACAATGGCAGAGGTAGACCATCCCACAGCTCGTTTCCCACATGCGCACACTGACAATCGCGTGCGCCATCGCCGCGGCCTTCTCGGCCGGGTGCACTGAATCGCCGGATATGGAAGAACTGGAACGGCGGATTGATCGGGTTGTCGCTGCTGAGCCGGAGGCCATCGTCGCGGTGTCCATCCGGCAACCAGCGCGCGGTGTGGTGCTCGACATCAGGGGAGACCGACTCTACCATGCTGCCAGCACCATGAAAGTGCCGGTGATGATCGAGGTCTTTCGGCAGGCCGATATCGGCACGTTTAGTCTGGATGACTCCCTTCTTGTGGAGAACCGCTTTCGATCCATTGTTGACGGCTCCGAGTTCGCCATAGGCGATGACTCGGATGATGAGATCTACCAACATCTCGGATCGCGCATGGCCATCCGGGAGCTCGTGGAGAGCATGATCACGGTGTCGTCCAATCTCGCCACCAATATCCTGATCGACTTCGTGGGCGCGGATGCCGTTCAGGCCACCAGCGAACGTCTTGGAACCCAGCACATGGAGACACTGCGGGGCGTCGAGGACCTCAAGGCTTTCGAGCAGGGCCTGTCGAACCGGACCACGTCCTCTGATCTGGCCGCGTTGATGCTCGCGCTCTTGGAGGGCCGCGCCGTCAACGCCGCGGCGGACGCCAACATGCTGGACATTCTCGCCAGGCAGCAATTCAACGAGATGATCCCGGCCGGCCTGCCTCCGGGCACCCGAGTCGCCCACAAGACCGGACAGATCACGGCTGTTCATCATGACGCGGCCGTCGTCATCCCCGCCGCCGGGTCACCCTATGTTCTGGTGATCCTCATGGAGGGCATCGCAGACGACACGGTGAGCGCAGCCCTTGGCGCCCGAGTGGCCAGGACGGTGAACGACTTCTTGACTGAGGGCCCCCGAGCGCAGAGCGAATGACCCTGATTGATCGCATTCGTGGCTGGTTGTCTGGCAATACGGCGCCCCCGCTTGAAGGGCACGCACTGGATGCAGCGGCGCTGTCCCGGATCACCAACCATCCCGTTGGCGATCTCACGCTGTACGAGCACGCCATGCGGCACCGGTCTCTGCTCCGTGGTCGACCTGGCTCCGCCATCGATTCGAACGAGCGACTGGAGTTTTTGGGAGATGCCGTTCTGGGGGCGGTCACGGCCGAGTACCTGTACCTGAACTATCCCCATGAGGATGAGGGATTCCTGACCAGGCTGCGAGCCAAGCTGGTCAACGGAGAGGCCCTGGCCACGCATGGCCGAAGACTCGGGCTTGACGAGCTCATCATGATCTCGGACAACCTCCGGCAGCAGGGGAAGGCACAGAAACTGACCAGCATCATGGCCGACGCCTTCGAGGCCCTCATCGGCGCGCTCTACCTGGATCAGGGGGCCGACGCAACGCGCCAGTTCATTGTTGAGCAGATGCTGCTTTCTCAGGATCTGGATGCGCTCATGGACCGGGAAGACAACCACAAGAGCCTCCTGCTGGAATTCGCCCAGGCCAGGGGTTGGCCGCAACCGGTTTATCGCACGGAGGAGGCAACCGGGCCCAGTCACAATCGGCGGTTCACGGTGCAGGTCATGGTTCGGGGAAACCCCGAGGGGACCGGTCTCGGCAAGAGCAAGAAGCAGGCAGAGCAGTTGGCCGCGGCCTCGGCGCTGGAGATGCTTCGGGGCACGGAGGAAACCGATGCGAACAGCAACGCTTTCCACGAAAACTGAACAGCCTGCCCGGCTCCGATTGAGAAACGGAGGGTTCACGCCCAGCGAACTGCAATTCCATTCGATCACCGCATGCCCCGGGCAACGGGGAAACCAGGAGTTCTGATGACTGTCGACCTGAAACACACCGATCGTTTTTCCGACCGCCATATCGGCCCGTCAGAATCCGATGTCCGTGACATGTTGGCCCTGGTTGGGGTCGACTCGATGGACGAGCTGGTCCATCAGACCATTCCGGGTTCCATCAGACTGAAGGGTGAACTGGATCTGCCTGCCGCGCTCACCGAGCATGAGTTGCTCGGGCACATCCGGGACATTGCCGCCACCAATCAGCAATTCCGCTCCTTTATCGGGTTGGGCTACCATGCCACCCTGACGCCGCCCGTGATCCAGCGCGGCATCCTGGAGAATCCGAACTGGTACACCCAGTACACGCCCTATCAGGCCGAGATTGCCCAGGGCCGTCTCGAAGCGCTGCTTAACTTCCAGACGCTGGTCAGCGACCTCACAGGCCTCGAAATCGCGAATGCCTCCCTGCTGGATGAGGGCACGGCGGCGGCCGAGGCCATGACGATGCTCTTCCGGAAGAACCGGGGGCGGGAGACGTTTTTTGTGGATGATGCCTGTCACCCACAGACGATTGATGTGGTACGGACCCGGGCAGAGCCCCTCGGCATCAACGTCGTGGTTGGCGATTACCACGATTTCGAGATGGCAGACGAGGTGTTTGGGGTGCTCGCCCAGTATCCGACAACTGACGGGCAGATTCGCGACTACAAGGGACTTTGTGATGCCGTCCACGCGGGAGGCGCCTACGTGGTCATCGCTGCCGATCTGCTCTCGTTGACGCTTCTCGAGGCCCCCGGCAAATTCGGGGCGGACGTGGTGGTCGGATCAAGCCAACGGTTTGGCGTTCCGATGGGCTACGGTGGACCGCACGCAGCATTCTTCGCCACACACGACACCTTCAAACGTGCCGTTCCCGGCCGGATCATCGGAGTCACGGTTGATGCCGATGGCAACCCGGCGCTTCGCATGGCGCTTCAGACGCGCGAGCAACACATCCGCCGGGACAAGGCCACTTCCAATATTTGCACGGCGCAGGTCCTGCTTGCGGTGACGGCCAGCATGTACGCGCTGTACCATGGGCCGGCAGGCCTGAAGGCCATCGCCACCCGCATCCACGATGCCACGCGCGTCCTCGCGACTGCGCTTGGGGAGCATGGTGTGACCGCACGATTCGACGACTACTTCGATACCCTGAGGCTGGACGGTCTTGACCCGAGTGCGGTTCGCCTTCGCGCGGAGCGGGCCCGGATCAACCTCCGCTACTTTGAGGACGGGTCGGTGGGAGTTGCGTTGGACGAGGCGGTGACCGAGGCCGAGCTCGAGACGCTGACCCGGGTGCTGGTGGACGCACGCCCGGATATCGAGGCGGCCGGCGCAAGACTCGAGTCCGGTTACGCCGGTGCGAAGCCCCGGACGACGGCCTACCTGGAGCATCCGGTGTTCAACTCCAGTCACTCCGAAACGGACATGATGCGCTACATGCAGCGCCTCTCTTCCCGTGACCTGTCTCTGACCACGAGCATGATCCCGCTGGGCTCCTGCACCATGAAGCTCAACGCCACGGCCGAGCTCATGCCTATTACGTGGTCGGGGCTGAACGCCATTCATCCGTTCGCACCGCTGGAGCAGGTACCCGGCTATCAGAAAATTGTCTCGGACCTTGCGGCCTGGCTGGGTGAGATCACCGGGCTTCCGGCCGTATCGCTGCAACCCAACAGTGGTGCCGCGGGAGAGTACACCGGACTCCTCACGATTCGTGCGTTTCACGCCTCCCGCAATGAGGGACACCGGGATGTCTGCCTGATTCCGAGCTCCGCCCATGGCACAAACCCGGCGAGCGCGGTTCTGGCGGGAATGAAGGTGGTCGTGGTCTCTTGTGACGATCACGGCAACGTGGACATCCAGGACCTGCGCGCGAAGGCGGCCACGCATGCGGACTCGCTGGCGGCGCTGATGATCACGTATCCATCCACACACGGTGTATTCGAGCAGGGCATCCGTGACATCTGCGGCATCATCCACGACCAGGGTGGGCAGGTCTACATGGACGGAGCCAACATGAATGCGCAGGTGGGTCTTTGCCGCCCGGGAGATTTCGGAGCTGATGTATGCCATCTCAACTTGCACAAGACCTTTGCCATTCCACACGGTGGTGGCGGGCCCGGAATCGGACCCATCTGTGCCGCCCCGCATCTCGCACCCTTCATGCCCGGCCATCCGCTGATAAAGACCGGGGGGAGCAACGCCATCGGAGCCGTGGCATCCGCACCCTTCGGCAGCGCGGGCGTTTTGGTCATTTCGTGGGCCTATATCGCCATGTTGGGTGAGCCGGGCCTCAAGCGTTCCTCGCAGACCGCCATCCTCAACGCGAACTACATGGCCAAGCGCCTGGATGGCCACTACGACGTGCTCTACACCGGTGAGAATGGCCGCGTCGCCCACGAGTTCATTCTTGACCTCCGGCATCTGCGTCAGAAGACTACCCTCACCGAAGTGGATGTCGCCAAGCGCCTGATGGACTACGGATACCACGCGCCTACGATGTCGTGGCCAGTCGTAGGTACCGTGATGGTCGAGCCGACCGAGTCCGAGTCCAAGGCCGAGCTGGACCGTTTCTGTGACGCCATGATTGCCATTCGCGCAGAGATTCAGGAGGTCGAGCTTGGAATCGCCGACGAGGAGGACAATCCACTGCGGAACGCTCCTCATCCAGCCGGAATGGTTCTCAGCGATAACTGGAACCATCCTTACTCGCGAGAGAAGGCGGCCTACCCGGCGCCCTGGACCCGGGAGCACAAGTTTTGGCCTTCGGTTCGGCGCGTAAACGATGCGCAGGGTGACCGAACACTCATCTGCACATGCCCTCCCATCGAGGCGTATCAGGACCAGGCCTGAGCGACGGCGGCGTGGGCACTTCAGGGCGCCGCGGGCACACCAGCGCGCCGCCCCGTCAGGCCAGTCGGTACATCCTCCCGGACAGCGGGTGCCCGACCAGGGCCTCCACGTCCCGAGAGACAGCGGCCACGGAGGCGATATCCACGCCGGTTTCGTAGCCCAGGCGCTCGCACAGATACGCCACGTCCTCAGTTGCCACATTGCCGGTCGCGCCCGGGATGAAGGGACACCCGCCGAGGCCGCCCAGTGACGTATCGAACCGTCTCACTCCTGCCTCCAGCGCGGCCGAGACGTTCGCGAGTCCAAGACCACGGGTGTCGTGCAGGTGCAGAACAATAGGCGTCTCCCCGACTCGGTCCCGGACCCTGTCAACGACCTGAACAATGGAGGATGGGGATGCCATCCCCGTGGAGTCAGCCAGGGAGAGCGACTCGAGACCCGCGCCAGCGAACTCGTCCACAACGGCATCGATCAGGGCAAGGGGCGTGTCGTCCGGCTCTGCGTATCCCCAAACAGTCTGGAGTCCAAGCTGTACCTGGAGACCGGCGGCCCTGGCTCTCGAAATCATCGCCGAGGCAGCCCTGACGCCGACTTCGACGGTCGAGTTGGCGTTGTCGGCGGCGTGCTGCTCGTTCAGGGCGATCGAAAGGTCAACCGTGGTCACCCCCACCTCAATCGCGCGCTCCACGCCGCGGAGGTTCAACGCGAGCGCCGACAGTTCGGGTAGCTGCCCGCTTCCCAGCGCTGCCAGGAGCACCTCCGCGTCGGCCATTTGGGGCACCCGCCTGGGATGAACGAAAGACGTAGCCTGAATCCGCGGAAGGCCGGCACCGAGCAGACGGCGAATGGCGTCCTCCTTGAACCGGGTGGAGATGGGCACCGATTCGAACTGAAACCCGTCGCGGGGTCCCACCTCACAAAGTTCGACAAAATCACCGCGGTTCATGAGAGGGATACGGGGTGGGTGGAGGGTGTTTTTTGTAGACTCACAGGTAATTGCACGCCCCCCCAAAATGTTCTACTCCTTCTTCCCCGGAGCGCGGCCTCTTCGACTTGCTCTGTTCGCCGTCGGCGCGTTGGTCCTTTCCGTGGCCCCCGCCTCGGCGCAGCGGTCAACCACCTCCAGTGAACCGTTATCCGAGCGGCGCGTCGCCTATCAGATTGATGTCACGCTGGACCCCGAGGCCCGGACGGTCTCGGGGTCCCAGCGGCTCACCTGGAGAAATCCTGGAAACTCACCGGTGGACGAACTCCAGTTTCACCTGTATCTGAATGCGTTCTCCCCGGGATCCACCTTTCAGGTTGAGAGCGGCGGGGAGCACCGGGGCAACTCGGACAGCCGGGATGATCGATGGGGAGGCATCACGGTGGAGCGACTCGCTGTTGCCGGCCGTCCGGAGGGAGACCTCGGTGGAGTCTTGCCCTACTCAGGCCAGCCGGTCGACCTGACCCCGAACATGCGGTTCATTCAGCCGGACGACAACAACCGGGATGACAGGACGGTGATGGCCGTTCGGCTGCCCAACCCCGTCCTGCCCGGTGAGACCATTGCGCTGGACATCGACTTCGAGAGCAGAATGCCGCGCGTCGTGGCGCGTACGGGGTTTGCGGAGGATGCTCAAGGAAACCCCTTTTTCATGGTCGCGCAGTGGTTTCCGAAGATCGCTGTCTATGAGATCCCCGGGCAACGCTACGTGCCTGCGGATGCCCCGACGGGACAATGGAATGCCCATCAGTTCCACGCGAACTCGGAGTTCTACGCGGACTTCGGCACCTACGATGTGACCATGCGGGTCCCGGAGTTCTTCGTGGTCGGGGCTTCCGGGGTTCGGGTGCAGGAGACCACAGAGGATGGCATCAAGACGCTGCGCTACCGGGCGGACGACGTGCACGACTTCGCCTGGACTGCCTACGAAGAGTACCGCGTCCATGAAGCGACGTGGCGTCACGTTGAGCTCAGACTGCTTCTGCGGCCGGCGCACGATACCGAGACCCAGGTACGGCGCCATATGGACTCCGCCATCGCAGCGTTGGAGCGGTTCGATGACTGGGTGGGCGAGTATCCTTATACGACGCTCACCATCGTGGACGCGCCCGGCGGTGCCAGCGGGATGGAATACCCAACCCTCATTACCGGACTCACCCTCTATATGGGGCCGAGCTGGATCCGTGTCGCGGAGATGGTCACCATCCACGAGTTCGGGCATCAGTATTTCTATGGGCTCCTTGCCTCGAACGAGTTCGAGGAGGCCTGGCTCGACGAGGGGATGAATTCCTATGTGGAGTCCAAGATCATGGATGACGCCTACGGAGAGGGGGCCTTTCTGGATATCCCTGGACTGCCTGTCAGCGGCCGTCACATGCAGCGACTGGCCTACGTGAAACAGAACCCCTCCAGTGGCAACCTCACGACGCGCAGTTGGGAGTACCAGTTCGGAGCGGACTACGCCAAGAACTCGTATGCAAAACCCGCGACTGTCATGAACACGCTGGAGGGCTATCTGGGGTGGGAAACCATGCGGACATTCTTGCGAACGTACTACAGCGAGTGGCGCTTCCGGCACCCGACGACCCGCGATCTTCAGGATGTAGTGGAGGCCGTATCAGGTCAGGACCTGGACTGGTTCTTTCAGCAGTACGTCTATGGATCCGCGGTCCTGGACTACAGGATTGATGCGATTTCGTACAGCCGGGATCGCTCCATTCCCGACAGCCTGGATGCCAGATACGACTACCGTGTCGTGGTGGAGCGCGTTTTCGACGGGACCATGCCAACCGTCCTGCGACTCGAGTTCGCAGACGGCACTGGCCGCGATATCCCCTGGGATGGCAAGGACCGCTGGAAGGAGTTCACGGCCAGCGGCGACGAGCGACTCTCGGCCGCCTTTGTCGATCCGGAAGGCCTGCTCTGGCTGGAGGTGGATCGACTCAATAACCGTCGCGCGATCCAGCCAGTCAGTCCCGGACCGACGGAGCGGCGCAAGTTCGCGGTCCGGTTCCAGCAGCTGGCCCTTCTCATCTCAGCCCTCTTCTAGGATGATATTTACATACCTCAAGGCGGGCATTGATGCGATGCGGGCGCAGCCCTGGCTGGCCGTCCTGCTGTTCTCGGTGCATGCTGTGCTGGGCTATTCCATCGCGACTCCGATCGGCGGAGCCCTCAAGACTTCGTTTGCCGCCTCGGGCTTCGAGGAAATCGACATAGCCCTTCTGGCCGATATTCCCGAGGCTCTTCTGGGCGCGTTCGCCTCCGTTTTCGGACTTCTCATGATTGCCACGCTCGTCCTGTTCGTCTGGTCATCGGCCGCCGGAGTCGGCCTGCCTCAGGCGCTGCGTCAGGGAGGGGTCCGTTCGTTCTGGTCCGGAGTGGACCGATACTTCTGGCGGGGAGTGGGGTTGACCGGCCTCTTCCTGATACCGATGGGTATTTGGACCGCCGCCGTCGCGGTGCTTGCCTTCATCCTCGGGGTGACGCTCTCCAGCGAGGTTACCCGGTTCTGGGCGGTCCTCGTAGCGTTTCCCACTCTGTGGCTGACCGGGATGGCGGCTATCGATCTTACGCTGGACTACGCGCGGATCGCCTTGGTGTCGAGCGATTCGGGTGTGGTCGAGAGCGCAAAAATGGGACTCCGGCATGGGCTGCGCAGAGGTGCTGCCCAGGCGGTCTATCTGGTGTGGTTCGTTCCAAGCCTGCTCCTGCTGGTGCTGCCGACAGAACTCGAAATGTTTATTGGAGCCTCTATCGGGGTTTTTCTGCTGCAACAATTGGTGCTGCTCGGCCGCTCCTTTGTCTCGGTCGGCTGGATAGGGAGCCAGGTCGCCCTCTTCGAGGATGCTGACGGCCCGGAGACCATTGCGGAAGCCACCGCAGTCTGACGGTCTGACCCAAGGCGGGGGAAAAAAGAGAGGCCGGGTACTGCTTCCAAAAGCACCCGGCCTCAACGTCGAAGGGCGAAATCGTCCGTATCACCCACCGTTACGGAACGATCGAAACACACAGGAGGAGGTAGTGTGTATGGATTGCCAGCTTCGACGATTAGGAATGTCTTACGTGAGTCAGCATGTCGCCGAGTTCGTTGACCCGGGGCATGTTGAGGGAGGCCGCCCCAGTCTCTTCCATGACATCGCGGACGTATCGCGCCAATGCCATGCGTTCGTTCTTGGTGGCCTTCTTTGAGTCCATGAGGCGCATCATGCGCTTCCAGACTGGTTCGCTGATCTGGCCCTGCATGTACAGGTTGAACAGCATGGTGAGGGAAGAACTGTTGGAGGCGAGTTTAGCGGAAGCCATGTCGTACACCGTTGGAAGCGTTAATGTGATACGCTTAAAGCAGTAGCGAACACCGTGCCAAGATCGCCCCTGGGCGACATTTGCTTTACGCAGGGGCACGTTATTTACGCCGCGAACTCGGACTGATGGGGGTTTGCGGGGCATCCAGGGCACTTTTGGCCTGGATGCGACAAACTTCATTCGAATGCGGTTTTTTCCCGGCCCCACCGCCCGATGTCCGTGGGATCGGACGAGCCCGCGGCCAGTCGTGCCCCCAATTGAGACAGGATCTCCCAGTGCGGTCGCGCAATGTGCTAAAC
This sequence comes from Bacteroidota bacterium, assembly GCA_029262855.1. Taxonomy (GTDB): domain Bacteria; phylum Bacteroidota; class Rhodothermia; order Rhodothermales; family UBA10348; genus JABDJZ01. Next base: position 34,466 of record JAJCYP010000126.1, on the reverse strand, counting down.
CGATTGCAAATGAGCGCGCGTTTGCTAACTGTCCGCTACGGAGAATTGTCTTTCTGGCATGTCGTTGACGCGGGCGTTTTTCCGTTCTCCTGTATAGACGCACCAATATTCTATATAGCCGCCATCGAATCCTGCAGCCGTGCCCGCGTGGCTCGGCACAATGAGCCCTATTGAGGTGCTGGTAGTCGGCAGTAGTGCGGGACAACGAGGAGAGCCGATGATCCGGGTGCTGGTAGCAGACGACCACGAGGGACTTCGAAGAGGTGTGGTTGCCCATCTGAACGAACAGCCGGGGCTGGCCGTTACCGGCGAGGCTGACAATGCGCACGATGTATTGTCAATTGTGGCATCGCAAACATTCGACACGGCGCTAATAGACTTGCAAATGCCGCCTCGGGCGGGCGCCGAAACGGCCCTTGTCGGCGTAGATCTCATTCGCCAACTTAGAGGCAGATTCGGGTCGCTCAAGATTCTGGCATATAGTGGTTTCCTAGATCTAGAAGACTCGTGCGTTGGGGCGGGGGCCGACCGATTCTTGGATAAGGGGGCGGACCTCGGCGACTTGGTAGTGCAAATCCGGCGGCTCGCCATTGGGTTGAATACCGAATCTAGGCCGAGGAGGAAGACCGGTCGGACAGTGCACCAAGAGGTTGCCCAATACTGCCAATCAGAGGTTGGAGGCCCAGATTGCAAAGCTCCCTGGGATGTGGCCAGACTGCTAGAGGCACTGAATCTCCGGCTCTTTGATTACCAGCTTTCGATAGCCACACTCCTGGCAGACTGTGGCATAACCGACAAGAACGTCTCTACACGATTTCGCTTTTTCGTCGGAAGGTCGCCTCGGCAGTACGTCTCCTGGCACCGACTGAGACTTGCCGAGAGACTCCTCTGCCAGACATCCGCCACGTGCAGCGAGATTGCATTTGGGTGCGGGTTTTCTTCAGAGAGTTCCTTCTCGTCATTCTTTCGGAGGCACATCGGGAAGCGTCCATCAGAAACGAGAGGTTAAGCCACGCCTAGCGCCTCAGCTCGTACACAGCAATTTGCCGTTCGTCGGGGACGGCGGAGGCCAAGATGTAGAGGCGGTTTTGGCTATCGACCGCGATAACATCTCCCGGGAGCTCGACCGTTTCGACCGAATTCCCAGCGATGTCCATGATGAGTCCGTAGAACCGTCGTGTGTCATAACGACGGCTGGTGCACGCTTGGGGCGGCAGTGTTCCATAAACAAACAGGAACTCTTCATCACTGAGCGCAAAGAGTCCCCTGTGATCCGAGAAGCTCTCTATATACTGGCAGATGTAAGCTTCAGGTCGAAAGTCGACGTAGGGCTCAGTCTTTTTTCTGAAGGGCGCAGATACGATCGGAATCTGCAGTGTCAGTGTTGGACCGTCCTCGGTCTCCTCGAAGACCTCGACATAGTCAGCCATGTTGTTGCTGGTCACAATGTGCCGGTCCCCGAGCAATTCCAAAAATGTATTTTTTTCTCCTCGCTGGCCCTCTCGATAGAGCGGCGGCGAATCTCCAAATACGCTCTTGATCGTCCAATCTGATCCAAGTTCGGCGAACCAGCCGCCAGTCCTTGCCACGCTGGTCGCCACGTAGAAGCGCCCTGCTCGGTGCAGAACTTGAAATCCTGGCAGGGAACTGTATCGGATAGACATCCCGAATGGGAGGACCGTTATGGGCTGTACCTCGGCCGCCTCAACCGCAAAATAACCGAATGGGTTAAGGGCTAGGAGCGCATCGCCGGTCTCGAGCACGGCAAGCGGCGGAAACGAAAATTCTCCTGGAGCCTCACCTTCTCTGCCAACCAGGTTTGTGACAACGCCAGTAGAATCTATAAAGACTAGGCCGAACGACCCACGATTGTCCAAGACAATCAGGCGCCACGGGTCTTCAGTTACAATTCCCTGGCCAATCTGTGCAATGAATAACGAGTCACCCTCTACGATATCGATGGACCGCACAAGCGACAGATTCACCGACGACTCAAGCGTCGTCGGTGAATCTGCGTGGACAAGATCACGATTCTGCGGCTCAGGGCTGCAGGAGCAGAGAAGGCCCAGGGCAGCAATAAGAGTCCGCTTCATGCGTTAGTCGCAGCAGCCTTCATCAGCCGCAGGGCACCCACAGGTTCCTGTAGTGCACGAGCCAGGCTTTCCGTCATACCTCATCATAAGACAGGTTTCTGCAGCTTCGATGGGCTGACTTTGAGCTAGCATAACGCTTGCAGAGAACCCAAATGCCGCCAGCAGAAAGGCAGTGCAGCAGAAATTGACAAGTTTCTTCATGACCGTAAAGGATTGGTTATGGGTTGGTGTCGGAGAGATAAAGCTGATCCACGATCTCTTGCGCCTTGGTAGCGATCGTGGGGTAGGCAACGTCGTAGGTGCCATCACCCAGAGACCTCAGGATCGCGGGAGTTCGAACTAGGCCTTGCTGACCCCAAGCCCAGTTCGACGTGTCCGCCAAAACAACGGGAGGGGCCTCGATCCACGAAAAACTCCGCTTGATGCCGTTGACGTTGGGACCGCTGATGACGGTCGTCAGGTCCGTGCCCGATTCCTGCGTGAGCGCCACGAGTCCCTCAGTCATTTCCGCGAAAGGCGGGCAGTCGCGATACGTAAGAAATACCGTGAGCTCAGCAGGCAGCCCGGCCGTGCCGGTTTGTCCAAAGAGTACGGGAAAGCGCTCCCAAGTCGACCCGTCGAGGTGGATACCGCGGTCAACAAGCAGTGGCTCTGGGGGAGTGGCAGGACCTGGCTGAAGGAAATATGCGCCAATCAGGAAGGCCGAGCCTGCGACTAGTTTGACTGCGTTTCTCATAGCAGAGCTCGTCGACAGTTTTGTTGCGACGGCCATTGAGAGTGGGCGGGGCGAAGCGGAATGGAGGAACCTACCGCTCGCGTTACCGGGCGACTTCAGTTTTCTCCGTACTTTTTTTGCGACGCGATTGGCATCTAGTGGCCAACATCTCTGGGCGCCGGGCCAGTGACCTTCGACTCAGGGCCCCACAAGACACCCTGACTACTCTCACACCGTCTCAGCCGCCAAGCTCAGATCAAACCACTCTTCAATGGGCAGCGGCTGCTCCTCCCGATGCACGTACTCGTTCGTATGCGGGTCGTAGCGATAGTCGTTCTCCCAGGCCTTGACGTTCCGGGCGATATCACTCAGCGCCCCGATGACAGTCTCAAGGTCGGCGTCCCTCATCGTGGGATGCAGCGAAAGCCGGACCCAGCCCGGCTTGGCGGAAAGGTCCCCTGCGTTGATACGATCCGTGATGCTGTGTGAGTGGTCCGGATCCACGTGTAGCAGATAGTGCCCGTAGGTGCCGGCACAGGAGCATCCGCCGCGTACCTGCACACCAAACCGATCATTGAGCAGTTTCACGATCAGGTTGTAGTGGATGCCTTCCATGTAGAAGGAGATCACGCCCAGGCGGTCCCGCAGATGGTCGGCCAGCATGACCAGACCTGGAATCTGCTCGAGACCCTGAAAAGCCATGGCCAGAAGCTCCTGCTCCCGCTTGTGGATGGCGTCACATCCAATCTCTTCCTTCAGGCGAATGGCCAGCGCCGCCCGCATCGTCTGCAGGAATCCAGGCGTCCCTCCATCCTCCCGGTCCTCGATGTCGTCGACGAAACGGTGCTCACCCCAGGGATTGGTCCAATCGACCGTGCCTCCACCGGGGTTGTCGGGCACGCGATTCTTGTCCAGCGAGGCGTCGAACACCATAACGCCGGCCGATCCGGGACCTCCCAGAAACTTGTGCGGTGACATGAACACCGCATCGAGGCGCTCTGCCTCATCGCCCGGGTGCATGTCGATGGGATCGTAGGGAGCAGAGGCAGCAAAGTCGATGAAGCAGAGCCCGCCGTGCTCATGCATCACCCGCGCCATCTTGTGGTAGGGCGTCCGCACTCCGGTCACGTTCGAGCAGGCTGTAAACGAGCCGATCTTTGGGCGATCTCCGAATTTCTTGACAACAGCCTCCAGCGTCTCAAGGCAACACTCGCCGTTTGGCATCGGCGGCACCCACTCCACATCCGCAAGGGTCTCCAGCCAGGATGTCTGGTTGGAGTGGTGCTCCATGTGGGTGATGAACACAACCGGCCGCTCGGCCTCCGGAATGCGAACCTGATCCATCAGACGCTCTGGGGCACGAAGTCCGAGGATGCGCTGGAGTTTGTTGATCACTCCCGTCATTCCGCTTCCGGCGGCAATGATTACGTCATCCGGCCCGGCATTTACGTGACGCTTGATGATGGCTCGTGCCTCGTGGTACGCACGCGTCATCGAGGTCCCCGTCACACTCGACTCCGAATGGGTATTCCCCACATAGGGACCGAACGTGTTCGCCAATCGGTCTTCGATGGGCCCGTACAGGCGGCCCGATGCAATCCAGTCCGCGTAGATCAGCGGCTTTCGACCATAGGGAGTCTCAAATTCCAGGTCGTTCCCGACGATGTTGCGGCGGTAGAGGTCGAAGTAGGCCTCAGTAGACATAGCGCTCAAGAGAGGACGATCTGCTTCCGCAGGCGAGCAACGGGGACGCCCAACTGCTCGCGATACTTGGTGACGGTGCGTCTGGCAATTTGAAAACCTTTTGCCTCCAGCATCGTGGCGATCTTCTGATCGGACAGCGGCTTCTGCTTGCTCTCGCCGCCGATGATCTCTTCGATGATGGCCTTGACCTCCTTGTTGGAGATCTCTTCCCCACTGTCGGTCGAGAGACCCTCGGAGAAGAAGTACTTGAGTTCGAAGACACCGAAGTCACACTGGACGTACTTCCCGTTGACCACCCGGCTCACCGTCGAGATGTCCATGTGGATGATGTCGGCGATGTCCTTTAGAATCATCGGGCGCAGGTGGCCATGCCCGAGGCGGAAGAAATCGCCCTGGATCTGCACGATGGCCTCCATCACCTTCAACATCGTATGGCGACGCTGGTGAATGGAGTTGATGAACCACTTGGCCGACTCCAGCTTGGTCTTCAGGAAGTTTCGGGTGTCGGAGTCGAAGGCCGAGCTGTCCGAGCCCCTCTTTTTCTCTGTACTGATCTGCTCGAGCATCTGGCGATACTGCTTCGAGACCCGCAATTCGGGCGTGTTCCCGCTGTTCAGACTGATCAGGAAATCGTCGCCACCCTCTTCATACCGGACCGTGAAGTCCGGGGTGATGTAGTTCTGTGCTGCCGTAAAGTCACCTTCGCCGGGCTTTGGGTTGAGTCGCTGTACCAGGTCGAAGGCCTCCTTGAGCTCTTCTGACTCGATATCAAGCTTCCGCTTGATATGGTCGAAGTGCTTCATGGTGAACTCCTTGTAGGTCTTCTCCAGCATCCGGAAAGCGGCCCCTTTCCCGGGGGTTTCCGGCGGCATGGCCTCGATCTGGACCATCAGGCACTCGCGGAGATCACGAGAGGCGATTCCGAGAGGCTCAAGGGTCTGGACACGCTTCAGGATGGCCTCGACCTCATCCTCATCCACCAGCACGCCGTAGTTGAAAGCCACATCGTCAATGATGCTCTCCAGCGGCCGCCGGAGGTAGCCGTCCTCATCCACGGAGCCGATGATCTGCTCGGCAATGAGCTCCTGCTCGTCGGTCAGGCCCAGAAATGCCAGCTGGTCCTTGAGGTGCTCGGCCATGGAGACACCGGCCGCCATCGGGATTTCACGGCGCTCCTCTTCATCAGTGTTGTCCACCCGCGCCTTGTGCCCATAGAGCTCGTCGGCGTCCGGCAGAAGTTCGTCCCAGTTGTAATCCTCGTCGTCGGCCTTTGGCTCGTCCTCCTGATTACTGGTTTCCTCCTTGGACTCTGCGCGCTCCTGCTGCTCCTCCTCTTCCTCCAGTCCCTCCTCCAGGAGGGGGTTGGACTCCATTTCCGACTTGATCCGCTGCTCCAGCGCCAGCGTCGGGAGCTGTAGCAGCTTGATATACTGGATCTGCTGCGGAGACAGCTTCTGCTGCTGCGACAGTTTCTGTTGAAGATTCAGCATGTGGTTTTTGGAATCCTATAACTGGTTAATCTGGATCTTCTACTCGCCCTGAAGGATCCGGTGCCGCTCTCGACACGCATCGGCAAATAATGCATACCACTCCTCCCCGTACCTCCGTACCAAGGGCTCCTTGAGGAAGTTCGGGAGCAGAGTCCCGGTACGTTTTCCGTGTTTCACTCCGGTCTTGCAGATTGGAACCCGCTCATAGTTCAGCGCCTCGTAATCGCCCAGGTCTTCGACCCGAATGGGATACAAATGGCACGAAATAGGCTTTGGGAAATCCAGTTTGCCGTCATTGTATGCCTGATGGATAGAGCACTTGGCCACCGGCCCCTCGTAGGTCACGAATACGCATTCGGCCTCGCCCACGCATGTGGTGGCATAGTAGCCGGGGCTTGTTTCTTCCCACGGCCCCTTCTCCGCAATCACGGCCCTGGACTCCGGACGAAGGGTATGCCCGACGATCTCCAAGGCCTCTTCGATCGCGTCCAGTTCGTCCTCTTCAAGTGGTGCTCCAGAGTCTCCCACCACACAGCAGGCACCGTGGCACGCACCCAGATTGCAGGCGAACGGAGCCGCTATCAGGTCATCGGAAATCAGTATGTTGTCGACGGCAAACATGGCTGCCAACGTAGGTGGAGGGGCCCCGTTTGTCAACCAATGCTCGCTGTTGGAGGCTGGCACCAAATCGGCCCGGAGGCCGCAATTTCGCGTATGAGCGAACGCACCCCAGCGCTGGAAAACACCCCTGTTCGCGGGGATGAGGATCTCGAAAAGGCCCTCCGCCCGAAGAGCCTGGACGAGTTCATCGGGCAGCAGAAGATCAAGGACAATCTGCGCGTGTTCATCAGCGCGGCGCGAGGCCGGGGCGAGGCCCTTGACCACGTTCTCCTGTCGGGCCCGCCCGGTCTGGGGAAGACCACCCTGGCATACATCATTGCCGAGGAGATGGGCGGCAAGATCAAGACCACTTCGGGACCGGTGCTGGACAAACCCGCTTCGATCGCTGGTTTGCTGACCAACCTGACCGAAGGCGAGGTCCTGTTCATCGACGAGATCCACCGACTGGCCCCCGTGGTGGAGGAATACCTCTACGCGGCCATGGAGGACTACCACATAGACATCCTGATCGATCAGGGCCCCAATGCCCGGAGCGTCAAGATTCAACTGCCGCCATTCACGTTGGTTGGCGCCACCACCCGGAAGGGGCTTCTGACAGCACCCCTTCGAGCGCGGTTCGGCATCGACTTCCGGTATGACTACTACACGGCGGACCTGCTGCAGCGCATCGTAGAGCGATCCGCAAGATTGCTGGGAGTGGGAATCTCGGCCGATGGCTCGCGTGAGATCGCGCGTCGGAGCCGTGGCACGCCTCGAATCGCCAACCGGCTGCTGCGTCGGGCGCGAGACTTTGCGGAGGTTGAGGGAGATGGCAGCGTCACCTCCGAGATCGCGGATCGCACCCTGAATGCGCTGAATGTGGATCCGACCGGACTGGATGAGATGGACGTTCGAATCCTGACCACCCTCATCGAGAAGTTCGATGGTGGCCCGACCGGGCTGTCCAATCTCGCGGTATCGGTCGGCGAGGATGCCGGTACGCTGGAGGAGGTCTACGAGCCGTATCTCATCCAGGAGGGATTGATGGAGCGAACGGCTCGCGGGCGGATTGCCACCACCAACGCCTACCGTCGCTTTGGAAAGTTGCCGGGCGAATCTCCCGCAGACCTGTTTGCCGGCAAGTCCATCGACTAGATCAGTTCACCCGCCCCCGGCTGCTGACCTCCCACGTGTCGACAACCTCATCCCCGTCGACGATGTGAAAGACGTCGAGCATGTTCACGACAACACAGGCGTGCGCCGGGACTACCCGGACCTGATCGCCCACCAGGAGGGTGGCGCCGCCGGGAACCGACACCCAGCCATGCTCTTCCGAGGCGGCGTGCAGATGGGCGTGCGGCAGGGGCTCCATGACGCGCGGATTATAGAGCAGCGTGCCCAACTCTCCGCTTGATGGAACGCGGTCCGAGGTAAAGACCTTCTTGCCCGCGTCAAGAAATACGCGTTCGCTCCCGTCGTCATTGCGGTGACGGCTGATGACGCTCGCGTTGACAGTCAGCGCGCACTGCTCCCAGGTGCACACGCCGAGGGCTTCCTGAATGGCGTCGTGAAAGACGTAATTCCCCGGGCGGATTTCCGTGATCCGGAACCCGTCCACTTCAGCGTTTTCGAAGTACCGCATCGAGGGCGTCGAGCCTACGGACACCTCAAGGGAGTCTGGACGAGCCAGTCCCGCGCGACCCAGGGCGGCCGCGAACGCGAGCATGTTGTCCCGCTCTTCGGCCATCACGCGGCGGAGAGCCTGCTCCTTGGATTCAGACTCGCCCGGGCCGTTGTAGCTGTGGCCGGCATGCGTCAGAATGCCCGCTATATGCAGGGCTGGCAACGCGGCGACCTCGTTGACGAAGCGGACTGAGTCGTCGTCGTCCCAGTAGACTCCGCATCGCCCGTAGCCGACGTCAACCTCGACCATCACCTCACAGGTCAGGCCCGCCTTGTCATAAGACTCGGAGGCCAGCCGCGCGGCTTCGATGGTGTCCACACAGAAGGAAATGCGGGCTCGATCGGCCAGACGCTGAAGACGAGACAGTTTGTCCTGGCTCACGATGGGGTACGCCAAACGAATGTCATCGAAGCCTGCCTCCACCAGAACCTCGGCCTCGCCAACCTTGGCGACCGTCAAGCCGCGAGCTCCCGCCTCTTGCTGCATCAATGCCAGGCGGACCGACTTGTGGGTCTTGGTGTGGGGGCGGAGCGCAACCTCCTGCTGGTAGGCAAGAGCCTGCATTCGAGCGATGTTGTCGTGCAGGCGCGAGCGCTCGACCAGAACGGCGGGAGTAGGAAGTTCGTCAATCCACGTCATTCCGCAAGATAGCACTGCATCTCACGCGGCGCCCTTCCGTAGACTGCCACAGACCTCCTAAATCAGCAGACCCGCATGAGTTCTTTTACCGACCGCTCTGGAAGCCGAATCGCCATGGGCATAGCCGGAGGCGCGGCGCTTGGCCTTCTGCTCGGATCACTGTTGATCTGGGTCCCCGTGGGAGTGATCGCAGGGGCGATCTGGGAAAAGAAGCGGTAGGGCTTCTGCCCGCCGCACTAATTCCCGATCGATCCCATCGCCGAACGCAGGCGGTTTCGAGCGCGCTCAAGCGCCTCCGCGGCAGCCTGCTTTTCCGCTTCAGAAGCGGACTGGGACAAGCGCTCCAGTGCACGCGCCTCGGCTGCCTTGGCACGGTCCACGTCAATCTGATCGAGAGGCTCCGCGGACTCAGCGAGAACGGTCACGTGGTTGTTCAACACTTCCACGAATCCGCCGCCGGTTGCGAACTCAATCGAGTCACCGGTGAGGCCTCGAATGGTCAATCTGCCGACCTCGAAGGCCGCTATCAACGGAGCGTGGTTCTTCAGGACCTCGAAGGATCCGTCGACACCAGGCGCAATCAGGCCCTTGGCGTCACCACGGAAGACCCGCCCGGCGGGCGAGACGATTTCAACGTTCAGATTGTCTGCCATGGCTCCGGAAGGTCTAGGCGTCTTGCGCGAGCATCTTCTCGCCGTCGGCGATGACTTCCTCGATGGCACCCTTGTAGGCAAAGGCGCGCTCCGGCAGGTGATCCAGCTCACCGGAGAGGATCATCTTGAAGCCGCGGATTGTGTCATCAATTTTGACGTAGGCACCCGGTGTACCCGTGAACTGCTCGGCCACGAAGAACGGCTGCGACATGTAACGCTGGGCACGACGTGCGCGGCCAACTACCAACTTGTCATCGTCAGAGAGTTCGTCCATTCCCAGAATCGCGATGATGTCCTGCAGCTCCTTGTAGCGCTGCAGCAGCATCTTGACGTCCGTAGCTGTGTCGTAGTGATCGTCACCGATGACGCGTGGATCGAGGATGCGGCTCGTCGAGTCCAGCGGATCGATGGCCGGATACAGACCGAGCGAAGCGATCTGGCGCGAGAGCACGGTGGTAGCGTCGAGGTGGGCAAACGTGGTTGCCGGGGCCGGGTCGGTAAGGTCATCAGCCGGCACGTAGATGGCCTGCACCGAGGTAATCGACCCCTTCTTGGTCGATGTGATGCGCTCCTGCAGGGCGCCCATCTCGGTGGCGAGCGTCGGCTGGTAACCCACAGCAGACGGCATACGTCCGAGCAGCGCCGAGACTTCAGATCCAGCCTGCGTGAACCGGAAAATATTGTCGACGAAGAAAAGCACGTCACGACCACCGAGGTCGCGGAAGTACTCGGCAATGGTCAGTCCCGAGAGGGCCACGCGGGCGCGCGCCCCGGGAGGCTCGTTCATCTGGCCGAAGACCAGCGCGATGTTTGACTCCTTTACCTTGTCCATGTCGACTGAGCCGAGGTCCCAGCCTCCGTTCTTCATGGACTCGCGGAATGCGTCGCCGTAGTCCATCACACCGGCCTCGAGCATCTCTCGCATGAGGTCGTTGCCCTCGCGCGTCCGCTCGCCGACACCGGCAAACACCGACAGGCCCTCGTGGGCCTTGGCGATGTTGTTGATGAGTTCCATGATGGTCACGGTCTTGCCGACACCGGCACCACCGAAGAGACCAATCTTTCCACCACGCGCGTAGGGCTGGAGGAGGTCGATGACCTTGATACCCGTCTCGAGCATCTCGACCGACGTGGCCAGTTCGTCATACGACGGCGGATCCGCGTGAATCGGGCGATCACCCACGGAGGTGGGCTGCGGCAGTCCATCGATGGCCTTTCCGACAACGTTGAAGAGACGACCGCGAACCTCGGGGCCCGTGGGCATCGAGATGGCCTTGCCGGTACTGACCACGGCGGTACCGCGCGTCAAACCGTCCGTGGAATCCATGGCCACTGTGCGGACTCGATTCTCGCCGAGATGCTGCTGCACCTCGAGTACCAGCGTCGAGCCGTCCTCACGATCAATCGTCAGGGCGTGGAGGATATCCGGTACGGACCCGGCCGGGAACTGGGCATCGACAACGGGGCCGACAATCTGTACAATTTCGCCGGTGGCGGTGGCTACTGCTTCCATCGGGATGGGATTCACTTGGATCGGGGCAAGACGCGAAACTTACAACCCGCCTCTCTGGGGTAGTTGACGGTCAACGACCCATATCCCCTGCAGATCGTTAAGGCTCGGGGAATTTGGGGTTGAGGGTGTGTGAGCGCGTAGATTCCGGGCCGCATCAATCTTTTGCCGCCATGCGCTTGACTGCCTCCCTCCTGCTCCTGCTTATCGCCATCCCGGCCTTTGCCCAGGAGCTGCCGACCATTGAATCCAAGACCGAAAAACTCGACGGCCGAGACGGCTTCTTCCCGCTCTACTGGGATGATGACCAGGGCAAGGTCTGGCTGGAGATCCCGACTACCGACGAGGAGTTTCTCTACGGCGTCTCGCTCGCTCGCGGCCTGGGGTCCAATGACGTCGGACTCGATCGCAATCAGCTTGGTGGTTCGAAGGTGGTCAGGTTCGAGCGGGTCGGCCGAAAGCTCCTGCTGGTGGCCCCGAACCTGCGATTCCGCGCGGAATCGGACAATCCGCTTGAGGTCGCCTCGGTTCGCGAGGCGTTTGCCGAGGGAGTCATCTGGTCCTTCACCGCCGCGGCCCGGACGGGCGACCGGTATCTGGTGGATGCAACCGATTTCATTCTGAGCGATGCCCATGGAGTGATCGGACGCCTGCGGAGTCAGGGAACGTACCGTGTCGACAAGGACCGGTCGGCTCCAAATCCAGACGTGCTGAAGGCCTTTCCGGACAACACGGAAATGGAGGGGCGGTTGACGTTCGTGACCGATCGGCCCGGCGCATTCGTTCGATCCGTGGCCGCCGATCCGACCGCGGTGTCCCTCAACATCCGGCACAGTTTCATCCGACTGCCCGACGCCGGTTACACGCCCCGGGAGTTCGATCCACGGAGCGGGTACGGGGCATTGACCTATGCGGACTATGCCAGTGCCATCGGGCCGGATATGCAGAAACGCTTCATCCGCCGGCATCGGCTCGAGAAAAAGAACCCGGCTGCGACTCGCTCAGAGGCCGTCGAGCCCATCGTTTATTACCTGGACAACGGCACTCCGGAGCCCGTTCGCACGGCGCTTCTGGATGGTGGCCGCTGGTGGAATCAGGCGTTTGACCAGGCGGGTTTCATCAACGCATTCCAGGTTGAGGTTCTCCCCGACGGCGCGGACCCGCTCGATGTCCGCTACAACATGATCAACTGGGTGCACCGCTCCACCCGTGGCTGGAGCTACGGGTCCAGCGTCACTGACCCGCGGACAGGGGAAATCATCAAGGGGCACGTTTTGTTGGGCAGTCTTCGCGTGCGGCAGGACTACCTCATCATGGAGGGGCTGCTGTCTCCTTACGACGGCACGTCGACGCTCGATCCGGATCCGATGCTCGCCGTGTCACTGGATCGGATTCGCCAGTTGTCGGCCCATGAGATCGGTCACACGCTCGGCATCTCCCATAATTTTGCAGCCTCGGTCAATGACCGCGCTTCGGTGATGGACTATCCGGCGCCCATGGTCACCATGGACGACGAGGAAACGCTCCATTTCAACCGCGCCTACGATACGGGCATCGGTGAATGGGACGTGGTCACCATCAAGTACGGGTATCAGGTATTCCCGGACAGCGTGAACGAGTCCGCGGCACTCGACCAGATCCTGGCCGACGCCTACAACGCCGGCCTTCGCTACATCACCGACAGTGACGCACGGCCCGCCGGCGCGGCACATCCAACCGCCAGTCTCTGGGACAACGGAGCGAATCCTGCCGAGCAGTTGGAGACTGAACTCCGCATCCGCGCGGTTGCCATGAACCGGTTCGGCCTTTCCAGCATTCGTGAAGGCGAGCCGCTGGCCACGCTGCAGGAGGTCCTGGTACCGCTCTATCTGCACCACCGCTATCAGGTGGATGCCGCCGCCAAGATGTTGGCGGGCTCGACCTACGATTATGCCCTGCGGGGCGACATGAGGACGTTGCCCACGCCGGTTCCGCCGAGGGAGCAGCGGCGCGCCCTTCAGGCCCTCTTGCAGTCGGTCAGCCCGTCGACGCTGGCTCTGCCCGTTGCCTTCCGCAACCGCATCCCCCCGCGACCCCCGGGCTACGGCTCGACCCGCGAGCTGTTCGCCAGTTACTCGGCGCCCCTGTTTGACCCCTACGTGCCGGCAGAAGTAGGGGCCAATGCCGTCTTCAGCCAGATCCTGGCGCGGGAGCGGATGGCTCGACTGATGTATCAGGCCGATGCGGACGGATCCATGCCCAGCCTGAGCGATGTCCTCGCCCAGGTCTCCGAGACTGTCTGGGATGCGGAGACCTCATCGGATTCGTACCTGAGCGAAATTCAGCGAATAACCCGAACGGTCTGGACGGATGCGCTGGTAGCCGCAGCCTCAGACCGCCGCGCAGCGCCGGGCGTACGCGACCGCCTCTGGGCCCATCTTCAGGAGGTGGCCGATTGGCTGGCCGACAACCCGGGGCGCAGCTATGAGGACCAGGCGCATCGCGGTCATACGCTGGCAGAGCTGGAGCGGTACTTCCTACGCGATTACACAGCCGAAGAGCAGGCGCCCCGATCCACAACCCCGCCCGGATCACCGATCGGGATGGACGCTCAGGGCCTGGAACTGCTGAGCTCGGGCCGGGACCCCATCGAACGGGATGCGCTCAGAAGAGCGTGGCTCGCGTCCTGGACCGAGGGCACGCATTGGTGCAGTCTGGATGACCAGGCCCGACGGGGCGCTCACTGAATCAGTCTACTACTCCGCTGCTCCGTCGCCGCCGGGCTCAAAGTGGTTGTAGCCTGAGGCGGTCAGTGGAATGTCGTGGCCGTCTTCGCCGCGTACCACGATGCCCTCATCGGCAGGCGTGAACTGGCCAATGACGGTGAACATATCGTCGTCCAGCTTTTCCACGTCGTCCGGGTCCAGGGCAAACAGCAGCTCATAGTCCTCGCCACCGAAGAGCGCGAAGGTATCCAGATCGGCCATGCGCTCTGCCGCCGCGGCCGCCGTCTCGGCATGGATCGGCAGTGACATCGCCTCGAGAATGGCTCCGCATCCGCTCGCCGCACAGAGGTGGTGGATCTCGCTGGCAACGCCATCGGAGACATCGATCAGCGCTCGCGGACGGATCCCGCTGGCGCGCCAGGAGGACAGCGCATCGAGCCGGGCAATCGGCGTGAGTTGGCGACCGATGACGTAGCGATAGGGTTCGATATTTGGCTCGAATGCCGGGCCCAGTTCCTGCATCTCCTTGCGCTGATCCAACAGGACCTGGAGGCCGGCGAAGGCCGCTCCGACATTGCCTGAGAGGCACAACAGGTCTCCGGCGTTGGCGCCCCGGCGAAAGATCAGATCCTCGGTGCGACACTCGCCGATCACCGTGACCGAGATGACCAGCTGCGGAGAGGCCGTGGTATCGCCGCCCACTATCTCGAGACCGTAGAGCGCGCAGGCCTCCGCCATCCCGTCGTACAGCGCCTCCACCATCTCGACCGACAGGTTTCTGGGCATGCCCAGCGTCACGGTGGCGTAGCGCGGCTTGGCGTTCATTGCGACCACGTCCGAGACGTTGACGGCAATGGCCTTTCGCCCGAGATGGCCCATGGGCACGAAGGACCGATCGAAGTGGACGCCCTCTACCAGGGCGTCGGTGGTAACCACGTGACTGCGCTCCTCCGAGATCCGGTAGACTGCCGCGTCATCCCCGATGCCGAGCAACAGATCGGGCGAGGACTCTTGCCCCAGACGGATTCTCATGCGATCAATGAGACCAAACTCTCCCAAGTGGGAGACGGGCGTGAACTGCTGGGACATACTTCGAGCTGGTGCGTCCGACCGATCAGGGCCAGGAAATAGAACCGAGAACCGTGGGTCGGGAAGCTCCCGTCACGCTCGGCATGCCCGTTTCAACTCCGTTGACCGCCTCATGTGCCATCACCGCGAAGGCCAGAGCCTCCTTGAAGTGCGAGTGGACGCCAAATTCATCGGATACGGCAACGGGGCCGAGGCGCTCCGGCAGCCGCCGCATCAGGAATCGATTTCGTGTCCCTCCTCCAGAAACCACGATCTGGTCCGGCGCAAACGGAACGAATCGCTCGATGGCGGTGGCTATGGACTCCACCGTCAGTTCCGCGGCAGTGGCAAGGAGGTCCGGCGTCGATTCGCCAGTCCCCCACTCCAGGAACTGGGTGGCGAACGCCGACCCGAAGCCTGCGTCGCCCGTCTGGCGACCCGCCGATTTCGGGGGTGCCCGATCGAAATAAGGGTGGCCCAGCGCCCGTTCCAGCACGGAGGGCAGAACCCGGCCTTCCGATGCCGTCTGGCCATCCCGGTCAAACGGCTCCCCCAGAAGCGACCTGGCCAGAGCGTCCATCACCATGTTGGCCGGACCCGTGTCAAAAGCGCTGACCTCGGTCAGACCGCCTCCCGCCCTCAGCGCAGTGATGTTGGCAATCCCGCCGAGATTCAGGGCTATCCGGTTTTCGGTTGGCGACGACAGAAGGACGAAGTCGAGATAAGGCACCAAGGGCGCCCCCTGGCCACCGAGCGCCACGTCCGCGGCCCGAAAATCAGAAACGACGGGAGTATTCAGCAGGGCAGACAGCACGGCTCCGCTCCCCATTTGAAGGGTGCCGGCGGTGGCTCCACCACCAAATGGCCGGGGCTCCGGCTGGTGCCGGATGGTCTGACCGTGGCAGCCCACCAAGTCGATGTGCTCCAGGTCGATTCCGCCAACCCCACAAACATGGTGGATAGCCTCCGCGTAAACCTCGGCCAAACGCGGACCCAGCAGCGCAAAGTGGTCGACCGGATAGGAGGCATCCTCGGCGGCGTGACGTAATTCGGCGGCCAACTGAGGCGGAAAACCCGCTGAGCCCGTCGCGTCCAGTTGAAACTCCATGTCGCGGCCACTCCCTTTGAGAGTGACGATGGCAATGTCGATGCCGTCGAGCGAGGTGCCCGACATGATCCCCGCAACCCGCCGCGGACCTCTGGCATCAAACAATCGCGCCCAGCGGCTCACCGGTTAGGAGGCCCGCTGCCGGATGTCGGAGGCCTTCTGGATGAACTCATCCTTCCGGTCCTTCTGTTGCACGGCCAGCTTTTCGTAGACCCTGGCCGCTTCCTCGTAGAACTTCTGATTGGCGTAGATCTTGGCGAGCGTTTCGGAGACTACGTCTTCCACATCCGGCACCAATCGCCCTGCGTCGATGGGCTCGAGCTTGGGATCCGGGACAATCCGTGCCGTCTCCAGTTCTTTGATCAACTCGTCCAACTCGTGATAGGGCTCGTCTTCCCGGAGCGACTGGTCTGCGGCTTCCAAGGCGCGACTCGTTCGAGTTTCCGCGGCCGCCACGCAGGCCACAGATGCGGCAAGACGGCGCAGGTCGTCCCGAATCACCGGACTGTCCGGACAGAGCGCATACGCGGCCCGCCAGCGTGCGAGCGCCTCGAGGGGTCTGTCGGATGCCTCGAGCGCACGCGCCAGTACCACGATGCAGGCCACGTGACCGGGCTCTTCGGCAACGGGCCCGGTGAGCGCAGCAACCACCTCGGCAGCCTGCCCCTCCTCGAGCCTTCTTGTTAGTTCACGCAGATCTGGTCTTGCCATCGAGTCCGTCATTCCAGGGAATACTGCGGGTAA
The DNA here is from genome assembly GCA_029262855.1 of Bacteroidota bacterium. Classification (GTDB taxonomy): domain Bacteria; phylum Bacteroidota; class Rhodothermia; order Rhodothermales; family UBA10348; genus JABDJZ01. The sequence goes on along the minus strand of JAJCYP010000126.1, from coordinate 17,753 downwards.
GATACGTCTATTTAGTCGCTGGACTGTGCAAGGGAAGCGCGCGTCGGGTCAGGCCGGCGTCCCGGACTGAAAAGCCGAAGACCAACCAGAACCCCAGAGCGAACACCAACTGAAAAGGAATCGCTCCCCAGGCACCCGACGAGACAAGGACTGCCAATCCTGCAGTCGTGTACAAGGCCATCAAGGCCTCAAGGAAAACGGCGGGCTTCAGGCTGGAGCCGGCATAGGCGGTGCGCCACCATGCCGAGGCTTCCGTCGTGTCAACGCTGTTGAACTTGGGAGTCCGAACAAAGGGTGAGGACCGGCGCGCCAGGGCCTCAACCACGGCCAGCGTGTTTGAGAGCGCCATCCCGAGAGAGGCGGCAAGCAGGATCGGGAAGCGCCACATCCGCCGCCCCCAGTCGGGGTACAGGGCCCGCTGCGCGGTCAGGTGCGCCGCAAAGAAACCACCGAAGCCGGCGATACCCACGCCGAGAAGCGCGAAGTAGGCTTCGCCCGGACCCGTGCCCACCGCCTTCTGGTAGGCCAGTGGAGCGTGAAGCAGGGCCACGACAAGGACGAAGGGGAAGCCTGCATTGGCCGTGAGATGAATGAGTCCCTGCATGCGGAAAGCGGCCGAATGATCACTTCGAGCCACGGATCCGGCGAGCTTCATGGCGGTCTGGACGGCGCCCTTGGTCCACCGATGCTGCTGCGCCCGGAATCCCCCCATCTCGATGGGCAACTCGGCCGGCACGACCAGGTCGGTGACGTACACCATTCGCCAACCCTTTAGCTGCGCCCGGTAGCTCAAATCCAGGTCCTCGGTGAGCGTATCCGCACTCCAGCCCCCCGCGTCGTCGATACAAGCCCGTCGCCAGATGCCCGCCGTCCCGTTGAAACCTGCGGGATAGCCGGAGGCTGTTCTCGATTCCTGCTCCACCGCAAAATGTGCGTCCAGGCCAAATCCCTGGAGGCGCGTCAGGAGACCTGCGCCGTCATTCAGGTGCCCCCAGCGGGCCTGCACGAGGCCCACATCAGCAGGTTGAAATCGCCCGATCAGTGTTCGCAGGAAGTTGCGTGGTGGGACGAAGTCGGCATCAAACATGGCAATGAACTCGCCCCGGGCAACGCGTAGCCCATCCGCCAGGGCACCCGCCTTGTAGCCACGTCGATGCGTCCGGTGCAGGTGCACCATGTTGATCCCCTGCCGTCGCCAGAATCGGACGGAGTCCGCGGCCACCTTGACCGTCTCATCGGTCGAGTCGTCGAGTACCTGGATCTCAAGCCTGCTCGCGGGATAGTCCAGGCGCGCACAGGCCGCAATCACCCGATCGGCTACCAACGCCTCGTTGTAGAGCGGGATCTGGACGGTAATCCGGGGCCACTCTGCCGGTTCTTCGGCCGGGCGCTCCTCCGGGACCGGGCCCTCAATCAAGCGGCGGGTCCGCGCAAACCGCCACGACAACCAGAAATGATTGAGTCCAAGAAGCGTGATCACGCCCAGGGCGATCGCGTAGAGGGCGGCCACTACCAGTTGGAGGTTGCCGCCGTAAAGACGTCATCCGCGATTTTCTCCAGCGCCGCGATGGCGGCCTCCTCCTCGAGATTCGGATCGAGTGGATCGTACTCCTCAAATCCCGAAAACGTCCGCGAGAGAATTTCCTGATTGCGTTTCGAGTCGAAGTAGACCACGTTCACCGAGACCGTTACCCGGTTGCGAGTGGCCCGTTCGTCGCCGCCAACGGAAGTGGGCTGGTTCTGATAGTTCTGGATCGTGGAGCGCAGGACCACGTCTGCCTCTTGCTGCGAGGTGGACAGCGACAGACGGGTCTGGCCTACGAAGCGATCAATGAACAGCTGAGTGAGTCGCTCGTCAAGGCCCGAAACGGTGCTCACCGTCCGGTCATCGGCGAGCGGAATCGCAACTGTGGAAAGATGGCTGGGGATGGTGGCTCCGCTGAAGCTGTAGAACCAGCACGAGACCGGCGTCAGGCATATGGCCGCCAGAAGCAGACTGCTGCCCCATCGCATTCCTGATCGCGGGCTACTCAGCATCCTCGAACTCCTTGATCTTGCGGTAGAGCGTGCGCTCCGAGATACCCAACGCCTTCGCCGTTTGCCTGCGGTTGCCCTCAAAACGCTTCAGTGCCTCGGTGATCAGCTTTCGCTCGGCATCCTCCAGTGAAGGCAGCGGCTCGTCCTGCGGATCGGGATCATACCCATTGGCATCCAGATCGGCGTCGCCTTCGATTTCGAAGGGAATGTCTTCGACCATTTCCTGGATTTCGCGGCGAATCGAGTCACGATGCACCACCATGGCCTTGCTCGAACTGCCCTGGAACGTCCCCAGCAGCGCCGACATCTGGTCCTTCAGCCCCCGCATCTCAAGGCGAATCTCCAGCAGTGCCCTGTAAATGAGCTCGCGCTCCCGGTCCGGCTCCTTTTCCTCTGAACCGGGCGAGACTACAGGCAGCAGCCCGTCCTGAGAGGCCGACACCCCCCGGAGAAAAGAGCGCAACTCCGTTTCGCTGATGGCATCGCCCTCCAGCAGGACCGCACTCTGCTCAGCCACGTTGCGGAGCTCGCGGATATTTCCGGGCCACCGATATCTCATCAGCAGACGCCGCGCGTCATCACTGAGTTGGTTTGAACTGGTGTTGTACTGCTGCGCGAACCGGTGCTGGAAATGTTCGAACAGTTGAAGGATGTCCTCCTTGCGCTCGCGAAGCGGGGGGACGCGAATAATGACCGTGGACAGACGGTAGTAGAGGTCCTCGCGAAACCGGCCTGCCTGGACTTCGCGGCCCAGATCCTTGTTCGTGGCCGCCAGCACGCGGACGTCGGTCCTGAGGACCTTGGAGCTGCCAACACGGCTGAACTCTCCGTTTTCCAGAACCCGAAGGAGTCGAACTTGGGCCGTCAGCGGCATCTCGCCAATCTCATCCAGGAAGATGGTCCCGCCCGATGCCTCCTCGAAATAACCTGCCCGTCGATCCACCGACCCGGTGTAGGCACCCTTCTCCGCACCAAAAAGCTCCGACTCAATCAGGCCCTCGGGGATGGCGCCGCAATTGACAATCTGCAGCCCCTTGTGACGCCGCTCTGAGAGCTGGTGCAGGGCCTGGGCAATCAGCTCTTTCCCGACGCCACTCTCGCCCTGGACGAGGATCGTGATCTCGGTCTTGGCCACCTGGCGCACCCGGTCGATCACCTGCCGAATGGCATCGGACCGGCCGATGATGCCGAATCGTTCCTGTAGTGAGATGCGATCCATCTCAGGCCACCACCGGGGTCAGGACCCGGCCCCTGAGCGTGGCTGACGTACAGTCTTCGATGGTGACTCGTGCGTAGTCGCCCTTGGCAAGCATCCCAACCTTGTCGAATACAACCATCTTGTTCGTGTCAGTCCGGCCCTTCAGCTGGTCCTCGCTACGCTTGCTGGTGCCCTCGATCAGCACCACGTGCTCGGTCCCGATATCCTGCCGATTGTTTTCGCCCGAGATCCGGCTCTGGAGCTGGATGATCTCGTTCAGCCGCCGCTTCTTGACGTCCTCTGGCACATTGTCCAGGTACTTGCGGGCAGCATATGTGTCGGGCCGCTCGCTGTACATGAACATGTACGCGTGGTCGTAGCGCACCGTCTCCATGAGACTCAGCGTGTCCTGATGCTCTGCCTCGGTTTCGTCACAGAATCCTGCGATGAGGTCGGTCGAGAATGAAATGCCCGGTACGATATTTCTGGCGCGATCCACCAGCGCGAGATACTCGGCACGGGTGTAGGTCCGTTTCATCCGCTGCAGCACATTGGTATTTCCGTGCTGCACCGGCAGGTGGATGTAGTTGCAGACGTTGTCACGCTCGGCATGGACGTGGAGCAATTCGTCTGAACAGTCCTTCGGATGGCTGGTGGAATAACGAATCCGCAGTTCCGAGCTGATCAGGCTGATACGATGCAGTAGTTCGGCGAAACTGACGGCCGACCCGTTGTCGTCGTACCGGTACGAATTGACGTTCTGGCCCAATACCGTGACTTCCTTGAACCCGCCATCGACCAGCTCACGGCATTCGCCCAGAATGCTGGATACCGGACGACTGCGCTCCCGGCCCCGGGTGAACGGCACCACGCAGAACGCACACATGTTGTCGCACCCGCGCATGATGCTGACGAAGGCCGAGACGCCGTTGGTGTCGTACCGAACCGGTGCGATGTCGGCGTAGGTCTCCTCTCGCGAGAGCTGGACGTTGACCGCAGCCTGACCGGACTCCGCCGACTCATCCAGGAGTCTCGGAATATCCCGGTACGCATCGGGGCCGACGACGAGATCAACCAGTTTCTCCTGCTCGAGCAGCTTGTGGCGGAGGCGCTCGGCCATGCAGCCCAGGATCCCAAGCTTGAGATCGGGACGGTTCCGACGCTTATCGGCGCGCAGCGCATCCAGGCGGCGACGCACCTTCTGTTCGGCGTTCTCCCGGATTGCGCACGTGTTGAGAAGAATGATGTCGGCTTCGGCCTCGTTGTGCGTCAGACCGAATCCAGCGTTTCGCAACACGGATGCCACGATTTCGGAATCGGACACATTCATCTGGCAGCCATAGGTCTCCAGGTAGACCGCCTTGCGACCGCTGACCTCGATTCCTGCGGTCTTGGGCGCGTCCAGATCCTCGGTGCCGTCGAGGACAGGGATATCAGTGAGCAGATTATGCATCAGGTGGGATTTGCTTTGGGCCCTTCTCAACGTGGGGCCAGCAGCGTGTAACGTCCCTCCTCGATGCGGGTTCGGAGAGTCGTGACAAAATGGCAGAAGACTAGAACCCCTGCTCTCGCAGCCACGATCCGGTCATCCCGACGCCCGGCACGGACTTCTGGTTTTCCAGGAACCCCACCACATACTTGCCCACCATATCAAACTCCATGTTGAGGGCGGTTCCAACCTTCCAGCCGGAGACGGTGGTGTTCTCGAACGTGTGCGGAATGATGGCAACGGTGAGCCGATTCCCGTCCAGGCGCGCGACCGTGAGACTGATCCCGTTCAGACAGATGGATCCGACCGGAATTACGTAGGACCGGAATCGGTCCTCGAACTGGACGGTGTACAGCCAACTCGTCTCCAGCGTCTCGATTTCCCGTACGGTACCGGTGGCATCAACATGCCCCTGAACAAGATGTCCGTCCAGACGGCCACCGATCTGCATGGCGCGTTCCAGATTGACGGCCGACCCTGGCTTGAGGGTACCGAGATTCGTCTTGGCGAGGGTCTCCTCGATCGCCTGGACCTCAAAGCCCCGGGCGTCGCAGGAGACCACGGTCTGGCAGACCCCGTTCACCGACACGCTCTCGTCGACGCGCAACTCCGAGGCGAAAGGCGCTTCCACACGAAAACGGACGCCGCCGCCTCGACCCGTCACGGCTGCGACGCGACCCGTTGCTTCGATAATTCCGGTAAACACAGTGCTATGGCTCCCTGAGAGTGATGCGGGTCAGCATATCCAGGCCGACCCGCTCGTATTCGACGGCGGTGGCACGCAGGGCGTCTGCCAACGTTTCCCGCGCCGGATCGTCAAAGGCACGCCTGCCTCCGCCCAGGAGAACCGGCGCCGTGAACACGTGGAGTTCGTCCACCAGCCCATCGGAAAGCATGGAGCTTGTAAGGCGGGGGCCGGCCTCCACCATCAGGTACAGGATTTCCTCCGGTAACGCGGTCAACGCGGCGGACAAATCAATGCGCTCATTGACAACGGGTCCACGAATAACCGTGGTTCGACCGCCGTCGCTCAAAACGCGCGCACTGACGGGCAGGACGCCCCGCCGATCCAGAACGAGCCGGATGGGATTGGGTCCTTCCACGAGGCGGACCGTCAGGCTGGGATCATCGGCCAGAACCGTACCCGTTCCCGTTAGCACCGCATCGGCCTCGGCACGCATCGCGTGGACACGCTTGATCGAAGCCTCTCCCGTGATCCATTGGGACGAGCCGACCCGCGGGGCGACGTAGCCGTCCAACGACTGCGCGATCTTCAGCGTAACGTGTGGGCGCCCGGTCAACATCCGTCGGAAGAACCCCGCATTTACGGCCGTGCACTCCTCGTCGAGACATCCGGTTCGCACCTCGACACCGGACTCCCTCAGGTGCCGAATACCTTCGCCTGAGACGCGGGGATTGGGGTCCATGGCACCAACCACTACGGTACCCACGCCGCGGCTCAAGAGCAGATCAGTGCACGGAGGAGTCTTTCCGTGGTGATTGCATGGCTCCAGGTTTACGTAGAGGGTCGCCTCAGACAGGTCGACCCCAACCAGGTCCTTGAGGGCCATGACCTCCGCGTGAGGCCCGCCAAACTGCCCGTGCCATCCGGCACCCAGAACCTCGCCGGCCGCCCCCACCACGATGCATCCCACCAGCGGATTGGGGCGAACCTCCCGTCCACCCCGGCTCGCGAGCTCCAATGCCCGCCGCATCCATTGAATATCGCCGGCTTCCATTACTATTGAGGAAAACCCCGCAGCGACTCATAAGTTTAGACCACCACGATCACCAACGCATCAGGTATGTCTGGCCACAGTAAATGGTCCAAGATCAAACGCCAGAAGGCCGTCACAGACCACCGGCGCTCCAAAGTATGGGCCCGGATTACACGGGACATCATGGTCGCCGCGCGCGAAGGTGGTGGTGATCCAGGCATGAACGCCCGGCTGGCCCTGTCCGTGGACAAGGCGAAGGCCGAGAACATGCCCAAGGACAACATCACGCGGGCCATCAAGCGTGGTACGGGCGAAATCCAGGGTGCGGACTACGAAGAGGTGTCCTACGAGGGCTATGCCCCCAACGGAATCGCCATATTTGTCGACGCCCTGACCGACAACACCAACCGAACGGTTTCAGATCTGCGTGCGATGTTCTCGAAGGCAGGCGGGCAACTGGGAAACTCCGGTTCGGTGGCCTTTCTCTTCGACCAGAAAGGGATCTTCGAGGTCAAGGCAGAAGGCCAGGATGAGTTGGACCTGTTTGAACTGGTGGCCGATGCCGGGGCCGAGGATCTGGTTCAGGAAGAGGACCAGTTCATTGTCACGACGCCGGTCGAGGCCTTCGGTGCCGTTCAGTCCGCACTCGAAGCGGCGGGCATTCCGGTGGAGGACGCAAATCTGCAGCGCATTCCGACCATGACCAAGACGCTTCAGGTAGACGAGGCCCAAAAGGTAGCCGCGCTCCTGGAAAAAATTGAAGACCACCAGGATGTCCAGACCGTCAACTCAACGCTGGAGTTCGACGAAGAACTCGTGGCCGCTCTCGGGTAAATGATTGTATTGGGCGTTGACCCCGGCTCCCGCATCACCGGCTTCGGTGTCATTGAAGTCAGCGCCGGAAAAGAGACGCTGATTGAGTACGGTGTCCTGACCTTTGACGGGACCGATTCGCATCAGCTCCGCCTGAAGCAGATTCATGATCGATTGCTTGCCGTGATCGACCGGTGCCTGCCGGATGCCTGTGCGATCGAAATGCCCATCTACGGCAACAACGCCCAGTCCATGTTGAAGCTCGGGCGGGCCCAGGCGGCCGCCATGTTGGCCGCCCTCGCCCGCGACATACCCGTGATCGAGTACACGCCCAAGGAGGTCAAGAAGTCCGTCACCGGGAACGGAAATGCCTCGAAGCAGCAGGTATGGTTCATGGTTCGCTCCATGCTTTCTGTCACGGAACAAGACCCCAAAATGGGCCTGGACGCGTCAGATGCGCTGGCCGTCAGCCTCTGCCACGCTCACCGGGGAGCGAAGTCAACCGGAGCGAAGTATTCCGGTTGGGCGCAGTTCGTCAAACAGAACCCGGGACGCCTGGGGGGCTGATTCCGCCCGAACGACTACGACTTGTCGCCCTTCTTGGCGTCGGGGGCTTCCTTGGCATCGGCTTCCGGCTTCTCGCTGTCAGCCTTGGCTGCGTTGGCCGCGTCGGCTTTGCTGTTTGAGGTTCGATCGTCGTCGTCGGACGGTTCTGTGTTCCGACTCCTGCGGGACCGATCGTCATCCGGCAGCGGACCGTATCCCCTCTCGGCGTCGCGCAGCCGTACGATTTCAGCCACCTCTTCGACGCCGATGGCGGCTCGGGACATCTTGAACACGATGTTGGCTACCTGACGGTCCTTGTGGGGGGCCTGATTCCATTCCGGATGCGCCTGCTCGATGATGCTGACGAGGATCCGCAGATGGGGATAGCGCTCTTCGGGCGTCTTCAGCTCAGCGATTGACTGCGCGTACAGATCCGAGTTTCGGCCAACCTGTTTGTCTACGATCTTATCCTTGTATTCCATGTAGCTGCGATGCGGACCCGGGGGGTGTAAGTCGCGAAGACGTGCGCGGACTGCCCGGAAATAATACGATGTGTGCCTTCGTGCGACTCAAAAAGGTCACCGAGGTTGGCGTGAACCTTGCTATTCGGGGTTACGTTCCACGGGCCGATGTTCAATATATCTCTTCCATACCGTCTCGAACTGCTCCCGGTGATCCCTGCGTTCCACCGAAAGGCCCGCCGTGCCAAGGAATTGGGCCAGGGTCAGCTGGTTTACTACGGACCGAGTCCGGCGTATTACGGCATCGGCGAGGTCAAGCACGTCCTTGACGGGTTCATCGCTGTCGACTTTCGCGGCACCGGTCAGTTTGGCGTTCACGAGGACATGTTTAAGCCGGAGTATCTGATTCCGATTCCCCAAAGAACACTCGGCATGCTCTAGCAAGAGGCCCGACCTTTGCTGGAGTTCGCTTCCCGACGGAGCGAATCCTGCGAAGCATTCTCCCGTACCCCATTTCCCTCCCACCCTGCATTCCGCTCCCCGATGAATCTGACCCGAGCCCTGTCGGCCCTCCTGGTTCTGCTTGTTGCCGCCTGCTCCGATCAGCCCCGCTCCATCCCGTTGGTCAGCGGCAGCGTAGATACCTTTGAGGACGGCAACCACCTCAACAACGCGGACCTTCCCTGGGAAGCAATAGCTGAAGGTGCCGGTACCCGTGCGGGCATTGAGGTTCAGCCCGGCGGTTTTTTCAATATCTCCAAGCACCATCTTGAGGTGGTCGGCGTGCGGCCGGAAGGCACTGGCGGGTCGAGTGTCGCCGGAGTGCGGAGTTCCATTGCCGAGTTTCCACCGGCCGCAGATCCGTCGCGGGCGCCGATTCCGCGAGATGTCACAGGCTACGCCGGCCTTGCCCTGTCACTGAGGGGTTCTCCCGGCACCTACATTATTCAACTCGGCTCGGCCTCCGTCAAAGACTTCGACAACTACAATGCGTACGTCGAAGTGTCCGACGACTGGGCTGAGTTCAGGCTTCCATTCTCGTCGTTCCGTCAGGAAGGCTTCGGGGCGCCCATTCCCTGGACCGGTCGCGATGCCACTCACATCGCGGTCTTTGCCAATCTCGAAGGTTATTTCGACTTCGGGATTGATGATGTTCGCTTCTATCAGAATTGACCCCTCAGGCCCTGCCTGACCTTACTTCCCCACCATGCCTCATCTTCGCGTAGAAGAGGTCACGAAACGGTATGACAAAGTCCTCGCTGTGGACCGCGTCTCCTTCGAGGCCACATCCGGTCGCATTCTCGGCATCCTTGGACCCAACGGAGCCGGAAAGACAACGGCCATCCGAATGATCACCTACATCACGGTGCCAGACTCGGGTCAGATTGTCCTCGATGGAAAACGCGTCGGGCCCTGGAGCCAGATGCGAATGGGATATCTGCCGGAGGAACGCGGACTCTATCCAAAGATGAAGGTCGGCGAGCAATTGACCTACTTCGGCGAGTTGAAGGGTCTCTCGCGCAAGGACGCCATCAAGACCTCCAAGCACTGGCTTGAGCGGTTTGGGGGGAAGGACTGGTTCAATCGCAGGACGCAGGAGCTCTCCAAGGGGATGCAGCAGAAGGTCCAGTTCGTCGCGACCATCCTGCACCAGCCTGATCTCCTGATTCTGGACGAGCCCTTCGGCGGACTCGACCCCATCAACGCCGATCTCCTGCGAGATGTCATCATGGAGCTGAAATCGGACGGACGAACCATCCTGTTTGCTTCCCACCGGATGGAGCAGGTCGAGCAGCTGTGCGACGATATCTGCATGATATCCGGGGGCCGGAAGGTCCTCGACGGACCCCTTCGGGACATCAAGCGCCAATTCGGCAAGGACACCGTCCAACTCGACTTCGAAGGCTCGAACGCCTTTCTGGACAACCTCGAGCGGGATGGGCTGGTCAAGGTTACCGTCCGGAGCGGGGCCCACGCTGAGGTTCGCCTGCTGAACGGAACGGCGCCGCGGGTCGTGCTGGAGCGCGCACTCGGATCGGTAGATGAAATTTCGAGATTTGAATTGGTCGAGCCTCCGCTACGGGAGATTTTCGTCCAGGTGGCCGGCATGCAGGAGGTGGTAGCATGAGCAAGATGTGGATCGTAGCCAAGAACGAGTTCGTCAAGCGGGTGAGGACCAAGGCCTTCATCCTGACAACGCTCCTGGGACCGATTGCCTTTGTCGCCTTCATCGGCATCGTGGCCTTTGTTTCGGTTCAGTCGATGACCGAGAGCGAGGCCCGGACAGTCGCAGTCATCGACGAGACGGGCGTCCTGTTTGACCGCCTGGTTGAAGGCGAGGACGACCGGTATGTGTTTGTTCAGCCGAACATGCCCGTCGATTCCGTGCACGCCCGCGTGCTGACCGGGATCTACGACGGATACCTCGTCATCCCGGCGGCAGCACTCACCGGCTCGGTGGAAGTCAAGTACTCGACCGTTGACGGCGGAATCGGCAGCGTCTTCCAGCGATCGCTCGAGCGCCGGGTCGAAAGCGTGGTGGAGGAGGTTCGGCTCGATCGGGCCCAGGTCACGCCTGAGGTCCGTGAAATCCTGGAAGACCGGATCCGGGTAAACACGACGGTGCTGACCAGCGAGGGCGAGGAAGCCGGTGATGCCGGAGCCTATGCCGCGGTCGGATTCATCATGGGCTTCCTGATCTACATCGCCATGCTGGTGTACGGATCCGTGGTGATGCGCGGCGTGATCGCAGAGAAGACCAGTCGGGTGGTTGAGATCATCGTCTCTTCGGTCAGACCCTTTGAGTTGCTCCTTGGAAAGGTGCTTGGAATCGGGGCGATGGGTCTCATGCAGATGACCGTCTGGGCCGGCTTGATCATGGCCGGAACGGTGGGCTCCAGCTTCATCATTGCCCTGTTCCTGGACCCCTCGGCGGTCAATCTGCCCGCGAGTGCCAGTCAGGACGAGATCATGGCGGCGATGGATTTTCAGCCGCCGCAGTTGGGTGCGGACGTATTCATCTGGTTCGTGCTTTTCTTCCTCGCGGGGTACCTGCTCTATGCCAGTCTCTTCGCAGCGGTCGGCTCCGCCGTCGATCAGGAGGCTGATGCCCAGGGTTTCATGCTTCCGCTGATGATGCCCATCATCCTGTCCATCGTGTTCATTCAGCCCATTATTGAAGAGCCCAACTCGACCCTGGCTGTGGCTCTCTCGATGATTCCGTTCTTCAGCCCGGTTCCGATGGTGGTCCGGGTGGCCGTCACCGAGGTGCCGCTCTGGCAGGTTGGTGGGTCGTTCCTCCTGTTGGTGGGGACGTTCCTCGGCGCTGTATGGGTGAGCGCCCGGATCTATCGGGTCGGCATCCTGATGTATGGCAAGAAGCCAAAACTGCGCGACCTCATCAAGTGGATCCGCTACGCGTAGCGCGCACGGAGCCCTTGCGACTTGCGCCGGACAGGGCACTTCGCCGCAACTTTCGGAACCTGATTCGTTTCCTTAACTAGGAAACCCCATCGCCCGCACCTTGCGGGGATACCCGTGAACGCGTCCAAGCCGGCCCACTCCACCGTGCTTGGTCCCAGTGAACCCTGGCATGCTGCGCAGCCTGCTCATTCTGACGGTCGTGGCGGCCGTGGCCTTTTGCGCCACGCCCGCAACCCAGGCGCAGTATTTCCGATACGGCAAGAACAAGGTTCACTACGAGAACCGGGCGTGGTTCTACCTGCGAACGGATCACTTCGACGTCTACTACTACGAGGGAGGCGAGGAGCTGGCCGACTTCGCGGCGCATGCGGCCGAAGAGGCCTATGAGCGGGTGGCGGATCTCTTCCGCTATGAGCCTCAGGGCCCCATTCCGATGCTGGTATACACCAGCCACAATGCCTTCGCGGTAACGAACGCGGTTGAGTTGCCCACCTATTCGGACGGCATCGGGGGTGTGACCGAGCTGTTCAAGAATCGGGTGGCCGTTCCGTTCACCGGGGACTATCAGGAGTTCCGCCACGTGATCCACCACGAGCTGGTTCACGCGGTGATCAATGACATCTACTACGGCGGATCCATCCAGTCCATCATCGCCAACAACATCCAGACGCGCATCCCGCTCTGGTTCAACGAGGGGCTCGCCGAGTATTCGGCTGCGGGCGGGTGGGATACGGAGTCCGACATGTACGTCCGCGAGGCCGTCCTTGAGGATAATCTCGCTGAGATTGGCCGACTCGGAGGCTTCTTTGCCTATCGAGGTGGACAGGGGGTCTGGGATTACGTGGCCCAGCAGTATGGCGAGGAGAAGATTGCTGAAATCCTTCAGCGGCTCAGGCTGAGCAGGTCGGTGGAGGCCAGCTTCAAGCGCGCAGTAGGCCTGACTCTGGATGATCTGTCCGACCGGTGGCATCGGTCACTGCGCGAGATCTACTTCCCGGAGGTGGCCGCCAGGGAGGATCTGAATGACGTTGGACAGGCGATTGTGACGCGTGAGCACGGCTTCTACAATACCAGCCCGGCCCTATCGCCGCAGGGGGACCGCATTGCCTTCATCACCACCAGGAGCGGGCTTTTCGATGTCTATCTGGCCAATGTGGCCGATGCGAAAATCGAGCGGCGCTTGATCCAGGGTCAGACCTCATCGGCGTTCGAGAGCTTCAAGGTGCTGACCCCGAGTTTGGCCTGGAGTCCCGATGGGAGCACCCTGGCCATCGCGGTCAAACACGGCGAAACCGACGCCGTGGCCTTGATCGATATCGCCTCCGGCAAGGCAAGACACATCGAGGTTGCAGGAGCGGAGCAGATCTCCTCGGTCGCCTGGCATCCGGGAGGAAAGAAGCTGGCCGTTGCAGCCGCCCAGGGTGCCCGCTCCGATATTTTCGTCGTAGACGTGGAGGGACGCCGGACGGTGAACCTCACCAACGACGTGTTCAGCGACCACGAGCCCGCGTGGAGTCCGGACGGCAAGTTCATTGTCTTCCAGTCTGATCGAGGCGAACGCACCCTCCTTGGGCTGGATGCGGAGCGTGGCGTTCGGATGCTTGACCATGACTACTCGCAGCGAAGCCTCTACCGACTGGTGCCCGGGCGTGGGTACGTGGATCGACTGACGAACTCGGGCCGATGGGACGACCGCCGACCTCAGTTCGGGCCGGATTCCGATCGATTCCTCTTCCTTTCCGACCGGAACGGCATCACCAACATCTACGAGAAAGACTTGACCACGGGCCTGGAACGCCCGAGGAGTGATGTCACAGTCGGCGTGATGCAGATGTCGGTCGCCGCCAACGGCCAGCGGGCGGCGCTGGTCAGTCTCCATGAAGGGACTCCTTCCATTTACGTCCTTCGGACGCCATTTGACCGGACGCCCTCGGAGACAGATCGGCTTCGGCCAAACATCTGGGCACAGCGGGCCGACCCGTCAGGTGATGTCCAACCCGCAGCGCTTACGCTGGCAGGATCGAATCAGCAGCGGAGCAATCCGTTCATGCGGGCCGCCGCTGGCTCCCCCCGGCCCCCGCTTTCCCTTGCGGCCGGCCTCGGCGGGGATGCAGACCGGATCCATGAGCTGCCGTCAGACGAGATGGCGGCCGACACGCTCCTGACAGATCTGAAGGTCGACTTCCGCAACTACACCTTCAGCCCGGCTTTTTCGGAAGCCGCACGGGAGTTTTCGCCGCGCGGCTCCCGTCTCGGCCCCCAGCTGTCCGCCCGCGCGGTGGTGGACGATCAGGGCGAGTATGCACCGCGCCGCTACAAGCTGGACTTTTCTCCGGACATTGTGCACGGCGCGGCAGGCTACGACGCCCTCTACGGTGTGCAAGGCGTGACCCAGATGATGTTTTCCGACATGCTCGGAAATCACCGGATCGTCGTGGCCACCAACCTGCTTCTTGATCTGCGAAATTCAGACTATATCCTCTCGTACGCCTACCTGCCGGAGCGCATCGACTGGACGACCTCGGGGTTCCACATCTCCCGGCTGTTGGCGGACTTCGGAGGCGATCGCCCCACCTATTACCGCTACCGCCAGTTCGGTGCGTCTGTTGCGGCCAGCTATCCGTTGTCGAAGTTCAAGCGCGTCGACGCCGAGATTTCGCTCGTAGGAGTCAATCAGACCGATATCACCGATGCGCTGCGCCCATCGGCCACGAGGTCGCTCATCATTCCGCGCCTCACGTACACGCGGGATGTGACTACCCCCGGTTATCTCTATCCCATCGACGGATCCCGGGTGGCAGTTTCCGTTTCCGGGAGCCCTTTCGGTCTCAGCCGAAAGCCGGCGCGGTTCTTCACTGTGCTCGGCGACTATCGGAGCTACTCGTCGATTTTTCGGGGGTCCTACACCTTCGCCCTCCGGGCCTCGGGTGCGGCCTCATTCGGCCCCCAGCAGCAGTTGTTCTACACCTCGGGTGTACTCAACTGGATCAATCGCACTTTTGATGACCTGAACGGCCTCCCGATTGAGGATGCCTCGGATTTCATTCTCGCGACGCCCATTCTCCCCCTCCGCGGTTTCGATATCAATGCGCGGAACGGGTCCTATTTCGGGCTGCTGAACGCTGAATTCCGTTTCCCGCTGATCGCGGCCATGCTCCCCGGCCCCGTGCCGTTCCTGCCTCTCTACAACATCCAGGGACAGGTGTTTGCGGATGCCGGTGTCGTCTGGGGTGGGCGGGGATCGGCCGGCGACCTGTCGTGGCGGACCACCAACGCCGAGGGCGAATCGGTCTTCGATGACCTGCTGACGTCTGCCGGCTTTGGTGTCCGAACCATCTTCCTGGGTTATCCCATCCGTTTCGACTTCGCTTGGCCGTACGACGGCCAGCGGTTTGGAAGCCGCAAGACGTATATCTCGCTCGGGCTCGACTTTTAGGCCTTCCGCACTGAGCCGGGCCGCAGTAGAATCGCGGTGGAATCGCGGTGAAACCGTGATCGCACGAAAACCTTCAGTGCACTCGGGGGGTTCTTGTGGGCTTAGAACTTTTCGATGGCAACATGCCCCACACGATCAACCGCCTGAGTGACGTAGAGTACGAACTCGAGGTGGAGGCTTCGGCCGACGAGCTTGCTCCAGACTTGGATGCAGCAATCCGGAAGCAGCGCGCGCGCACTTCCATGAAAGGCTTCCGTCCGGGCAAGGTCCCCTCACAGCTTGTCCGCAAGATGTACGGAAAAGCGCTCGCCTACGGTGTGGCCGAAGACACGGTGCAGCGAACCTACAAGGCCGAGATCCTTGACCAGGATGAGTACCACGTCCTGGGGCAGCCGACCATCACCGAGTTGGACTACGAATACGGTGGGGGCCTGAAGGCGAAAGTCCGCTTCGGCGTCCGTCCGGAGTTCAACCTGCACGACCTTGCTGGTGTCGAGGTGTCTCGCCTGGAGCACACCGTGGAGGAGACCGAGGTCGACGAGGAGTTGGAACGCATGCGGGAGCGCGATGCCGATCTGACGCCCATGGAGGGCCCGACTACCGCCGACAGCTTCCTTCTGACGGACATCTACGAGGTGGACGATGAGTCCGGCGAACTCACCGGCGAGCACCGTCGCGATGTGGCGTTCTGGCTCGGCGGCGATGAGCTGCTGGAAGACTCCAAAAAGGCCCTGACGGGCGTCTACGAGGGTGACGCGGTACGCGTCAAGCTGGTGAGGCACGATGACGACGAGGCTCAGATTTTTGAGGTCCGGATCAAGGAGAACAAGCTCCGGGAGCTGCCCGAGCTCGATGACGACTTCGCCAAGTCGGCCTCGAAAGGCTCGGTCGAGACGCTGGACGAACTGCGCACCCAGCTGAAGGAGCGGATGCAGAAGTCCGTGGATCACTCCAGCCGTGAGCTCTTCGAGGGCGGGCTTATCCGCGCCGTCCTGAGCAAGAACGCTTTCGACGTCCCCGAGTCGATTGTCGACATGTACCTGGAGGGTCGCCTGGTGGAGTTCAAGAAGCAGGCCGGAGACCGCCTTCCCGAAGACTTCGACGAGAGCGTCTACCTGGATGCCGGCTGGGACGACGCCGAGCGTCAGGCCCGGTGGATGTTCATTCGGGACCGGGTCGTGGCTGACGAGGGCCTCGAGGTGACCGAAGAGGATCGGATGGCGTACTTCGAGGAGACCGTTACCGGAGACGGCCTGACGGCGGACTTCATGATGCAGTATTATCGGTCCATGCCGCAGATGATGCGTCAGCTGGACGACATGCTGGTCACCAGGAAGGTGTTGGACTTTTTTGCCGCCCAGGCCACCGTAGTCGGAAAGGACCGCGAGGCCATCCAGGCAGAAGCCGCCGCCGAACGCGGAGAATAGCTCAGTTACGAACACGGCACGCCGGTTGCGTGTCGGTAGGAACCGGCCCATATCGGCCCGGTTATTCGACGCCGAAAACCCACGGGATAAACGACATGGTCGACCAGTTCATCAAGTTCGCAAAGGGACTTGACCACATTCCGAGCGAAATCTACAGCGGCCCCCTCGACAAGGGAGCAATGGGCACTTTGGTGCCGATGGTTGTGGAACAGTCTTCCCGCGGTGAGCGGGCCTACGACATCTTCAGCCGCCTCCTCAAGGAGCGTATCATCATGCTGGGTACCGGCATCAACGATGCCGTGGCCAACCTCATGGTTGCCCAGCTGCTGTACCTGACCAGCGAGGATCCTGATCGGGACATCAACATCTACGTCAACTCGCCCGGCGGCTCGATCGATAGTGGTCTGGCCATCTACGACACGATGCAGTACATCAAGCCCCATTGCTCGACCATCTGTATTGGGCTGGCGGCTTCGATGGGCTCTGTCCTGCTCGCTGCCGGAGAGAACGGAAAGCGCGCTGCGCTGCCCAACTCCCGCGTGATGATTCATCAGCCCTGGATGGGCGGTGTACAGGGCCAGGCGTCTGACATCGAGATCCATGCTCGTGAGATCGTCAAGATGAAGCAGACGCTCTACCAGATTCTGGCTGACCACTCCGGTCAGACCAAAGAGCAGATCGAGGCCGATGGCGATCGCGATCATTGGCTCAGCGCAGCTGAAGCCAAGGACTATGGTCTGATTGATAACGTGCTGACGCCGGCGTCTGCGCGCGCCGCAGAAGGGGGCGGCAAGGACAAGAAGGGCTAGACTGAAGTTCGGAATTCAAGAAGCCTGTAAGTGCCTGGTGGGCAACGGTTAAGGCCGTGTATGGGGCTACGCGCTCCTGGGAACAGTCACGGACTGGGGACTTGGAGCAGTTCGAAGGCTCGCTTTTGAAGCGGTGTCGG
Source organism: Bacteroidota bacterium (assembly GCA_029262855.1). Classification (GTDB taxonomy): domain Bacteria; phylum Bacteroidota; class Rhodothermia; order Rhodothermales; family UBA10348; genus JABDJZ01. The sequence continues at coordinate 256 of JAJCYP010000126.1, read as the reverse complement.
GGTCGTCACCTTCTCGAAGGTGTGTTCGCCGAAGCGCATCCGGTTCTTGCTCAGCGTGGCCAACGCCTGGAGGAGTGTATTCATACTGCTCACGGGAAAGCCGTCCTCGGTGCGCTTGGTCTGCACTTTCTGGAGCGCATGCGCGGAGCGAACCGCTGGGGCGACGACCGAGTCCCGCTCGTCCTCTTCGGGGAACTCGTCCTGGAACAGCAGCGGAGCCAGCGCTTGGCGCATGTGCCAGAGGACGTAGTAGGCC
>JAJCYP010000125.1 GCA_029262855.1 Bacteroidota bacterium | reverse complement strand
AACAGCCCTGCGTCCGAGGTGACATCGCCTCCCGTGAAGTCAACCAGGACCGGCTTGCCGTCGACGCCCAACGTCTCAAACCCCAATTCGGCCTGCTCAGCGTGCCCCGAAAGTGCTTGATTTACTCGCCCGGACGACCGTTCTTTACTGGCAAGAGAGTTCATGCGGAAAGCCCCCGTATCCTTTATTCTATCTCCAAAAGGAATATAGCTTTACAGGGCCTGATGTGTGGACTCTTTTTTATGCGCGTGAATAATTCAGGCTAGGCCCTTTTGCCACGGCCGGTTGTCCAGGTTGCCCGAGCGACGCGAAAACCGGCTTGCTGGGCACCGACGGGTACGGCGTTTGCGTGGTGGTCTGCAGTCCATCAAACAGCGTCCAGATGCGGAATATCCTGCCCTTTGCCTTCCTCCTGTTGATTGTGTTTCCGGCGAGCGCACAGCCTGAAACCGCGCTGGAACGCGTGCAGCGCCTGAGTCCCATGGACATGGATGAGGTGCTCTGGCTGGCCCGAGGACTCTACTCGGAAAGTGATCGTGCCGACGAGCAGGAGTTGGTCGGCTGGGTGATTCGCAATCGGGTGGAAACCGCCTTCCGAGGAGAGAGCTACCGGGAAGTCATTCTTGAGCCGCGTCAGTTCAGTGCGTTCAACACGCCCTCCGAGCGCCGCAACTATATCCTCGGCCTGGATCAGCAGGACGTGGTTCCCAGCTGGATGTCGGCCCTGGACGTTGCGCTTGAGGTCCATGGTTCGCGCGCCTCTGATCGCCCCTTTCCGATCGACACGCGCCACTTCTACAGCCCGGTGTCGATGGTGGGACGTGCCCGTCCAGACTGGGCGTCGGCCGGAACGGAACTCTCTTCCACCGATCTCGGCGTAGACCCCGATCGGTTCCGGTTCTTTTCCGGGATCGACCAGTCGCAGGACGAGGCCGTGCCCTTGGGCGATTCGGCAGCGGAATCCATCACGACCACCGGGAAGATTGACGATAAGCGGGTCGAGCAACAGGCTCGGGCTGCCGAGCGTGCCTCCACCGTCCGCGGAACGGTTCGTGTCCGGAGATTCAGCGGGAAGGTTGCGCGACCAAGCCGTCCAAGGCGGGGCGGCGGCTCCTGACAGACAGGGAAGAACCGAACGCTCCGGAACCCCTCCTCTGACCGCCCCTACAACCGGGGATGTCGAACCCCGTCTCCAGACTTCCCCGCCGGTTCCTGATCATCCTCGTGCGCGGGTATCAGCTCATGATATCGCCGCATGTGGCGTCGTCCTGCAACTTCACTCCCACCTGTTCCGGGTACGCCGTGCAGGCCCTTCAGAAGTACGGCGCGCTGAAGGGATCAATTCTGGCGGCGCACCGCATTCTGCGCTGCCATCCCTGGGGTGGCCATGGCTTCGATCCACCCGTCTGGTACTCAGAGCGCGGGTCCCGCGCGGTGGAGGCCCATGAGCACGGTTCCTGATGAACATCGGGCCGCAGCCGGACGCACGTCGCTGAGTTGCGCCGTTCTGACCTGCAGTGATACCCGGAAGCCGGAAACGGACACCAGTGGGGCCTTGATGCGCGAGCTGCTGGAGGCCGCCGGGCATCGGGTAGAGCTTCAGGACATCGTGCGGGAAGACCCCGGCCGGGTCCTGGAGGCCATCGAAAGGGCATCGACCACCTGTGAGGTCATCCTACTCAACGGGGGCACCGGCGTGTCCCGCCGCGATGGGACCATCGAGGCGGTGCGCGGCTTCATCGCGCGGGAATTGCCCGGATTTGGCGAGCTCTTCCGCATGCTCTCCTACCAGGAAATCGGGGCCGCAGCCATGCTGTCGCGGGCGCTGGCCGGTACACGGGAGCACGTTGTTGTTTTCGCAACCCCCGGCTCAACACCCGCGGTCCGACTGGCCGTCGAACAGCTCATTATTCCGGAGCTCCGCCACGTGTCTGCGCTACTGGCGGACTGATCCGCGGACGCCCTTCCCAGCCCTCAGCGCCGGCCTGGGTCTATTCGTACCGGAGCGCCTCAATCGGGTTCAGGGCAGCGGCCTTCCGGGCGGGATAGAATCCAAAGAAGATGCCGACCGCCGCGGAGAAGACAATCGCCACCAGCACGGTGTCGGTGTTCACCAGGGTCTGCCAGCCCATGACGTTGCCCAATAGACGAGCGCCGCCAAATCCAAGAGCGACACCCACAGCACCCCCCAGGATGCTCATCACAATGCTCTCGATGAGAAACTGGGTCAGCACATCCCTGCCGCGGGCGCCAATGGCCATGCGGATTCCGATTTCGCGCGTCCGCTCCGTCACCGAGACCAGCATGATATTCATGATGCCGATCCCCCCGACAAGGAGCGAGATACCAGCGATGGCGGCCAAGAGCAGCGTCATGACCTCCGTGGTGCCGGCCGCGGCCTCGGTCAGCTCCGCCTGGTTCTTGATCTCAAAGTCGTCCGCCTCCCAGGCAGCCAATCCGTGGGATTCGCGCATGATGGCCTTCATTTCCTCCTGGGCAGCCGGAATGTCACCCGGCGACGAGGTGGACGCCAGGATCTGGGACACAAAATTCCACCTGCTCAAGCGCGTGCCCACCGTGGTGTGGGGGGCAAGCAACGTGTCGTCCTGATCGGTGCCCTCGGCCGTCTGGCCCTTGGCCGAGAGGACTCCGATGATCTGGATCGGGACATTTCGGACCCGAATCGTCTGGCCAACGGGGTCATCCTCTCCGAAGAGCTCTCGGGCCACTGTCGCCCCGATTACGGCCACTTTTTTTCCCTGACGGACATCCGCCGAGGTAAAGAATGAACCACTTGAAACGGGCCAGTCACGAATCAGGGGATAGTCTACATCGACGCCGTTGATGCGGGTCCGCCAGTTGCCCCGGGGTCCAACGGCCTGCGTGAACGTGGTCACCACCGGTGAAATGGCCGACAGGTACATGCTCTCGTTCTTGAGTTTCTCGGCGTCGTCCAGCTGGAGACGGTTGAAACTCCCGGCCCCGCGGCTAACACCGCCCGCCGAACTCGCTCCCGGGGTGATGACCAGCATGTTGGTCCCCAGATTCTGGATCTGGCGCTCAATCTGGCTCTTCGCCCCATCGCCCACCGCGACCATGACGATCACGGCCCCTACGCCAATGATGATGCCTAGCATAGTCAGCAGGGTCCGCATCTTGTTCTTGACGATGCTCTTCCCGGCGACCTTGATCAGATTTGATCCACGCATTGTTTTGTTGCTTAGGCCAGGACGCTGTCAGGATTCATCGCGGCGACCACATCGGCTGCGCGGCGCTGCACCTGCTGCTCGTCCCGAATAATCTTCCCGTCCTTCAGTTCGATGACTCTCTTGGCGTATTCGGCCACATCATGCTCGTGGGTCACGAGCAGAACGGTGATTCCCTGATCGTTGAGTGTCTGAAAGAGATCCATGACCTCCACCGACGTACGCGAATCCAGATTACCCGTCGGCTCGTCAGCCAGCAGAATAGCGGGCTTCGTCACCAGGGCACGCGCGATCGCAACGCGCTGCTGCTGGCCTCCGGACAATTCCGAGGGGACGTGATCGAGGCGGTCTCCGAGGCCGACCAGTTCCAGTGCCGCCCTGGCCAGTTCCTTGGTCTTCTTCTTCCCGGGTGTCCGGTCGTAGAGCAGTGGCAACTCGACATTCTCGAGCGCGGTCGTCCGGGGAAGCAGGTTGAAGCCCTGAAAGACGAATCCAATCTTCTGGTTGCGGATGTCAGCCAACTGGTTCTTGCTGAGCGTCTCCACCCTGATTCCGTCGAGGGTGTAAGCCCCTTCCGTCGGGTAATCCAGGCATCCGATGATATTCATCATGGTGGATTTGCCTGACCCCGAGGCGCCCATGATGGCGATGAGCTCGCCGGGCCTCACCTCAAGATCCACCCCCGCGAGGGCGCGCACCTTGTTGGATCCCATCGTGTAGGTCTTTCGGAGACCGCGAACCTGCATGACAGGCTCTTGTGCGTGTTCTGACATCGAGTTGGCCTGCCTAGAATCCGCCCGGACCGCGACGGGTCGGCGCAGACTGCTGGAAGGGATTCGCGGCGGGGCCGTTTTCTGAGACCGTCACTCCGGCAATGATCTGCATTCCGTCTTCCAGATTGCGCCCCTCCACCTGGGTCATCGTTCCATCGGAGAGACCCGTACGAACGCGGGCCGCGCTCAGCTGGCCCTGGTCATCGACGTACCAGAGCATCCCTGTGTTGCCCCCACCAGGGGCTGCCTGGCCTCCTCCTGCCTGGCCTCCTCCTGCCTGGCCACCTCCTGCCCAGCCTCCACCGGCGGGTTGTCCGGCGGCCCTGGCCGCACCTGGCGCAGCAGCGCCTGGAGCAGCCTCACCTTCGGCTCCCTGACGCGCTTCCCGTTCCGCCAACATTCGTTCGCGGAAGGCGGCCATCATCTCGTCGGTCGGGCGAAAGCGCAGGGCGGCGTTGGGGACCTTGAACACATCGCTGACGCTCTCGACCAGAAACTCCACCGTGGCGGTCATGCCCGGAAGGAGTCGCCCGTCTGTGTTGTCAACGTCCACGACCGCCGTGTACGTCACGACGTTGTCCTGTGAAGAGGACTGGAGGCGAACCTGCCGGACTTGTCCGACAAAGGTCACGTCGTCAAACGCCTGGACGGTGAAGCGTACCATCTGGCCGTCCTTGATCTGGCCAATATCCGACTCGTCCACCGAGGCGAGGATTTCCAGCTTGGCGAGGTCATTCGCAAGCAGGAACAGCTGCGGCGTCGACATGCTCGCGGCAACCGTCTGGCCT
>JAJCYP010000124.1 GCA_029262855.1 Bacteroidota bacterium | reverse complement strand
TCGTCGTCCGCCTCGAACGTGTAGTCGTCCCCGCTCTTGGCTTCCCCCGCCGGCTTCGCAGCCCCGTTGGCGGCCCCCTCGGCGACCGGAGCTGCCGATGCCGTCTCCGGAACGCGTTGCGGACTCGCGCCACCACTGTTGAAGCTCTCCTCACGGCCACCGAGCATCATCATCTCCCGGGCCTTGATTTCGGTGGTGTACTTGGTGTTGCCATCCCGGTCTTCGTACGAGCGGGTCTGCAGGGAGCCCTCGAAGTAGACTTGCGACCCCTTCTTGAGATACTCGTTGCAGATCTCGGCCAGCCGGGCCCAGGCGACAATCGAATGCCACTCGGTCCGTTCGATCCAGTCACCATTCGCGTCCTTGTAGGACTCGTTGGTGGCCAATCTGATATTGCAGACGGCCGTGCCGCTGCCGGTATAGCGGAGTTCCGGGTCCTGCCCGAGATTCCCCACCAGAATTACCTTGTTAATGCCTCTTGCCATAGTGATTACACCTCCTGTTTGTTAGCTGAAGCAGCCGTTATACATGAACCCCTGGCGATACCACACGTGTGATCTCCAGGAGATGTAACGATCCTGTCCATGTTTCCGGCCGTTTTTCCTAGAGGCGGCAAGCCGCCCGGAACGCAACGAATCACGGATCGTGGACGCCGAATAATACGCGCACCCGGTGACAGCTAGATGTCATTGTGGACAACTTTAAACCGCCCGAATCGCCTTCTGGGCCTGATTTCTGCCCTTCATGCCTGACAAGCCCCCCATGCCTGAGAAGATATTCGATTCGGAGTTTACAGAGACCGCTCCGGCCGTCGAGGCCTATGCCGATTTCGTTGCCATCGTACGCCAACTCCGGCGAGACTGCCCCTGGGATCGGGAGCAGACGCACGAATCGGTAAAGCACCTGCTCATCGAAGAAGCCTACGAAACGCTTGAGGCCATCGACAACGAGGACTGGTCGGAGCTGCGAAAGGAACTCGGTGACCTGTTGCTCCACGTGGTCTTTCATAGCGTGATGGCCGAGCAGGACGGGCGGTTCACGATGAAGGACGTCATCGACGCCGAAACCACGAAGCTCGTTGTCCGGCATCCGCACGTGTTCGGAGATACCCAGGTGGACGGTGTCGGGGAGGTGCTGACGAACTGGGAGCAGATCAAGATGAAGGAGAAGGGCCGCACGAGCGCCCTTGACGGCGTCCCTGGTCAGTTGCCGGCTCTACTTCGCGCCCATCGCATTCAGGAGAAGGCGGCGGGGGTAGGCTTCGATTTCCCTGAGGCCGCCGGGGCGTGGGAGAAAGTGACTGAGGAGATCGGCGAGTTTGGGGAGTTGACGGATACCGGAGCGTCCAACGAGCGGCTGGAGGATGAATTGGGCGATGTGCTGTTCGCGCTGGTCAACTACGCTCGTTTTAAGGGGCTGAATGCCGAGAACGCGCTGCGAAGGACGAACGACAAGTTTCGGAGCCGCTTCCAGCACATCGAAGCGCGGCTACAAGAAAGGGGACGCACCCCGAAGGATGCGTCGCTTGAAGAGATGGACGTGTTCTGGGATGAGGCGAAGGCTGCTGAGGGCGCGGGGTAGCGTTGGGCAAGGCGGGTGATTTCCCCGCTGATCGGTCAGCGGGCAGCTGCCGAGCAAGCTGACAACAGTCACTCACAGATTCTTCCATGACCTCACGACACCTGAAATTCCTATTCCTCTTTGGTGCAGTTCTAAGTGCGTTCGGATGCGGCGGCTTCGAGCCGCTGCCACCTTCGCCGACTGCGGCCACAACCATCCTGAGCCTCGAGGTGATGCCGGACCCGGTGGTCTCCGGGGATAGTCTTACCTTCCGGGCTGTCGTTACAGATTCGCTGCGTGATGATCTCCTGTTTGGCTGGTTCATTGCGGGACGGCCCTTCCTTCAAACGAGGACATCCGTACATCGCACGGTGGCAACTGAGGCTCCCGGGGTCTACAACGTCTCAGTGCATGTCGATCGCGACGGCTCCGGGTTTTTCAGGGTAAACGCCAATCTGGATTTTCAGGTGCTTGCCGAGGTCAACAACAATTGATATGTACAGAAACCTTCAAATCGTTGTCATCGGTCAGGCCGATGCGCGTGGCCGCCTACCTGAAACAACGTGGCGCGGCCGTCGCGACAATCAAGCAGCACCGCGCAGCGCTCAAGATGCTGTTCGACCAAGAACGAAATTGAGTGGATTAGGAGGTGATGCAACACAAAGACCGTCCTGCTTGGCACCGCCCGTCCGGCACGCGAGCTGGTAGACCTAGAGACCCAGCACATCCCCTCTCTTTGCTCCAAGTATGAAATAGGACTTCAGCATTAGGTCGGCACTCACAGAAGCGTCAGCGGCTTCGAGTTTCGCGATCCTCGATTGACTGGATCCCATGGCCTTGGCGAGGCCGGACTGACTCAGCCCCTTGCGCAGGCGCATTTCCTTGACCTTGCGGGCGAGGGCCAGTTTGAATTCGATAAACTCGGCCTCGCTTTCGGAAAGGCCAAGAAAGTCCTGCGGACTTCCAACCGTCCACCCTGCAGCTTCCAGCTGCCACTTCTTCCTTTTCTCCATGGTGTGGCGACTATAGGTTTCTGTACTGTCGAAGGCGCTTTTTTGCGTTGTCAAAGGCGGAACGTGGAGTCGCCCCGGTCTTCTTACTGACCTCCAGAATGACAATGGCATCCTGTCCGATCGCATACAAGATGCGCCAAGATTGACCCCGGTCCGGAATTCTCAATTCGTGGCAGCGCTTTTCAAGCGATGGCACAGGCCTTGAATGTGGAAGATTGAGCTTTTCGCCGTCCTGAAGCCGACGAAGAAGGTATCCGTCCGGTGAGCTACCCCCCAGGAGTCCAGCGATGGGGTAAGAGTTCGCTGACTCGGTGCTGCGGATGACCGGGGATCCGGGTTAGGACGTCGCGGAGCCACTCAAACGGCTCGATGCCGTGCTTCTTGCAGGTCCCGAGCAGCGAGTAGATCATCGCGCCCCGCTGAGCGGCCTCGTGGGATCCGGCGAACAGATAATTGCGGCGATTATGAGCATCTATCCATAAAAACCAGAACTTCTTGTTCGCGGGCTCACACGATGCTGCCCAGCGGGGGTAGCTCACCGGACGGATACAGTTCTACGATCACACCGATAATGCCGTCCTCAAGAGCGAAATTGAGAGGATCAGGATTTGACTACCTCTGGCCGTGGGGCTGCGGGTACTCCCGGCACAAGATCTCAAAATCCGTCGCAGTGACCAGGTTCCAGTTTGTCCCCTGTCGACACCCATTTCTGTTCATCATCGATTTGGGGCTTTCATGCGATCTTCGGCACGCCGACTAGAGAGTCAGGGCCGTCGCCAATTGATCGCGCGAGACCTTGACAGGTACTCCAGAGCAAACTGCGCGCTGATCCAAGACGCCCGTTGTTGGTACTCGTCCTCTTTGCCGACTCCATGGTCGGAGACGGCTTTGATGACCACGCCGCTCGTAAGCCGCGGCGCCGTCCACCGCACAGCGTACAAAACGGCAAATGCCTCCATCTCGAGCCCCGTGAGCTTTCGGTCGGTGGCGACGATCGCCCTGAAAGCCTCTTCGCTGTCCATCACGGCATTGCCGCAGGCTAAGGCCTGCGTGTGAACGGCCAACTTTCTGTGAGCGGACAGGACCGTTCCCAGGCCACGAGCCTGAACAATCCCTGCGATCTCAGCCCCGGTGTTCTTCAACTCTTGGATCAGCGAAGAGTCGGCCATGACGGTCCAGGGATCTCGGACAAGCTGTGGCCCGTGGGCAGAGTCATCGATCCACTTGCCAGAATCATGGACAAATACTCGCTCCGGCACCAGGATGTCCCCCGTGTTGGTCTTGCCTTGAACACCCGCCGCAATTCCACACAGTACTATTATCGAAGGTGACCAGGTGGTCAGCGCCTTCGTCGCGGCAACAGCCATAGGAACCATTCCCATTTGGTCTGGTGAACCGCAAACCACCTGAATCTCAGCACCGTCCCAGCGCGGTATGCGTGCATGATACCAGCCTTGTAGGTCGTCTGCATTGGAAAATGGTATCCAGCCAAGTTCGTCCAATCCTTCTTTTCGAGCAGGTTTTTTCGTTGGTGAGCTAATTGTGTCCCATGCAAGAACCTCGGAAAGCTCCGGGTCGCGAAGGGCGGTCAGGACGACGGCATCGACTGGCCCGCTGGGACGTACAGCCATCTCAGTCACGGCAAGTGTTAGGCGCTCCACTGATGAGCGAAACTCGGCGTCCCGCGCGGTCGCGGCTACTTTATTGACGATGTCCGTGGCAGTGACATCGCCACTGCGGATGCGCTCAAGAGCCTGAAGGAGCTTACTTCTAGGTCCAGGAGCGAGGTGGGCGGACGGGACCCGATTTCTTACGACCTCGGCCGCCTTGCGGACGTCCCTCATCGTTGCACCACTCGGCGTGCCGGACGATCACCAGAGCAGGGCCTACAACTCCTCCTCCATGTTGATACCTTTAAGTTCCTTTTGTTGGTTGGCGTATACAGCTCTATTGACAGAAACGGAAAAGAGGCAGGTGTCATCGTCCTTCTGGTTGAATTGTGCACATTCGCCCTTCGTGTGGACAACGTTAAGAGGCTTCCCACTCAACTCGCTCAGGACCCCGCAGATGTAGCCTTTCATAAATGAGCAAATATTCGGATCATTGATTCGCCGGCCAAGCGTAAGAAAATTCTCCGAGAGCCTCACAAGACCGTTCAGCTCGCCCTTGTCTGGATCGGCGATGCCGGGGGCAGAGAAACGCCCAAAACCGACATCTGAATCAAATTGGCACCATTTGTCTATCTTGTCTTGAAGGGTCAATCTTAATCCTTGGCGTTGCATTTGGCCGGCGAGCGAACCGCCAAATCGTTCTCCTGCATCCTGGCCGGCATCGGCAATAATCATCCGCGCAATCGCTTCGGCCTTATTTCCCTCTTGGTTCTCGTCCTGCAGTCGGTCGACAATGAGTTGAAAGATTTTGCTTACGAGACGCACGAAGGTCTCAACTTTGAAGGCAACGTTTCGGCTTTGGTCGGCGGTATTGACTAGGAGCCCCCGCTCCTCGTGGAATAGAAAGAACTGCTGCTTGTAGCCAAGCTTCTGGAGGTCTCCAGACACTCCTTCAGTGCGCTCACGTCCACCGTCCAAGAATTCGTCATCTGCCAGCTCGATAACGCTGGAGATGTACGAAAGTGATATGGCAAGTTGCAGCATCTGCTGCACCGCAAGTCGGAGGAGCTTCTCTTGGCCTCGATCTGGTGACAAGGTTGCATCGACTAGCTCGGCGATCCGCCCTATGTCAAACGAATGAATAAGGGGAGAGTCGATGGCCGAGTGCGCCACTCGCTCTAGAAAATTGGTAGTCTTGAACAGCTTCGCAAATTGCCCTAGATCGTAGACAGATAGGTCCCCTCCGAGGTCGTTCTGTTCCATCTGCTCAAGGATGAACTTTTTCGTTGGGTTGTCTGAGGTGGTAAATTGTCTCTCGTGAACATACCACAGGAGATCCCTGAGATATCCAGACGCATATTGCGCTGATGCCTTGAGCTCACCTGACCGGTACAAGCGCCTCGCATGATCTAACTCAACCTTTAGTTCGCTGACAGTTTTTTGTGGCATTCCTTCTTCAGAAGCTAATTCAGACCCTTCGCTCGGACCACGAGGCCCGAGCCTGGACCATTGAGCGCGGAACATCGGCGGAGCCCACCTGATCTCCGCCCTGATTGGAGTTGGACTCCGAACATCAGGCGCCCCGAGAGTAAGAGGCGTCAGTGAAGATGGTCAGAGTGATGGACTCGCACCAAAGCTTTGCACCAAGACCGACGAGGCCGATGTATATGGGGCCACTCTGGATGACGGTCCCTACAACCCGCGTCACGTCAATGATTAAGGAACCACCAGCAAGAAGATCAGATTCCCGATACTCGCCCGCAAAGTAGGGCTCATTCGTAGATGTCGACTCCTCTGCACCCTGCCGCCCGACAAATACACGAAAAGCGGACTGGTCAATCGCTTCGTCATCAGGGATAATATGCAATCCCTTGACTCGAAAAGATGCTGACTTTAGGAGTGCCTGATCATAACCGTGGAGGTAGCGAACTGGCGGCTGGATTATTGACCGGGCTCGGGTCGCACCCCTTTCTTCCGGACTGAACACTAGGTCAAATAGGTTTTCGCTTTGCTCGCCGCGCTGGGCTATTTGTAGTCCGCTCTTAATCTCGTCGCCCGTGTATTTGGCCAACGCCCAGTACATCTTGGCAAGTGCCGCTTCAAAGGTGAGGTCGAGGCCGCTCGCGACGCCGATGTCCAGAAGCCCGGCGCTAGCAGCGTAGAGGCCCATTTCCACGGTACCTCCTAGGCATTGCGTGATATTGAGAATCTGTATCCTATTGCGATCCCCCTTGCCCTCAATCGCGCTGCGAAGGGGCTCAAGGAATTCCTCTGAGGAGGGAGCGTTTCCGGCACCGTATGTCACAAGCAGCGCACCATCTAGATTCGCAGTACTGAGATCTCGATCGAGCTGGGCCGGGGTCATGCCCGGTGTGACATAGATGACCTTGACCTCGCCAGCAAATTTCTTGTCAGCGTAGAACGGAGTCCCCTCCTTTGGAGGAGAGCGGAGAAATTCCTTACGGATTCGGATGTGCTCCCCGATGCTACCAAGCCTTGGAAAATTTGGACTATCGAATCCTTGCCACTCTTCCGCGGAGACCTTTACGGCACGATTGCCGCGAAGGAGGCGATCCATAAAGCAAAGGGTCACCTCACAAGTGCGCGGCAGTCCTGTGGCGCGGTACCCGGCGATCGCGACGGCGTGAATCAAGTTCATTCGTCCGTCGCCGCGGTCCTCGTGTATTGGCAACTGAGAACCGGTCACAACCACGGGTTTCCCGAGGTTATTGAGGAGAAACGAAAGTGCTGACGTCGTGAACGCCATGGTATCGGTTCCGTGAAGGACTACAAATCCATCGAAAGCTTCATAGTGCTCCTCGATTGCCGCCGCCATCGCCAGCCAGTGTTCCTTCGACACGAACGTCGAATCAACGGGCTCTTTGAACGCGACTAGGCCGAGTTCGATGCCGTCTTCCTCCCCGAGGCTGGGGACCACATGGAGCAGTTCCTCAAGGGTTGCAGGCTCAAGACCACGAGCTTTGGGGACCATGCCGATGGTGCCCCCAGTGTAGATGATACAGACACGAGTGCGCCGATCTTCCGGCTTGCGCTCGATTACCTTCAGGTCGCGATACATTTTCGCCATTTCTGAACTCACCGTATTGTCGTGTTGGTAGACAGGAGCCTATGCCGCATGACCCCGAGGAGATGATCAAGATTCGCGTACGGAGCCAAGCGGCTCTATTGAGGTAACAAGGATACACATCGAAGTCAATAGTCATTTCGCCCCATTCTCGAGCGAGTGGGTATGTACGGAAGGTATCGGGATTGCGCTTTTCGGTAGGTAGCTCGTGCGTCTGCACGAATGCCCCGCATGCCTCAAATTAAACCTGTATCAAGCTGAGTCTGCCTCCTCACGAATTGTCCTCCCGCGTTGCGAGTGGGCGCCGCCTTGGGTAGAGCTCGGCCAGATTGGCCACCATCCTCGTCACGCCTGTATGGTGCGCCCCGAGCTTGATTTCGCAGAGACCGACGCTGCGCTTGAAAAGAGACTCAGCCTTCTAGTATCGGTCTTGGTCTCGATATACCACTGCAAGGTTGTTGAGCATTCTCGCCGTTTCGGGGCGAATGTTGCCTGGAGAGAGCTCGTCGATTTTTACAACGCGGGTGAAGAGCGGCTCGGCCTTCTCGTATCGACCGTGCCTCCAGTAAGTCGACGCAAGGCTCCCCGTTTTGCCGCGATATCCAGATGGTCCACGTGAGAAGCCTGCTCGAAGGTGATCAAGCCTTCATGGAGGGAACGTCCCGCGGGGCGATTCCGAGCCAAATACGAATTGTTTCCGGTTCTGGGTTTTGACCAGTCCGTATCACATACGTATCAGTGCCTTGCCGTCGATACCGTAACCCGTAGCTGCGCTTGGGGTTAGCCACTCCATCCATCTGACTTTTAATCAGAGGGTCCCAACTCCGAGCGCTCGCCGGATCACCAGTATACCCGATCTGAATTTGACGGTTGCCAAGCGTGATTAGTCCAGCACGTCGCCAGCGTCGCCCCCGCCTCGAGTGGACCGGTCTCCCGCGCCCAGCACGGGAGGCCGGTGTCCGGGGCCACTAGTTCCGCACCGGAGGCACGATCTCAACCGGCTGCAACCGCCCAGAGTCCCGGTTCAGGAATTCCTTGTACAGCTGCAGGTGGCGGCTGTCGATGGGCACCCGGAAGCCGTCGATGAACACCTCGGAGATCTCGGTGGC
>JAJCYP010000123.1 GCA_029262855.1 Bacteroidota bacterium | reverse complement strand
TTACCTTCCCGTTGAACAAAGATCATCGGCTCAATGTCCGCCATCCAAACCCCATCGGCTCCCTTCGGAATGCCCTCGGTGACCCCATCGATGGCCGCAGATCACGGCCTCACGGAAGAGGAGTATGGCTGGGTGCTGGAGCGGCTTGGGCGGACGCCCACGTTCGTCGAGTTGGGTATCTATTCGGTGATGTGGAGCGAGCACTGCTCCTACAAGAACTCGATCGCCATCCTCAAGACGCTACCCCGCGATGGGGTGCGACTGCTGGTGGGCGCCGGAGAGGAGAACGCGGGTCTTGTGGACATTGGGCACGGGATGGCCTGCGCCTTCAAGATTGAATCCCACAATCACCCTTCGGCCGTTGAGCCGTACCAGGGTGCGGCCACCGGTGTCGGCGGTATCCAACGCGACATCTTTACGATGGGTGCCCGGCCCATCGCCTCCTTGAACTCGCTACGATTCGGGAGCCTGGAGAATCCCAGAGTGCGGTATCTCTTCGACGGGGTGGTGCGAGGAATCGGCGACTATGGCAATTCCTTCGGCGTACCGACGGTAGCGGGCGAAGTCTATTTTGATCCCTCCTACGAGGGTAATCCCCTCGTCAACGCGATGTCCATTGGGATCGTGGACGTGCGCCACACGGCATCGGCCATAGCCGAGGGACCGGGCAATGCAGTCTACATAGTCGGCTCGGCTACCGGCCGGGACGGAATTCATGGCGCCACATTCGCTTCCGAGGAAATCTCCGAAGAGAGCGAGTCCAAGCGTCCCTCGGTCCAGGTGGGAGATCCCTTCACCGAGAAGCTCCTGCTTGAGGCGACGCTCGAAGTGATTCGCGGGGAGCATCTGGTCGGGATTCAGGACATGGGCGCGGCCGGCATCACGTGCTCCTCGTGCGAGATGAGTGCGAAAGGTGAGTGCGGGATGATCATCCACGCGGATCGGGTGCCGATGCGGGAGGAGGGTATGACTCCATATGAGGTGCTACTGTCCGAGTCCCAGGAGCGGATGCTCTTAGTGGTCAAGCCGGGCCACGAGCCCGCCGTCGAGGCCATTTTTGACAAGTGGGATCTGCACGCGGTTCAGATTGGCGAAGTCACGGACACCGGAAACGTCGAGATCATCTGGCATGGAGAACGCGTGGCGGAAGTCCCCGCGGAGCACCTCGTGCTCGGCGGTGGGGCCCCGGTCTACTACCGTGAGACCACGAGGCCCACGTATCTGGACAAGACCCAGGCCTTTCGGGCGGATCAGGTCCCAGATGTGAAGCCATCCGAGGCCGGATCCGTTTTGAAGCGACTTCTGGGTTCGCCGAACATCGCCTCGAAGCGTTGGGTATTCGAACAGTACGACACGCAGGTTCGGACCAACACGGTGGTCGGTCCTGGTCCCTCAGATGCCGCGGTGATCCGTATCAAGGGCACCAAGCGCGGCCTGGCCGCAAAGACCGACTGCAACGCCCGATTCGTCTACTTGAATCCACGGCAGGGTGGCCGAATTGCGGTGGCCGAGGCGGCGCGCAACGTGGTGTGCTCAGGCGGAGAACCTGTAGCGGTGACCAATTGCCTGAACTTTGGCAATCCCTACAAGCCCGAAGTCTACTGGGTCTTCAAGGAGGCCGTCGGAGGAATGGGTGACGCCTGCCGCGCCTTGAACACGCCCGTCACCGGCGGCAATGTTTCGTTCTACAACGAGAACCCGGAGGGCGCGGTCTTTCCGACGCCTACCATCGGGATGCTCGGCCTGGTTGAGGATGTGGAGCGCGACGCGACGACGTCCGACTTCAAGGCTGCCGGAGATGTGATTGTCTTGCTCTCCCCGGGTGCCTGGACGTGGCGCGATGACATTGGTGGATCGGAATACCTGTCCGTGGTCCACGGACTGACATCGGGCGACGCTCCCTACATGGATCTGGACGAGGAGCTCGCCGTCCAGAAGGTCTGCTTGGCGGCGATTCGAGCCGGCCTGGTGCATTCGGCTCACGACGTTTCGGACGGAGGGTTGCTGATTGCCCTGGCTGAAAGCAGCCTGCATGCCCAGCTCGGAGCGGATATCCAACTGGATGCGTCAGGAAGACTCGACGCACAACTCTTTGGAGAGGCCCAGTCGCGAATCGTCGTCTCGGTGACTCCGGATGACTTGGCGGAACTGGTCCGGTTGGCGACCGACTCGGGCGTGCAAGCCACGCCCATTGGCAACGTCGCCGAAGGTCCGTTCCAGGTCAGTCTGCGAGACCGGGTCATCGTCTCGGAGACACCGGCCGATCTGGTCGAGATCTTCGAGGGAGCGATCCCGGCATACATGTCCTGAGGGGGCTCGTGACCTGGAGTAACAAATAACTAATTGTGGTTACCCAGTGAACCGGTGGACAAATGCCGGGCACTTTAGGTAGCCTTCGCGGGTAGCATTCCCGCTTCTAAAAAAGATAGACTCATGGCCGAAGACGCAAAGTATCTCACCCTGACCGATCAGAATTTCGCTGAGGAAGTTCTCAATTCAGACCAGCCCGTGCTGGTCGATTTCTGGGCGGCCTGGTGCGGTCCCTGCCGTGTAATTGCCCCTGTCATCGCGGAACTGGCCGGCGATTTCGAGGGCCGTGCGAAGATTGGAAAGGTGGATGTGGATACGAATCCGCAGACCGCGATGAACTACAATGTTCGCTCGATTCCCACGCTGCTTTTCTTCAAGGACGGCCGAGTGGTGGATCAGCTCATCGGATCGGCCCCCAAGCGGGTGCTTGCCGACCGCCTGGAGTCCCTGGCCACCCAGTCAGTTCAGGACTAAATGGATTTCGGCAACGCTGAGCACCATCGGGTAGTCATCGTCGGCTCGGGGCCTGCGGGTCTCACCGCGGCGCTCTACGCCGCCCGCGCGAACCTGAAGCCCGTCGTCATCCAGGGCGCAGAGCCCGGAGGACAGCTCATCACCACGACGGACGTGGAGAACTATCCGGGCTTCCCGGAGGGGATCCTGGGTCCGGAGATGATGCAGAAGTTCGAGGAGCAGGCCCGTCGATTCGGGGCAGATCTTCGCTGGGGCGTAATCACCTCCGTTGATTTCAGCCAGCGCCCTTTTCGATTGGTGCAGGATGAGGACGTTCCACTCACAGCCGATGCTGTGATCATCTCAACCGGAGCGTCGGCCAAGTACCTGGGTCTGGAGAACGAGCGCAGGCTTCTGGGCTACGGCGTCTCGGCCTGCGCAACCTGTGACGGGGCCTTCTTCCGCGGACAGGAGGTGGCCATCGTAGGAGGGGGAGACACGGCCATGGAAGAGGCGCTCTTCCTGACCCGGTTTGCCACCAAGGTTCACCTGCTGCACCGCCGCGAGGAACTGCGCGCCTCCAGCATCATGCAGGAGCGCGCCTTCGCCAACGAGAAGATCCAGTTCCACTGGAACACCACGGTGACCGATGTCCTCGGGGAGAAGGAAGTCACCGGACTTGCGACCCAGGATACCAAGACCGGTGAAACGGGCGTGCTTCCCGTACAGGGCTTCTTTGTGGCGATTGGCCACAAGCCGAATACGGAGGTTTTCGCAGGCCAGCTGGACATGAACGATGTCGGCTACATCCAGACGCTTCCGGACAGTTCCTATACGAACGTCGAGGGCGTATTTGCCTCTGGCGACGCCCAGGACCATGTCTACCGCCAGGCCGTGACCGCGGCCGGAACGGGGTGCATGGCGGCCATCGACGCGGAGCGCTGGCTGGCTGAACGCGAGGACTGAGGCAGGAGTAACGCGGGGGGCCGTGTGTGGACCCGGTCCCGCGGAGGTGTCAGCGCACGAACATGTGCTTCAGGATGAACCAGACGTTTTCCTTCCTCTCCCGCAATCGCCGTGAGAAGTACGGGTACCACATGCTGCCATAGGGGATGTAGACCCGCATGTTGAATCCGGCTCCAACCATATCCTTCTGCGTTTCGGTTCGGATGCCGTAGAGCATCTGGAATTCAAATCGGTCGCTCGCGACTGCATTTTCCGACACGTACTCCTTGGCCGCGTTGATCAGGATATCATCGTGTGTGGCGATGCCCGGGTACTTACCGCGCTGCATGAGCACGTCCATGTACTCCAGGTAGCGCTCCCGAATCTGAGTCATGTCCTGCCAAGCAACCGCGGCGGGTTCCTTGTACGCCCCCTTGCAGAGCCGGACACGGGCCCCGAGTTCACACATCCGATCGATGTCCTCGCGGGTACGCTTGAGGTAGGCCTGAAGTACAATGCCGACGTTCTCGGGATACTCCGGATGAACGCGCTCCAGGATTCCCACGGTCGAGGACGTGACATCGCTGCCCTCCATGTCCAATCGCACGAACGTGCCGGTGTCTTTGGCAAGGGAGAGGACCTGATGCAGGTTGTCCAGGCAGAACGACTCATCAATCTTCTGCCCGAGCATGGACAGCTTGATGGAGATGTTGCGGTCGATTCCGGTCTGCTTTCCCAGAGCCGTCAGCAATCCGAGGTACGCGTCGCGAGCCTGCTCGGCCAGCTCCCGCTCTGAGATGTACTCACCCAGGAGATCGAGGGTGGTGAACAGACCCTGCGCGCGCAGTTGATGGGCGACGGGCAGGGTCTTCTCCAGCGTCTCGCCGGCAACGAAGCGACGAGCCAAAAAGAACGGCAGATTCATCAGTGAGCGCTGAGCAGGTTGGGCGGGAAGCTACGACAGGGCCTGCGCCAGATCGCCGAGAAGATCGTCAATGTGTTCGAGGCCCACGGACAATCGTAGGAGTCCTTCCGGGGACGTAGGCGGCTCGGGCTCAATGGATGCACGGTGCTCCACGAGGCTCTCGGTGCCTCCGAGCGAGGTAGCTCGGCGAAATACGTTCAGCCGTCCCGCCAGCGCCATCGCAGCCGGCCGGCCCCCATCGACTTCGAAGGAGAGCATGCCGCCGAACAGGCGCATCTGTTTACGCGCGATCGCATGCCCGGGGTGACTCGGAAGTCCGGGATAGTGGACCACCTGGACTCCGGCATGCAGATCGAGGAATTGGGCGATTTGCTCGGCGTTTCTGCACTGAACGGCGAGTCGGGCGCCCAGCGACCGCATTCCCCGGAGCACAAGCCAGGCTGAGAAGGGATCCATCACCCCTCCACCATGCTTCTGCACGTGCCTTACGGGCTTCATGGCCATCGTCCCGCCAAGGACCACACCTCCGAGGAGGTCAGAGTGACCGCCGAGATACTTTGTGGCCGAGTGGATGACATAGGTCGCTCCCAGTTCGTGAGGACGTGTGATCAGGGGTGTGTTCCAGGTCGAGTCGACGACGGTGGGAATGGCGAGGTCGATGGCCGCCTGTGAAACCGCGGCGATGTCGGTGATCTGGACCAGGGGATTGGAGGGTGTCTCCATCCAAATGAGCCGGGTGTCAGGTCTCAGGGCACTCTGCCAATCGCCGGAGTAGTCGACTGAACTGGCCTGAAGACCCCACGCCTTCCACGTTGAGTCGACCACTTCACGGAGTCCGTGGTAGACATCGTGGGGCAGCACGACATGTCCTCCGGCGCAAACGGCCGTGATGAGCGCATTGCAGGCTGCCATGCCTGAGGCAAAGGCTGCACAGTCTTCCGCTCCCTCGGCACGCGACATCGTGGCTTCAAACAAGGCCCGCGTGGGGTTGGCATCGCGCGCGTAGTTGTAGCCGCTCGGATAGGAACCGTCAGCGGCACGCTCAAAGGTGCTGGAGAAGTGGACCGGCGGCGTCACCGCGCCGGTCGGAGTCTCCGGCACGCAGCCTGCGGTTGCCAGAAGGGTCTCAAGATTGCCGGTTGGATTCACAAGGGGCATCGATTAGTGACCAGACTTATTTGCGTCACTAATGTAACCGCGAGGCAATTCCTCGCGTAGGGCTTGATGCGTCTTCCGATGAGTGGTTGGGGGTCACGGGTCACATCATTGTGATCGGTGTCCCCCTTCCGCCGTTCAGGGAGGCAGGGAAAACCGGAAGGCGAAGGCGTTAAGTAGGCTCCGGGGTGTGCCGATACACCAGAGGAAGATCCCGACAACCTCCGCCTCCATGCGTCCATTCCCTAGTACCGCTGTGACTGCTGGACACCGATTCCTGGGTGCAGTCCTGGTATTTCTGACTGCCTGCTTATTTGCCGCAGGAGACACTCTGGCCAGTGACGACACCGGGAAGGTGATCCTGGGCACCAGGCCGACAAGCTCCGATGAGTTGGCTCAAGTCCAGCTTGATAGTTGGAACGTCCTGCACGGGTTGCCGCTCTCCGCGGTAGACCGGGTAATCCAGGGCAGGAATGGCTATCTCTGGCTGGCCACGCAGGAAGGACTGGTTCGATTTGATGGATTGGAGTTTCGGGTTTACAGAAAGGCCACGACCGGGCTGGCGAGCAACAACATCTACTCCCTGCACGAGGACGAGGAGGGAACGATTTGGGTCGGGACCCGAAATGGTGGCCTGGCGCGATACCACGGAGGACGCCTCGAGCGCGTCGATGTGGCAGGTCTTGAGAACGCGAACATTGCAGCTATCGTCGGAGACGTAAGCTCGGGGCTTCTGCTGGGGCTTGCCGACAGCACGGTGATGCATCTCGATCTCACTGGCGATTCGTACAAGGCGACGCCACTGGAAGCACTTGGGGTGGCGGGTGTCACGTCGCTCATTCAGGACGACTCGGGGGCAATCTGGATTGGAACACGGGAGCGGGGACTCTTCCGGTACGGACAGGGGGTGTTGACATCCTTCCTCGAAACCGGGGCCCTGGCGCACTCCAGTATCGCCGATATGTCACTGGCGCCGGACGGATCAGTCTGGGTGGCATCGAACAGGGACGGAATCGCCCGCATACAGGGCTATCGAATTCACACCTACGGATCGGAGGCCGGACTTCCGGTTGATGACGTTCGATCAGTGATGGCGGACCCCAATGGCACAGTCTGGATTGGGACCATGCAGCACGGTGTCTGGCGGCTCGCCGGGGGCCTGATCAGTCAGCCACATGGCCTGGGCGAGGCCGCAAGTCGAGAAATCCGAGACCTGACCTTCGATCGGGAAGGTTCCGTCTGGATGGCCACCGACAAGGGACTGGATCGCATTCGAAACGCCCGATTCAAGACCTATGCGCAGGCAGAGGGCCTCCCTTCGGACTATGTGCAAACCGCGCTGGAAGCGTCCGACGGGTCGGTCTGGGTGGGTACGGACAAGGGTCCGGCGCGCATTCGAAACGGACTGGTGGACGCGAGTTTCGATGCGGTCGGTGACCAGAAGATTCTCTCGCTGGCCGAAAGCGCCGACGGGAGCATCTGGATGGGCACTTTCGCGGGACTCTACCGATATCACGACGGAGTCATCACCCATCGCAGCGCGGAGATGGGGAATGCTCCAAACAGTGCGATTTACGCGCTGCACAGCGGGCCGTCTGGCGTCTGGATGGGGACGAGAAAGGGTGTGGCCCGAGTTACCGAGAACGGTTTCGTGAGCATGACAACCGAGGACGGCCTGGGCTCTAACGACATTACAGCCATACACGAGACCGTTGAGCGGGATCTCTGGCTGGGGACCTATGACGCCGGCCTCCATCTGGTCAGAAATGGCGAGGTGGTCGCCCGGTATTTGGATTCGGAATTTGTGACGGCCATCTACGAAGATGCCGAAGGTGACATCTGGGTAGGAATTCGTGAGGGCGGATTGGTCCTGCTTCGAGAGGGGATTGCCTACGAATTCAAGACCGACCACGGAATGCTCAGTGACAACGTCCTGGCGATTCTGGAGGATGAAGACGGTGGAATCTGGATGACCAGCAACGTTGGTGCCTCCCGGATCGAAAAGTCCGCCCTGCTTGAGTTTGCGCACGGTCGGATCAGTCGGCTGGAGCCGGAGGTGTTCACCGATCGCGACGGCCTGAGAACATCAGAATTCAACGGCGGCACGCAGCCGGCGGGTTGGATGGGTTCCGAAGGCAGACTCTGGCTGGCCAGCGCGGGCGGACTCGTGTCTGTGAATCCCTACCAACGAAACGAAGTCGCCCCCTTGGTCCTGCTGGAGCACTTCGTCGTCGATACCAAAGAATACGACCTCAACGGCCAGACAGTTCTCGAGCCAGGGGCGCAGCGTTTCGAGGTGGACTTCACCTCTCCGACCTTCGTGGCTACCGGGAAAACCCGATTCGAGTTCATGCTTGAGGGGTACGACCGGGGATGGCAGAATGTCGAAGGCGGTGGGCTCCGCGCAGCCATCTACACGAACCTGGCGCCCGGCTATTACACGTTCCACGTGAGGGCCCAGAACGGGGACGGCGTTTGGAGTGAGTCCGAGGCGACACTCTCCTTCGAACTGCTCCCGTTCTATTGGCAGACGGCATGGTTCAAGGTGCTCTGCATCCTGGCTGTTTTCGCTCTGGCTGCCTTCCTGTACCATCGCCGGATCACTGCGATGCGCAAGCGGGCTACCGAACTGGAGGCTCTGGTAAACGAACGAACCAAGGATCTTCGCCTCTCAATGCAGCAGACCGAGGAGGCCCTTTCTGAAACGGAGAGGGCTCGCCTGGAAGCAGAGCATCAGCGCGAGCTGGCCGAGGAAGGTCGCGAGGTCATCGCGCAACAGGCCGACCAGCTCCGCGAGATGGATCGCATCAAGACGCGGTTCTTCAACAACATCTCCCACGAATTCCGGACTCCGTTGACCCTGAACATCGGACCCATGGAGAACGCACTTCTCGGTGAATACGGGGAGATCAGCCCGCCCATGCGCCGGCAGATGGAGGTCATGCTCCGCAACTCGCGGCGACTGCTCCGACTGATCAACCAATTGCTGGATGTGTCCAAGCTCGAGTCTGGCCGCATGAAACTCAGAGTGATGGAGGGCTCGTTGACCGACCTCGTGGAGGGCATCGTCTACTCCTTTACGCCGTTCGCTGAGAAGAAGGGACTGGACCTGCAGTTCGACGACAGCGGCACCGTGGACCAGTTCCTCTTCGATCCACTGGGTCTGGAGAAGGTTTTCTTCAATCTGTTGTCCAACGCCGTCAAGTTCACGCCGGATAGTGGATCGATCGGGGTTTCCATACAGGACGCCACGCTGGAGCGGGATGGCCGCGAGGTCAAGGCGCTGGCCATCAAGGTCCGCGACAGCGGGAATGGAATTCCCGCCGAAGATGTCGCGCATATTTTCGATCGTTTCCATCAGGTGGATGGGACAATCTCCAAGGTGCAGGAGGGCACCGGAATCGGTCTGGCACTGGTCAAGGAGTTGGTCGAACTCCACGGGGGTACGATCAGCGTGGAGAGCGTGGTCGGCGAGGGATCGGACTTCATCGTGATCCTCCCGGTTGAGGCATCATTTTTAGGTGCACATGAAGTCATCGTCGATGGCTATGCCACCGAGCCGACTGAGCGTGGTCCGATGATGGAGATGTCAGTCTTCGAGGAAACCACGCCGGATCGTTCGGTCGGTAGCGAGTTGGTTCGGGCGGACGCTCCTGTGGTGCTGGTGGTGGACGATAGCCCGGACATCCGCGATTACGTGGCCGAATGTCTCCAGTCCCGCTACCAGGTTGTCACCGCTATTGACGGGCAGGACGGTCTGGAAAAGGCCAGGGCGCTGCGTCCGAATCTCATTGTGTCGGACGTCATGATGCCCAACATGACCGGATTCGACATGTGCCGGGCGATTCGGGCAGACGAGAACATCGAGCACATCCCGGTCGTCCTGGTTACCTCGAAGGCGACGCCCGAGGACAAAATTGAAGGACTGGAAGCTGGGGCTGACGATTATGTCGCCAAGCCCTTCAGTGCCCGCGAACTCCTGGCCCGCGTTGAGAACCTGATCCGCGTTCAGGATCAGAAGACGAGTCTGGAGCGGCTCAATTCAGAGTTGCTGTCGTCAAACGCCGCGCTGCGTCAGGCCAGCGAGATGAAGTCGCAGCTCCTGTCGATCGCCTCACACGACATGAAGAACCCTCTGACTGCAATTCGGGAGTTTGCCCGGATTCTGAGAGAAGAGAGCGATCAGAGTCATCAGCTGGAATTGCTGGATATGATCTTCGATTCCAGCAACGACATGCTGGCCCTGATTTCCCAGCTGTTGGACTCGGCAGCGATGGAAGTCGGGACGTTGAACGTGAACCGTCAGCGGGCGGATCTGGTAGACCTGGCAGAGCGCGTTGTGGAACGAAACGTCCGCATCGCCGACCGCAAGGGCCAGGTGATCCATACGACCATGGACGATTCCGAAGCATGCTCGATTCCAATCGACGCAGAACGGGTTCGAGAGGCCATGGACAACCTGCTCTCAAACGCCATCAAGTACTCGCCTCTCCAGTCGAATATCTATGTCAGCGTCAAGCGGAAGGCGAACGAAGTGCAGTTCTCCGTGAGGGACGACGGGCCTGGACTCACCACTGACGACCTCAAGCGAGTCTTCGGTAAGTTCCAGAAGCTGTCTGCGCGTCCCACTGGCGGGGAGACCTCCACGGGACTGGGACTGTCAATCGTGAAGCAGATTGTAGAACTCCACGGCGGCCGCGCTCAGGCCGAAAAAAACGCCGAACGGGGCAGCACTTTTTCGTTCGTGTTGCCGGACCTCACTGAGGACACGGCAGACCGCCCGCCCATTGAGCGGCGGAAGGGTACTGTGAACCTGGCTCCCGGCGAGGGGAAATCCGCGGATCCGGCTGGCAACGCTCAGGCATCCTGAGTCCTGTTGAATGCCTGGTCTGCTGACCGCGTCCTGCACCGAACTTGATGGGCAGGGTCCTGGGGCACGCCTTACCTTTGGGCTCCAGTTACCTTTGGGCTCCAGCCGCCGGTCTCATGTCGCGCTTCAAACGTCCGTCTCCCCTGTCCTCTCTGCTGTCAGATGTGGCAGACGACCTTGGGATAACCCGGCGCCTGGACGAGACGCAGATCGAGGAGACGTGGAGATCTGTCGCCGGCGTTCAATCCGCCAGAGTTACCCGTCGTGTCCGGATGAGCAGGGGCGTTCTGACGGTGTACCTGACTGATGCCACGTGGCGTCATGCCCTTCACGCACAGCGAGAGGAATGGCGGGCCCGTCTGAACGAGGCTCTGGGCGACGAAATCGTCAGCGAAATCGTGTTTCGCTAGTCCTCGTAGGCTTTGAACACCACCGAGGTGTTGTGCCCACCGAAGCCGAAGGCGTTGCTCATGGCCACCTTGACAGAACGATCCTGAGGCTTGTTGAACGTGTAGTTCAGGTCGCACTCAGGGTCGGCGTGCTCGAAGTTGATAGTCGGGGGGACGCGATTGTGCTTGATGGCCCCAATCGCCGCAATGGCTTCGATCGCGCCAGCTGCACCAAGAAGGTGCCCCGTCATGCTCTTGGTAGACGAGACATTCATGTCGTAGGCATGAGCCCCGAATACCGACTTGATGGCATTGGTTTCGGCAACATCGCCCAGGGGAGTGGACGTGCCGTGCATGTTCAGGTAGTCCACGTCCTCCGGGCGTAGATCGGCATGCCGGAGAGCCGCAATCATGGCACCGCGGGCGCCTCGACCTTCAGGATCGGGTGCCGTAATGTGGAATGCATCTGCACTCATCCCGATGCCGACAATCTCCGCATGGATGGTCGCACCTCGCGCCTTCGCGTGCTCCAACTCCTCAACATAGAGGGCTCCTGCACCTTCACCGAGCACAAAACCATCACGGGTCTTGTCAAACGGCCGACTCGCCGTGGCCGGCGAGTCGTTACGCGTGGAGAGCGCCTTGAGGGCATTGAATCCGCCAACACCCAACTCCGTGACCGAGGCTTCGGCACCTCCGCAGACCGCCGCGTCGGCGTGATCCGCCTGAATCAACATCACGGCATCGCCAATGTTGTTGTTGCCCGTAGCGCACGCAGAGACCACGCAGTAGTTCGGCCCGCGGAATCCGTGTCGGATGGAGATCTGGCCGGGTGCGATGTCCGAGATGAGCATCGGGATGAAGAACGGCGAAAGTCGCCGCGGCCCACCTTTTTCATACTCGGCCGTCTGCTCGTGGAAGGTCTTCATTCCACCGATGCCGGAGCCAAAGATCACGGCAATCCGGTCCTTGACATCCTCCGGCAATTCAGCTGAGTTGATGCCGGCGTCACCAATGGCCTGATCGGAGACCGCCATGGCGTATTGACAAAACTTGTCCATACGACGCGCCGACTTCCTGTCCAGGAAATCGTGGATGTCAAAGCCCTTGAGCTCACAGGCGAACTGCGTGCTGAAGGGTTCGGTGTCGAAGTAGGTGATAGGGGCCGCGCCACTTTCACCACGCATCATCCCGTCCCAGAATGCATCGGGCGACAGCCCAATCGGGGTCAGGGCCCCCATTCCAGTGACGACGACACGGCGGGAGTTGCTCGCCATCAGAAAACCAGTTTTATGGGTTCCGTGATAGAACCCGACCAGGCGTTACCCGGCCTTCTCCTCAATGTAGGAGACGGCGTCGCCAACTGTGGCGATGTTCTCCGCTTCCTCGTCCGGAATCGTGAGGTCGAATTCCTTCTCGAACTCCATGATGAGCTCGACGGTATCGAGAGAGTCGGCGCCCAGGTCGTTCGTGAATGACGCGTCGTTCGTGATGTCGTCTTCATCCACGCCGAGTTTCTCGACGATGATGGCCTTGACCTTGGCAGCGATGTCGTTGGACATGAGGTGTTGCTGGGTTGCTAATGCGTGCAAGCCTGGCCCAACAGGGCACAGGTTCCGCGGTTCCTGTGTGAGTGGAACCGAACAGAACTTTAAAGTAACGGGAGGGCCCTGAATTCGCAATTACAAGGGGCACCAGCGCGACCCGGCCTAAAGATATTCTCAAACCCCGCGAGCGAAACGAAAGTCTTCTGGGGTGCGTTGTACGCGGCTCGCTTTCCCAGTCCCCTCGATACAATTATTCATGGCCCACCTGTTTACTTCTGAATCCGTTTCCGAAGGCCACCCCGACAAAGTCGCCGATCAGATCAGCGATGCGATTCTCGACGCCCTTCTGACCGACGACCCTGCGAGCCGCGTGGCAGTTGAGACGCTGGTAACTACC
This sequence comes from Bacteroidota bacterium, assembly GCA_029262855.1. Lineage (GTDB taxonomy): Bacteria > Bacteroidota > Rhodothermia > Rhodothermales > UBA10348 > JABDJZ01. The sequence continues at coordinate 87,123 of JAJCYP010000123.1, read as the reverse complement.
GGTCTCGTGGTGGTGGCGGGCGAGGTTCGAACTGAGTCCTATGTGGACGTACAGGAAATCATTCGCGGCGTCATCCGTGACATCGGATACACCGACCCGCTTCTGCGGTTTGATGCCGAGTCCTGCGGCGTGCTGAGTTCCATCCACGAGCAGAGCCCCGATATCGCGCAGGGCGTGGACACAGGAGCCGGGCTGCACGAGGATCAGGGCGCCGGAGATCAGGGGATGATGTTCGGCTACGCGTGTCGCGAGACCGAGTCCCTGATGCCCATGGCCATCAGCTATGCCCACGGCTTGGTCCGGGAATTGGCCGGGATCCGCAAGCAGAAAGGCTCATTGATGCCCTACCTGCGGCCCGACTCCAAGAGCCAGGTCACGATTGAATATGAGGATGACAACCGGACGCCGAAGCGGGTGCACACGGTTGTTCTCTCCACCCAGCATTCGGAAGATGTCACCCTGGACCAGATCCGGAAGGACGTTCGGGAGCATCTGATCCCGAATGTCATCCCGGCCTCCATGCTGGATGACAACCTGATTCTTCATGTCAATCCCACCGGGCGGTTCGTGATTGGCGGTCCGCACGGCGATGCTGGACTTACGGGACGCAAGATTATCGTCGATACCTACGGCGGAAAGGGAGCGCATGGCGGCGGTGCATTCAGCGGCAAGGATTCCACCAAGGTGGACCGAAGCGCTGCCTATGCGGCTCGCCACGTGGCCAAGCACCTGGTCGCCGCCGGTCTGGCCGACGAGGCCGAGGTGCAGTTGGCCTACGCCATCGGCGTTGCTGACCCCGTTTCAATTCGGGTGGAAACCAACGGCACCGGTAAGGTGAATGATGCGGAAATGGAACGGATCGTCCGTGCGGTGTTTGACCTTCGACCCGCTGCGATCATCAACTCGCTGGAATTGAGAAAGCCGGTTTTCCGGCGAACCGCCGCTTATGGACACTTTGGACGCGAGGAATTTGCCTGGGAGAAGTTGGACCGGTTGGACGACATCAACAACGCCATCTGATTGGCCGTCGTCCCGGTCTGCTCCGCGCTGCCAGCAGTTGGCGCGGAGTGGGGGCACAATCCGACCGCTCGGAATCCTGATTCTGGCCAGTCTCCTCGTGGGGCTGCAGGAAGTCAGTGCCCAGGCCCGAACGGCCGAGTTTGTCCCGACATTGCGCTCGCTCAATGAGCGGGTTACACAGGACGGCCGGGGGATTACAAGGGCCGCCTATCGCCTTGGCGTGGATGCCGCCGGATTGGAACCGGTCGAGGCTCTGGAAGCCCGATTCGGCTGGGACCCATCCACCCTGAATCTGCTGGAGGAGTCCAGAACGGGCCGCTCGACCCATCGTCTCTACCGGCAGACCATCGATGGAATTCCGGTCTGGAATCGTCTGGTCCGTGTAAGCCTGGATTCCGAGGATCGCATCACCATGGTGGTGAGCGGCTACGACCCGAGCGTGGAGGGCCTGGATACACAACCTGCCGTTTCTTCGTCAGGCGCACGGCTTCGAGCGCGATCGGCGGTTGCGAACGTGCTTGGTCCGCAGGCGCCTGATGCCCTCGACTCCCGGGCCTCGCAGCCGGAGTTGGTGGCCGTCCCTGGAATCACCCCTCGGCTTGCCTGGCGGGTGATGGTCTGGCCGGTCTCCCCGATCGCCGAGTACGAGGTACTCGTGGACGCCCGCGATTCGCAGGTGCTGCATCTTGAGGATCAGACTGTCCGGCGTACCGGACTCTCCGGAAGGGCAGAGCCATTTTCGCTTTCCCGGCTGAGATACGCGAGTCGGTCCGCCGGCCCGGTGCCCACGGCCTCCGCGCAGCAGGGCGCCGCATCGCCCATCGTTCTGGATGCCACCGGGACGGTTTTCGACCCCGATCCGCTGGCTACGTCTGGTTCTGACTACGTCTCGCCCTTCGTGGACGACAATGACGCGACCACGCCCGAGATCGACGCGGAGATGAAGACCGTCACCCTGCGCGATGTCACCGTTGGGGTTGACGGGGCTGTACGTCTTTCGGGGCCCCACGTGTCGATCGTGGGATTCAACACGGGCGGCGTGGACGTGTATTCGCCGCCGGCGGAGACTTCCGGTCAGTTCTTCTACAACCGGTCGCAGTCCGGATTCGAGGCGGTCAATGTCTACTACCACATTGATCAGAATCAGCGCTACATCCAGTCTCTGGGGATCCACGATCTGCAGAGCGACTCGCCCATTCCCGTGAATCCCCAGGGATCATCGGCGGATGATTCGGGGTGGCTGGCGAATCAGCGGTTTCTCTTTTTCGGAACCGGCGGCGTGGATGACGGGGAGGACGCAGCCGTGGTGATTCACGAATACGGACACGCGCTGCTGGAGGGCGGAGCTCCTGGACTGAGAGGGACCCTCGAGGGGCAGGCACTGCATGAGGGTTGGTCCGACTATTGGGCCATGTCCTACCAGCGAGGATTGATGGAATCCGGGGCGTTGGCCAGAGACGATTGGCAGGAGGTATTCAGATGGGACAGCGGACTGGGCTCGATCTGGTCAGGCAGGCGTCTGGATTTTGTCGGTGAGTATCCCGGTGATACCTGCTCCGATGGGGGCTCCGGGGGGAGTTGCTCCGTGCACAATGACGGGCGGCTCTGGGGCACCGTCATGATGGAGGTGTACACCGATCTGGGGAAAGATGTCACAGACAAACTCAACCTGTGGTCGCATCGGTATTTGACCTCCCCGGTCACCTTTGCCGATGCGGCGGAGGCTGTAATCCAGGCGGACATCGACCATTTTGGCGGTCAACACGTTGAATCGCTCATCAATCGATTTGCCCCGCGTGGCCTTGTGGACGCGTCGGCGTTTGGTCCTGTAGTGACCCATCAACAGCTGGCTGCCACCGAGGACCTGGGCGGCACGGCCGAGATCGAGGTGACTGCCAAGGCCATTGCTGCGACCCTGGATGTGGTGGAGGTTCACTGGCGTCACGATCAGGGAGGGTTCTCCACGATTCAACTCTCAGACTCCGGCTCCGGGGCCTACCGCGGATTCATCCCCTTGCCGGCGGCCCCTGGCACGGTCGAGTACTTCATTCAGGCGGTCGACTCCGAGGACCGCGTTTCGCTGAGTCCCTTCGATGCGCCCGCAACCGTCTTTTCGTTTTTGGTCGGTCCCGACAGCGAGGCGCCGTCGATTGGTCACACTCCCATCGCGGGGCTGTCCCTGGCCCAGTGGCCTCCCACCATCCGCGCCAGCGTGACGGATCAGTACGGCGTGGCGTCGGCCAGCGTCAGATGGTCGGTTGCGATTCCTGGACAGCCTGAGCGGTCGGGGAGTTATCTACTGGAGGAAACGGGCGGCGTCTGGACGGGCGGGATCCCGGTCCTGGCTTCGCAAGTGGCCGTAGGGACATCGGTGAGCTACTCGATTGTCGCGGTCGATCGCTCGTCGGCGATGAATTCCGCCGAGGTGGGACCGTTCGCGTTTGAGGTGTCCGGGACCGGAGTGCTGCGGACCTTTCCGGCGGAATCGTCCATGCAGATGGTTCAACTCAGCGGCGTTTTTGAGGCCGGACGCCCCGCCCTTGGGACAAACGTGGCGCACTCCGGAACAACAGTTTGGGGCACCGATCCTGACGGGGTCTACCCTGCCGTATCTGGCGTTTCCACCCTGGAACTGCCGGCATCGAATCTTTCCGGCTCCGGGACCCCGATGCTCTCCTTTTGGCACTGGTATGATACCGAGCATGATGGTCGGGCCGATCCGTCGTTGGCAGGGGGCGACGTTCTCTGGGACGGTGGAAATGTCAAGATCTCGACGGACGGCGGAATCTCGTGGGCCGTACTGGAGCCCACCTCGGGGTACCCAGGGTCTATCATCGGAGGGCCGGACAATCCAATGGCGGGACAAAGCGCATTCGGGGGCTTCAGTTTTGGCTGGCGGCGCGAGGTCATGCCGCTTCCCGCCACCGAAGACGTTCGACTCCGGTTTGACTTTGGGACGGACGCGACGAACACCGAGCAGGCGCGGTTCTTTGCCGGCTGGCTGTTGGACGATGTGGTGATCACGAACCGGCTTCCGAACGGCAGCGGACTCCCCGGGCTCACCGAGCAGCCGCTGGCGGTGGTTTCGAGTCCCTCGGGTAGTCCTTTACCGCCTGTTGAGGCCTCGGTAACCGATGACATCGGAGTCTCGGATGTCTGGGTGGAGTATGAGTACTCGGCCTCCGGCGGTACCACGTCCGGTGAGGCCAGGCTGACCCAGTCTCCGAACTCGCTGACCGCCTATGCGGGTGCGGTCGGTGTCCTGGCGTTGACGGCGCCTGGAGACCGTCTGGTCTGGAGACTGCGTCTGGGCGATGTGGACGGGAATGTGATTTCTGTCCCGGCGGCTTCGGCACCGGGCTTTGTTGTCAATGTGCGCCTGGCTAAAAGCACCCCGCTCCTGGCTTCGGCCGCCGGTGGCGAGGGCTGGAGCCAGTCCGGAGTAACCTGGACCGGGCAGGGCGAGGGGGCTGGTGGTCTGGTGTTTCAGCCGGTCACCATCGCGCGCAACGGAGCCGTCGCCAGCTTTGTCTTCGAGCACGCCTATCGTTTCGGAGTGGACTCTGGCGGGCAGATCCAGGTGTCTCGGGACGATGGCGCTACCTGGGCACTCGCTACGCCAACGGCAGGCTACGGCGGAGTGCTCAGCGGCGAGGATGCCTTCAGGGGGACCTCCGCCGCCAGGCAGGATCGTGTGGATTTCTCTCTCCTGGCTGGCGACGTGGTCCAGATCCGACTCATGGTGTCGGGCGACTCCCAACTCACTCGTTGGACGGTCACGGATGCCGTATTTTCGCAGGAAACCGAGGCTTCGGCATTTGATTTTCCGGAGGAAACCGTGCTTCACGCGAATTTTCCGGATCCATTTACCGTTGCAACGAATATCAGCTACTCTTTACCGGCAGCCGCACCGGTTCTCCTGACGGTTCACGATATGCTCGGAAGGCGCGTGGCGACGTTGGACAACGGGATGCGGGAAGCAGGAAACCATAACGCGGTACTCCGGGGCGACAACCTTGCCTCTGGTGTGTACTTGCTGAGATTGGACACCGGAGCGACGGTCAAATTCGAAATGATCACCGTTGCCCGCTAAAACACGACTAGTGATGGATCACAAGGAAGGCGCCTACAAGGTGCACGATCTCGGGTTGGCTGAAGAAGGCCGACTGCTGATGGAATGGGCCGAGACCCGCATGCCCGTGCTCAAGTCCCTGCGGGACAAGTACGCCGAATCCCAGCCCTTCAAGGGATACAAGATTACCGGTTGCCTGCACGTGACCAAGGAGACCGGCGTTCTGGTCGAGACCTTCGCCGCCTGTGGAGCCGAGGTAGCCTGGAGTGGTTGCAACCCACTGTCCACGAACGACGCCGTAGCGGCTGCCCTGGCCGAGGCCGGCATTGAGATCTACGCCTGGTACGGACAGAACACGGAGGATTTCTACTGGAGCATCGATCGGACCATCGACAAGGTGCCTGACCTGACGCTGGACGACGGTGCCGACCTCATTTTCCGTGTCCACAGCAACTTCCCGGAGATGGCCGATGCAATCATCGGCGGCAGTGAGGAGACCACCACCGGTGTCCATCGTCTCCGCGCCATGGCCGACGATGGCAAGCTCCTCTATCCGGTCTACGCCGTCAATGACGCCGAGACCAAGTGGGACTTCGACAACGTCTACGGCACCGGTCAGTCCACGCTGGATGGCATCCTGCGTGCGAGCTCGGTGCTGCTGGCAGGCAAGAACTTTGTCGTTGCGGGCTACGGCCACTGTGGACGCGGCGTGGCCATGCGTGCCAAGGGCATGGGAGCCAACGTGATCGTGACCGAGGTCAAGCCCACGGCCGCCCTGAAGGCGACCCTGGAGGGCATGCGGGTCATGACGATGGAGGAGGCCGCCAGGGTCGGAGACATTTTCGTCACGGCTACGGGCATGCGCGACATCATTCGCGGCCAGCACTTCCTGAGCATGCGAGAAGGTGCCCTGGTCTGCAATACGGGCCACTACGACGTTGAGTTGAATCTGGCAGAGCTCGCCGAGGTCAGTGTCTCGAATCGGATGGTTCGCGCCGACAACCGCGAGTACACCATGGAGAACGGCAAGAAGATCAACATCCTGGCCGACGGCCGCCTCGTAAACCTGGCCGCTGCGGAGGGTCACCCCTCTGAGGTGATGGACATGAGCTTCGCCAATCAGTTCATGGCACACCTGACGCTGGTTCAGCGCAAGGAGTCCGGCGAGACGCTGCCGAACACGGTCATCGATCTCCCCGTCGAGCTCGATCAGGAAATCGCAGGAATCAAGCTCGAGACGATGGGCTTGTCCATCGATCGGTTGACCGAGGAGCAGGTGATCTACGCCACCGATTACTCGGCCGGCACCTGATTATTCGGCGCCAAGCGGCGCGAACAGAACTGGTATGAAAAGGCCGGGGCCCTCGGAGGTCCCGGCCTTTTTTTAGGGGCGGCCGGCGCCATTGTTGGCGTATTGTGCCAGCCACAGCGAAACAATAACGGGCATCAGCCCGTAATTTGGGTCTGCTTCAGTAAAAAGAACCCAATACCATGGCACTGTACGTCCACCAACAAGCGACACTTGGCGATATCGAAGGCACCGGATATCTATTCCGGCAGCAGTCTGCTATTGGTGAGACCTACAGGGGTGTTTTCTTCGGAGCAGAGGGGGAATCCTCGACGCTTGAATCGTTGGTCGATGACGACTCTGTCACCTTTTCCGGCGTCCTCTACAAGAAGACACTCTCAGGGAAAATCTCGAAGCAGCAGGTCGAACTGCCAGTAGACGTGATGAGCTACCGTGAGGTGTCGATGGGCGACAGAGTCCTGCTTGAAGTCTCCGACTCCTAAGCGGTCTATTCGCCCGCTCCTTCCCAGGTCATGATGTCCTGCTCAGTCTTTGCCCTGGTCGTCCATTCCTCGGCGTCCGGAAGAGGGTCAGCCTTGTCAGTGATGTTCTTGCCCAACGCAGACCACTGCTCGGCGAGATAGGCGTTCCACTCCGAGTAGTGTGACATCTCCTCGGGGAGTTCGTCGTCTGCGTAGATGGCCTCAACCGGGCACACCGGGACGCAGGCATTGCAGTCAATACACTCATCGGGGTGTATGACCAGGAAATTGGGGCCTTCGTAGAAACAGTCTACCGGGCACACCTCCACACAATCAGTGTGTTTGCAGTTTATACAGGCCTCGGTAACGACGTAGGGCATGAGAAGAGCGGTCAGGTAAGGGGGTTCGGCCCGAAGATAGTTTCCTCGCCAAAGGTGGACAACAGAGTTTGGGCGAGGATATAATGTATCCGTGGGTTCAACAGAAGATCTCTTTGATGCCGTCGCCGCCGGCGACTGGCCGCGTGCACTGGACGCGGTTCACGGCGTGCGCCTGGATTCCGGGGCTGTCGCGGAAAAGGCCCGATCTATTTTGGTGGACTCCCTGTTTGAGGACCTGACGAAACCCTCCGGAAGCCTGGGCGACGATGAGCTCGAGAAGGCATTGCTCCTTCATCGGGCGGGCTATCTGTCTCTCGCTCCGGAGCAATTGGACCAACTGGCAGAGACACTGGTGATTCGCAACAGGTCCCGGCCCGCCAAGGCCGCCCTGTATGCTCGGTATCGACCCGAGGCCGATGCATGTCGCGGTGTCCTGGCCCAGTTTCAGGCCGCAGGTCCGAGTGCGACTTCCCACGTGCCGTCGGGAACGATCACGGAGATCGAGGCCTCCTTTCGAATCGATGGCCGACGCCCCCTGTTTCGATCCAGGCAGGAAGCCACGCTCTTCCATGCGGCACAGCGGGTCTTCTCCGGTCAGATCCTGGTGCCCAACGCAGCGCTGCACACGGCCATCGACTTTGACGCAATCAAAGGCGTCTTGAGCAGGGAGGAGCGGGACGTATTTTTTCGCGTCCTGGTGGACCTGATCGTATTCGATCCTGGACAAGGCAGCCGGGCCTCACACTTCATCGAGTTGGACAGTCCCTGGCACGACGACCCGGATGCGATAGACCGGGATCAGGTCAAGGAGCGCATGGCGGGCCTGGCTGGCTGCCGGGTAGTCCGGCTGCGTCCGTCGGGAAATATCGATCTGGCAGGAATGGTGAGTCTACTTCAGTCTGCTGTCGCAACCGGGTGAGGGGGATCCGCGTCTCAGCAGTCATCATGCCTGGCTCCTGGACGACGGAAATTCAGCTTAGCGCGCAACCGTAATCATCCGGGACGATCGCCCGGAAACGGTCTCCGCTACCAGCACATACGCGCCGACGGGAAGGGACCCTGCCTGGAACGTAAGTTCGTGTACGCCCGCGGCGAGATATCCGTTGTGGACCATGCCGACGCGACGACCCAGTGTGTCGATGAGATAGACGGTCCCAATCCCTGCCTGACTGGTCTCCAGCCGGACCGTGGCCGATTCGGCAAGCGGGTTCGGATAGACCGAGTCGAGTCGGAAGCCGGTCGGTACTGGAGTTTCATCAAGACCTGTGGAGGTTCCAAAGGCACGCCAACCGCCGGCCAAGGCGTACCGCGCAGTCTTGATGGGGTCGATGCTGGTAACGACCAGAGTGACCTCGGAAAAATTCCCTTCCAACCTGAAATTCCCGGGTGCCGGCGGGACGTCGAGTGTGGTGACGACTCCATCGTCGCGGCGGGCCACTAGGCGCCCCCGCAGCCGGGTGCGAATGTCATCGAGGATGCCCGGCACCCTGGCGACCACAGCCGGCGGTGCATAGGCGTCGAAATTCAGAGTCAGATCGGCAAGCTCGGAGAAGTAGATGTAGTTGACCGCCCCGCCTTCAAGGTTGGGGGAGTCCTCGGGACTGGACTCCGGCGTAAACGATTCCTGAATGGTATCTATCGACCGGTCGGGAATTGGAGCCAGAGGTGCCGAGAATGATCTGTCGTATCCGTACTTGGCGGCAACGCCCGTGTCAAACACCCAATTTGCGGTATGGAAGTCGAGGATCACCTCGCCGAGGCGCAGGCCTTCCTTGACCAGTAGCGAGTCGATTCCAGAAGCACCCTTCCGGTCATTCCGAAGCATGGCCCCGGTGTTGTGTGGGCCCACCCGTTCAGAGAGGTAGCTGAAGAACAAGCGTCCGCGATCGTAGTCCCGACCACCGTTGTCATCGTCCACACCTCGCCAGGAAAACAGACTCCGCTTGTGCTCAGTCGGGAATCCCAGATAACTGAAATTGTCCTGGGTATAGCCGTTGACCACCATCCCGAATTCCGCCAGCCCCTCAGAGATGAACGTCTCGACGTCGAACTCATAGTTGAAGTGGATCAGGTGCGTGTACTCGTGGGCGATCAAGCGCGGCATGAACGACACTGACTGAAAGATGTCCAGATGCAGGATGTCTCGCCCATTTCCTCCGGAGTCGGCCTCCAGGTCACCCGGGTGGACGAAGCCGCCCACGTTCTGGTTGTCGATGTCGTAGAACAGAAAGTCCACGATGCCGTCGCGATCCACATCCGGGGCTGAGCCGAAGACATCATGATTGTTAGGCAAGACTCCTCGTGACGGATTCACCGACCCAGAAGGCGTTTGAGACATCATGCTGCCCCGGATGGTATCCAGTTCCTGCTGGGTCATCTGGGCCAGATTGGCCACCTCCACCCAGGCGTGGTAAAGGTTCGTCTTGTCCCGCAGCTCGAATTGCTTCTGGACCCAGTTGTTGTTGGCGTAGATGTAGACCAGGAAAGTCTGCCGGTCGCCGACATCAGGTGGCGAGGCTGTTTTTCGGGCAGGGGACGGCCTGCCCGATTTGCGTGCGTCTAGGAACCGACTGTACGCCTCCCGGAATTCGGGCTCGTCCATGTGCGTTCCGCAGTAAGGAGCCACCGCCTGACCGGCGGCGCTGACCACTGGTCCCGCCAGAAGGAGTCCAAGAATCAGAAATGCGAAGCGCATCGGGTGTTTACTTGAGAAGCGTCAAATGGCGTACGACGCGTTGACCGCCTGCGTCCAGAACGTAAAGGTAGGTGCCCGATGCCAGTCTGGAACCATCGAAGGAGGCAGCGTGGGGGCCAGCCGGGAAGAACCCGCGAGCGACCTCGGCCACCTCCCGACCGAGTTGGTCAAAAACGCGGATGCTCACGTCTCCCGCCTCCGGCAACTCCCATCCAATCGTGGTAGCCGGGTTGAACGGGTTCGGATAGTTCTGGTCGAGCGTCATTGCCGTGGGGAGTTCGGGACTTTCGTCCACCGGAGTCGCTTGCCCGAATGCCAGCCACTCGCCGCCGTAGTCGTAGCGCGCGACAATTGCAGTACCCGGCTGCGTGTGGATGAACACCACCCGGGCCTTGAAGAAGTTGCCGGCAATGACGTGCGCCTCCTCCTGGGGAGCGAGGTCTCGGAAGGAGTATTCGCCGAGTTCGTCCTGGAGAAACACCCGCGCCGCGACACGCTCCCTGGCAAACTCCAGCAGGACCGGAACGGCAGCAGCGTCAAACCGCAGTCGAAGGTCGGCCACATTCCGAAAGTCCACATAGTTGACCGCGCCGCTCTCCAGAGCGGGCTTGGACCCCTCCGCGAATGGCGGAGTGGAGATGCCACTGGAGTACGTGGTATTCACGTTGGCCCTGACTCCGCTCGACTCGACGCCGGATCCGTACCCGAACCGGAAGTCGATCCTCCGGTCGTTCACCAGATTCGCCGAGTGATAGTCCAGAAGCATCGCGGCGAGGCTCGTCCCGCTGGCCGTCAGCACAGAGTCAATTCCGCCCGCTCCCTTGTACGGGTTTCCAGCGATCTCTGAGACTATGCTCGGGCCCATCTGCTCGCCTAGGTAGCGAAAGAACAACTCCGCCTTCGCGTAATCCCGAATGACATCGGAGCTGCCGGAGCGCCAATTCATAAGCGGCAGTTCGGTCTCGCCGGGAAGGGCCAAAAAGGCGTAGCGGCTCCGGCCCAGTCCATTCACCACCGTGAGGTACTCGGCGATTCCCTCGGAGATGAATGTGTCGGTGTCGAAGCCCGTCGCGAAGTGAATGAGATGGGCATATTCGTGCGCGGCAGTGGATGCCGAGGCACCGGCCGAGATGCCCTGATTGGAATCCAGGTACAGGATATCCGCCTGGTTGCCGGTTCCAGGCGTTGCGTTCGGATTGATGTCAGTCGAGTGCACGTACCCGGCTACGAAAGAGCCCGGCGTATCGTCGTTGGGGTCGATGTCGTACATCAGGACGTCCGTAACGCCGTCGCCATCATAATCCGGCGGCGGGCCGAGGACTACTTCGTTGTTCGCGATTACGCCGGCGTCCTCGTTGATGATGCCACCCGGCGTCGCCTCGACCAGCGCGGTTCGCAGTCCCAGAATGACATCGTCGGTGATGCGACCCGAGTCCAGTTCGTGGATGGACACCCACAGGTGGTAGAGGCCGTCCTCCTTGTCCATGAGTTCGAACTCAACTTCGATCCAGCCGCTCTCGCTGACTCTGAACGGGCGCCGGTCGCCGACATCGGGCGGACTGTGCGACTTGTATGCCGTGGCGCGACGCCGCGCTGCCAGTTGTCCCGAATCGCGGGCCTGGCGAAAATCCACCAGAGCCTGACGTGCCTCCGGGGACGCCACGTCGGTGCCGCAGATGTGCCCTGGCTCCCCATGCAGGATGGGTTGCCCATTGGCCGTGCCCGACAGAAAAATTGCGGTGACCACAACGGTCACGCCGGCGAGCAGGGGTCTCGCAAACGATTCGTAAATCATGGTAGAATCAATACGTCTTCCCACGCGTCTCCAACGCAATAAAAGTACCCACGGTCTCATGCCGCAACTGTTACGCCTTGCCCTCCTTTTCTCAGCGGTCGTCCTGGTGATGCAGACGGGTTGCTCATCATCCCGAACCGCAGAAATGGACCTCACCGAGGTTGAGGGAACGGTCACGGTCAGGGGCAACGAGCCGTTTACGGCGGTCATGTTGCAGACAAACGAGGACAACTGGTATATACTCGACTTGACACCCGAGCAGCGGTCCGGCCTGGTGAACCCGAGCGTACAGCGTGTCCGGGGGAGTGTGTATCTGGGCGATTGGAACGGTCGCCCGTTCACGCACATGAAAGTGGCCCAGATCGAGCGCGTGATGCGGTAGCCGGTGTGTGGCCGCGTCAGTTCTTCCGTCCGCGGCGGGTCCGCGGAGGCTCCTACTTCATGAGCAGCATGCTGCGCGTGAGGCGCTCTCCGCCCACGTCCAGGGCATACAGATACACGCCGCTGGCAAGCCGGGAAGCGTCAAACTGCACCTCATGACGGCCGGCCGGCCTCATTCCGTCCACCAGAACGGCAACCTCCCGTCCGAGCAGATCAAAAACGGCAAGGCGCGCCGCGGTCGGTGCCGGTAGCTGAAAGGCGATGGAGGTACTCGGATTGAACGGGTTGGGGTAGTTGTTTTCGAGGAGGAAGGATTCCGGCAACACGGCCTCGTCTTCTCCGGCCGTTGACGTGACGAAACTGGCCCGTATCGGCGCGACCCGGTCCTCGAATCGCGGTTCGCCCGAGACGGAGATATTCGAAAAGTTGGCCCACTGCCCTCCATCGCCGAAATCGGTAAAGAACCAACTCGGGTTTTCTGCCGGAAGGCCGGGGAACTCCGAGAGTGGAATGACCAGCGTGTTTTCGTCCGTTCCCGCGTTGCTGACGGACACGAACAGGCCAGCGCTCAACCCTGAGAGCGCGGAGGCGTGGGAAGACAGGTCCACGGTGTCGAAGCTGATCCCTGGAATGGTCGGGGGGGCTGCGACGTCAGCACGATCAAGTTCAAGAACAACCGTCCCTGGATCGCCCGTCGGCGCGACCTCGTGGATTCTGAGTGTGTAGTCCTTTGGATTGGCAGGCACATTGCTGTCGAAGAACGAGGCGTAGAAATTCGCCACCTCGATCTCGGTCAGCACGCCGCCTGTCGGGATCTCGAACCAGTTGGCCACGCTGGCATCAACCCCAAGCGGCGACCCGGGAGAAAACGGCCAGGCATCCAGAACGGTTTGTCCAGAGTCCTCGCTGACCACCACCACGTTGCCGTCGTCGTACACCACTCTGGTGGTGTTGGTGCCGATCGACCCGGCCGTCCAGTCCGAGGTGTATTCGAATGGGGCCCAACTGGAGTTGAAGCCGCCAGGCAGGGATGCGTCCACGTGGGCTACCACCAGAGTAACGTCGCTGTAGGCGCCGCTCAGCAGGACGGGCTCGCCCCCAAGATCGACCGCCACGACGCTCTTGGCGCCTCCGACCGGATTGACCACCAGGAAGGCGCGCAGTCGCTCACGCATGGACGCGACGGGCCCCGACCCGGCCAAAGCGTCCATGGACAGCAAAAAATCGGCTACGTCATTCCACTGATGATAGGTAGCTGACCCGGGTTCGAGCGGAGACGGATTGCCGGTACCACCATCGGCCGTAACACTTGCGGAAGTCTGGGTCGAGCCATCGTACTCGAATGCCGTGGCGGCGCGCACATCGGTGAACCAGCGGCCCTGTGAGTAGGCCGGGTCGACGGACTCGTCATTGATGGTATTGGTCAGGTGGAAGTCTGCGAGTACCGCTTCCAGTTCCAGGCCCTGCGCGGAAAGTGCCACGGCGTAGCCGGAGGCTCCCTTTGCGCCTGACCGGGTGATCGCTCCGGTGGCCAGAACGCCGATGCGCTGGGCCATGTAGTTCGTGAGGAGGCCGGCTCGCTGGTAGTCGAAGTCCACGCCGGGCTCCAGGGTGCCTCGCCAGCCCAGAAGCGGCCTTCTCAGCTCGGCGGTATTCGCCCAGTAGGTATTGCGCCGAGGACCAAATCCGGTCATCACCTCGGCCCACTCCGACAGGCCCTCGTCAACGAAGGTCAGTTCGCTGGGGTCATAGCGGAATCGGATGAGATGCTGGTACTCGTGTGCCGCGGTCAGATAGAGTCCGTTGACATTCGAGCCCGGAGCCAGGCTCGGAAACGTGTCGAGATGAAGAATGTCGCGGAAGTTGAGGCCCGACAGGTTGTTGGGGTCCACGAAACCCTGCACCGATGAGCCGCCGGTATTCGGATCAAATCCGTCACGGATGTCCAGGACCAGGACGTCGGCCTTCCCGCTGTTATCCACGTCTGTCGGATTGCCAAACACCTCCTCGTCCAATGCCAGAACGCCCTTGTCGGGGTTGTAGGAATCCGGCGGAGTCTCGTCCTCCAACGCAACCCTCAGGGTCTCTATGGTCGCATCGGTCACCCGTCCGCTTGTGAGTTCCGCCGTCTCCACCCAGATGTTGAAGCGGGTTGTTTCCACCTTCAGGGTGAACTCCAACTCGTCGTAGGCGCCGCGCTCATAGTTGAAGACCTGAAACCCGAGTACGGAGCCGACGGCATCCACCCCAGCCGATTTTCGGGCAGGCGATCCTCCGCTCTTCCGCATCCGATGGTATTCCGCCAGGGATGCCTGACCCCGGGGGCTGTTCGCCAGCAGGTCGGTCAGATGTATCGTCTCAGAGACGACGTTTCCGCCGCCGACCGACATCGGTCCGGTTTGGAACCGAAGCGTTTGCCCGGCAGCACTACCTACAAAAAATACCGCGGCCAGGAGTGTGGAAACCTTGTACATCAAGATCGTCGGTGGCTGTGATTATCCAAGACTACAGGGGAGCAGACCGCATATGCGACGCATGCGTCCCTAAACAGTTCACGCGAACGGGCTACTACCCCCAAGAGTATCGGCAGCAGAGTGCCATAGGGTAAGTCGCGGATGGCGAGACGTCATTGGGGAGTGCCGAGTGGTTTTGTGGGTCGGTGGGCAGCCGCTGGGGCCTGGGCGAGGCCCGCTCAGCGACTCGAAGGCCTTTCGGGGGAAACCTTTCTTCCGGCGCAGATTTCAGCGAAACCCGCATCGACTGGAAATATGAACAAGCTGACACCCGAGGAGGAGTACATCCTCCTCAGCAAGGGCACCGAGCCTCCTTTCTCAGGGCAATACTGTCGACACGCCGAGGACGGCACCTATGTCTGTCGGCAGTGTGACGCCCCCTTGTATGGCTCGGGCGACAAGTTCGATTCGCAGTGCGGCTGGCCGTCCTTCGACGACGAGGTCGAGGGAGCCGTTCGAAGAGTCCCCGACGCGGACGGGCGGCGGATCGAGATCGTCTGCGCGTCGTGCGGCGGCCATCTGGGTCACGTGTTCGAGGGCGAGCGCCTGACCCCGAAGAATACCAGGCACTGTGTCAATTCGCTCTCTTTGGGATTCAAACCCTCGGAAGGAACATGACGATTCGTACCGAAAGGGCCCTCCTCGCCTCGGGGTGCTTCTGGGGTACCGAGTACTACCTGAAGCAGATCGACGGCGTACTGTCAACTCGTGTCGGGTATGTCGGGGGCGATAAGGAAAACCCGACGTATCGGGAGGTCTGCACCGGGGTCACAGGACATGCTGAGACCACGGAGGTGGTGTTCGATCCCGAGCGGACGGACTTCGAGACCGTGACACGCATGTTCTTCGAGACCCACGATCCGACCCAGGTGAATCGTCAGGGTCCGGATGTTGGCACCCAGTACCGCTCGGCCATTTTCTACCTCAATGACGAGCAGAAAGCCATCGCGCAGAGACTGATCGGCGAATTGCGCGCCAAGGGTCTGAATGTGGCCACCGAACTGAATGCCGCTGGCACATTTTGGCCGGCCGAGGACTATCACCAGGACTACTACAGCAACACAGGCGGGTCACCCTACTGCCACAGCTACCGGCCACTGTTCTGATTCGCCCGGGTCGCTAGCGCACGCCGGCCACGTAGACATCGCCGGGCGCGTCTTCGGAAGCCTTGCCGACAACCGCCCGATGGCCATCCAAGGCCAGGGATGCGCCGAAATAGACCTCGCCCACGTCGATGACCTGAGTCTGTCTCCAGACGCCGTCTTCCCCGCGATGGAACACGAAGACCACGCGGTCAATGTTGAACTCCAGTTTCAGCTGCTCGTCAAATCCCACCACGGCGGCCACGTCACCGGAGATGGCAACGGCCGAGCCGAAGCCGCCACTCGGATAGGGTGAGTCGGGCTTCAGGTCAGCAGCCCGCTTCCACGCGCCCTCGCGAAGTTCGTAGATGACGGCCCGGCCCGTATGGTCCTGACCCTCTCGGGTTTCGCCCACAATCAACCGGTCGGCATCCAGATCAAGCGGAATGAAGTAGTCGTCCACGCCATCGATCCGCGCGGTCAATTCCCAGGAACCGTCCCGCTCCTCGAAAATGTGGGCGGAGCCCGGGCTGCTCAGTCCATACGTGGACCCGGAAATGACGGCGCGCGATCCGTCCAGGTCTGAGGACGTGCCAAATACGCCGAACCTGGCGTCGTGAGGTGGCTTGAAAGATGCGCCCGGCACCCACCGGCCCACCCGGTTCTTGACGAACACCGAGGCGGTCCCGCCGAAGCGCCCGGAGGCCGTGTCGCCGGCAGAGGTGACCAGGATGCGGCCGCCGTTCACGCTGACGGACGCGGCGAACGGTCCGTCATCCCCAGGAACCGGATCTGTCAGCCGCGCGGTTTGCTTCCACGTGTCTCCCCGGCGCCCGGAGCTGTTTCCGAACCAGGAGAGATCACGCTGTCGTTCGAAGACGTAGACGGCGTTCGAACGGGCGGCGAAGGGTGTAGGCACAAACGAGGTCACCACCGCCACATCGCCCTCAAGCGAGACGGCCCGCCCGAAGTACTCCTCCGGTTCGCAGTCCCCAGCCCTGAGGTCGGCGGCCAGCTTCCAGTTGCCGATTGCATCGAGTTCGTACAGGAAGGCCGCGCCGGAACTGGCTCCGCAGGCGTCGAATCCTGTGCTTCCAACGAGAATCTGATTGCCATCCAAGGCAACCGATCCGCCGAAGAAATTCCCGGTTGTCGTGTCGGCCGCCGACAATCGCGATATCTGGGCCTGCGATTGCGTCACCAGAAGGACGGCAGCAAGAAGGGATACCAGTTGCTTCATGCCCTGTTGTTCACAAGCATTGTGCCGGGAAGGTGGCCAATCAGCGTTTCCGGCCGCCCAAGACCTCGGATAGCGATTCCCATTTTTCGTACAGGTCCTCCAGCGTGACACGGACCTCATCATACGCCTTCGTGGCCTCTTGTGACGCCGACTCGTCGCCGTAAAGAGACGGGTCAGACAACTTGGTCTCGATGGCCGATTTCGCTTCCTCGGCCTTGAGGATGGACGCCTCCGTCTTTTCAAATAGACGGCGGAGGTTGAAGGTGTTCATGGACGCGTACTTGGCCAGGGCCTCGTCCGATGCACCCGGCCTGTCAGTCTCCTCAGCCACAGCCTCAGCCACTGCCGCGGCCTCAGGCTGGGGCTTCTTCTCCTTCTTCCTCTTGGTAGCCCGGACCTTGGGCGTTCCATTCTCCAGGGCCCCCTGCTGGCGCTCCAGGTGCCAGCGGTATTCAGAATACGTACCCGGATACACGGTCACGCCACCATCCTCGGCGCGCCAGACTTCTGTCGCAACCTGGTCCAGGAAGTGCCGGTCATGGCTCACAACTACAAACGTCCCCGAGTACTGCTGCATCGCCCCGATCAACACGTCTATCGACCGAATGTCGAGGTGGTTGGTGGGCTCGTCCAGAATGAGGAAATTCGCCGGTGCGACCAGGGTCTTGGCCAGTGCAACGCGACTACGCTCGCCGCCGGACAGGACCTTGACCGGCTTGAAGACGTCATCGCCACGAAACAGGAATGCGCCCAGAATGGACCGGATTTCAGTTTCGGACTGACCCGTGGCCGCCCTCTGGACGGCCTCCATCACGGTGTCTCGAGGGTCCAGCGTATCGGCCGTGTGCTGGGCGAAGAAATTGATGTCCACCTCCCGGCCTACCCGTCGTTCACCCTCGAAGGGTTCAGTCCCGCCAAGGATGCGGGCGAGCGTGGACTTGCCAGCCCCGTTGCGCCCGATCAGGGCAATCTTGTTTCCGCGTTCCACAATCAGAGAGTCGGCATTCCGGAAGACCTCGATCGGGCCTTCTTCAGAGGGGTACACCTTGCTGAATGTCGACAACGAGATGACACTCCGAGCGGAACGGGTAGGGGCGGGAAAGCGGAATGAGATGGATGCGCCGTCAGACTCGGGCTCGACAATGCGCTCCAGCTTTTCAAGCGTCTTCACCCGGCTTTGAACCTGCTTGGCTTTCGAAGCCTTGTACCTGAAGCGCTCGACGAATTTCTCCGCCTCCGCGATCTGCTTTTGCTGATTGACATAGCCCGACCGCTGGATTTCCCGCTGGAGGACGCGTTCGGTGAGGTAGAACGAGTAGTTGCCGGCAAACTCGTTGACGCCCGCGTTGGCCATTTCTGCGGTAGTCGTCACCAGGCGATCCAATACGTAGCGGTCATGCGAGACGATGACGATGGTGCCGTTGTAGGCCTTCAGATAGGCCTCCAGCCACGCGATGCTGTCAATATCCAGGTGGTTGGTCGGCTCATCCAGCAGAAGCACATCGGGCGCCTTGAGCAGCAACCGGGCCAGCGCGACCCGCATCCTCCAGCCACCGGAAAACGTCGACAGCGGGCGCTCCAGATCCTCCGCTTCGAACCCGAGGCCCATCAGTACGGATTCGGCACGCGGCTTTGCCGTGTGCGCATCGGCGGCGTGAAGCGCGTGATGTACGTCGTCCAGGTCGTGAAGCAGCTTCTCGTACCGATCCGTGGTGTGATCAGTCTCCCGATCGAGCTCGGACAGGATCGCTTTCTCCCGCACCTCCAGCGTCTCGACGTCTTCGAAGGCGCTCAGAGCCTCCTCAATCACAGACTGGTCAATGTTGGCCTCTTCGGCCTCCTGCCGCAGGTAGCCGAGCGAACTCCCGCCCAGCTGAATCGAGCCTTCATCGATCTCCTGTTCGCCCGTCAGGACGCGCAGGAGTGTGGTCTTTCCGGCACCGTTTGGTCCCACCAACCCGATGCGCTTGTTGTCCTTGATGGTCCAGGACAACTTGTCAAAAATCTGTCTGCCTCCGAATGCGAGGGAGATGTTGTGAAGCTGAATGATGGCGTTCTGTCCCCGGGCTGCCAGGGGTTTGGTGGTGCTGAAGAGGGCGACGGCTGTCGAGCCGTCAGTACGCGTTTTCGTTTACGAATCCCTTCCAGACCGTCATCAGCATGATCTTGATGTCGAGTTTCAGCGACCAGTGCTGGATATAGAAGATGTCGTGCTCGATGCGTTTTTCGATGGACGTATCTCCGCGCCATCCATTGACCTGAGCCCAGCCGGTTATCCCGGCCTTCATCTTGTGTCGCAGCATGTAGCGCGGGACAAGGTCCCGAAACGACTCGATGAACACCGGACGCTCCGGTCGGGGTCCGACCACCGACATTTCTCCACGAAGCACGTTCAGGAACTGCGGCAATTCGTCGAGCGAGGTCCGGCGAAGGAAAGCCCCCACGCGCGTCGCTCGGCTTTCGCCGGACGTGGCCCAGACGGCGCCAGACCGGGTTTCGGCTTCCTGCGGCATCGATCGGAATTTCAGGATGTCGAAGCGGTGACCGTTCAGCCCCATACGCTCCTGTCGGTAGAGCACAGGCCCGGGAGACGACAGCTTGACGGCCGCAGCAATGGCCAGGAGCAGCGGAGACGTAAGAACCAGGAAAAAAAACGAGAACACCACATCGATGGCCCGTTTGACAGCCCGGCGAAAATCCAGTGGGGCCTCGTCGATCACGTGGATCACCGGCAGTCCGTCAAGTTCGGTGACCCTGCTGTTCAGAATGTCGAACTGAAACAGGTCGGGGACGAGGAACACGTGGGCGAGTCTGGTTGAGACGGCGCTCAGAATGTCTTCAATCCGCTGCGCAGAGGAGAGTGGCAGGGCCACATACACATAGTCGATGGGGGTCCCGGCCGCCTCGGCTTCGTCGAGAACCCGGAGGGCCTCGTCTGTCTTGCCCAGGACTTCCGGGCCCTCCTTGGCGTCATCCAGGAAACCGTGCAGGTCGAAGCCCATCCAGGGATATTGCGCAAACGATGTGCGGAGCCGCCGGCCCACCGCGCCCGCACCGACAATGAGGACCCGCCGCTGGTAGCGACCCTGGCTCCTGGCCCTCCTGAGTGCCGCGTACAGAGCCAGCCGCAGCGCCAGCATAAGCGCCGGCGTGAGGGACGCGAACAGCGCCATGTGAAGGCGTGAAAAGTAGAACGCCCGGTAAAACGAGAGCGAGGCCGCGAGGACAATCACACCAACCAGCGTGGACTTGACGACGCCTGTGACAAGGCGCGTCCACTTCTGGGCCCGGTCTGGGACGTACAGACTGGTCCCCCAGAAGACGGCCATGGAGAGCAGCAAAACCCCGGGGAGAAACCCCAGGTAACGACTCAGTGGCTGCCACTCCGGAGGTGGCAGGAAGTCCAGTCGGAGGAAGACCTCGAACCGGAGGAAGTAGGCCAGAATCCACCCGACGGCAATGAGAACCAGATCGGCGAAGAACAGCAGGCGTTGGAAGAGCCGGCTCTGTTCCTGCAGCATGGGCTAAGGGGCTGGTTGAACGTCGTAGCGGAGGTCGGAATCAGGCGCTCAGGGTGACCTTGAGAGAGATGTCCAGGGCTCGGATCGAGTGAGTGAGGGTCCCGGACGAAATGTAGTCGACTCCCGTACGCGCAATCGCGCCCACGGTCTCCAGCGTGACATTTCCGGACGCCTCGGTCAGAAAACGGCCGTCGACCCGTGTGGCGGCTGCCCGTAGGCGGGAGGTGTCAATGCCGGCGGGCGTAACCGAGACCATGTTGTCGAGGAGGACGCGATCGACGCCGCCCACCGAGAGCACCTCGTCCAATTCTTTAAAGTTCCGAACCTCGATCTCAATCTGAAGGTCATCCCGCCGATGATTCGCGCGGAACCGGTGTGCGGCCTGAATGGCTCCGGTGATGCCGCCACTGGCCGCGATGTGATTGTCCTTGATGAGAATCATGTCGTGAAGTCCGACTCGGTGATTGGTACCGCCCCCCAGGACGACGGCCCACTTATCGAGTCCGCGCAGGCCCGGCGCCGTCTTGCGGGTATCGAGAATCTGGGCACCTCCGGCGGCCGCATCGACCATCGCGCGCGTGGCCGTGGCAATTCCGCTCATGCGTTGCAGGAGATTGAGCGCGAGTCTCTCACCTTCGAGAATGGACCGGGCGTTGCCGTTGAGTCGGCCGAGGACCTGGCCGTGCTCCACACGGTCGCCGTCCGCCACGTCCCACACAAGGGAGATCGGACCCGGTAGCGCCGAGAAGACGCGTTCCACCACGAAGAGGCCCGCCACGGTGCCGTCAGCCTTGGCGAGAAACATGGCATCGGCACTGGTCCCCTCCGGAATCGTCGCCTGGGTGGTCACGTCACCCGGTCCAACGTCCTCGAGCAGTCCTCGTCGGATCACTGCGTCGATGTCCCCTTCTGTCAGGTAGTGGGGTAGTTCCGTTGTCTCAGTCACCCAAGGCCTCCGCCAGAATGTCTTTCACGTACTGGGGTGCCTTCACCGGCCGCCCACGGGCAGCGTCAACGAAGCAAAGCGTCACGTGTGCCACGCAGCAGGGCCGTTCAACACCGGTTTTCCATACTTCGTAGTCGAATCGCACGCGAGTTGACGGAATCTCGTCATCCACCCTGGTAACGATCTCAACCACGTCATCATAGCGCACGGAAGCGTGATACCGGACGGCGAGATCGACGACCGGCATGAAGATCCCATCGCGCTCCAGATCCGCGTAAGGGAGACCCAGCCCCCGGAGCGCCTCCGTCCGGGCCTCCTCAAACCAGTCCACGTAATGGGTGTGGTAAACCACGCCCATGGGGTCGCATTCGCGGTAGCGCACGCGCCGGGTCATTCGAAATACCGGCATCAGGCTCCGCTCATGGCATCCGTTTCCACCGGGTCGACGGCCTCGAAGACACCCATCGCATCGAACTTCTGAAGGCGCTGCTCCAGCAGGGAATCAGTTGCTACACCATCCAACTGGGCCAGCGCCTTGGCAATGGCTTTTCCCGTGGAGGAAAACGCCGACTCGGGATCCCGGTGCGCGCCACCAAGCGGCTCCGGAATGATGTCGTCGATGATGCCGAGGGGCTGAAGGTCCGTTGCCGTGAGTTTCAGGCCGCGGGCAGCCTCCTCCTTGTAGTCCCAGGACCGCCAGAGGATTGACGAGCAGCTCTCAGGAGAGATCACCGAGTACCAGGCATTCTCCATCATGAGAATGCGATCTCCCACGCCGATGCCCAGGGCCCCTCCGGAGGCGCCTTCACCAATGACGACGACCACAATCGGAACCGGCAGTCGGGCCATCTCAAAGAGGTTGCGCGCGATGGCCTCCGCCTGGCCACGCTCTTCGGCCTCCAGACCCGGGAATGCACCCGGCGTATCAAGCAGGCACACGACGGGCTTGCCGAATTTCGCGGCCATGTGCATGACCCGGAGCGCCTTGCGGTACCCCTCGGGATTCGACATGCCGAAACGCCTGAACTTCCGCATTTTCGTATCGCGGCCCTTCTGTTGGCCTACGATGGCCACTGTCCGGTCTTTGTAACCGTATCGCCCGCCCTTGAACGTCGCCAGACCCGAGATCATCGCCGGGTCGTCGCCGAAGAGGCGGTCGCCGTGAAGCTCCTGGAATCCTTCGGTCCACGCGTGGATGTGATCCAGCGAGTAGGGTCGGAGCGGGTGGCGGGCAATCTGGACTCGCTGCCAACGGGTCAGGTTGCGGTAGATCGACTGCCGGAGGTCGTGAACCCGCGTTTCCAGGCTTCCGATGGCCGCGTTCAGATCGGTCGAGGGCTCATCGCCCCGCAGCGTCCGCATCTCCGCCAGCTTGGCCTCAAGCTCGAGGAGCGGACGTTCAAAATCGAGCGAGTGTGTCTGTGACTTCGCCATGGTGGTGGGTTGCGAAGGTGAGGGCCGGCGGCGGCAGGAAGGGCAGCTCAGAGCCTGTTCAGTGCCCGGAATATAATCTCCCAGTCAAGACCGGCAGATTGATGGGTGACATAGTACCCGTAGGCCCGCATCAGATCGGCCTCCCTGGGGGCATCGCCAGGCGAGGTCCGCAGAAGCTGCGTGACGTTGAAGAGTCCAGGATGCAGCTGCCAATCCGTTGGAACGATGCCCCGATGGGATGGATCCAGCCCGACAAGGTCAGCCTGTCCCGCAAGCACGCGGAATGAACTTCGGGAAGCCTCTCGCCAACGGGCCATCCTGCCGTGCGGGCCGCCGAGCGCCGCGGCCCCGGCAAAGACCGGCCAGAGAAGAAAGAGACCCAGGGATACCGGCATTTCGAACGCCTTCTTCCTCAACCGTCCCCGAATCGTCAGGGCCTCACCGATTGTCTCGCCCAGGTCCGGCATTCCGAGTTCCGATACAGTGGCCTTGCCGATCACATGCGAGCGATCCTCACCGAGCATCCGGAACTGAACGGGTAGATCCTGGAGGCGCTGCATGACGCCCAAAATTTCCCGGTTGCTGACATTCTTGACCGCGAAAACAACGTCACTGATCTGATGCAGGCGAACCAGATCACGCAGGTGATGAAGCGCACCGAGCGGGTGGATGCCGTTGCCGGCGCCCTCGCCGGGCGCCGCTGCATCCCGGCCGGGCTCGACATACCCATCGAGCAGGAAAGGCGGACGGGGATGGGATGCCACGAGTTCGCCCAGCCGTTCCGCTTCATCCCGGTCCCCGACCATGATCGCGCGGCCGGCCTCGGCCCGGCCCCGCCTGACGGCTCGCCAGGCAGGCAGCAGAAGGGCCGAGGCCATCGCGCTCCCCAGGATCACAGCCCTGGAGAACGCGATCTCTTTTGCGAAGAAAGAAGCCGCACTCACCACCAGGAAGCCCAAGACAATGCCGGCCAGTACCGGCCGCAGTTTTCGGGATCTTCCTGAACGGTAACCGCCGGAAAGAAAGATGCCGCTGAGGGTGCCGATGGCATACGCGGGAGCCACGGCCGTCAGGTAAAGCTGGGACAACGGGGCTCCGAGTTGGCGGGATCGAAGCCAGGCCAGCAGGACCACCGCCGAGTAGACCAGGGCGAAGTCCGCGGCTGGCGGGAACAGGCGCGCGGCGGCGCGGGACACCACGGAGATGCCAGCGCGAACCATGATGGCCGCCTGCAGAATGCCGGCGAACAAGAGCGAGTAGCGACCCTCCAGGTGTTTCCGGGTGAAGAGCACCATGGCTCCGTAGAACAGCCGGACATAGCGGAATTCGCCCTTCTTGGTGCTCTCTCCCTTGTAGTGGATGATCTGCGTTCCGGGTGTGTAATAGATTCTCCAGCCCGCCTGCTGGATCCGGTAACAGAGATCCAGGTCCTCCCCGTACATGAAGAAGTCCTCGTCGAACAGGCCGACGCCCGGGGCCTCGGCGCCGCCAGGACCCAGCAGCGCCTCACGACGGACCATCATGCAGGAACCCGAGAGGGCATCCACCTCCGCCACGGCATCCCGGGGAAGGAACGTCATGTTGTAGCGGCCGAAGCGCGGACTCCGCGAAAAAAACCGCGCGAGCCCCGTCATCCGGTAAAAGGCCACCTGCGGAGTGGGGAACGAGCGTCGACTCTCGGGCGCGAAGGTCCCGTCAGGGTTCAGGATCTGGCACCCCGCAGCCCCGGCCTCCGGGTGGGCATCCATGAACTGGACCAGATGGTCGAAGGTATCCTCCTGGACAATGGTGTCGGGATTCAGGATCAGCACATAGCGCCCCCGGCTCTGGTTGATGGCCATGTTGTTGGCCGCGCCAAACCCGACGTTTTCCTCATTCGCGATGAGTGTGACCTCCGGAAATCGCTCGCGCACCATCGGCACGGATCCGTCCACCGAGTTGTTGTCCACCACAAAGACCTCGACGGCGAGCGACCGTGAGGCCCGGCGGACCGACTGGAGAGCCTGCTCGAGAAAATCCCGGACGTTGTAGTTCACGATGACGACGGTCATGTCCGGCGCCGTCACCCTGGCCGTCTCCAGGAGGGCTGGATCTATGGGGGCTGTATGTATGGGGCCTGACTCTATGGGGGCTGACTCATTCAATCGGGCCGAAGATACGCTCCGGTCTGCCGTATCATCGACGCGCAGTAAAGAGCATTTGGAGACCCATACGAAGACATACCGCGCCGAGGTCGTCGCTACGCTTGTAATGGCGGCACCGATCGTCCTCACGCAGGTGGCGCACATCTCCTTGAGTTTCGTGGACACCATCATGGTGGGACGACTCGGGCCCGAGTCCCTGGCCGGCATCGCGCTCGGCAATACCCTCTTCTTCACGCTCATCGTGATTGCCATGGGCATCGTGATGGCGGTAGGCCCGATGGTCTCCCAGGCCTTCGGAGCCGGAGAGGACGACCCGATTGGGCGAAGCGTCCGGCAGGGCCTCTGGCTGGCCCTGTGCCTGGCGGTCGCGGTGATGGCCATTTTTGAGAGCGCCTACCCGCTTCTGATTGCAGCCGGTCAGCAGCCCGAAACGGCCCGATTGGCGGCTGATTACTTGTCGGCCATCAAATGGGCAGCGTTTCCCTTTCTCGGTTTCATCGCGCTCAGGAGTTTCGTGGAGGGGGTGTCCCGTCCACGCGCGGTGACAGCCATCGCCTTTGCCGGCGTGGGGATGAATGTCCTCGCCAACTGGGTATTCATGTTCGGGCACTGGGGGTTTCCCGAGATGGGCCTCGTCGGCACAGGATGGGCCAGTGCCCTGGTTCACGGAATCGAGTTTCTGCTCCTGGTGGCCTTCGTGGCATCGCGCCCGGAATTCGCGCCCTACCACATCTTTGCCCGGTTAGGCCGACCAGATTTCCACTATTTCCGGAGTCTCTTCAAGATCGGCTGGCCCATCGGCGCCTCGTTCGGCGTCGAGACGACGCTGTTCATGGTCACCCTTCTGATGATGGGGTGGATCGGGACCGCATCGCTGGCCGCTCACCAGGTGGCCATCCAGTGTGCTGCGTTCACGTTCATGGTGCCGCTGGGTATCGGCCTGGCGGCCACGGTCCGGGTGGGTCAGGCGGTTGGCCGGAACGATGCCGAAGGCGCGAAAATGGCCGGTCACGCAAGCATGGGTCTTGCGCTCGGCTTCATGGCCGCATCGGCCCTGCTGTTCTGGTTGGCACCCCGGTTTGTGATCGGCATTTACCTCGATCTCTCCGCTCCGGGCAATCAGGAGGTCATCGACGTCGCCGTGGGCCTGCTTTCAGTGGCCGCCGTGTTTCAGATGGCAGACGGCATTCAGGTTTCGGCCGCCGGTGCGCTGAGAGGGTTCAAGGACACTACCGTCCCCATGGTGATCGCTGTAGTTTCCTATCTGGGAGTTGGTCTCGCTTCCGGATACGCGTTAGGTTTCGTGGCCGGGTTTGGAGGCCGCGGACTCTGGTGGGGGCTGGTCATCGGACTCGCCCTGGCCGCGGTACTTCTGATGCTTCGTTTTCGGCGCCTGACCCGGATCATGCCCTCCCGCCCGGCAGATCTGTTACAGGCAGATTGACCGCTTGATTGATTATTCAACCATCAAACACGCCAACGTCACCGCGTAGTCATTAGGTTCGATGTCTTGACGTGCACCCATTCCAGGGCCACCGGCCTGAACGATGCCACAGATATTTTCCAGAAGCGCTAATCTGCTTCCGACCCTCAGCCTGCTTGCCGTGGCGGGGGGCGGGATAGCCGCCATACTCTTCGTGTGGTACTACTTCAGCCCGGAGTACACCGACGTTGGGTATGCTCCGGAGCAACCCGTCGCCTACAGCCATCGGCTGCATGCCGGCGAGTTGGGGATCAACTGCCAGTACTGCCACACGCAGGTGGAAAACGCCGCCTACTCGAATGTGCCGGCGACCCAGACGTGCATGAACTGCCACAACCAGATCCGTACGGAATCCCTGAAGCTTCTGCCTGTTCGTGAGAGTTGGGCAACGGGCGCATCCATTCCCTGGGTGAAGGTTCACCAGTTGCCGGACTACGCCCATTTCGCCCACAACGTGCACATCACGAACGGTGTGGCCTGCGAGACCTGTCATGGCCGGGTAGATCAGATGGAAGTGGTAAAGCTGGTCGAGCCGCTGTCAATGGGATGGTGTCTGGAGTGTCACCGGCAGCCGGAACTGTACCTCCGCCCGAACGACGAGGTGACGAACATGGGCTATGTCCAGCCCTCCGACTTCGTCAGTCGCAATCTTGAGCGCGTCAGGCGCGAGAACATCCAGCCGCCGACGAACTGTTCGGCGTGTCACTACTAAACGACGACCGCACCGGAAGATGATCGAGCTTCCCGTATTGCAGAATTCCGAGCGCGATTCAGGCGCGTCGTCTCCTCGCACCCGTTTTTGGCGGAGTGTCGAACACTTGGAGAGGCACCCCGAATACGAGGCTTTCACCGCCGCCGAACTGATGCCCGGGGCATCCGGCAGCCCGGGGCAGACGTCTCGTCGCGGCTTTCTGCACATCATGGGCGCCTCCATGGCACTCGCCGGGTTGGCCGGCTGCCGGAAGCCCATTGAGACCATCATGCCGTTCTCGCGGCGCCCGGAGGATACCATCCCCGGCGTGCCGATGCAGTACGCGTCCGGCATGGAATTCCGAGGCACCCTTCGCCCGGTGATTGTCGAGAGCACCGACGGTCGACCAACCAAGATCGAAGGGAATACCGACCATCCCGAATCCACCGGCAGCTCCGGGGTATTTGAGCAGGCCTCGCTCCTGGGGCTGTACGACCCGGATCGCTCCCAGACTGTGATTCACGACGGAGATGCGGCCACCTGGGCCGACTTCGCGACGTTTGTCGCAACTCGTCGTGCGGGTCAGTCAGTGGTCCTGAGTCCGCCATCATCGTCGATCAGCCTGGCCGCGCAGCGCGCGACTTTCGAGGCCCGAGGCGGCCGTTGGGTCGAGTACGATGCCGGCGGGTCCGATCCGTCCTCAACGGCCTTGCAGTCGGTGTACGGACGCTCTCTGCGGGCCCGTCACCGCTTCGACCGGGCTAAGGTCATTCTTTCGCTTGACGCAGATTTCCTGGGTATGGCTGCCCGGAATTCGCTGCAGGACTCGGCGTCCTTCGCGGCCGGGCGGCGCGTGGATGAGTCCGGGACGATGTCCAGACTCTACATGGTTGAGAGCGCCTTCAGCGTGACGGGCGGCATGTCCGATCACCGGAAGGCCGTCAAGGCTTCGCAGGTCGCTGGCATGGGTGCTGCGATAGCCCGTGCTCTCGGCGTGGCTGTTGGTGGCGGCGAGCAGTTTGATGGTGACCCGTGGGTAACGGCCGTCGCAGCGGATCTCCGGCACGCGGGCGCCGCGGGTGTGGTTGTAGCCGGCGATACGCAGTCGGTTGACACCCACGCCATTGCCGCGGCGATCAACGAAATTCTGGGTGCGGTTGGCACCACTGTTGAACTGCTTGACCTTGGGGCATCCCAGGTGGCAACCCGTGCAGCTGGTCTGGTAAACCTGGTCGCCGACATGGCCGCCGGGCGCGTCGATTTTCTCGTGATGCTGGACTCCAATCCAGTCTATAACGCTCCGGCAAGTCTCGGATTCGAGGCCGCGCTGGCCCGGGTGCCCGACACCGTCCACGCCGGTCTGTACATGGATGAGACGGCGCAGGCTTCTCGCTGGCACGTGCCAGTGGCACACTATCTGGAGGCTTGGGGCGACGGCCGCTCATTTGGAGGCACCGCCTCGGTTGTGCAGCCGCTGATTGCACCGCTTTACGAGTCGGCCCACTCTGCGCTTGAGATTGCCGGCCTCCTGGCGTCCGGTGTCGATCGACCCGGCTACGACCTGGTTCGCCAGGCCTGGCAGGGTCAGATTGGTGGTGACTTCGAAAAGGGATGGAGGAAAATTCTCCACGACGGCTTCGCGCCATCGACGGGCTTTGCCTCGGTTACTCCGGCTCCGGCCGGGCTGGCGGCCGCGCTCGCCGGCATGCGCAGTGCGGCGAGTCAGGGGATCGAACTCGTGTTTCGACCCAGTCCATCGGCGCTTGATGGCTCGTTCTCGAACAACGCCTGGATGCAGGAAACGCCGCACCCCACGACCAAGATCGTCTGGGATAATGTGGCCGTGATGAGCCCCTCCACGGCGGAGGCGCTGGGGCTATCGATTGCTCTAACGAATGGTCAGCACCTGGTGGACCGTGCGGAGATCTCCGCGGGCGGCGTTTCGATTGATGCGCCCATTTGGATCCAGCATGGCATTGCGGACGACACGGTAGTCCTGGAGACGGGTTACGGCCGCGAAATCGGCACGAATCGCGAACGCCGATCGGCACGGTTCTTCGATCTCGATCACGAAACAGATGTCTACGCGAACGGCGCGATTGCTACCGGTGTCGGCGTGAACGTGGATCCTCTCAGGACACTCACGGCCCCCGGCTGGACGGCCGGAGCAACTGTATCGCGCACGAGCGGCGACTACCTCATCGCCACGACCCAGGACCACGGCGCGCTTCCGGACGAAGGCGTCGAGATGGAAAAGCGCGGCATGTTCCGCATGGCCACCCTGGCCGAGTATCGCGCCAACCCCCGGTTCGTCACCGACGATGATCCCAAGATCATTGACGAGACGGAGTGGGATCAGTATCCGGCGCTTTGGCAGAACAGCCATCCGGCGGCGCAGAACGCGGCCAAGGACAACCCCTACTTCGGCAACCAGTGGGGCATGGTCATCGACCTCAACACCTGCACCGGTTGCAACGCCTGCATGGTGGCCTGCCAATCGGAGAACAACATCCAGGTGGTCGGCAAGGACCAGGTCAGCCGCGGACGCGAGATGAGCTGGATCCGGATGGACCGCTACTTCGTGGGCGGAGACGGTCACGGCGAGTTGCACATGGTGCAGCAGCCCGTGCCGTGTATGCACTGCGAGAATGCGCCCTGCGAGTCGGTTTGCCCTGTGGCAGCCACCGTGCATTCGCCCGACGGTACGAACCAGATGATCTACAATCGGTGCATTGGAACGCGCTACTGCGCGAACAACTGCCCGTACAAGGTTCGTCGTTTCAACTTCTACAACTGGTCCAAGACGCTTCCGAAGACATTGCACATGGCGCAGAATCCGAACGTGACTGTTCGGAGCCGTGGGGTGATGGAGAAGTGCTCATACTGCATCCAGCGCATCCGGGCGGTCAATCGCCAGGTGAACGTGGAAGGCCGTGAGATTCGCGAGGGCGATGTGATTACGGCCTGCCAGCAGGCATGTCCGTCCCAGGCGATATCCTTTGGCGACCTCACCGATCCCGAGAGCGAGATCCGTAAGGCGAAGGCCAACCCGCGTCGCTATGAGATGCTGGCCGAACTGAACGTGAAGCCACGCACCAGCTACCTGGCGCGCGTCCGGAATCCCAATCCTGCCCTCGAGCCGGCCGTCGAAGCGGCCGCTGGCGAACACTAAACGAAGCACCAGTCGACTGTGAGTACGGAACATCCAGCCAACTCCGGGGGACACGTCATGGACGACTCCCCGCTGTTCGGTGCTGATTTATCGTTCCACGAGATCACCGAAAAGGTCTCGTCGCATACCGAGAAGAAGACTCCGCTGGCATGGTACGCGGCCTTCTCGATAGCGAACATCGGCCTCATGATCCTCCTGGTCATGATCGCCTATCTGTTCTGGAACGGGATCGGTGTCTGGGGCCTGAACAACCCGGTTGGATGGGGCTATGCCATCGTCAACTTTGTGTTCTGGGTCGGTATCGGTCACGCGGGGACGCTGATTTCAGCCATCCTCTTCCTCTTCAGACAGCAATGGCGGACGGCCATCAACCGGAGTGCAGAAGCGATGACCGTCTTCGCGGTCATCTGTGCCCTGGTCTTCCCCGGAATCCACGTTGGTCGCGTATGGGCTGCGTACTGGATGTTGCCGATCCCGAACCAGATGGAGATGTGGCCGCAGTTCAAGAGCCCGCTGCTCTGGGACGTGTTTGCGGTATCCGTCTACTTCACGGTGTCGCTCACCTTCTGGTATGTGGGCATGATTCCTGACTTGGCGACCATGCGGGACCGTGCGACCACGAAGATTCGCCAGCGGGTACTGGGTGTCCTTTCCATGGGATGGACCGGCGCCAATCGTCACTGGAGAAACTACGAGAAGGCCTACCTCCTGCTTGCAGCCCTGGCCACGCCACTTGTGCTTTCGGTGCACTCGGTGGTGTCCTTTGACTTTGCGGTGTCCATTGTGCCTGGATGGCACACGACCATTTTCCCGCCCTACTTCGTGGCCGGAGCCATTTTCTCCGGCTTTGCGATGGTGGTGACCCTGATGGTGATCGCCCGAAAGGTCTACGGACTGCAGGACATCATCACGATCAGTCATCTCGAGAAGATGAACATCGTGATCCTGCTGACGGGTACCATGGTTGGCTTCGCGTACATCACGGAGTTCTTCATGGCCTGGTACTCAGGCGTCCAGTACGAGCAGTACGCGTTCCTGAATCGTGCCTTTGGGCCGTACGCCTGGGCCTACTGGACGATGATGAGTTGCAACCTCTTCTTTCCCCAGTTCTTCTGGTTCAAGAAGCTCCGGACCAGCATTCCGTTCATGTTCGTGGTTTCCATCCTGGTGAACGTTGGAATGTGGTTTGAGCGGTTCGTGATCACGGTCACCTCGCTGCACCGCGACTACCTGCCCAGCTCCTGGGACTACTACTCGCCGACCGCAGTGGACGTACTGACGTTTGTCGGGTCATTCGGGCTCTTCTTCACGCTGTTCCTCCTCTTCCTCCGGTTCATGCCGATGGTGGCCATCTCCGAAGTGAAGGGCATCAAGCCCGAGGCGGATCCGCATTATTACGATGGCCACGGTGACGGTCAGGCAGGGAACGCCCTGCCGACCCCCGCACCTGGAGCATCCACAACAGCCTGACATCGCCATGAACGCGTTGCAAGAACTGATTCGTGATGTGAAGGCGTCGATGGGCATCTTCGAGAGCCCGAACCCCGAGCTTCACGGCCTGCTGGCGGAATTCCCCAATCCGGGTGCGTTGTACCATGCGGCCGAGGGCGTCAGGGATGCCGGTTACAAGCACTTCGATACCCACAGCCCATTTCCCATCCACGGTATGGATGACGCGATGGGACTCCCCAACTCAAAGGTCGGCTGGATCTGCCTGATCGGCGGAATCACCGGGCTTGCCCTGGGAACGTGGCTGCAGTGGTGGACCAGTGCGGTGGACTACCCACTGAACATCAGTGGGAAGCCGTTCTTTTCGGTCGAACCTTCCGTTCCCGTCATGTTCGAGGTGACCATTCTCTTCAGCGCGTTGGCGGCGGTTGCCGGCATGTTTGCGTTGAACGGTCTGCCAAGACCCTACAACCCGCTGTTCTATTCGAAGAACTTCGCCCGGGCCACGGACGATGCCTTCTTCCTCCACATCGCGGCCACCGACCGGCGATTCGATTCAGAGGACACCCGTCAGATGCTCTCGGATCTGGGTGCGCAGAACATCGAGGTGATCCGCGACCGCGGCACCTCGGAGTTGGAGGACTAGATGATGCCGGGTTCACTTCCTACTACGTTTTCGATGATTGCAATGCGTTCCCTGACGGCCGTGGTTGTCGTGGTGGTCCTGACGGGTTGCCGCGGAGACGCCAGCGATGCGCCACCGATCCATATCAACCCCAATATGGACTGGCAGGAACGATTTGACCCGCAGGAGCGGAACGATTTCTTCGCCGATGGCCGGGCCATGAGGCCGCCCGTTGCGGGGACGGTGGCCCGAGGCTTTCTCCGCGAGGACACCGCCTTCCATTTCGGCCGTGATGCCGCAGGCGCTTTCGTGGCCGCCAACCCGGTGGGTCTGACCGCCGAATTTATGGAGCGTGGTCAGGAGCGTTACGAGATCTTCTGCTCGGTCTGTCACGGCGATGCCGGCGACGGCAAGGGAATCATCATGACCGGCAACTACGGGTATGTGCCCGCGCCGACCTACCATGCCGATGCGATGCGGGCCGTGCCAGACGGCTACCTGTTTGACGTGATCTCGAACGGCGTCCGGAGCATGCCGGGCTACGCGCAGCAGATCCCGATTGCCGATCGCTGGGCCATCACCGCGTACATCCGGGCGCTTCAGCGCAGTCAGTACGCGCAGGGCACCGGAATGGCGTCCAGTTCACCACCATCCGCCGGCGCCAGCTCGGCCAAATAGTTCGTATCCATGGCGACTATTCGTTCCAGTAATCCGCTGGTCTGGCTCTTCGACCCGATTCGCCCCACCGGCGACGGCGCCGAGAGTCGCTACCAGTTCACGGGCTCATCCATGGCCTGGACGGTGCCGCTCGGGATCGGAGTGATTGCGCTGGTGGCCACCATTGCCGTGGGGTTGACCGGCGAGGATCACCAGCAGTTCTACTTTTCGTACCTCATTGCCTGGGCGTACGGACTCTCCCTGGCCATCGGTGCCTTGTTCTTCGTGATCATCCAGCACCTGACCAAGGCGCGCTGGAGTGTGGTATTCCGGCGCATCCCGGAGGCCCTGATGTGGTCCTTCCCGGTCCTGGCGCTTCTGGGCATTCCCATACTTCTGGGGATGCACGACCTGTATCACTGGACGCATGCCGACCTGCTGGATCCGGCGAATTCTCACTTTGATGCAGTACTCGCGGGGAAGTCAGGATACCTGAACACGCCGTTCTTCCTCGGCCGCCTGGCCTTCTATTTTGTAGCGTGGACGCTCATCTCCTATCGACTCTATACACGGTCCATCCGTCAGGACGAAACGGGGGACATCGCGGAGACCAAGAGTATGCGCGTCACGAGCGCCTGGGGACTTCCGCTCATGGCGATAACTACCGCTTTTGCCAGCTACGACATCCTGATGTCGCTGGACCCCCACTGGTTCTCCACCATGTTCGGGGTGTACTTCTTCGCCGGGTCGTTCATGGCCATCATGGCATTCATGATCGTCGTGTCCATGGCGCTTCAGACCGGTGGCATGATGTCGGGCGTCACCACTGAGCATTATCAGGACCTGGGCAAGTTCCTTTTCGGGTTCGTGATTTTCTGGGCCTACATCGCCTTCAGCCAGTACATGCTGATCTGGTTCGGCAATCTTCCGGAGGAAACGGTATGGTACCGTCACCGGCTGACACACGGCTGGGAGGCCCACAGCGCTGCGCTGTTGATTGCACATTTTATTCTGCCGTTCGTGATCCTGGTCGGCCGTTGGGCGAAGCGCCTCCGGCCACTGCTCGGGTTCATGGCAGTTTGGCTGCTTCTGATGCACTGGTTCGACTTCCACTGGCTCGCGATGCCAGTGCTGCATGGCGATCGCGCGCAGGTGCATCCCCTCGACTTCCTCGCACTCATTGGCATTGTCGGCATTCTGGTGGGCCTTGTCGTGTTCCGGCTTAGCCGGCACAGCATGGTCCCGCAGAAGGACCCGCGCCTCGGCTACTCCCTCAAGTTCCGCAACACCTGATGCGGAACTGAGCGCTCTCGTCGCGGGATTTCCGGTAGAACGCCCGCCTACCGGATTTGACCATGCCTTCATCAGGGACTTCAATCCATCAGCCTCGGCGTACGTTTGACGGCTGAATTCCTCGAACAGGTATGGATCACGTGACTGACAACGCTGGCG
Organism: Bacteroidota bacterium; assembly: GCA_029262855.1. Classification (GTDB taxonomy): domain Bacteria; phylum Bacteroidota; class Rhodothermia; order Rhodothermales; family UBA10348; genus JABDJZ01. The sequence goes on along the minus strand of JAJCYP010000123.1, from coordinate 52,601 downwards.
TAGAACCCGAAGGCATCGCGGCTACGTCTATTCTCGGCATGGTACTGGCCATTGTGGCCGCACTCGCGGTCGTGGTTGCCGGTGGCGTCCAGATTGCCCTCGGCGAATTGCAAAGTGCCGAAACCACGGCCATCGAGACGACCGGCTATCCGGTGCTGAAGGAAACCAACGCTGCCGCTCAGGCGCTACTGAACGGGTCAGGTGTCGTCGATGCGGCAAACGGGATCTACAGAATCCCGATTGATCGCGCGATGCAGGAAATCGTCATGGCCGGTGGAAGCGGCGGCACCACGGAACTCACACTGTCACTTTGAGGACAGGTCTGCTCATAGCGTTCCTCGGATGTCTGGTTGGCACGACCGCCGGGCAGCCCACGGGTTCATTACCCTCGGTCTTCGATGGCGTGGGTATCGAGGAGCAATTGGGTGAGGAAATCCCTGGGGACCTGCTGTTCCTGGACAAAAACGGCCGTGAGGTTGCGATCGGGTCATACTTCGACGGAGAGACGCCTGTCCTGCTCAATTTTGTGTATCACGAGTGTCCGATGCTCTGCAGCTTGATGCTGACAGAGTTCACGAAGACACTGAAGGACCTTCACCAGCAGGACGGCTGGACGCCCGGAGACCAGTTTGACGTGGTGACGGTCAGCTTTTCGGCTACGGAGATTCCGGAGCAGGCGGCCCGCGCCAAGGATAGGCACATCACACAACTGGGTGTCGAAGAGGCCGCCGACGGCTGGCATTTCCTGACCGGGTCCGACGACAGTATTCAGGCGCTGGCCTCGGCTGTCGGGTTTTCGTTCAAATGGATGGACGACACCCAGGAGTATGCGCACCCGGCTGCACTCATGTTCGTGAGTGGGTCCGGCGTGATAACCCGGTACATCCGCGGCATGGCGTACGACTCCCGCGATGTGCGACTCGCAACGGTCGAGGCGTCCGAGGGGCGTGTCGGGAGCGCCGCCGACAAGATCTTTCTGTTTTGCTACCGCTACGACCCCGACGCCAATTCCTACGTCGCCGACGCCTGGAATCTGATGCGCGGCGGTGGTGTTCTGACCCTCCTCCTGTTGGGAGGGACCCTTCTTTTGTATTGGCGCCGGGAACGGCGCACACTCACCCGGGCGGTGAGTGCATGAACCGCTGCGACCTCCGCGGCTAACTCGAGCGAATAACCATGGGAGAGAACGGGACCTTATGGCTTCCCGAGGCGGCGTCTACTATCGCCCCCGAGGTTGATGCCCTGTTCTATTTCGTCTACTGGATCAGCGTTGCCTTCTTCATTGGCGTCGTCGGATTCCTCATCTACTTCGCGGTCAAGTACCGGCGCAAGGATCATTCCTATGTGCCACCGGAGCATCACCCGAGTCCACTGATCGAAACGGCAAGCATCGTGATTCCCACGATTCTTGTGCTGATCGTCTTTACCTGGGGGTTCAAGGTATTCGTCAAGATGTACGCCGCGCCGCCGGACTCCTACGAGATCACCGTCCGTGCAAAGCAGTGGTACTGGGAATACGAGTACGACAACGGAGTCGTGGTCCCCAACGAGATCCATGTGCCGATTGGTCGGCCCATCAAACTCAACATGAGTTCTGAGGATGTAATCCACAGCTACTTCCTGCCCGATTTCCGGGTAAAGCACGACGTCCTGCCCAATCGGTACACGTCGATTTGGTTTCAGGTAGACGAGTCCGGCGAGTACCAGGTCTACTGTACCGAGTACTGCGGTACCTCTCACTCGGCGATGCTTGGAACGTTGATTGCCCAACCCGAGGCCGAATTCCAGCGGTGGCTGGGTGACCAGAACGCCGACCGTCCACCGGAAGAGTTGGGCGCGGTCCTCTACACCCAGTACAACTGCTCTGCCTGCCACTCGGTGGACGGTTCACGCGGTGTGGGTCCGACATTCCAAGGGCTGTTTGGCGCAGAGCGGCCATTCGAGGACGGGACGAGTGCCGTGGCTGATGAGAACTACCTTCGCGAGGCGATTCTGAATCCCGCCGCCGAGATCGTCGAGTCCTATCCGCCCGCCATGCCGCCCTCGTACTCGTCGTTGAGCGCGCGCGAGTTGGACGGACTCATCGCCTATATCAAGACGCTGCAGTAGCCGTTAACGGCCGCACCCGAAACACACATGCACGCATCTTCCGCAGCCGCCCCGGCGGTCCATTACCTCAACAACGAGAAGACGATCAGGTCGTGGCTCACTACGGTGGACCACAAGCGGATCGGCATGATGTATCTCGTTGCCGTGTCGCTGGCCTTCCTGGCCGGCGGGATTCTCGCCCTCCTGGTGCGAACCGAGCTGGCCGCGCCCGGAGAGACCATCATGGGGCCGGACGCCTACAACCAGACCTTCACGCTGCACGCGGTGTTGATGGTCTTCGCTTTCATCATTCCGGCGATTCCGGCGGTGATGGGCAACTTCGTGCTGCCGATCCAGCTTGGCGCAAAGGACGTGGCGTTCCCTCGCCTGAATCTGGCGAGTTTCTACATCTACCTGATAGGGGCGGTTATCGCGCTGACGGCAGTGGTGGTTGGCCGGGTTGATGGTGGCTGGACCTTCTACGCGCCGTACTCGACCAGCGTAGGGAACGGAATTCTTTTCATTACGATGGGCGTGTTCGTGATGGGCTTTTCGTCCATCCTGACGGGCCTGAATTTCATTGTCACGGTCCACAAGATGCGGGCGCCGGGCCTTACCTGGACACGCCTTCCGCTCTTCGTCTGGTCCATCTATGCCACCTCGATTGTTCAGGTGCTGGCCACGCCGGTGATCGGCATCACCATGCTTCTCCTGTTTCTGGAGAAGCTGCTGGGCATCGGCATCTTTGACCCTGCGTTGGGAGGAGACCCGGTGCTCTTCCAGCACTTCTTCTGGTTCTACTCCCATCCGGCCGTCTACATCATGATCCTGCCGGCCTTCGGCGTGATTTCCGATCTGATGGGGACCTTCTCTCGGAATCGAGTGCAGGGCTACAAGTTTGTGGCGCTCTCCTCGGTGGCCATCGCGTTCCTGGGCTTCCTGGTCTGGGGCCATCACATGTTCGTCTCGGGCCAGTCTGCAGTCTCGTCGATTGTCTTCTCCCTGATCACCTACCTCATCGGTATTCCCACCGGCGTCAAGGTCATCAACTGGGTGCTGACCATGTACCGCGGGTCGGTTTGGCTCCAGACGCCGATGCTGTACGCGTTGATGTTTCTCATCACATTCTCGATTGGCGGCTTCACGGGCATCATGCTTGGCGTCCTCGCCATCGACGTCCATCTCCACGACACCTACTTCGTGGTGGCGCACTTCCACTATGTGATGATGGGTGGCAACGTCATCGCCGCGCTTGGCGGGCTCCACTACTGGTGGCCCAAGATGACCGGAAAGATGTACAACGAGACCGCCGGTCGCATAGCGGCCGCGCTCGTGTTCATCGGGTTCAATCTGACCTTCTTCCCCCAGTTCATCATGGGAAGTCGGGGGATGCCGCGTCGCTACTACGACTACCTGCCCGAGTTCGAGATCTACCACCAGCTGTCGACCATGGGCTCCTACATCCTCGGGATCGGACTCTTCATGATTCTGGGGTACCTGCTTGTGAGTCTGTTCAAGGGGCGTGTTGCCCCGGCCAATCCCTGGGGAGCGCTGACGCTGGAGTGGACGCACACGACCACACCGCCTGATCCGCACAACTTCCACCATACGCCGGTGGTGACCCGTGGTCCCTACGACTACCACCTGGCTCCGGAGCTGTTTGCCGATGGGCATTCGGGCGATGGTGCCAACGTGTCTCCCGAATCCGTCCACCGTTCTCCTTCCGAGGCCTAGCCCAAGTACGGCCCGGAGGCCAAAACAGTTATGGCGCAACCTGCAGCCGGACAACCCGCCCACCTGAAGCACTACTTCGTTTCGTCAGACCAGCAGTTTGACGCGGCGAAGATGGGCATGTGGTTGTTCCTGATTACAGAAATCCTGCTCTTTAGCGGCATGTTCGTGGCCTATACGGTCTACCGCGTGTGGCACCCCGAGGTTTTCGAGGCGGCCTCGGACCTGCTGGACTGGAAACTGGGGGGCATCAACACCCTGGTCCTCTTGGGCTCGTCGTTCACCGTGGCCTACGGAATCCAGCGCATCCAGAGGGGGGATCGCAAGGGGCTGATCATCAACCTGCTGCTGACCCTGCTCTGCGCTGCCATTTTCATGGGCATCAAGTACGTGGAGTACTCCGGCAAGTTTGAGGCGGGTATCTTTCCCGGCGGCAATTTCGCTCCGGTAGGCGACTACCACGGGCACGACATGGCCAACTATGCGGATATCCTGTTCCTGCCGCAGTTCTTCTCCATCTACTTCGTGATGACGGGCATCCACGGTTTTCACGTTCTGGTGGGGATGGGCGTTTTCACCTGGCTTGTCATCCGCTCGTTCAAGGGCGATTTTTCTCCCGAGTATTACACCCCGATTGAACTCACAGGGCTCTACTGGCACCTGGTTGACATCATCTGGATTTTCCTTTTCCCACTGCTTTACCTGATCTGACCGATGGCACACGGACATCATGTTGCTTCCACCCGGATGCTGGTCACGGTCTTCGGGTCATTGATCTTCCTGACCATCCTTACGGTGGTCAGTTCGAGGCTCGATCTCGGCGCTTTCAACGTGCCACTGGCCATGCTCATAGCCACCACGAAGGCCGCACTTGTAGTCGGCTTCTTCATGGCCTTGAAATACGACAATCGCGTCAACTCGCTGGTCTTCGCCGTCGGCGCCCTCTTCGTGATTGTATTCCTCTCGTTCACGCTCCTGGACACCGCCTTCCGGGGTGACCTGCCGAACACCACCAAGGGCACGATCATGGAAATGGACGCGGCTGAAGCTGCGCTACAGGCGCGCCAGGACGCCGGCCCAGGGGCCGCAGTCGCGCCGGTGCCACCTCCGGCGACTCACTAGCCGAGGTGTTTGATCAGAAACGTGGTGATCATCGCATGCGCCTCGTCCAGGGTCTTCCGGAGTTTTGGATCATCCTCTCCCATGCGACCGGACACCACCTTAACGATGCCACAGGGCACGCCGTGCGTGGCCGCGACATAGGCTACCGCATAGCCCGTCATGTCTGACGCCTCGGCGATTCGCTGCCAGTAAGTGAGCTCCTGGGTGCCGGAGACTGTGTGGTCCTGTGTGACAAGTGTCCCCGTTGCCATGCCGTCGAATGTCCGAGCCAGAGGCATGCGGGGATACGTCGGGGCGGAGAGCTCAATTCGGTCCCCTTCGAAGACCTGAGAGGGGGAGAAGAGTGTGCCAACCTTGATGGTGTCTACCAGCGTGATGCAGGTACCAACGTGCAGGATTTCGGTAGGCCGGTACTCCCGCAGCAGCCGCTCCGTACGCAGCGTTCCCTTGATCTTGCCAATCCCCGTGATGGTAATCAGATGGTCATCGTCGTGTACCGTCTCGCCTTCAGTGACACCACTGAAGCGGCCACGCTGGTAGGACTGGACAAATGGTTCGGCTTCTTCGAGTGTGGCGAAGATGATGGCTTTCATTGAACACGCGGCGGTCTGCGGTGTTGGACACGGTCGAAAAGAAACGAAATCGACGTCCCGATGAAAATTGTTGACCTGCTGGAAGCGGCGTCAAATCCTTTGATCTCTTATGAGATAATACCACCCAAGCGGGGTGGGAGTCTCAAGGACATTCTGGGCATCGTTGAAGGACTGACCGAGTTTGATCCGCCGTTTATCGACGTCACCTCGCATGCCGCCCAGGCCTACTATGAGGAGCAGCCAGACGGCACGTGGAAGCGGCACGTCAAGCGGAAACGACCGGGGACGCTGGGGATCTGTGCATCCATCAAGGGTCGATTTGGGATCGAGATGGTGCCCCACATTCTCTGTGAGGGTTTCACCCGTGAGGAGACCGAAGACGCGCTGATTGAGCTCCAGTACCTGGGAATCCAGAACGTGATGGCGCTCAGGGGCGATGACCATGGATTCCGCAAACCAATCCGCGGCGACCGGACGAGAAATGAGCATGCCATCGATCTGGTGTCACAGATCTCGGAAATGAACGCGGGCCACTATCTGGAGGAAATGATCGATGCGGCTCCCACCGACTTCTGTGTGGGCGTGGCCGGTTATCCCGAGAAGCATTTCGAGGCTCCAAACCTCACCTGGGACATCCTGAACCTGAAGCGCAAGGTGGATGCAGGGGCCAAATACGTCGTGACCCAGATGTTCTTCGAGAACAGCCACTACTTCGACTTTGTCGAGCGCTGCCGGGACGTAGGGATCACGGTACCCATTGTGCCGGGCCTCAAGATCATCACCAGCAAGCGGCAGGTTCAGTCGCTCCCACGGACCTTCCACATGGAAATCCCGGAGGCGCTCGCCGCCGAAATCGAGTCCGCGGGCAATGCACACGCAGCGGACATCGGCATAGAATGGGCGACACGCCAGGCCACCGACCTGCTTTCAGCCGGCGTACCGTACCTCCACTTCTATATCATGTCCACCTCGCAGCACGTCAGCAAGGTGGTCCGGGCAGTCCGTGAGACCGCCTGATCAGCGCTTGTCGCGGAGCTTGTCCTTGTATCGGACCACCTGCCTCTTGAGGCGGTCGACGCATTCGTCTACGGCTTCCTCGTGCGTCTTGCCATCGGCTTTTGCCACCAGTTGCTGGCGGTGCACGCTTGCGTTCATTTCTACGGACTTGGTCTCGGGTTGTCCATCCTTGGACATGATCACTTGGATGCCAGTGATGCCATCATAATACCGTGAGAGCCGCTCGATTTTCTTGCGGGCATACTCGTTGAGACGGTCGCTGGCTTGGAATTGACGGGCAGTGATCTGGATGTGCATGATGTGCGAGTTTTATTCCGACCTGTTACGACTCTAATAAGCACGGGAAGGGGTGTTGTCAACCGCCTCCTCCATCCCAGTATCGGCCGAGATACAGATTTTCCAACGCGCTCATCCGGGCGCGTTCCTCGGGGGTGGAATCATCGTAACCGGCCAGGTGGAGGACGCCGTGTACCACATAGCGCGCGGCCTCCCGTCTGAACGACTCGCCGAACTCAGAGGCGCGCTCCGCGGCCATGTCCAGATCGACATAGACCTCGCCCTCCAGCGCACGCCGGTCCTCGACAATCAGGAAGGACAGCACGTCCGTTGGGTAATCGTGCTGAAGGAAGTCCCGATTCATTTCGTGGATGGCCGCCCTTCTCGAGAGGATGACACCCACATACGCTGGCTCAACTTGCTCATCACGGAGTAGCCCCCGCACCATTTCCTGTACCCGCTGCACGGGAAGGAAGTGGCCCGGGTGCGTGTGCCAGACCTGGATGGACTCAGCCAAGATCTCCGAAGAGATCCTCTGCCATGGAGAGGGCGACGCTGCTCATGATCAATTCCGGAGGCAGTTGCGTGAAGTCAGCGGAAAAGAGGCGCGGATCCACATTCGCGTACAGGGAACAGCCTGCAAGCTGCTCGACCACCAGACCATTCGTGGTTTCGCCGCTCCGCGCCACGAAGATCACCTCACCCAATTCCTGACTGGCGATAAATCCCGTGCATCCCTGAAGCTGCAGGAAGGAACTGGCCGCGTAGACGGATACCAGATTCGACACGCCCTCGCCAGCCCCTTCAGGCACGGTTAGAGACTGCCTGATTTCCAGCGAGAGGCGCCGACCGCTGTCCTCATCGGAGAGTTCGAAGCGGGCAAGTTGGCCATCCCGCTTGGGTTCGACACCAAGGACCGATGCGATACGGGCGATGTCTTCGTCGGAGAACGTAAAGGCCATGTGCGGGTAGTCTCGAAGCGAGTTTTCGATGCCGGGCCGACTGGAATCAGGGACCTTGGATCTGCCGGAAATTACGCCCGAGAGGGCCCATTAACAAAGGCGTGCAAGACATGGCGAATCAACCGGAATCTCGTTCGACGGCCGGTTTCCTCACAGCGGGGGCGGTGCTTGCTGCCCTGGGTGTGGCCCTCGGTGCTTTCGGGGCCCACGGCCTGAAAGAGGTGCTGGATACATCTGCGCTGGCCATCTTCGAGACCGCCGTTCGCTATCAGATGTACCACGCGCTCGGGCTTATCGCGATTGCGACGCTTGGTATGCTGCCGTCGGCCGCCCGGGCCGAGCCGTGGTTGCACCGATCGTGTCAGCTGCTCGCCGCGGGCACGATTGTCTTCTCAGGCAGCTTGTACCTGTTGGTGGCCACGGGGATTTCCTGGCTGGGCGCAGTGACCCCACTCGGCGGTCTCGCCCTGATTCTCGGCTGGGCCAGCCTTGCCGTCGGCGGCGTCAGGATGCGTCGTCTTCCTCAAACAGCAGCGTGATGCTCGGGGAGAGGCGAAACTTCTTGGCCAACTCCAGCAACTCCTCGGCAGCCTCATCGACGGTGTCGTACGACCCGTGCTCCTTGGAGTCTACCGCAAGCGCGTATCCAATTTCGTCCTCCTTGCCGGACTCGTAGTCTTCCCAGTTGGTGGCCTCCTCGATGACAAAGAGACCATCCTCCGGGGAGTAGGAGGCTACGTAGCGCTCCTGTTCAATACGTTCATCGACGAGGCTCAGATTACCCAGCGCCTCGTACTCTTCGTCATAGAAGAGCGTCTCGGCGATGAGCCGGCGGGTGAAGTCTTCCAAATCGAACTGAGGCATTGTCTGCGAATGGGAACGTGTCCCGCAAGATAGGACAAGGAATCACAATTCCCGCTAATCCACAGGGTCGGGTAACAGATAGACCTCGGGATCAAGCGGTCTTCCCAGAAACTGCGAGAGCCAGTCCCAGGCAGCTTCTCCGGTGAGTGACTCGACCAGGCAATCGAACCCTTCCGCAAAGGCCGTTTCGAACCAGTCCATGACACGACTCATCTCCAGTGACCTCCCGGCCTCGAGAGCCATGGACGTGACGCCGCGGTCTACAATCCCGCAGGGGACGATGCCCTCATAAAATGACAGCCGAGGCTGGACGTTGAGGGCGAAGCCGTGCATGGTAACCCACCGCGAACAGCGCACGCCGAGGGCGCACAGCTTGCGTTCTGGACCGGTGGAGTCAGGGCCGATCCAGACGCCTGTTCGACCCTCGACTCGTCCGCCTTCCAGGTCGACGCGGGCCAGCACCCGGATCACCGCCTCTTCCAACTCCCGCAGGTACCGGTGAATGTCAGTAAAGAACCTGTCCAGGTCGAGAATCGGGTAGCCGACCAGTTGGCCGGGGCCGTGAAACGTCACGTCGCCGCCGCGATCGATTCGGTGAAAGGCAACGCCCTCCCGGGCTCGCCGCTCGGAATCCCACACTACGTTCTGATCGTCACCGCTTTTCCCCAGCGTGAACACGGGCTCGTGCTCCAGAAGTAGCATCACGTGCGGCAAGTCACGTCGCGGCTCGGCCCGCTTTGCCTCGATCAGGCGATTCTGGATTTCCCGCTGCAGCTCCCAGGTGGGGGCATACCGCAGGCGTCCCAGCCGGCAGGCCTTGACGAGCTGCTTCATCAGTTCGCGATGCTGACGCGGATGTTGAAATTGCCCTGGATCTGTGTGGCCGAAGGCTGGCGGCTGTCCTCGGAGTCAAACTTCTCGTACTTCAGCGTGAAGTTGGCCGACACCCGGTTGGAGAACTGGTACGAGACCACCGGCGAAATGCTGAGCCGGGTATGCGCCGTGACCAATGACACATTGTCGCCTGTGAGCGCGTCTCCCAGCACAAACTCGGGATCGGAAATGGCCGACTCCAGCGCGCGTCTCAGTCGTAGGCGCTGGTCCTGGGTGGTGGAACGCGCAATCGTCAGGCCGATGCTTGCCCGGTTGTTCAGTCGCTTGCCACCGAAGAACGGCAGCTTCATCCCGGTCTTCTGGTAGTTCAGCGAGAAGCTCAATTCGCTGGTCTTGTTCTCCGACACCTCAAAGTTCGAGGTGCTCAGGCTGAAACTGTTGGACCGGTTCAGTTGGATGTTGGTCTGGATCTGCTTCTTCCAGCTGATGTCGAGTCCAATCAGTGGCTGAAACCGCTCGTTGATTCGCACGCCGCCCGTCTGGAATTCCGCGATGTCAAATACGATGCGTCGGCTGCCCAGATCTACGGTCTGGGTACTGTCCTCCCCCGCGAACGCCGTGTTGGAGTTGTAATCGGCCGAATAGTCTGCCGAGTAGCCGTGCCGAACCGATACGTTCTGGACGACTGCCCTGATGAATGGCCAGTCTGACATCCCTGAGTAGGTGACGCTCCAGTTTGGACGGGGAATCGGGAGGAGGTTCTTGGAGTCAAGCGTGGTGGTACCGCGGACGAAGGCATCCCGGAAGTCATCCGTGACCGACTGATTGGTAAGCACCACCTTGCCGTCCTGATTCTCGTCGCCAAGGAGCACTGGATCCAGCTCGGCCGAGGCCGCCAGGTCTTCCGTGTAAGCTCCCAGCTGCGCCTCGAACATGTCCAGGTACGAGGCACCGAAAGCCCAGATGGACGCTTTGTTGCTGCCGTTCTCCGTCAGGGTGGTGTCCACTCCGATCACGTTGTCCCCATCCAGAAGTGGCAGATAGCTGAAAGTCTGGCCGTTGGACCAATCCACGCTCCAGTTGACGGCAATCTGCAGGCTCTGGGTGGGATTAAGGGTGGTTCTTCCCTGGAATCTGTTTGAGTTGTCCAACTGGTCAGAGACCTGAAGACGCGGATCTATGATGCGGTCGCTCAGGTCGAACTGCCGTTCGAAACCGAAGCGGTATCCCAGCGAGGGACCACGATTTCGGAAAGCGTCGAAGAGGCTGTAGTAGTCTACCACCTCGGCAATGGTGGAATCCGAATTCAGGACGGGCGTACCGACGTTCGAAGAGGTCGATCCGCGCGTACCGTTGTAGGTGACGCTGAAGTCACGAATGCCGGTCAGACCGAGGACGGTCCGACGGGCTAGTGCCGCCAGGTTGGGGAGTGGAAGTTTGAATCCGCCCCCTGAGTCGGTTGCGGTTGAATCATTCGCAGCCGGGGCGGCTACCTCAGGCCGTCCGGCACCGCCGCCGCGCCGCGCCTGCTCGCGCTGTTGGCGTGCCCGCTGTTTCTCGGAGTCATACGCGCGCTGGGCCTCCTCCAAACTCTTGTAGAAGCCAAACTTCCGCCAGAACTCCTGGACCCGAAGGGAGACGCCCGCCCGAAGGTCTACCTGATTTCGAATGGCGGCACCGGTATTCCGTCCGAGCGGCCCATTCTGCCAGTTGTACGTGGCCGTGTATCCCACGTCCTGGAAGTTCAGCCAGTTGAGGGCGCTGATGCTCTGAAGTCGCGGGCGGAAGGTCCCGGTGAAGGTCTGGGAGTGCTTGTCGGCGCGGACGTCCGTGCCACCGGTGAAAATGCTCCGGAGAACGTCGTCGAACGGGCGGACTTCCAGGGACTCTACCTCATAGTACTGCCCCACCTGGCTCGCCTCAATGAGTCCCTGATCGAGGGCCTCCTGAAGCCGGAAGCCTCCAAAGGTGGTGTCGTTGGATACCACCGAAAACAGCGTGTCGACACCCGCCGCGTTCAGGCTCTGGGTGGTGTTCATGTCGAAGCCCAGATTCAGGAAACCGAAGGGGTTGTACTGCATCGCGAAGCTCCGCTGGTGCCCGAACACATGCTTTTCGCGAAGCGGGAATCGTACATCGAGGGGGACGGAACTGGTGTCGCCCGCGGCCAGGATGGCCCGTTCGCGGGTCTGGCTGACGTTCCGATTGAGGGTTCCCGACGTGGTAATGCTCTGCGGAAGGTAGTTGAACCGAAGGTTGCCCAGCACCGAGAGGACTGGCAGGCCGTCCAGGAACCAGAAGGGTTTGACCGTGCGCGGCCTGCGTGTCGAGAATCGGTAGCTGGCCGTCGAAGACCAGCGCCAGTTGTCGTTGAGTACCTGGCTGGGGTTGCGGCCCTCGGCATCCGAATAGGAGTAGTTCAGGCCTATTCCGTCGATGGTGTTCCGCAACAGTTTTGACCGGGATCCCTGCTTGGAGATTCTGGATGTGAACGAGCGGCTGAAGCTGTAGGTCTGCGCGGACTCGACCGCATCGGTCCGCAGTTCTTCCCTCTCTGGCTCGTCCAGGTCATCCCGCTCGTCGATCTGGCTAATCAGTTCTTCAAGCCGAACGTCACCTCGGGTGGGTGCAAATCGGGGCGTGGTGCTGTTCGACTGGAACTGCACGTTGACGGGCATGGTCCACCCGTACCGTTCCGGAAACACCTTGTCGACGTTGACTTCCGAGGTGACGCTCCAGTTATTCAGCGAGTTCTGGTCGCGGTCGCCAAGCGTGCTGGACAGGGAGCCGAAGCCATCTGACTGTCGCTGGAAACTGGCCTTGATCCGTCCAAAGTCCGCCAGCTCAAGGTCCATGTTGGCGAGCCCGGCCCAGCCGTTGGTCTCATCGTAGCCCGCCACGCGGAGTTCATTCACCCAGACGATCACATCTTCCAACTCGTCCCCGAACGCAGTTGAGGTAGAGTCTGCCGGATTGCGGACACCGATCACGATGCTGTTGACACGGCCGAGCGAGGGTGTGCCCTTGATGCCGAGACGGGTCCCCGGCGGTGCAAACTCGGTTGCATCCGGTGAGTCAGGGGACGCAAGGCTGTCGCCCCGCACGTTGTAGAACACGCTGTCCGGGGGGAAGGCAAGTCGATCCCGGGCCACCTTGAGCTGGTTGAGCGCACCCAGGTCGATGTTGACCGAGTTCAGGTCCTGGATCATGCCCTGGAAGTCCACGGCCGTGGCCCACAGCGCGTCGGAGCTGCCGGAGGTTTCTCGGGCAGGAGTCAGAGGCTGCTCGTACTCGTAGTAATCGTTGGTCTCATTGGCTCCAATTCGAATGAACAGACGGACCTTCTCCCGTCCCTCCTCGAGGGGCAGATCGGCCAGGTTCGTTCCGTCCCGCAGTTCGCCATGGAGGTGGGTAAACATGCGGACGTTCGAATACTTCAGCAGATCGAGCGCCGTGTTCTGTGTCTTGAAGATGGCCCTCTGCTTGCCCGGTTTCAAATTCTCAACCCGTACCACCAGGGACTGCTCGCGCGCATTCTGTACCCGCCCGCTGGCCAGCCGAGTCTGACTTACCACGGCGCCGATCGGAGGCGTATAGGTGTCTGCGTTCTCCTCGTTGTTGATGCTGGAGATGGTCAGGCGGGTGTCTGACAACGTTGTGTCGATGGCGGTCGATCGCTCGAGGGTGATCCTATCCGACTTCTGCCACTGGCTGCCGACGAGCTCCAGGGCAGCAAATCGGATCGTGACGGGGTCGGAGTGTCCCGTTGTCCAGACGCGAATCGACTCGATACGCTTGAAATCCGGGATATCGCCCACTTTCCGGCTGAACTCCTGCACCGGAATGCGCACCTGATACCAGCCTGTGCCTGTGCCGTCGGCGGCGGTGATTTCGCCTACCACATAATCATCCACCCGACCCGGTGCCGCCAGCGAGTCGAGCTTGGATTTCTGAAGGGGTAGTTCGTACTGGAAGTAGCTATTCTCCGTATCGACGGTGGAATTCAGGTTGCGGTCCTCGGAGTCCGGGAATCGAGAGTTGCCTCGTTTGACCGTCGTGTTCTCGGCCAGCTTGGTCTGCGTCTCGAAGGCATTCAGCTCGTGACCGGCGAAATAGCGGCTGAACCGCTGCTGGAACGTGGCGCCACCGGGGTAGAACGTCGGATTGTCGTAGTAGTCCGCGTTCCCGAAGTAGTGGTAGTCGTCGCCCGACGGATCCACCAGCGCCTTGGCTACTTCGGCGCGGTATCGGGTATCGGAATCATTCTGATTGAGCCTGGAGAGGAAGTTGCTAAAGTGCACGGCCTCGGTGGCGAACGGCGGGTAGTCGCCGCCATATGAGGACAACCCGTCGAGTCCCAGATCCTCGGTGCGATTCGTGACATCGTCGATGTCCACCACCGAGTTCTGCGTGGCATTGGGCGTCCGGCCCCATCTGAGGACGGAGCCCTCGCTGACGGTGGAAAGCGTCAGGCCGTCCTCGTTGTTCAGCTTCTCGTTGGGCAGGATGTCCTCGGAGATGGAGCCGAGATCCACGTAGAGTCGGGACGAAGCGCCCGCGTCCCCTGCGGTGTTCTCCGGAAAAGGCCTCATCACGAACTCGACGAAATCGATGTTCTTGAGGCTGAAATCGGTGAACCCCTCCGGCAGCCGCTGGGTCATTCCACCCCAGGCGTCGGTCGGCTTGTTCAGGAAGCCGCGGAGGTCCGTGGTATAGTTGTAGGGACCGCGCTCCCTTGGGTTGAAATAGATGTCCAGCGTCTCCAATTGGTCGATCAACTCGGCCCGGGTGTCCTGATTCGGAAAGACGTCGTTGATCTCCAGGGGCCGGATGGCTTCCACGTTGTAGGCCACCGCGGGCACTTCCTGCAGCATGTTGGCATTGATCCGGTACCAGGCGAACGTACCGCGCCATGTAGTCCGTAGCGAGTCGGCCAGGGTACCGTCGCGCAGGCCTGCTCCGTCGACGGCACCGATCGAATCCGGCGCCGCGGTCAGAGACCAGGTGCCCGGCTGCATGAGGGAGAACGTGTTCTCGAAGCCCTCGAAGTCGTCGATGTACGAGATTCCGGCCAACTCATCGCTGGAGAAATCCCGGCTGGCCTTTCGCAGATCCCGGCGGGTCCGCGTGAAGGCGACGGTCTCAACGTGGTTGGGTCGAAGCTGGGCGAACTCTCCTGTGAACTGGAATCGGGAGGGTTCCTTGGTCTGAATGAGCGGAAGCGCATCGACGGCCCGTGTCAGCCACCGTGGCTCGGCCAGAAAGCTGCCATCGACTCCCCAGATGGTGTTCGAAACGGGCTCCTCTCCGATGCGGAATTTGTCGATGGGCGACTTCTGCGTCAGTCGCATCAGCGTGGCGCCGAGACTGATGCGGTCATCCAGCGCGTAGTCCGCACGCATTCCGAGAAGGGTCTTCTTCTGCAGGTTGAAGAAGGAGTTCTGCTCGAACTCGATGTTGATTTCGCGGCCGGAGGTCAGAAAGGCCGGGTTGGTGATCGTGACCGTCCCGCCTTGATAGTCCACGACGAAGTCGGCATTTTCCGCCAGAGGGGTGCCGCCCGAAGTCACACGCACGGATCCCGGAACGAGTCCCGCGTAGGCTCTGAGGTCGTAGAAATCGCTCACCGTTCCGCTGTACTCGCCCCGGATGCGATACACGTCATGCTGGGAGTCGCGTCGGGCGTTCGCCTTCTTCTCTGAGTACAGATTCCTGAAGACGTACAGATTCTGCAGTTCGGCCTGCGCCTCGGGCGGCCCGCCGCCATCCGCGATCAGGCCCTCCAGCCGATCCCCGAATGGCTGCAGATACGGGTAAATCAGCAGCCCATCGCCGGGTTCAATGGTGAAGTTGACCAGGAAGTCGAACAGGTCGTCCGGTTTGAGGGCCTGGTCTTCGTTGACCCGGTCGAGGCCGAGAATCTGAAGCAGGGTCTGCTGTCCGCCGACACCGGGGAGGGTTCGCGAGGCGGTCTGTCCTGGAGGCTCGAAATAGACCTGAAGCTGGAACTCGTTGGAATTGATGCCACGACCCGGAAGCCGGTAGATGTTGCGCATTTCCAGGTACCAGGCCGCCGGATTGAAGCTGGCTTCGGGGGCCGGCTGGCGGAGCTGTACCGGACGGATCAGCTTCATGACCAGCTTGTCCTCGTTCTGCCCACCGTCAGATCCACCCGTATCAGTGGAGAAGTCTCCGACCTGGAACGTGCGGCCGCCTGCCGTGTAGCGGAACGAGACTGCGAGGGCCTCACTCTCCTGCAGGCGCTGCCGAAGCGTCACATACCCCAGCACCTCGTCGATGTCGTAGTCGCGACCGCGTTCCAGTCGTCTGAACGGACCGATCTGATAGTCGGAAGCCGACAGGCTCTTGGTGCTCTCGAGATAGGACCCCGGCGTCGCCGCACCTTCGCGCAGTTCCGTGTCGACCTCGCCGCCCGATGTGTCATCATACTGGTCCACTCCATTGGACGGAAGCCGGGCGATGATGTAGTCGTCGGCCTGACTGAGGAGATCGGGCGACTCGCCGAGATCGACCATGGCGACCACCTGACGGACGTTCAACTCCTCCACAGTCGTTTGCATGAGGCGCCAGATTTCGATCTCCTGGATCCCCGTAAAGCCGTCGGCGACGCGGATGTTGGGCGGGTCAGAGAGCGCATCCTCCCACCGGTTGCGAAAGTAGTAGGAGAGGAAGAAGTGCGAGTTGTCGTCGTAGTCCGTCGGCTTCAGGTCAAAAGGGGTAACCTGCGAGCCGCCGTCGATGGACAGGCTGTTGGCCTGGCCTTCCTGCTGACTCATCACTGTGGTCAGGTGCACACCGCCGACCTGGAATTCGCTCTTGATCCCGAACAGGCTCTGGCCTCCCCGGATCAGTGTCGAGGGCGTCTGCAGGAAGACGTTCCCGGCCTCGATGCTCTGGACGATCTCGTCGTCGTAGCCCTGGTAGTGCAGCTTGAGCTGGTTCTGGTAGTCAAATTGATTCTGGGAATCGTAGTTGACATCAATCTGCAGCTTGTCTCCGATGGAGCCCGTGATGCCCAGCCGAAGGTCCTGCTTGAAGTCGGGGTCGAGCTGACTGGCACGTCCGGTGAACGCTACCTGCTGGTCACTCTTCCGGTAGTCGAAACCCGCCCGGATGTCGGCCTGTCCATTGACCCGAAGGTCGACCTCGTTCTTTCCAAAGATGGTCGTGAACGCGCTCTGGCGGCCGCCCGGGACCACGACGTTGATGCCAAGGCCTCCTCGGCGTCGCTGGTCCAGCAGTCGCTGGTGCTCGCTGACGAGTTCCACCCAGGTCTGATCCAGGTCATATTCGAGCCTGAACCTGCGGTAGGTCTCAAAATCGAGTTTGACGGGATGCCTGACATCGACGCCCCCTACCTGCTCGCGGGTGGTGAAGCGGAGTGAGGTGGTGTCAACCTCAACCTGGTGTCGCCAGTAGTTGCCCAATCGGGGTCCGAAGCGTCGCCGCTCGCGCGGGAAAAGGCTGACCCGGGGCAGGTCCCCGCGCCAGCGAGGTGCGTACTGTCGGGACAGGCCGGTGTCCGGCGTGACGGTCAGGGAATCCAGCTTCAGCGAGGCAAGCAGAACCGCAAAGGCCGAGTCGGTATCGGCCCTGGCGGACAGGACGCTCCAATTCAGAAAGCGCGCAAAAACGGCGTCCGAGTCCACACGCGCGCGCAGGGCGCGGAAATCCAGCACCGACGCATCGCTATCCGCCGCTGCACGCAGGTTGCCCAGGACAATCGAGACCGAATCCGTATCGCTGACGGCGATGCGAGGAGTCCTCCAGGTGCGATCTATCCCGGTCGCATCGGGAGCAGCCTGACCCACCAGAACGGCAGCCACGGTGAGACTCCCCACAACCAATGAGAGGAGGGTCCGAGTCGCTCGACCGGATTGGGGGTGGCGCGCCGGGACCAAAGGGTCCGATGGCGTGAGTCGCCGCGATGTGGCGTGTCCGCGATTCAAATCAGCAAGCCGTCCTTGGGGCGGATTGAGTGGTTTTCAGTAGCGGAGACGCGCGGGGAGACTCGGGGATGTGTTGAACGGACGTAAAGACTCCGGCGGCGGATCCGAAGGGGCGGATCCGAAGGGGCGAGAATGTAGCCCCGGACGGTTCAGGCAGCAAGCAAAAAAAACTTGAGCCGAACCTGCCGCTGTCGGCTTGGTGTTCTGTATCGTCTGAAATGACGTCGGGAAAACCCTGCCCGGCAAATTTTGTTCAGAGTCACTACACCCAGTTTCTCCTCATAACCCAAGGCAGGCCGGGGGGATTCACTTGGACCGAGGAGAATGTCATGGAAGGATCGACCATCGCCGTCACCGGTGCTGCGGGAAGACTGGGCAGCCACATTGTCGCGACGGCCCGAAAAAGAGGGGTCACCGTGGCTGCCATCGTCCTCAACGATGGTGAGGCCAGTCTAATTCCGGAGGGGATCGCGACCTTTGAAATGAATCTGACCGACGAGGAGTCGGTCCGGGATGGCTTTGAGAGCATGCACGACTATCTCGGAAATCTCGATGGCGTGATCCACACAGTCGGTGCCTGGGGCATGACACCGCTGCTGGACACCCCCCTGGCCAATTGGCAGAAGCTGATCTCACTCAACCTCACCACGGCGTTCCTCTGCTTCAAGGAAGCGGCTCGACACACCCGGTCGGGAGGCGCGCTCGTGGCGATCACCTCCGGCCAGGGAGCCGATCGGGGTGCGCCCGGCCAGAGTGCCTATTCTGCTGCGAAGGGTGGAGTGGTTCGGCTCGTCGAAGCCGCGGGGGCAGAGTTGGCCGGCAAGGGAATCCGCACCCTGGCCGTGGCCCCATCCATGATCCTGTTCGATGCCGCATCCTCGGAACGGGGCGTTCATGTTTCGGAGGTCGCCGCCGCCTGCTTGTCTCCCTTTGGCCCAACTCCGCCGCCGTCTGGGCACACGCTCCGGGTCTACGGGACGCTTGCCTGAACTCGAATCAGAGGGTTTGCGCCACAGCGAGCAGTCCGTCGTGCCAACTCTCCTCAATATGCAGGCCTCGGGCGCGAAAGGCGTCCAGCGCCACCGATCCCTGGACCACTCCTTCCGGGGGAGCGGCCCCGCTGCCTTCGGCGCGTCCTGATGCCAGGTGCAACGCGACGACCACGGCCGGAATGGCCGTGCAGTATTTCATGGCACTGATGCCCAACTCGGCACGCGCAGGCTCGACCATCTGAAAGCAAAGGGTTTGGTCTCTGCCGTCCAGACGACCCTGCACAGCAATCCTCATCAGCACCACGTCGTCCTGATGTCCGCCCAGTCGCTGGCGCATTCGGCGGACGAGCACATCTCGATAGGTCAGGTGTGTCCGCACATCCAGGCTTTTGTCTTCCGCGAATCCCAGGCCGATCAGGAATCGCATACGGTCGGCGTGACCCGGCCAGCGTACGGTCTTGAGATCCAGATGCTGCACCCGGCCCTCAAGGCGATCCGGCAGGCTGGCCAGGCCGCCGGCCGTACAGAAGGCCTCAAGGTTGTCATAGCGATCGCCGAAAGAGATCCTCTCGAGGCGGGTAAGCGGCTGGCAATCGGTCTTGATGCCGTTCTCAATCAGACGGACGGGTCCCGTGTAGTCGTCGAGGACTTTCTCGGCGGACCAGGAAAAGCTGAACTCGAACGGGGGTTTCGGATCCATCGGGACCGCTCCGACGCGAATGAACGCGGCCTGAGGGTCCTCAAATCGTTCGACAGCGTGCAGGCACAGCATGTTAACGAGTCCCGGCGCAAGCCCGCATCCGGGCACAATCCACCTGCCTTGCCCCCGCGCGATGTCATCCAGACCCCAAAGTCGTGCCTCGTCGTGTTCCGAAGCGCCCAGGTCCACGTAGTGGCAGTCATTCTCCACCGCGAGCCTGGCCAGGTCCGGATTCCCATCGTTGCCCATCGCCACCACGACGCAGTCGCTCTTTTCCAGGAGGGGTATCATGGAATCGTGGTCCCGCGCGCTCAACTGGAAGGACGAGAGTTTCTTGCTGGGCGTGGATTCGGCGAGCGCGGACAGGGCCCGGCCACTGGTGTCGGACACCAGGACTTCGACGACATCTTCCTCGGAGGCCAGTTCGCGGGCAATGGCCGAACCAACGGCACCGGCGCCAATGACTAAAACGCGCATTCCTAAACGGCTGGGGTTAAAAATCCGAAGATAGGACGCCTCCCGATGAACAAGGCGCAAACGGAAGCGCTTCCGACGCGCCCATCGTTGACCGATGGGAAGGCTCCGGCTATGTTCCTCCCCGACTCACTACCCCCAACTCTCTCAGCGCCCAAGCGAAAAGAAAAATGGCCAAGCCCAAAGGAACGATTGCCATTCTAACCGGGGGCGGAGACGTCCCGGGTCTCAATCCTGCCATTCGCGCCGTTACGGTTCGGGCCATCCGGGAAGGCTACCGGGTGGTCGGTCTCCGCCGCGGGTGGGCCGGTGTGGTTGACGTGATCCGTGACAAGGACGCGGACAACTCGGAGAACTTCATCGAGCTCACCGAGAAAGTCGTGAATCGAGCCGGCCGAACGGGTGGCACGTTTCTGCATTCGTCGCGGACGAGACCAAGCCACCTGCCCAAAGCCCGCGTGCCGGCGCACGTTTCCGGCTACGACGACGACATAAATGACTTTACGCCGGAGATCCTGAAAAACCTGGACTGGCTGGGGATCGACTACCTGATCCCGATCGGCGGCGACGACACGCTCAGCTATGGCCACCGCCTGCACCAGGAAGGGATGAAGGTGGTCGCCATTCCGAAGACCATGGACAACGACGTCCCCGGAACGGACTACTGCATTGGATTCGGAACCTGCATTACCCGAACCATCGAGCTTGCCCACGCCCTGAGGACGTCGGCCGGCTCCCACGAGCGCTATCTGGTGATTGAGGTCTTCGGGCGCTATGCAGGCTACACGGCACTTCTGCCAACGATGGCCGGTGCGGCAGATCGTTGCGTGATTCCAGAACATCCGGTGGACGTCGAGCAGCTTGCCGAACTCCTGACCATCGACCGAAACAATCACCCGAGCAAGTACGCCGTCGTGCTTGTTTCGGAAGGGGCCACGCTGGCGCACCACGACGGGATGTCATTCGAGGGCGAGGAGGCCGATCAGTACGGGCACAAGAAGCTCGGCGGGATCGGAGACAAGGTGGCCAGCGAGTTGAAGCGACTCTCGCCCAAGTTCAACAAGGGGCAGCGCATCAACGTGGTCAGTCAGCGTCTGGGTTATCTGGTCCGCAGTGGCGATCCCGACGCCCTGGACTCGATTGTCCCGATGGCATTCGGGAATCTGGCTCTGGATCTCATCCTCTCCAATACCCCGGGTCGCCTGGTCAGTGTCAGAAACGGCACCTACGACAACGTGCCGATCGAGGTGGTGACCGGCACTAAGAAGGTGGTGGACGTCGCGAAGTACTATAGCGTGGATAGGCTCCGGCCACAGTACAAGTCCTTCAACAGGCGCCCCGTCTTCATCATGACGAGCGACGTCTAGATAGCGCCGCTCTCCGCGGTGCCGCCCATTCGGCGAACCACGAGCGTGGCCAGCCCGACCAGTATCATCAAGAGCACCGAGTAGGCCGCGGCTGCGCCAAAGTCATACAGGCGCAGCTGTGCGAGAATCTCGACCGAGATCGGCCGGTTGTCGAAGTTGTAGAGCAGGATGGACGAGACAAACTCGCCCAGTGCCGCCACGAAAGTGAGTAGTGTTCCTGCCAGGATCGATGGCCCGAGAATCGGCAGCATCACCCGCCAGAAGGTGGTACTCGCCCCGGCCCCCAGATCAAGCGAGGCCTCCGAGAGCCGGGGATCGTAGGACTCCAGCGCCGACACGGTCGCCCGCACGACCAGCGGGATGTTTCGAATGAAATAGGCGAGGGGAAGCAGCCAGAAACTGCCGACCAGGACCTGCCCGAAGCCCGCCACGGTCGGTTCGTTGAAGGTGACGATCAGGTTGATGGCGATGACCGTGCCCGGAATGGCAAACGGCAGCATGGCAATCGTCCGAAAGGCCGCCCGCCCGCGAATGGCGCCCTGCGTAATGAGAAGAGCGGCGGCGACACCGAAAACCACGTTTGCAGACGTCGCCATGGTGGCCATCACCAGACTGTTCCGAATCGGCTCGAATACATCGGCCTGCGAGAACAGCGACCCGTAGTTGGCCAGCGTGTAGGCCTGGGGGAGAACCTGGTAGGTCCAGCTTCCCTCCTGGACAAACGATATCAGCACGACCACGGCGATGGGCAGCAGCAGCACGACCAGCAGGGTCAATCCAACCACCCCCACGATGCTGCGGGCCCATCCGGACGTGAGCGGAATCGGAGGAGCCCCGGCGCCCTTTGAGGCCGAGGAACCAGTTCGGGCCTTGCGATCCATTTCGATCATCGCGAGGAAAGCCAGGCAGATGAGGGTCAGCAGGCTCGCGATGGCCGCGGACATGGCAAGGTTGCCGTTCGTCTTGTAGTTGTAGATCTGAAGCGTCAGGGAATTTTCCGTGCCTGCGAACAGAAGGGGCGCCGTGAACGACGCCATCGAGATCATAAAGACCAGAAGCGACGCGCTGACGAGGGCGGGTCGCAGGAGGGGGAGCAGGACGCGGGTGAATGTGGTCCACCCCGAAGCCCCCAGGTCTCCGGAGGCCTCGATCACCGAGCGGTCGATGTTCCGAAAGGCGGCCGAGACGAAAAGGTAGAAGTAGACGTAGAAAGAGTAGACGTGGACCAGCCAAACGGCCGGGAGTCCCTCGAAGGAAAACGGGACCGAGTCCAGTCCGAGAATCACCTGCAGCCCTCGGGGGATGATTCCGGATTCGCCGTACAGGAATAAGAAGGCCAGGACCCCGACCAGCGGCGGCAGTGCGAGCGGCAAGGCCGCGACGGCCATCAGGGTTTTGCGGAAAGGGAAGTCGAACCGGTAAAAGCCGTACGCCATCCCGGTGCCGAGAACTCCCGCTCCAAGCACGGAGAGCACCGAGATCCAGACGGAGTTGACCAGCGCGCGGCTGTTCGCATTTCCGCGTCTCGCGAACATGTCTGAGAGGCCTTCCGCGGCAAAGCCTTCGACGAACATCTGCACGCTGGGGTACAGGACGTAGGCGCCCAGAATCAGTGCGACGGGTACCGCCAGGATCCACGAACGGCGGCGATCCAGCAGGCTGGCCGTGATCGCGCCGCGGGCCATCGCTACAGGTTGCCCCGTCCTTCCAGGGCCCGAGTCAGGGTAGCTTCATCGGCAAACTCCAGATCGCCTCCAATCGGCAAGCCCCGCGCGATTCGGGACACCTTTACGCCGAACGGGTCGAGTAGCTGGCCCAGGTAGTAGGCCGTCGTATCCCCTTCGACATTGGGGTTCATGGCCAGAATGACCTCCCGGATGGCGACTCGGGGAGCATCCTCGGCGTCCTCCATCGGGTCGCGGTGTCCGTCGTGGACCCGCTGCACCAACTCGCGAACCCGCAGGTCTTCCGGACCGATGCCATCCAGCGGCGAGATGACGCCTCCAAGCACGTGGTAAAGACCGTCAAATTCGTTCGTTCGTTCGATGGCCAGGACGTCGTTGGGCTCCTCCACCACACACAGCAGGCTCCGGTCACGTCTCGGTGCCCGGCAGATGGGGCACGGCACGGAATCCGTCACATTGTGGCAGATCGTGCAACTCTTGACGTTGTCCTTGACCGCGATGAGCGCCTCGGCAATGCCAACGACATCTTCGCGTGACATCTTCAGGATGTACGCAGTGAGCCGTCGCGCCGTCTTGCGCCCGATGGTCGGCAGCTTGGCGAACTGCTCGACCAGCGCCTCGACGGATTCTGAGGTGAATTGCACCGGGCTCTACAGGCCCAGTCCCGAGAGGTCCATTCCCGGAGGCAGGAAGGAGCCGGCCGCCTGGGACATCTGGTCCTTGGCAAGGCCGGCGGCCTCCTCCAGCGCCTTGTTGACGCCGGCAATCAGAAGATCCTCCAGCATCTCGGGGTCGGCGGGATCGATGACCTGCGGCTCGACCTTGATCGCGGTTACCCGCTGCTGGCCGTTGGCGGTGACCTTGACCATGCCGCCGCCGGCCTCGGCCGTGACGGTCACTGCCGCAAGGGCTTCCTGAGCCTCGGCCATCTTGCGCTGCATGTCCATCATCTTGCCGAACATGTCGGCCATATTCACTCCATCACTCATGATCGATCCGAACTAGTTGAGAGGTTGACCGGGCGTCTACCATACGATTTCCCCGCCAAAGCGCTCCATCAGGAGGCGCATGGCCGGGTAATCTTCACAGATCTTGTTGAGGGCTTCCTGAGGGTCCACGTCCATGGATGCGACCTCGCTTTCCGGCCGGATGGTACCGTTGATCTCGAAGTCGATTCGCTGGACTTCCGGCCGTCCGATGCGGGCCAGACCCTCGATGATGTCGTCGTGCGCCTCCCGCAGAACGCGCGCATGGAATTCGTCCGGCACCACGAGCGTGATCGTGCTCGGGTCCCGGATCTCCGCGTCGGCATGCGATAGCAGGGCGCCCAGGTGAATCCGCGATGCTGTTACGGCCTCCACGACCGTCTCCCAGCCGTCGATCGCATCGCCGCGACCAGGCGGCTCCATCACGGCCACCTCGGTATCGGAAGTGGCGGAGGACTGCTGGTCCGGGGCCTTGGTCTTCAGGGCCGGTTTGCCGAGCGCGGGCTTGCCGAAGATGTCCACGGTGCCGAAGCCCGGGGAGGGCGGTGAGGGGGGTAGAACGGGCGGCGGAGCGGGCTTGGCCGGGCTTGGGCGTGCTGGCGAATCCGGCGGGCCGGCATCGGGAGGATCCTGGGGGGCGGCGGCCTGCTTGGGTGGTGCCTCGACGGGTGCGGGTGCGGGTTTTTGCTTGGCCGGGGCCTCATCGGGCGCAGTTGCCTTCTTGGGCGGTGCCTCAACCGGAGCGGGCACCTTCTTCGTCGCCGCCACTGGCCTCGCCGCCGCCGGACCAGCCGCTTCCGCAGCCGCCAGTCCCTCGATCTGTGCGAGCGCCCCACGAAGATCGGAGGTGGCCGGGAGGGTAGCCATCTTGACCAGGGCCAACTCCAACCGGAGTCGAGGCTGCCGGGCGGTCTTGAGGCTATCCACGGTTCGGTCGATCGAGGCCAACAGCCTTAGAATCTGCGTCTGCGTCAGGGATTCGGCCGAATCGGCGTACCGCGACCGAGTTGCCTCGGAGGCTTCGATCAGGCTGGTGTCCGGCATCGTCTTCGCCACCAAGAGGTTGCGAAGGTGCTCGGCGAGGCCATCCAGAAACTCCTGGAGGTCATACCCGCTGCTCACCACGCCGTCGACCAGGGTGATCATTCCAGGGACATTGGCCGCCGACACGTGGTCCGTCACCTCGAAGAACAATTCCTCGCTGACCACGCCCAGGGCCTCGACAAGCGTGCTGTGCTGGAGCTCGGTTCCACACAGCGAGACCGCCTGATCAAACACGGACATAGCGTCGCGAAGGGCACCGTCCCCCTTCCGGGCAATCAGCATCAAGGAGCCGTCGTCCGCCGAGACGCCTTCCGAATCGCAAATTTCCTGCAGCCGACTCACCGTCTCCTGAACCGGAATGCGCCGGAAATCAAAGCGTTGACACCGCGACTGGATGGTTGCCAACACTTTATGAGGCTCCGTCGTGGCGAAGATGAACAGCGCGTGCGCCGGCGGCTCCTCCAGCGTCTTCAGCAGCGCGTTGAACGCCTGCGTGGTCAGCATGTGGACCTCATCCACGATGTAGACTTTCTTGCGATTGCCCTGCGGGGGGATGCGAACGGTCTCCCGCAGGTCCCGGATGTCGTCCACCTTATTGTTGGATGCCGCATCAATCTCGATGATGTTGAGATTGCGGCCCTCCTCAAAGGACTGACAGGAATCGCACTCTCGGCACGGCTCGGCCGCATCGGCCCGCTCCGCAGGATCCGTCGTGCAGTTTATGGCCTTCGCCAGAATCCGCGCGGCGGTCGTCTTGCCGACGCCGCGGGGCCCCGTGAACAGGTAGGCATGCGCCAGCCGATCCAGGCGAATCGCGTTCTTCAGCGTCCCGGTTACGTGCTCCTGTGCCACCAACTCGCCAAAGAGCTGAGGACGGTACTTGCGGGCGGTGACGAGGAAGTGCTTGTCGGACATCGAGGCTTGGGCTGGGGAGCTAAAATAGCCTCGGTGGTGGGAGGCAACTACCTCAACCGGGGGGTTGTGTGGGGGGTTCCTCTCCGGCGATGATGGCGGCGGCTTGGCGCGTACCGAACGGCATGCTCAAGTTGACGAACTATCGGTCCCGCCCACCAATACCACCAGCGCCGCTCCAACCACGCTCTCCACAAGCAGCGCCCGAAACTTGGAAATCTGTCCACGGCTCATCCCGGCCACGGTCAGCGCCTCCATTTTCCCGAGGGCCGCGCGGGCACGCACCAGGGCCTCGTAATCGGTCCTGTCAATCGCTCCGCTCGCCAGGAGACCCGACCAGCGGGCGACATCAGCGCCAGAGCCTTCTAGGAAGTCCTCGGTGGCCGACCGAAGCACATCCCGGAGTTCATCCCAGTTACGGACAACCCCGGCCGCGACGAGCGCCAACACCCGGCGGAAGAACTCCCCCAAGTCCCCCTGGTTGTCGTTAGCCGCAACCACGGCGGCCAATCGATCGGGCAGGTCACTCATCGCGGGGCTCCGGGTTTTCTTTGCTCATGATCCCGCATTTCGTCGAGGGCCGCGCCGACGAGGTCCACGGACTCGACGATGTACGTCGGACCGAGAGCGCCCTCGGCTCGCCACCGCCCGAAGAAGCCCCCGAGCAGGTCGGGGCCGAGAAGCAGGTCCCACTGGGCCACCGATGCGGTATTGCGATTCCGGCCGGCCGCGTTCGCGCGCGCAGTCTCCAGGTCTGCCTCAAGCTTCCCGACTGCCGTGGCACTTTCGGCGAAGGGCATTTCGGCGGACTCCATGAGTCGGAGCGTCCTCGACTTCAGTCGCGTGATCTCTCGCTCGGCCGCAAGACTGTACTGTGGCCCGCTGGGGGCACAGGCGGGCAAGAGGCCAATCGCCAAAATCAGCAGGTAACCAGAAAGCCTGAGCATCGAACCGTTTGGGGTGGTTACCCTTTACAACGAGAAACTCGGCTGGACCACGACACCCTTGAGGAAAATTATCCACGTTGACATGGATGCGTTCTACGCATCGGTTGAGCAGAGGGACAATCCCGACCTGCGGGGAAAGCCGGTTGCGGTAGGCGGTATGCATCGTGGTGTCGTGGCCGCGGCCTCGTACGAGGCCCGTAAATACGGCGTTCATTCGGCCCTGCCGTCAAAGACAGCGGCACGGCGGTGCCCGGACCTCATCTTCGTCAAGCCAAGGTTTGAGGTCTATCGGGAGGTGTCCGTGCAGATCCAGACCATCTTTCGGACCTATTCGGATCTCGTGGAGCCGCTCAGTCTGGACGAGGCCTACCTGGATGTCACCGAACCGAAGAAGGGCCCGCCCTCCGCAACCCTGGTCGCCCGCGCCATCAAGGACGAGATCAAGGCCTTGACGGGACTCACCGCCTCGGCCGGCGTCTCGTACAACAAGTTCCTGGCAAAGGTGGCCTCGGCGGCGGAGAAGCCGGACGGTCTGACCGTCATCAGGCCAGAGGCCGCACCCGCCTTCATCGACAGCCTCAAGATCGGGAAGTTCTTTGGTGTCGGCCCGGTCACCGCCCGGAAGATGCAGGACGCGGGCATCCACACGGGCAAGGATCTGAAGACCTGGGAAGAGGAGCAGCTGGTCCAGCGATTCGGCAAGTCAGGTCGCTACTACTACAGGGCGGCACACGGCCTGGATGATCGTCCTGTCCGGACCAGTTGGGTGCGGAAGTCCCTCGGAGCCGAGCGTACGTTTCGCGAGGACATCGTCGATCCGAATGAGATGATGGACAAGCTCAGGGAGATCGCGCGAACCGTATCGGAGCGACTCGGGAAGAAGCCACTCAAGGGTCGGACGGTCACGCTCAAGATCAAGCACTTCGATTTCACCGTGACGACCCGTCAGACCACGCTACCGGAGCCCGTTTCCTCGGCCGAGGAGATCATGGAGTTCGTGGAGCGGCTGCTCTACCACGCGCCGGCGCTCCCGGAAAAACCGGTCCGTCTCTTGGGCATCACGATGTCGAACTTTGACGACGGCAAGGAGGAAGGCCGGCAGCTGAGCCTGTCGCTGGACCATGCCTCGCGCTCGGAGATCCTGGCAGCTGGCAAAGCGTAGCCGATGGGGTCCGCGGCCGGGGACACGCTCAAGCACGCCGGGCGACTCCAGACTACCGATCAAAAAGCACGAAAACGGGCGCATGGTCTGAAGGTTGTTTTCCCTTGCGTTCGTCTCTGTCGACGGAGGCGCCGACAGAACGATTCAGGGCGTCTTCGGTGACGAGAATGTGGTCGATTCGCAGTCCATCACCCTTGGGAAAAGCCAGACGGCGGTAATCCCACCAGGTGAGCGGGCCGGGAGCGGGCACGTGATGTCTTACCGCATCGTGGAGTCCGAGGCCCAGAAGACCCTCGTAGGCTTCGCGGACTTTATGGTGGCACAGGACACTCTTGGCCCACCGCTCGGGGTAGGCGGCGTCTTCGTCGCTGGGTGCGATGTTGTAGTCCCCGCACAGAGCGAGTGGTTTTCCGGTGGCGATTTCCGCCTTCAGGAACGCATTCAATCGCTCGAGCCATGCGAGCTTGTACGGGTACTTCTCCTCATCGGCCACCGACTTGCCGTTGGGCACGTAGATGTCCACCACCCGGATCCCCGCCACGTCGGCAGCAATGAGCCGAGCCTGGGTGTCCTGGTCATCGCACGGGAGTCCCTTGTGAACGTTTTCAGCGGGCTCCCTGGAGATAATGGCCACGCCGTTGTAGGTCCGCTGTCCGTGGAAGGCCACGTGGTAGCCCGCAGCACGAATGCTTTCTACGGGGAAGGTCTCATCGTCCACCTTGGTTTCCTGCAGACAGACGATGTCGGGCTGGTGCCGATCCAGAAAGGCCAGCACCCGGTCGTGCCGGGCGCGGATTGAGTTGACGTTCCAGGTGACGAGCGAAAGTGGAGGCATGTAGTACGGCGGCAGCGATGACAGTCAGACGGGCGAGGGTACCCCGCCGAAACGTGATACCGAGCCCAAAGATCGCGTGCAAGGAGCGTATTCTCAGGGATCGGTTCTAACTTTTGCGGATCAAACAAACGTTCAACCTTGGCTAAGGAAGCACAGTGGGTTCAGGTCGGGAAGCGCCAGATCGCGCTCTCCAACCTCACGAAGACGCTGGATCCGACGGGTCCGGTGGTCAAGGCAGAGGTGGTGAATTACTACCTCTCAGTGGCGCCCACCTTCCTACGCCACTCGCGGGGACGACCACTCTCTCTGGTCAGGTATCCCGACGGAATCGAGGGCGAGCAGTTCTTTCAGAAGGCCCGGCCTGACTGGGCGCCGGAGTGGATCGGCTCGGTCCGGTTGGGAGAAAAGTCGCAGGACTACATCGTGACCGACGCCGTGGCCGACGTGGTGTGGCTGGCGAACCTCGCCTGCCTGGAGCTTCACGTGACCCAGGGGCGCCTGCCGCACGTGGACCGCCCGGATCAGATCGTATTCGACCTTGACCCGCCGCCGGACTTCGGGTACCGGCGGGTGATTGAGCTGGCGGTTGGTCTGGGCGAGCAGCTGCGTGGCTTCGGATACCACCCGTTCGTCAAGACCTCTGGGCAGAAGGGCCTGCACGTGGTGGTTCCCATCGAGCCGCGATGGTCCATCGCTGAGGTGATGGTCGCGGCCCAAGAGGTGGCGGCCTCGTTCGCAACGCAAAACAAGGACGAGACGACCCTGAACTGGTCCAAGAAGGCGCGCGAGACCCGCGTGCTGATCGATCTGAACCGAAATCGGGCGGGGCAGACCGCGGTGGCCGCCTACAGTCTCCGTGGAAAGCCGGGACTTCCTGTCTCGATGCCGGTGACCTGGGATGAACTGGCGCGACTCGAGGACGCCTCCCCCTACAACTACGCTACCGTGCCGGGCATCCTGGCCGACCGCGGCGAT
The DNA here is from genome assembly GCA_029262855.1 of Bacteroidota bacterium. Taxonomy (GTDB): domain Bacteria; phylum Bacteroidota; class Rhodothermia; order Rhodothermales; family UBA10348; genus JABDJZ01. The sequence continues at coordinate 23,065 of JAJCYP010000123.1, read as the reverse complement.
GTGTGGGAAGCGATGGCGGCCTATGCAGTGGCTCTGCACACAGATCGGGCACCCGTCCTTCCGGCCGGCGACCCGGAGACGCTGAAGTCGTACCAAAAGAAGCGGGACTTCGCCGTGACCTCGGAGCCGGGGCCGCTCCTGGGCGCGGAGGACATGGCACGCTTCACCATCCATCGCCACCACGCCACCAATTTGCACTACGATCTGCGCCTGGAGCAGGACGGCGTCCTGAAGTCCTGGGCGCTCCCCCGTGGTCTCCCTCACAAGCCCGGCGTGAAGCGCTTGGCTGTCGAAGTCGAAGTGCACCCGATCAAGTACCTCACGTGGGAGGGCGTGATTCCGAAGGGCGAATACGGGGCGGGCCCCATGTGGGTGTACGCGACCGGGCGCTACACCGTGACCAAGGAGAAGAAGACCGGCTTCTACTTCCGCCTGCATTCGGAGCAGTTGAACGCCGACTACCGGATGCATCGAACCCAGGACAAGCACTGGTTGCTTGAGCGTGTCCACGAGCCGGACAAGGAGTGGCTCGACGGTCCAATCCCACCGCTCCTCTGCGAAAAGGTGGACGCTGTGCCCCTCGGCGATGACTACCACTACGAGGTGAAGTGGGACGGCATTCGCGCGATCATCACCGTGATCGAGAGAGAGGTCCGGATCTGGAGCCGAAATGGCAATGACATCACCGCTCAATTTCCGGAGCTTGCCGGCGAGGCCCTGAACGCCACGACCGGCGTGTTCGATGGCGAAATCGTGGTGCTGGATGATGTGGGCCGGCCTGAGTTTGGCCGCGTAATCAAGCGTCTCCACAGTCGCGGCGAGGCGGCCGTAGCCCGGGCGGCCACCAACCATCCCGCCGTCTGCTACCTCTTCGACGCACTGTATCTGGATGGACGTCCTCTGGTGAAGGATCCCATCGAGACAAGGCGCGCTTGGCTCGAGGACCTGATCCGCCCGGAAACCGCGTTCCGCTTCAGTCAGACCGTGGCGGATGGAGAGTTGCTCTTCAAGGCGGCGAAGGCGCAGGGCCTGGAGGGGGTTGTCGCCAAGCGAAAGGGGAGTACGTACGCCCCGGGCCGCCGTCCGGGAACGTGGCTCAAGATCAAGTCCGAGCACGACGTGACGCTTCGCATCATCGGGTACACGCGCGGGTCGGGTGCTCGAGCTGACACGGTGGGCTCCCTGGTTGTGGCAGAGGAATCCGAGAAGGGCCTGATTTATCGGGGGCACCTGGGCTCCGGGTTCACCGACCGGGCGTTGGCCGACCTGGCCGAGGCCCTGCTGCACATGGAAAAATCCGAGCGCCCGGACATCGTGCCGGAAGATCAGGACAAGGCCGCCGAGTGGATTTCGGAGGCCGTGTACTGTGACGCCATCTACGGTTCGCTCACGAGTAGCGGGATGCTGCGCCAGGGGACGTACAAGCGGCTGCGCGGGGACCTGTAGGCACTCGGTTCCTGGACCTGGAGCCGTCTGGATTACGTATCTTCAGGCGAATCAACGGCCTGGTTTGGGCCACGGAGGCACTATGCGCGCAATCTGGAAAGGGCACATCCAGTTTTCGCTGGTCACGATACCAGTCAAGATCTACGGCGCCATTGAGGCCTCGCAGAAGATCAGTTTCAACCAGCTTCACGCCGACGACTTCGGCCGGGTGGCGTACGAAAAGAAGTGCAAGAAATGCGGTAAGGTCCTCAAGTCTGGGGACATCGTGAAGGGCCACGAGGTCGAGCCAGACACCTACGTGGTGGTCGAGAGCGAGGACTTCGAGAAGCTCAAGATGAAGAGCCTCAGGGTGATCGAGATCGAGGGCTTCGTGGAGAAGGAAGAGGTCCATCCGTCGCTTTTCGACACCCCGTATTTCGCGGGCCCCGATGGGCCTGTCGCCGCGAAGACCTATGCGCTCCTCTGCGAGACGCTCCGCGAGTCGGGCCGGCTTGGTGTCGGTCGTGTCGTGCTGCGCGACCGCGAGAGTGTGATGCTTCTCGCACCGCACGAACAGGGACTGATGCTGTACAAGCTCCGGTATCCTGAGGAGCTCAGATCGATGGCCAATGTGCCCGAGATTGACAGTGCCATTGCCGACACAGATCAGCTGAAACTCGCCCGCACCTTGGTCGAGACCATGGCCACGTCCCTGGACAAACTCGAACTGAAGGATCGCTACAACGATGCGCTCCGAGAGATGATTGTTGCCAAGGCCGAGGGCAAGGAACTCGTCACTTCCGAGGAGGCACCGAAGGAGGTTGTCGACATCATGACGGCTTTGCAGGCGTCCATCGAGGAAGCCAAGGAAAACCGCATGCCCATGAAGAAGGCCGGCGAGGAGAAGGAGGAAGAATCCAAGCGGAAGACCGGCTGATATGCCCAACATTCTCCAACTGGTTCCCCAGAGGAAGGGCTCCTACCGAAGGGCGAAAGGTCAGGAGACCGACTCGGACGGTCCGCCTCAGCTGGGCCTGTTCGACGCCGGAAAATCTGCCGTCGTTGTGCAGTTGGACTCGAGTCTTTCCCCTTTCGACGCCGCGCTGTTGAAGGATCGCACCGGCCGGGACGATGCGCGTGAGGCCTATCTCCAGGCCGTGAGCAATGGGGATCGCGTAGCCGACGCGCTTTGCAACCTCGGGATTCTCGAAGCGGCCGATGGCGCCTATGACGATGCCGTCGAGTGGTTTGCGAAGGCCTTGGCCGCATCGCCAGATCACTTCGAAGCGCACTACAATCTGGGCGCACTCTATCTCGATATCGAGATGTTCTTGCCGGCAAGGGTCCACCTGGCCATCGCCGCGGCGCAGGATCCGGCCAGCGCCGAACTTCAGTTCAATCTGGCCGTCGCCCTTGCGGGTGTCGGTCAGTTCGCGGCCTCGGCCGCAGCTCTGCGGCAGTTTCGAAAGCTCTCCCCCAATCCGGATCAGGATGAGAGTGCTCGGAAGCTCCTTGGAGAGTTGGAGCGCGCGCTGCGTGAGCGGGCTTGACCCGTGTCCTTGACAATAAACCCCAGGTATCCCCGTGAAATACATCCTGGCCCTCGATCAGGGCACGACCAGTTCCCGCGCCATTCTCTTCGACCACGCGGGAGGAATCGCCTCCGTTGCCCAGCGCGAATTTGCCCAGCACTTTCCCCGGCCGGGTTGGGTCGAGCACGATGCCACGGAAATCTGGGAGACGCAGCTTGCCGTGGCCCGCGAGGTGCTGACCAGTGCGGATGTGGAGGCCTCCTCGGTGGCCGCCCTCGGAATCACGAATCAGCGTGAGACGACCGTGGTCTGGGACCGGCGAACGGGCAAGCCAATCCATCGGGCGATTGTCTGGCAGGACCGCCGAACCGCTGACTATTGCGCGAGCCTGAAGGAAAAGGGCCACGTCGACATGGTTCGCGAAAAGAGTGGTCTGGTCCTCGATCCCTATTTCTCCGGCACGAAGGTGCGGTGGATCCTGAACAACGTGCCGGGCGCTCGCGCTGACGCCGCCGCCGGGCACCTGGCGTTCGGGACCATTGACAGCTGGCTGGTCTGGAATCTTACGGGGGGGAAGGTGCACACGACAGACGTGTCGAACGCCTCCCGGACCATGCTGTTCAACATCCACGAAGCGGACTGGGACGACGAGCTTCTCGACATGCTGGAAGTCCCGGCAAGCGTTCTCCCCACGGTCTGTGCGTCGAGTGGTCCAATCGCCGACACGTTGCCCGATCTGCTGGGGCGGTCGATTCCAATCGCCGGCATAGCGGGCGACCAGCAGGCGGCCTTGTTTGGCCAGGTTTGCGTGCAGCCCGGAATGGTGAAGAACACCTACGGGACGGGCTGCTTCATGCTGATGAACACGGGCGCGAAGGCCGTCGCGTCAGAGAACAATCTGCTCACGACGGTTGCCTGGAAGATTGGGGACGAGGTCACCTACGCGTTGGAAGGCAGCGTATTCATCGGGGGCGCAGTCGTTCAGTGGCTGCGGGACGGTCTCGGAATCATTGAGGAGTCAGCGGACGTCGAGGCCCTTGCCATGAGCGTGGACTCCAGCGGCGGGGTGTTCCTGATTCCGGCCTTTGCCGGCCTCGGTGCGCCGCATTGGGATGCCTATGCGCGCGGCACCATCGTGGGGCTCACGCGGGGGTCGACAGCGGCCCATATCGCCCGCGCTGCCCTGGAAAGCATCGCCTTTCAGAGCGCAGACCTCGTACACGCCATGGAGTCTGACTCGGGCATTTCGCTGAGCGGAATGCGGGTAGACGGAGGGGCATCGGCGAACGATTTGCTCATGCAGTTTCAGTCCAACCTGCTGGGCGTGCGGGTCGTGCGTCCCGTGGTGCTGGAAACGACCGCTCTGGGAGCGGCCTATCTAGCCGGTCTGGCAGTCGGGTTTTGGAAGAATCTTGAGGAAGTCTCTGCCATGTGGCAGGAGGACAAGGTCTTCGATCCTGATATGTCGGCGACAGACCGAAAGGAGCGGACCCGAAACTGGCGGCGCGCCCTGGCCCGCTCGCGAGACTGGATCGAACCGGATTCCGACTCCTGATTGACATCGAGGAGTACGCATCAGCCTGGATCCTGTGCTTGGTGGCCTGGTGGCCGCCTCTCTCTGAGCCCCCGTCTGGACCGCCACAATCCAAACAGGCTGACTATCAGCCAGAAGATCTCCACGACCGCGGCGGCCAGGTTGAACTCAAACCAGAGAGAAACCAGTACAAGCGCCGAGCCGGCCGCGTTGACAACAGAAAACCACGGATTGGCCGCCGAGAGTTTGTCGGCCTGCAGGAGGATGTAGGCCGCGACGATGAGACCGACCCCGACCAATCCGATGACATCGAACGGCGTCATGTGTTGACGTATCCGGCCTTGGCGAGCGCCTCCCGGGCCTCCGCTACTCGCCCCGCCGGGATCAGCACGTAATCGGTGTCATAGCTTCCGAAGGCCAGGATTGGAATGCTCACCCTGGCGAGCACCTGACTCAACGCCGCCAGGACCCCCACCGCGTCGTGAGGCAATGTCTCGGCGATGCGAAACATGGTCCAGGGTCCGGAGACCTCGGATGGCGCGGGCGGTTTCGGATCCTGGGTGATCACGGTGGTCTCGTCGGGCGTGCGCATGATCGTGAAGGCATCCTCGGGTCCGATCGACCCTGCCGGCAGGCGCCATGCCCAATAAGAATCAGGAAACCACTCGAGGTTCATGTCAGCGAGGGTCCCGGGCACACCGGAACCCGATGGCGCTGCTTCGGACATCCTTCAGCGTTCCGGCCCGCCAGTACGTGCGCGCCACCTCGAGATCCATGGTGAAATCGCCCCCGCGCAGAATCCGGATATCGAATGTCTCCAGGTCGTAGCGGCTTGGCACTTCGTTCTCACCGGGGTAGTACTGATAGTAGTCACCGATCCATTCGGACACATTGCCGCTCATGTCGAAAAGCCCGAATCGATTGGGCAACTTCTGGCCGACCGTGGTTGCGGTCGAGCCAGAGTTTTTCCGGTAGCGCAGGTACTCGTCCACGTCCGACTCGTCGTCGGTTCCGGCCCATATCTGCTTGTCACCGCCTCCCGCTGCGGCGTACTCCCACTCGGATTCGCTGGGCAGCCGGCCGCCGACCCAGGCGCAGAATGCACGGGCGTCCTCCCAGTCCACATCGACGACCGCCCGATTGCCACGGACACCGTCAACCGCTTCCGGCACGCGGCGCCCTGCGGCGGTGGCAAAACGGTCGTACTGACTGAAAGTGGTCTCGTACCGCGAGATGAGAAAATCGCCGAGATCGACCTCGTGCAGAGGCAGCGCGTCAGGGTTTTCAATCATGAAAACGTCGCCCTGCACGAACGTCCCACCCGGAATCGCGGCCCACTCGAGCCCGATGCGACTCGCCCGCCGATCAAGCTTGAGGTTGGCACATCCGGCCAGAGAGACCGCAATCAAGAGGAGTGCACCCGCAGACCGGAATCCCATCAAGAATCGACGCGGTGAAGGGTCAGGTTCTTACGGGCTCCTGGCTTGCCGTCTTCGTTCTGTTCGTAAGCGACCAGATAGTCGCCTTCGCGGAAGAAGATGGTGTCCTCTCCCGAATCGAACCGGTCGGACTCACCAAGGACGAGTCCTCCGTGACGGGTGATTTCCCACGACAGGCCGTCCTCGTCCACATCGGCCTCCGTGTCGAACGCATACACGCCGAGTCGGGCGACCCCATCTGCCTCGAAGAACAGCCGGATATCGATTTCGTCCAGCAGTCCCCCGACCGCCTTGATGGCCATGCGCTCAATCGCGTTGTCGGCCTCGCTGAGTTCCTCGTCGAGACTGATGATCAACTGCCACTCACCGGGGATATCGTCCGGGGAGATCTTGGTTTGGGCTTGAGCCGTAAGGGAAAAGGCGACAAGGGCCGCGAGAGAAAGAAGTCTACGCAACATGACCGGGGAGAGATTGATGTGCGGTGGTATTCGGATCTACCCTGCCAGGAGTTGCAGTTATTACCGCGAAGCTTCGACTACGGTCGCCCTGTACTTGTCAAACCAAGCCAGGACGTGGCTGTTCTTGGCGATCAGATTGCTCGGCTTGGAGGCGATGCCGTGCGAAGCATCCGGAACGCGAACCAGCGACGCCTCGACGCCCTTGATCTTCAGAGCCCCGTAGTACTGCTCGGATTCAGACATCGGGGTCCTGTAGTCCCGCTCCCCGGTAATGAGCATGGTCGGGGTCTCCACGTTTCCGATGAGCGAAATGGGCGACCGGGCCATGTAGTGCTCCTGATGCTCCCACGGCGGGCCGGGGAACCAGTACTTCCAGAAGGTTGCCAGTCCATCGGAATTGAGCACGAAGCTGTACCAGTTGATGACCGGCTTCTGGACCACGGCCGCGCGGAAGCGGGTGGTCTTTCCGATGATCCAGGACGTCAACACGCCGCCGCCAGACCCGCCGGTCACGAAGAGTTGATCCTCGTCGATGTATCCCCGATCCACGAGGAGGTCCACACCGCTCATCAGGTCGTCGTAGTCGTTCCCTGGGTAGGCGTGGTGGATCAGATTGCCAAAGTCCGCGCCATAGCTGGTTGATCCGCGGGGGTTCGTGTAAAGCACCACGTACCCCTTGGCTGCGTAGAGTTGGTTCTCGGCTGAGAAGAAGGGTCCGTAACTGGAGAACGGCCCGCCGTGGATTTCCAGAATGAGGGGATATTTGCGGGACGGATCGAAGCCCGGGGGCGTGACCACCCATCCATGGATGCGTTCGCCATCAAAGCTGGATTCGTACCAGACTTCTTCCACCTGACCAAGCGATCGGGATCCCAGCAGGTCCTCGTTCAGGAAGGTGAGCTGACGCAATTCGCCGCGCGGACTGCCGTACCAGAGGTCGGCCGGCCTGGTAGGCGTGCCGGACGTGAAGGCGTAGGCGCCCGTTCGAGCGAAACTCGAGGATCCACCGGAATACGGCCTGCTGATTGAACTACCGCCCACATTCCCCGGCAGGGTCTCCAGGTCTCCGTCAAGGGAGACTTTCGCAAGGCGTCCCATCCCCTCATCCGTATATCCGATCAGGAGACTGCGCCCGTCGGCGCTCCACTGCATCTGACCCACAGACCGGTCCAAATCCGGAAGGATTTCGCGGCTTCCGGAGCCGTCGGCTTCCATGACGTACAGCCTATTCTGCATGTACCCCATATAGTTGTCGTCGTACCCGCGGTACGCAATTCGGCCATCACGAGACACGGCCGGGCCAGTATCAGGGCCGTAACGCTCTGTCAGTTGAGTAAAGGCTCCCGTGGCCAGGTCAACCCGGTAGACCTCCGAATCGCGCGCCTCGACCTCGAAATCTGCTCGCCGGTTCGCCCCGACGATGAGCGCCTTGCCGTCCGGGGTCCACGCGGCGCCGCGGAGATAGTGAGGGCCAAAGGTGATCTGGCGAGGGGTCCCGCCCTCGGCAGGAATAATGAAAAACTGTGTCGCCCCGGCCTCTACAAAGCCCTGCCTTCCATCGCTTCTGTAGTTCATCTCGTCAACGAACTTCCAGTCGGGCCCCCAATCGGCACCCTTCGGCTTGGCCGGCATGTCAACCGACAGGCCCGGGCTGGCCGCAGGCACGAACATGGTGAGCGCGATCTGCGTGCCGTCGGGCGACCACAACAGGCCGGAAGGCCCGCGCTCCAGATCCGTCAGCTCAGCCACATCGCCCGTGTCCATCCACCGGACGTACACCTGACTTCGTCCGTCCTTGCCCGAAATGTAGGCGATACGGTCACCGCTGGGACTCCACCGCGGCTGTGAGACCCCGTATGTGCCGTCGGTCAGAGGCCGGTGGCCCGACCCGTCGGCATTGATGACCCACAGTGCAGTCCGTGATCCATCGGTCATTACGTCGAACCCGGTGCGGACGTAGACGACGCGGCTTCCGTCCGGCGAAATCTGCGGATCGTTCGCACGCTCCAGTTCGAAGACGTCCCTTGGGCGGAAGACTTCCGACTGGGCGAATGCCTGGCTGCTGAGGCCGGCGACGAGAAAGAGGATCAGGAGTGGGCGCATTGCGAGAATCGTAGGGTGATCCCGGAATCTACGCGACGCGCTGAAAACTGGCTACGGGGCGTGGATCAACTACGCGCCCCTCGCTCCGACTGTTGCAGCGGTTCCGCGCGTCGTAGGTTGCCGGCAAGTAAATACCGATTGCCATGCGCCCCCTGTTCTTGGCCCTATGTCTACTCGCCAGCACGCTGGCTGCCGCCCAAGAGGCTCCTTCGGTCGGAGAGGGCCCGTACCAACGGCTGGTCCTCCGCGGCGGGACTATGATCGATGGGGCCGGGGCTCCGCCCATCGGTCCTGTCGATATCGTGGTCGAGGGCAATCGCATTGTCGAGATACGAAACGTCGGCTATCCGGGTCTCCCGATCGATCCCACACGAAGGCCGGCTCCCGGAGATCGTGAAATCGACGCCTCCGGCATGTACATCCTGCCCGGCTTCGTGGACATGCACGGGCATACACATCGCCCCGGATCCGGTCAGGACGTCCCGGTGGACTACGTCAGAAAACTCTGGCTGGCGCATGGTATCACTACCACCCGAGAACCCAGCGGCGGCGACCCTGACTGGCTTCTCGAGCAGAAACGACTCTCGACCGAGAATGCCATTACGGCACCCCGATTCTATACCTATCCGGTTTTTGGATCGGGTTTCGGACGTCCCATCACGACGCCCGAAGACGCCCGTGAGTGGGTTCGATTCATCGCGGCCAAGGGCGCAGACGGCATCAAGTTCTTCGGGGCGCCTCCTCCGATTATGAGGGCCGCCCTGGACGAAATGACAAAGCAGGGCCTGAAGGGCACGGAGCATCACGCGCAGCTTGACGTGACGCGCATGAACGTCCTGCAAACCGCGACGGCTGGGCTGACCTCAATGGAGCATTGGTACGGCCTGCCGGAGGCTCTTTTCGAGGACCGCGTAATCCAGCACTACCGGCTGGACTACAACTACCTCAACGAGGCGCATCGGTTTAGCGAGGCCGGCAAGCTCTGGAAACAGGCGGCCAAGCCCTTCAGTCCGCACTGGAACGCGGTCATGGACTCGCTCCTGGCGCTCGATTTTACCATCGACCCCACCATGGTGGCGTATCTGGCCAGCAGGGATCTCGATGCCCAGCAGCGTCGGCCGTGGCACTCTGAATACACCATGCCGTCACTCTGGCGTTTCTACCGACCCGGGCGAGCGGCCCACGGCTCGTACTGGTTCTACTGGACCACCGAAAACGAGATGGACTGGAAGGAGAACTATCGCCTCTGGATGACCTTCCTGAACGAGTACAAGAACCGCGGTGGCCGAGTGACGCTGGGCAGCGACTCGGGCTACATCTACAATCTCTACGGGTTCGGATACATCCAGGAGATGGAGTTGCTGCGCGAGGCCGGGTTTCATCCGCTCGAGGTAATCCGGTCCGCCACCATTCTTGCGGCCGAGGCGCTGGGCGCCGACGACGAGATCGGGTCGATCCAGGTTGGCAAGCGTGCCGACTTCGTCATCGTGCCCGAGAACCCCCTGGAGAACCTCAAGGTGCTCTACGGTACGGGTGCAGTGAAACTGAACGACGAAACGGGAGAGGTCGAGCGCGTGGGCGGCGTGCGGTGGACAATCAAGGACGGGATCGTGTTCGATGCGCGGCAACTACTCGAGGACGTGCGTCAAATGGTCGATGCGGCCAAGGCGGCCGAAGAGCTCCAGGCCGGCCCCATGCCCATGTTCATCGAGACCATCAAGAGGTAGTCGTGACTCTGGTCAAATTGTCGGCGATGCGTTTCTTCGCGTGTTTGATCCTGCTCGGCATGTCCGGAGCCGCGTTCCCGGCACTGGCGTTCGCGCAGGCCGGGGATCAGGATTGGACGCAATACCGATTGGTTTACGATGAGCCCGCCGCGGCCTGGAATGAGGCGCTACCCGTTGGCAATGGCCGCCTGGGCGCGATGGTCTATGGAATTCCGGGCCGCGAGCGTCTGGCATTGAACGAGGAAACGCTATGGACCGGTGGGCCCTATGACCCCACGGTAGAAGGAGGTGCCAAGGCCCTGCCCGAGATCCGCCGATTGCTCTTTGCCGGGGACATCGAGAAGGCCCACGACCTGTTTGGGCGGACCATGATGGGAGTGCCTTACGAACAGCAGAAATACCAGCCTTTTGGGACTCTGTGGCTGGATTTCCCGGGTCACGAGGCGGCCACGGACTACTCACGCGAACTGGACATGGACGCCGGAACGGTGCGCATTCGCTATTCGGTGGATGGGACGACATTCACCCGGACCACCTTTTCGAGCGAACCCTCCCAGGTCTTGGTGATGCGCCTGGAGGCGAGCGAATCGGCCGCCTTGAACTTCGACGTCACGCTGCATGGGGTTCGCAATCCGGCGCACTCGAACTATGGGACCGACTACTTCCGAATGGATGGACTCGGGCCCGATACCCTCCGAGTGACCGGGAAGAACTCAGACTATCTCGGCGTGACCGGAGCCCTGACGTACGAGGGTCGTCTGACCGCCCGGGCAGAGGGTGGCACGACTGACGTGGACTACAGGACCCTGAAGGTTCGGGGCGCCAACGCCGTGACCCTGATCTTTGCGGCCGCGACTTCCTTCGTCGATTACAACGACACCAGTGCCGCCCCGGCGGCCCGTGTCGCTGCGGCTCTCGATGGCGTGGCAGGCGTCCCCTACGCGACGCTGAAGGCAGCGCACACCGAGGACCATCGCCGGCTGTTCAGGCGGGTCTGGATTGGCGCGGGACCGTCCGCGTCTTCGCCCCTGATGACGGACGATCGGCTGGCGGCCCTGGACTCCATTCCCGACCCCGGTCTGTTCGCCCTCACCTACCAGTGGGGCCGTTATCTGTTGATGGCCAGTTCGCGCCCTGGCACACAGGCGGCGAATCTGCAGGGGATCTGGAATGAGGATCCCAACCCCTCCTGGGACTCCAAGTACACGGTGAACATCAATCTTCCGATGAACTACTGGCCGGCTGAAACGGCCAACCTTCCCGAACTCGCCGAGCCGCTCTACGAGCTGATTGACGACGTTTCAGAAACCGGCGTTTCGGTGGCTCGCGAGCATTGGGGCGCCGATGGATGGGTGCTCCACCAAAACACGGATCTCTGGCGTGCCGCCGCCCCGATGGACGGGCCCTCGTGGGGCGCCTGGCCTGTGGGAGGTGCCTGGCTGGTCACCCACCTCATCGAGCGGGATCGTTTCGATTCGGACCCGGCATTTCTCGAACGCTGGTATCCGGTGGTGCGCGATCAGGCCCTTTTTCTGTCGGAGATTCTGGTGGAGCATCCCGACACCGGTTGGTTGGTCACGGCGCCCTCCAATTCGCCCGAAAACTTTCCTGCGTATCCGGGAAACGGCCGGTATTTCGACGAGACCAGCGGTCTGTTTCTGAAGGGACGCATGATGCAGCCGGGCCCGACGATGGATAACCATATTGTGCGGGCTGTTTTTGCGGGATTCCTGGAGTGGTCCAGTCGCATGGATGCCGATCCTGTCCTGAGGGTCGAGATTGCTGCCCAGATGGATCGCCTGCCTCCCAATCAGATCGGCAGGCAGGGCCGGCTCCAGGAATGGCTCGAAGACTGGGACGACGTGGAGCCGGAGCACAGGCACCTCTCCCACCTTTGGGGGGTGTATCCTGGCGAGGAAATTTCGCCCGATGCGACTCCAGCGTTCGCCGACGCGGCGTCGGTAAGCATGGACCTCCGGGGCACGGGCGGCTGCGGGTGGTCGTACGCCCACAAAGTGGGTGCGCGTGCCCGGCTCCATCAGGCCGCCGAGGGTGAGGAGCAGCTGGTCCGCTACCTGGCTGACAATGTGCTGCCAAACCTGTTTTCACGTTGCGGTCGAACTCTCCAGGTAGACGGTTCCTTTGGGATGACAGCGGCAATCGGGGAGATGCTCTTGCAGTCCGACCGGGGTGTGCTCGAAGTTCTGCCGGCGCTCGCGCCAACTTGGAGCGTGGGTGCCGTGTCCGGTATTCGGGCGCGGGGCGGATTCACGGTTGGGCTCGAGTGGCAGGGCGGCGAGGCCACCCGTATGTCGGTGCTCTCTCGCGAAGGAAATCCCGTCGAGCTGTCGGGAATCGATGCGCGAGAAGTCTGGTCTGACGGTAATCGCGTTCGATTCCGACGATTGGATTCGGGGGGCATCGCCTTTGACACGAAGCCCGGCGCCAGCTACGAGGTGACGGTGCGGAAGTGACCGACAGGCGCGAAGTCGTGGCTCCCCCTCAGTCGGAGCTCACCGGCGCCGTGGCTGCATCTTCTTGGGCGTCAACAACTCCGATCCGAGGTAGGCCATGGGGAGTGACACGACGGCCCCGACGATTCTGAACCACCCAGGTTCAATCATGTCCTGGTTGAACGTGCCCGCGACGAGCGTAATCAACGCCAGCGCGCCAACGGCCAGTCCATGCCCGCCCGGCCGGCGTCCGGCGAGATTTCCGGCCACGGCACCGCCAACTACAATCGAGAGCAGAAGCAGTACCACTGCTACGGGCACCAGAATGGTCGACGGGGCATCGAGGAGACCGCCCCACGTCATCTCGGTAATCCAATAGAGGGCATAGGCGTGCAGCGCGTAACCGAGGGCGATCGCCATCAGCGAACGCACTACGGCCAACGGCTGGAACGTGAGGGCGGAGTCGGGGGGAGGAGGCATGACAGATGATAGAGCGGCACCAGACGGCGTTCAATCGCAAAGCGTCACTGCGCCCAAAAGACGCAATATGAGGTAGTTCGGGCTCCAGGTCGCGTCGTAGGGGCGGCTCAGTGATCGAGCGTGCTCAGGGCCTGGTCAAGGTCGTCAATGAGGTCTTCAGGATCCTCGAGTCCAACGGAAATGCGGATGTCGCCCACGGAGATCCCCATCTCGGCAAATCGCTCGGGGGGATGCTCCTTGGCATAACTGATGGCCGGAGCGTACACAAGGCTGTCGTGGCCGCCCCACGACACCGCCCGGTTGAAGATCTTCAGCGCGTCGAAGAAGCGTTTGACGGACGCGAGGTCGGCAGTTGCCAGGCGAAACGCCAGAAGCCCCGTAAAGCCGGTCATCTGACGTCGGGCGAGGTCGGCCTGGGGGTAAGATGCGAGCCCCGGGTATCGAATAAGGCTGATCCCCGGATGCCGGTCCAGGAAGTCGACCACTCGCGCGGTGTTCGCCTGATGGCGGTCGAGTCTGGCGGTCAAGGTGCGCAGACTTCGGAGCAGGAGCCACGCCTCGAAAGGCGCCATCTTGGCCCCCAGCAATTCGCCCTCGTTGACCGCGATGGCATCCATGTCCTTCTTCGAGCCAAGAACCACGCCGGCTACCACATCGGAGTGGCCGCAGAGGTATTTGGAAGCACTGTGGACCTCCAAATCCGCCCCCATGGCCAGCGTCTTCTGGAAAACGGGCGTCGCCCAGGTGTTGTCAACCACGACGCGTGCGCCGCGGGCGTGGGCCAGTCGGGAGATGGCTTCGATGTCCTGAAGCCCGAACACGGCCGATGAGGGAGACTCCAGATAGACCAGTTTGGTACGGTCGGTCCAGGCACCATCGAAATCGCCGACATCACCCGCCACAAAACTGGTCGTCACACCCGTCTTTTGCGGGAGATAGGACGCCATGAAGTTGGCCGCCGGGCCGTAGACGTTCTTGATGGTGATGATGTGATCGCCAGTCCCCACGCAGTGCAGAATGGCCGCGCTGATGGCGGCCATCCCGCTGCCGAACAGGCGCGCTGATTCGGCCCTCGCAAGAGCGGCCAGCTTGGACTCCGCCAATTGTACGGTCGGATTCAGTTGGCGGGAGTAGATGGGGGTGCCGGCGCGGTCGTCGAACGCGGCGTCGATGGCCTCCCAGCTCTCGAACCCGAATGTCGATGTCTGATGCAGCGGTGGCGCTGCGGCGCCGTAGGGATGCCTCGGATCCAGGTTCAGAAGGGTGTCGTCACGCATCGGACTTGCTGTTGTAGAAGCACCCAATCCCCGTAATCGCCAGGACCGGCGCCACAATGAAATTCGCCAGGGACAGGAACTGCCAGTACCAGTAGTCGGCTACTGGAACGCCCAGCGTTGCGACCATAAAGAGGGCCGTCGCGTGCCATGGCACCAGACTCTCCAGCATCGTTCCGGTATCCTCCAGGGAGCGGGAAAGCACCCGGCGCGAAATGCCGAGCTCATCGAACCGGCGCCGAAACGCGTCCCCCACAATGAAACTCGTGGCGTACTGGTTGGACGTCATCGCGTTGGTCACCGCCGTGGCACCCAGGGCCGAAAGAATGGTGGCTGATCGGGTCTTCGCGAATCGGAATACCCGGTTCACCACAATCGGCATGGCGTCGATGAGGTCGATGGCACCGATAAAGAAGAACACCAGAAATGCCGTGAAGATGGCCTCCCTCATCGAGTACAGGCCACCCCTGTCGACCAGAGTTCGCACCCCTTCCGGGACCGACGGCATCCACGTAGCCATTTCGGCATTGAATCCGTCGCGGACAGAGAATAGGATGTCGGCCAGCGTAAACGGCTGGAGTACGATCGCAAGGAGGGAGGCCAATATCACCGACCCGATCAGGACGGGAATCGTCGGGTATCGCTTCAGTGAGCCCCAGAGCACCAAAGCCGGCGGGAGCAGCAAAAGGAAGCTGAAGTTGAACATCTCGTCGAGCGCGGCCGAGAAGGCCTCGGCATCCGCCGTGGAAACCGTGGCCTGGGGCGGATTCATCAGCCCCAGGATTGCATAGAGTGTCAACGCGATCACCGCGGAGGGGACGGTGGTCCAGAGCATCGAGCGGATGTGGTCGTAGAGCTCGACCCCTGCCCCGAGGGCGGCGAGGTTCGTCGTATCCGACAGCGGGGACAGCTTGTCCCCGAAGTAGGCTCCGCCAATAATCGCACCCGCAAGAATTCCAGGGTTGGCCCCGGACGCCACTCCGACGCCCATGATTACGACTCCGATGGTGCCCGCAGAGCCCCAGGATGTCCCGGTCAGGGTCGAGAAGACCACCGGGACCAGGAAGGCCAGCGGGTAGAGAACCTCCGGGCGGATAATGGCAATCCCGTAGTAGACCAGCATCGGAATGGTCCCCGAAACCATCCAGGATGCAATCAGCAGTCCAATCGCAAAGAGAATGAAGATGGCCGGCATCGCCTTGGCCAGCCTGGACACCACTGACTGTTGGATGTCCAGCCAGGAGTACCCGAGATAGCGGAGATGAGCCACGGCGAAGGCACCCGCCATCACAAAGACCAACTCCAGTGGGAATCCGGGTTGGTCGAGAAACAGGGGTCTTGCCACGAGACCATAGCCGATGATGCCCAGCAGAAACGCGATCGGTGCCGCCGCCTGTCCGAACGTCACGCTCGAGGGTACCGTCGATTTGATCTGCGCCATTACCCGGCGGGGGCCAGCGGTATCTGGATCCGAGTGAATCCCCACATCATGGCCAGCACATTGCCCTCCATCTTAAATCGCAGCGACTCCTCGTGCGCCCCCTTTCGAACCACCGGGGCCTCTGTGGAGCCCACCGACTGGTTCTTCACCTCGGCTGAAATCTGGTTGCCCCAGTGCCAGATGGACGTGGTCGCAAATATTCGCCACGTTGTGGCTCCTGGCTCGGCGTACAACGAATAGCGCCCTGCCTCCAACCTGAGGTCACCAAACTGGATGGGTCCATTCAGGAACAGCCTGGTCGGCTCGTTGGCACCCATTCGCCATAATTGGCCGAACGGCACTACGCCCGAGGGTCCGAACAACCGCCGGCCACGGGACTCCGGAGATCCGTAACACAGGCGGCCATCCACGTCTCCGACCGTAAAATGGAGCGCCTTTAGTGGGCTTGCCCGAACCTCATAGGAAGAGGGGCTCGTCCAGTCCTTCCAGCACGGGCCCAGGGCCACGGAGGTCGGGAAGATATAGGGTCCGTTCAGGTAGTAGACGGCAGCGCCAATGCCGAGAATGGTCAGGATAGCGAGGATCTTCTTCACGCGAATGACTCCAGATAATCGGGGATGGCGACGTCGGAATGCCGGCCGGGGTCGGCCTCGAGCGGACCCCATTCCTGCCGAAGAGGCAGAAGGCCGGCCCAGACCGGTAGGGCGTAATCCTCATCCTCGTCTCCCGGAGGTCCAGACCGGGACTTGCAGCTGGCCTCGTCTATGCTGATGGCGATGACGGAGGTGGCGTTGAATTCCTTCTCACTGGGCGCCCGCGCATCATCCCAGCGTCCCTTGACAAGGTGCTCCGAAATCGCCAGCATTCCAGCCATCTTCTCCTCCGGGTCATCCAAGAGGCGGCCCGTCCCAAAAACAACTGCGGAACGGTAGTTCATGGAGTGGTGAAAGACGGATCGCGCCAGCACTATGGCGTCGAGGATTGTGACCGCGACGCTGAGTGGCGCTCCCGTTGCAGCGTGCTTCAGGAGGCGGCTGGCCTTGGCACCATGGATGAGCACCTCGTTGCCGAGCCTCGCGTGAATGGTCGGAATTACAAACGGTTGACCATCTACCTGGAAGGCCACGTGGCAGATGGGGGCGGCATCCAGGATCGCGTGGATGTCATCGGGGTTGTAGGATGCGCGCTCCGGGATGCGCTTCAGGCGGCTTCGATTGGGGGCAGACTTGGACAAGGGCGAGGGCGTCTATTGATTCTTGGCAGCAGGGGCGCCGCGTACAAACTGAATGTAGTCGGTTGGCTGCGGCTCGGCACCGGCCTGGCGAAGCAGATGGGCAACCTGACCACGATGGTAAGCCCCGTGCAGGGCCACGTGGGTGAGAATATCGGAAACGCAGGTCTCGAAGTGATCGCCATTGGAGTTGGTGTACTTTACAACCCGCGTGAGATCCGTCCTGCGGAAGCCCGAGAAGCGTCGATGCAGCCGCTCAATCACTTCGACCGTATTTGCCACTCCTGGTTCGGGCCACACCGGACCGGACTGCGGAACACCGTCTATCCGGTCGGCCCATATGATCTCGGCTCCGATCACGTGCGCAAACAGGCGCCGCGCCTCGTCGGGCACGGAATCCTGGCGAAGACTTTCCAGCGTGCGAAGGTCTGCCCAGTGTTGATGATCGAAGATGAAGTCGAGCATGTTTTTTCGAGAAACCGATGGACGAAACGCGGCTATACGGGGCCGACAATCCGAAACGTAACAGCTTCTCCGATGAATCGCTTCTCTTTCCGATCCCTCTTGACCATGGTCGCCCTGGCAGTTGTTCTCATCGGTTGCGAGGAAGACTCGTCGGTGGAAGCAGAAACCCCCCCTGAGGCACCTACAACCGTGAGAGAAGCTAACATGGCCGCGAGCGTGGCCTTTCTGGCCGAAGTCGAAGCCCGCGACGGCATCAACCGTACCCCAAGCGGCCTGATGTACGAAGTGCTGGCCGAAGGGTCGGGCGACAAGCCGAATGCCGCCTCCAGTGTGACGGTACATTACGAGGGCACGCTGCCTGATGGCACGGTGTTCGATTCTTCGTACGCCCGCGGTGAGACCGTTTCGTTCCCCCTCAGCCGAGTGATCAGTGGCTGGACGGAAGGACTGCAGCTCATGGCACCCGGCGCCAAGTACAAGTTCTACATCCCGTCGAACCTGGCATACGGACAGAATGGAGGGCCCGGAGGCCGGATCGGCCCGAACCAGGCGCTCATCTTCACGGTCGAGCTCTTCTCGTTCGAATAGCGGCTGGGTCGGCCGCTGAGCCGGAACGTCGGTACGTACGTGCGCTTCACCTGCACTCTTTGACGGTAGACCGGAAAACACTTGGTCGGCGCCGGAGCCGGATGGAGATTGGGACCGCTTAGCTGCCATCCCTCCTTGAGACGTTTTCCCTCGGTCATCCTGTTCATCCTGGGCTTGGGCTCCTGCGGCAGCGATGCGGCGGCCCAGCAGCCGGGCACGTGCGAGCCGTCGGTGGCCGAGGCTGAGCTGAACGCCGGAAACGTTCGAGCCCGCATTCTGAACAACGGCGCCATGTTCTGGCGCGGGTCTCCCCACGTCTACGAGGTGCCCAAGGGCGGCGGAGTCAATGCGATTTTCGCCTCGAACCTCGTCATTGGCGGAATGGTTGACGGGGAACTCCGCATGGCCGGAAGCACCTACGGCCCGTACGAATTCTGGGCGGGCCCTCTCAACGATGACGGAAGTCCACCCCAGGACTGCGCCCGGTATGACCGCATATGGAGCATCTCTCGCGCCGACGTCCTGGCCTACGAAGAGTCGGGTCACCTCACCCCTGGGCTGGCGGACTGGCCGACCGGCCTGGGTGCCCCGACCGTCGATTCCGAGGGCAACGAACTGGACTTCCTGAGCCTGCCGCTGGCGCTCCGTGTGGACCGGAAAATTGATCTGAAGACCGGAGAACGGCCGCTGTTCAAGGGGGATCAGATGTTGTGGTGGATCATGAATGATCAGGGCAATATCCACAATCGAACCGACGGTCCGCCCATCGGGCTGGAGGTTCATGCCTCGGCTTTCAGCTTTGCCAAAGGGGGCGCGCTGGGCAACACCACGTTCTTCAGCCTAAAGTTGCGCAAGCCACATGGTAGTCCGCTCGAACAGGCCTACATCGCCATCAACCAGGACTCCGATCTGGGCAATTTCCAGGATGACTATGTGGGCTCCGATTCGCTTCTCGGACTGGCGTATACCTACAATGCCGATAACTTCGATGAGGGTAGCGAGGGCTACGGAGAGGCTCCTCCCGCATCGGGGCTGGATTTTTTTCGAGGGCCGGTGACCGATGACGACGGGCTGGACAACGACCTCGATGGCGAGGTAGACGAGCCGGGCGAGCGAAAGGGGATGAGCGCCTTCGTCTCCTACTCTGGCGGTTCCGGAGTGCAAGGCGACCCCGGCAACGCCGAGAACTTCTACACGCTCATGCGGGGTCTCTGGAAAAACGGAGATCCCGTCACGTACGGCGGCAACGGCCGTGGCTTCTCTTCTATTCCGGCTCCTTTTTCCTACACCGCCATGCCCCCCGCCTACTGGTCGGAGTTCGACGTCGACGGGAGGGGGACGGCACAATCTACTGCCGACCGTCGCTTCATCGCCTCAACCGGACCTTTTACCATGGGCCGAGGTCGCGATCAGGAGATCCTGTTTGGGATGCTCACTTCATTCGGCGCAGACAACCTCGATTCAGTCAGGAGGCTGAAGGCCGACGACGCTTTCATCCAGGGTCTGGTCGATTCGGACTTTGCTGCGCCCCCGCGCCCGGATGCTCCTGTTGTTACGGCCACCCCTCGCGACGGCGCCGTCCTGGTGGAGTGGGACAACCCGCCGTCATCGAACAACTACCGCGAGGGTTACGCGGTACTTGACCCCTTCACTTCCGAAAATGGGACCGACCAGATTTACCGATTCGAGGGGTATCGCGTTCTGGCTTTCGAGAACGCATTTGATACCAAGGGCCGCGTCATCGCGACCTTCGATCTGGACAACTCCATCAGGTACCAGGCCACGCCCAACGGCCCCATCAACATCGGAACGGATTCCGGATTGCAGCATCAGTTGGAGGTGTCGGGCCTGACCAACTACCTGGATCATGACTTTGGTGTTCAGGCGTTTGCGTTCAATGCCGCCGCAAACCCCGCTGTCCTGGAAGGCCACATCGGTCGAATTACCGTCGCGCCAGCCCCGCGCTCTGAAGAATTGTCGGAGGTGGCCGCGGCGATGGCAGACTCTGCGCTGGAAAACATCCGGCAGGGTCGGGGCTCGATCATGGCAACGGCCGCGCCAACCAATTTTGGACGCGGCGAGGTTTTTGCCAACGTCACCAACCCCGAGGCGGTATCCGGGCTCGACTATGAATTCGAGTTTGGAATCGTTGAGGGACAGGTTCCAGGCAACATCGACACCGGACGCGGATTGTCTGACGGGCCCTCGCGAATGAACCCGGTCGGGACGTGCGAGGCCACGCTGGATGTTCGCCGCGGTGACGGTGCCTCGATTTTTTCCTGGGCTGCGCAGCCGCCGGGCACCAGACTCTCCGCCCCCCTTGCCATTCGTTTCGACGGACTCGAGGCCTCCGTTCTTCCTGAGCAGGCGGAATTCGAGGACTTCGTAACGGTCGCCTATCCTGGCGTGGCCGAGGCCGATCTCCCGTGGGGTGCCGGGGCCAGTTTCCGTGGCTTTCCTGGGACCGGGCGGCCTTTGACACCGGGTCCGTTTGGGCGGTGGCTGGTCCACACTGGCTTGGCCGGGGATGGCGCCGCATCCGACTACTCGGACTATTTGCACCGTGTCTTTAGAGGGCTGTGTAATCAGGCGGCCCCATTCGACTACGAGATACGATTCACCGAGCGCGGATCTGCCAACTATGACCGATTTGGCCGAAACGGTGGTGGCATGCAGCCTTCCCGCGTGCCGTTCGAACTTTGGAACATCGGAATCGATTCGCCCGGTGAGTCTGCGGACGACGTTAGAATGATCCCCGCGATCATCGACTGGAACGGGGACGGATGGGGCATGCTTCAGACAGATCACTCCACCTCAGGTGGCTCCAACGACCCCTATACCGACTGGATCTACTGGTTTGAACCCGAAGATCTGACGCCTGGCGAATCCGGCTACCTGGATTGGGAAAGCAGCGCCCTCGCCGGTGCAGACCCGGAGGTCGGCCTTGGGCGCGAGGTCATGGCGCGGATGGTGTTGGTCTCCTGGAACGGCGGCGCGGTCTCGGAACCCATCTCGGGTTTCGTAGAGCCCAATGGGCCGGCCACCGGAGCCATCGTCCGTATAGAATCGAATCGCCCGACAGCCGAGGGCGATTCGTTCGTCCTCTCGACGGCCGGCCTCGAGCCGACCGAGCTATCCCTCGACAGCCGGCTGGCCGATCTCGAGCAGATCGGCATTTCGCCTAACCCGTATCGCGCAACATCGCTCTACGCCCAGCGCCCGGGCGAGGATCGAGTCCGATTCACCGGCCTGCCGCGCGAGGTGGAGATTCGTGTCTTCACCACGGCAGGCTCCTTGGTGAAAACGTTTCGCAAGGATGGACCGGAACGCTGGCTTGCCTGGGATCTGACCAATGAGGATGGACGGCAGTTGGCCTCCGGGATTTATCTCATCAGTTTCGAAACGGATCTGGGGCCGGTTGTGAGGAAATTTGGTGTGCTCCGGGCGAGGCGTTAAGATTCGGGGACGCAACCCACCGATTGAAATGGCAACCTCTCCCGCAGACATGATGTCGGCCGTCTCGCACTCCATGCAGGAACGGACCGGACGAACCTTGGAGGAATGGGTCTCTCTTGTCCAGGCCAACGGAGTGGATCCGCTTGAGCAGATCGAGGTCCGCCGGTGGCTGAAAGCTGAGTTTGATATGCCGCAGAACTCGCAGTGGGCCGTTGCGGACGCCGCAGCCCGTGCGGCCGGGTGGGTCAGGCCGACCTTGGAGGAGTACATCGACGGCCAGTACACGGGGGCCAAGGCTGCGCTCCGGGCCATCTTCGAAGCCGTGCGCCCTCTCGCCGAGGGACTGGGCGATGACGTCGCGACCGAAGGACGCGCTTCCTACGTCCCATTCGTTCGCGGCCGGCAGTTTGCGGCCGTAGCGGCAGCTACCAAGACACGCGTTGATTTGGGGTTGCGCTACCGGACGGCACCAGAGTCTCCGATACTCTCGCCCGCCCGCGGGCCGGGCCAGTCTACTCACAAGGTTTCTTTGACCGCAGCAGAAGAAGTGACGGACGAAGTTCGGCGGCTGTTGCAGATTGCCTACGAACAAAACGGATAGGCATTCCATGGACCGATCGGGCTGCGCCAGGCCCTCGAACAGCAGGGCCAGACGGCCGCTGCTGCCGAGGTCGGAGTGCAATTCGATGAAGCCTGGGCCCGTTCGGACACCTGGATCCGGGGCTCCATCTTCTAGCCAAATCAGGACTAGCGATCAGGCGCGGACTTCGTCCGCACGCCATACCTTTATGGCCTTCTTGATGTCAGCCTCCGAGGTTCCGCTCTTGGCGGCCGAGGCCGCCAGGGCGGCGAACTCGTCGTCAGAGGCGAACCGGAGGCCGACGATCTGGCGCAGGGTCAGACCGTCCGGCAGAGGGCTTCCGGCGAGAGCCTGATGACGGAGTCGTTCTTCGGTCCGAATGACACGGTCCTGCACCTTCAAGGCAAAGGTCCTGGCGAAGAGCGCCGTCATGAGCAGCGCCACTGAGAGTGCCGTGATCAGCGAGGCGCTGTAGACGCCGTCCTCAGGTGCATTCCTCAGATTGATGACCGAACCGACAATGGTGGCCAGCAGGAGGGCCGTCAGTACGTAGTGGTACATCGGCACAAAGCGCCGATGGTTGGAATAATTCTGGGAGCTCATGGGGTGTGGGTTTAGGGTAAGGTCTTAGCCGCCAGAACGCTTGACGTCCCAGCCGTACGTGGCCAGGGCAGCCACTACCTTGTCGCGGTGGTCGCCCTGGATTTCGATAACACCGTCCTTCACGGTACCGCCGGATCCACACTGCTGCTTGAGCTTCTTGCCCAGCTCTTTAAGCGCGTCTCCCCGCAAGGGAACGCCCGTGACCACCGTGACGCCCTTGCCGCGACGTCCCTTGGTCTCGCGCCCAACGCGGACGCGAGCGTCCGAGGCCGGAGC
>JAJCYP010000122.1 GCA_029262855.1 Bacteroidota bacterium | reverse complement strand
CCTGGTAGTGCTCGTTCTGCTGTTCATGCTGAAGTCGGTTAGGGCGACGATAGTGGTGCTCTTCAGTGTTGGCGTGTCGATTTCGGTGGCCTTCCTCCTCCTGGGTCCGGTCGGCCTCTCGCTGAATCTCCTGACGATTGCGGGCCTGGTACTCATCTTCGGGCTGTTGGTCGACAACGCCGTCGTCGTGGTGGAGCAGCTCATTCACCAGCGCGGCCCCGGCGCCGCAGATCGGGCGCTCAAGACCGTCTGGCTCCCGCTTGTTGGCGGGACGCTGTCCACGATGGTCGTCATGCTGCCTCTGGTTTACCTGAGCGGCGATCTTCAGGCGCTTTTCCTGCCGTTCGGCCTTCTGGTGGCCGTAGTTCTCGCCACCTCTCTGGTCACCGCTGCCGTGGTAGTCCCCGTGGCGGGGAAGTACTTGAGCTCAGCGCCCGCGCTGCCGCAATCCCGAGGCCGTTTCCGTCGAGTCGTTGCCACTCCATATCTCCTCGCCGCGCGATTCCCGAAGCTGACGCTGATCGCCGTTGTGCTGTTGGTGGGCCTGCCCGTCTGGATGATACCCCTCCAAATGACGTCGGTGAATGCCAGGGACGCTGACGAAGCCTCGCCAGGCTATCGGCTGGCATCCCTGTACAACACCGCCTTTGACCGCTCGTGGATTCGCACGGCCCGCGAGTGGACGGATCCCCTCCTTGGGGGCTTGATGAGGAAATTCTCGCGGGAGGTGACCTTCGGTGAGCGCTGGAGCTACAATCCAGCACCATCCGTCTACGTGAGTCTGGGCTTCCCTCCTGGGCATCCCATTGCGCGGGCCGACTCGCTCATGCTGGTCTTCGAGCGGGAAGCGCTGGCCTCTCCCTCGGTCTCGCAAACCATACTTCGAATATCCGAGTCTTCTGCATCGCTGCGGGTGCAGTTTCTTGAGGAGGATCTACGAACTGCAGAACCGTACATCCTTCGAGAACGGCTTATTTCGCACGCCGTCAACACGGGGGGACTGCGGATCAGTGTCGGCGGACTTATTCCCGATGGATACTTCTCGGGTTCGGGAGGGGGGATCTCGGGACTGCGACTGGAGGGGCTTGGGCCGAGCTACGAGGACCTGGACGTGATGCTGAAGTCGTTTGCGGAGTATGTGAGCGGCCGCAGCCGGCGTGTGGCGGGCGTTGAGCTCAATTCGAGCCGTTCCGGATACGGCTTTGGCCAGTCCAGACAGGTTCTTCGATTCCGATGGACGCCCGACTCACAGCTTCGAAGCGGCGTTTCCACGGGACAGATGGCATCCGCGTTGGCGCCTGTTTTTCGCAGGCGATCCGTTCTGGGCTGGGTCGACATGGAGGGCGACGTTCAGACGCCAGTCCGGGTCGCCGTTTCGGGGGCGGATGACATTGATATTGAGCGTCTAATCGACCAGCCCTTCCCGGTATCGGATTCCACCTCCATCAGCCTGTCGAGCCTGGCCTCCTACACGGTGGACGAGCGGCCATCCAGTATCGAACGATCGGGCCAGCGCTACCGGAGGAGAATCCAGGTTGATTTCCGAGGCCCCGGACAAATGGCCAACGCCTTCCTGGATGCGGCTCTCGAGGGCTTCGCCGTCCCCGTGGGCTACGAACTGAAGCGTTCTTCTTTCACTTTTTTTACGGACGATGTGAAACGTCAGTTCGGCTGGGTTTTGTGGGCGACGATTGCCCTCGTCTTCCTGATTACGGCTGCGGTGTTCGAGTCGTGGACCCTCCCCCTCGTAGTGATACTGAGCGTGCCGACGGCAGGAATCGGCGTTGCGGCAGGTTTTCTGTGGACCGGGGCGAGCTTCGCCGAAGGAGCCTTCATCGGGGCGATCCTGATGGTCGGAATCGCCGTCAACGACAGCATCCTGCTTGTTGACCGGTACCGCCAGCTTCGCGAGTTGCGTCCGGAATCGGATCGGTCTCTGCTCGCCCGACTCGCCGTGCGGGAACGACTCAGGCCAATGGTCACCACTACGCTGACCTCCGTGGTGACCATGATTCCGATGATTGTCTTTCCGAGTGACACCGACTTCTGGCAGGGGCTGGCGGTCACTGTGATTGGGGGGCTTACGGCGTCAACGCTATTTGCGCCGATTGTCGGTGTTGCGGCGCTGAGTCTGGGAGGCTTTAAGCGCCCCCACGCACGTGACGTGACTCGAAACCCAACGTCCTAAGTCGGACCTCACTCCTCCCGTACCAGCGCCGCATACAGCACCGGCACCACAATCAACGTCAGCACCGTCGCCGCGGCCAGCCCGCCCGCAATGGCAATGGCCATCGGTGCACGAAGCTCGGCGCCAGATCCGAAACCCAGTGCCAGGGGCAGGAGACCGAAAACGGTCGTGATCGTGGTCATGATGATCGGACGCAGCCGATCTCCTCCAGCAGCCAGCACCGCCTCGCGGACCGTGGCGCCCCCTTCTCGTCGCTGATTGGCGAAGTCGATTTTGATGATGGCATCGTTTACCACGATCCCCACCAACACGATGCACCCGGTCAAGCTCATCAGGTTGATGCTCTGGCCAGTGATATACAGCACGAGCGCGACGCCGGCTGCCGCGAGGGGCACGGTCATCAAGATGACGAAGGGCTGCACGAAGCTCTCGAACTGTGCCGCCAGAATCAGGTAGACCAGAGCCAGAGAGAACAGGAGACTCAAGAGGACCGCTCGGAGGCTCTCGCGAAATGCCTCGGAGGCCCCGCTGACGCGGCCCCGGACATCCGTCGATGTGAAGCGCTCCGCCACGGTCTCCGCTGCCCTGGTGGCCGCCGCCAGATCTGAGCCCAGGGAGGCGTCTGCCAGAATCCGGAGCACCGACGCCTGACCCGAGCGGATGAGAGCGGCGGGGAGTTCGACGTAGTGGGCCTCAACAAAGAGTGAGAGTGGCAGCGGTCCCCCTGGGGTCTGAATCCGTTGGGCCAGTAGCTCCTCGACCGACGTGATGCCGCTTCTGCGGAGGAGGACCGGAACGTCTTCGTTTATGGATCTGAGATCAGTCGCATGAACTCCTCTCCCTGCGGCGCTCAGATAGGCGGTTATCTCTGAGGTACTGACCCCGTGCCTGGACATGCCTTCCCGCAAGAATTCGATTCGGTAGGCGGGGACCGCGAGATCATCGGCTATCCGCACGTTTGTTAGCGCAGCCTCGGCTCCCAATGCCTCCATGACCGGCTGGAGAAGTGGCAGCCCGTCCGTTCGGCGCTCGCTTACCAAGTCGATCTGCAGGTCGGCCTCATCGCGTGCCAGTAGTGTCTCCAGCTGCGTCCTCACCGGGCGGGTCTCGAGCGTCACATCTCCGGCTGGCAGGATCTGGTTCAGTTCCGCATCGACCTTGCTCGCCGCGTACCCCTCGCTCAGTAGCACCAGGAGTTCGCCCTCGTAGACGGCTCTCGGGTCCAGCTGCAATCGCTTTTCATCCCGTTCGCCCAGGTCAGCAAGAACATGAGCGACCCCAGGGTGAGCCATGACCTTGGCTTCGATCTCGGCCGACCTCGCTGCGGTGAGAGGGAGATCCGCATCAGAGGGTAGACTCAGTTCCATCTCGACGCGGCCCTGATCCGTCCTGGGTACCAGCTCCCTTGGCAATTCCATGCCGACCCAGCCCGCACCCACAAGCAGCCCAGCGACTCCGAGAAGAACAGCGCCCCGGTGATCCAAGGACCAGGCCAGCGCACGCTCGTAGCGCCGGGCAAAGCTTCCGGTGCGCTGAAGAAGTCCTTTCGAGCTCACCCCAATCGCTCCACCGCCTGAGGCCAACAGGGGTACCACTGTGAGCGCAACTAACAGGGAAGCTGACAACGCGCCGATCACAGCCAGAGACTGATCCAGGAAAAGCCGGCCCGCGAGTCCTTCCACAAACGTGATGGGAAGGAAAACGGCTATCGTGGTCAGGGTGCTCGCAGTCACGGCTCCCGCCACCTCGCTCACGCCCTCAATTCCCGCCTCTGCGGCCGACATACCGTCATCACGGAGGCGGGCGATGTTTTCCACTACCACGATGGCGTTGTCGACCAGCATGCCGACGCCAAGGGCCAGACCCGAGAGCGAGATCAGGTTGAACGAGACCTCGAAGAAATCGAAAATGACCAGCGTCAGGGCCAGAGACAGTGGGACGGCCACCGAAACGGCCAGCAGGGCCCTTCGGCGCCGGAGAAAAACCATCAGCACCAGAATCGCCAGCAAGCCACCTATGAGCACAGCCTGGGTGACGCCACCGATGGCCGATCTGATGAACACGCTCTCGTCAAGCACAACGTCAACACGAGCGCCCGCCAGCTCCTCTCTGAACTCAGAAAGCACGACTCTCACTTCTTCCGCGGCTCGGACCGTATTGGCATCGGGCCGGCGCTCCACCAGGAGCATGAGCGTCTCCCTGCCGTCATAGCGGACCAAGCCTCGCCGCTCATCGACTCCTTCCCTGACCTCGGCTACATCTTTGAGCCGGACAGGTACGCCCGATTGCCGCATC
>JAJCYP010000121.1 GCA_029262855.1 Bacteroidota bacterium | reverse complement strand
ACGGTGAAGCGTACCATCTGGCCGTCCTTGATCTGGCCAATATCCGACTCGTCCACCGAGGCGAGGATTTCCAGCTTGGCGAGGTCATTCGCAAGCAGGAACAGCTGCGGCGTCGACATGCTCGCGGCAACCGTCTGGCCTTCCTCCACACTGCGCTCGATCACCACGCCGCTCATGGGCGCGTAAATGCGGGAGTAGCCCAGATTCCGCTCAGCACGCTCCAGCGAGATCTGAGCCGAGGCGAGGTTGGCCTCAGCGAGTTCCAAGTTGTACTTGGCGGTATTGAGCTCCACGTCCGTAGAAAAAGCCTGGTCGTGCAGATTCTGAATTCGCGCGAGTTCGACCGCGGCAAAGTCCCGCTGCGCCTGGTTGCGTCGCAGCGTCGTCTTGGCATCCAACTTGGCGCTGACGAGCAGCGTGGTGTCGATGCGGGCCATTAATTGCCCCCGGCGCACGCGGTCGTTGAAGTCGACGAAGATCCGATCGATCAACCCCGAGACCTGCGTGCCCACCTGAACCGTGGTGACGGCCTTCAGATTACCGGTGGACGTGACCACGGCCTCAAGGTCACCGTGCTCAAGGGTCACAAAGCGGTAGCTCGTTGTGGGCTCGCCTTGCCCGCCGGCGAACCGCCAGGCGGCGGCTGCGACGAGAAGAAGGACGGCAACTACAGCGACAATTCGTTTCATCAGAGTAGCCCTCTCGGGCGAAAACTCCCCGATGGGGGAGGTATTTTGGAGCCGCACCCAACTGCGGTTTTGAGGCCGATACGCGGAGTTCGGGGGCGCGTTTCGGGCGTTGCCCAAATGCCGCAGTTACGTGACACTTCCGTGACAGGCCTCTCGGATTGGGTGAACCCTCCGAGATACGGCGCGTTTGTGGTGGTTGCCAATCCCACCCTCTTGCTTATGGACTCCGGCTCGCAGATCAGGCTTTACAACACCCTCTCCAACGGCGTCGAAGATCTGAAGCTCGTGGAGGCGGGTCGCCTGGCATTCTATTCCTGCGGGCCGACTGTTTATTCGTACGCCCATATTGGAAACTTCCGGTCCTTCCTGACGGCCGACCTCATCTTTCGACTGGGTCAGACCCTGGGGCTGGATGTGACGTACGTGACCAACGTCACTGACGTGGGCCACCTCACCGCGGATGACACGGCCGATGCCGATGGCGAAGATCGGATGGCGAAGGCGCTGCAGTCAAAGGAGGGCGAGAGGTTTTCCAATGTCTGGGATCTGGCCAGGTACTACACCGGGGCGTTGCTCCGGGACTGGCAGGCGCTGAATCTCCTCGAACCGTCGGTCAGGCCCCGGGCAACCGAGCATATGCGCGAGCAGATCGAGGCGGTTGAGAAGCTCCTGGCAAAGGGACATGCCTACGAGACCAGTCAAGGAATCTACTTTTCCGTCGCCTCCTTTCCGAAGTACGGCAAACTGTCAGGCAACGTCGACGCCGAGTCGCTGGACCAGGAGGTTCGAGAGGTCGTGTCGGATCCGGAGAAGCGCGATCCCCGCGACTTCGCGCTCTGGAAGAAAGACGCGAAGCACCTCATGCAGTGGTACAGCCCCTGGGGCTGGGGTTTCCCGGGATGGCACATCGAGTGTTCGGTGATGGCCACCCGGTATCTGGGTGAGACCCTGGACCTGCACGCTGGAGGCGAGGACCTGACGTTCCCCCATCACGAGTGTGAGATTGCACAGGCCGAAGCCCTGTCGGGAAAGCCCTTCGCCAGACACTGGGTCCACACACGATTCCTCCAGGTCGAAGGGGAGAAGATGTCGAAGAGCCTCGGCAACTTCCTGACCGTCCGGGAACTGACCGCTTCCAAAGACGAAAATGGGTGGGGCGTCGACCCTCTCGCGCTGAGAATGGCGCTCATGAGCGGCCACTACCGCAAACCGTTCAACTTCACGAAGGCCACGCTCAAGGCATCCGTCAAGCACCGTGAACGCATCGTTACGGCGATTGAAATTCTGAAGTCGGCTACCGGCGAAGGCGAGGACCGGATAGGCCGCCGCCTCGAGGCGCTCTATGATCGCGTACTCGCGGCCCTTCGTGAGGACCTGAACACCCCCGAGGCGCTGGCCGCGGTCATTGAGGGTCTCAAGCTCATCCACGGGATGGCAAGACACCTGAATGCCGGATCGGGCCAGTCAGGACTCGATTGGCTCGAGAAGATCAACGGCCTCCTGGGAATTGTCCACGCCACGGAAGTCGTAGCGGAACCGGATGCGGAGGCAGATCTGCAAGCCGAGCGGATAGACGCGCTGCTGGTCGAAAGAACGGAGGCCCGAGTGAGCCGCGACTTCGCGCGCGCCGACGAAATCCGGGATGAACTGACGGCCATGGATATCGACATCATGGACTCCCCGACTGGCTCGACCTGGAAACGGAAATCAAGCATAGGATGACCACGCGCCCCCCTAATCCCGTTCCGTCGGCACCCATGGACTACGGCTCTCTGGAGGGAGGGCTAGTCCGCATGATGAATCGCTTCTGGAACGAGGGCACCATGACCGGCGACCCCGAGGCAGATGCCTACCTCCGTTCGGATCCGAACGCCGTCTTGCTGGGCATGCTCTACGATCAGCGCATGCTCGCCGAGAGTGCATTCATGGGCGCTCGCCGCCTGGAGAATCGGTTGGGCCATCTGGACCCCGCCAGGATTGCCGACTGCGACGCGGACGAGTTCCGAGCCCTGTTCGCCGAGCGGCCGGCTGTGCACCGGTTTACGAACAAGATGGCCGAATACACCCAGCAGGTGTGCCGGATACTGACCGACGAGTACCAGGGGAATGCCGCCAACCTGTGGCCGCCCGAATGGTCAGCCGAGGAGGTGTCGAAGGCGCTCGTCAAGCTGCCGGGCTTCGGGAAGATGAAGGCCTACAAGATGCGCTTCGCCCTGCATTATTTCGGCTGGCGAGACTTCTCGGACGTGAAGGCGACCGTCTAAGCCAGCGCCGATCGAACATCAGCGCGCAATTAAGCGCGGGCGAACGGCAGTTCCGGCTCCCGCGTCGGACCTGCCAGGCGGAATACAAGCAGGCGGCCCTGACGATTGATGTCCAGGCGGGCCCGTCCGCGACGGGCTCCGGCCAGAAGCCGCTCCCAGGCGATATCGACTGCGGCATCCAGGAGACCACCGGCCTCATGTTCGTCGCGGGCGAAGACAGAGTTCTCCCAGGCGATGCCACCGCCGGGTACGCGGCGGGCGAATCGTTCCATGTGGTCTTTGTGCGTCATCGGACTGGAAGTCTTGTGAGGGGTGTACTTCCCCCTATCAAGTGCCGTGCCCGACAAAACAGCCCCTTTTGGGCTCAGAAAGGGACTTTGGTCAAATTCCCCACGGCACATCTTGCCACTACCGCCTCCAGAAGGACGGGGCAAAAATGATCAGCATCGTAAAGATTTCCAGTCGACCCGCCACCATCAAGAAGGACAGCAGCCATTTCGCGATGTCCGGAAGATGGGCGTAATTCTCGGCCGGACCCAGCGTACCAAAACCGGGCCCTACGTTGCCTACGCTCGAGATGGCAGCGCCAAAAGCGGTCAAGAGGTCCACGCCGACCAACCCCAGGGCCACCGTGCCGACACTCAGAAGACCGAGGTACAGCACAATGAAGGAAAGCACGTTTCGCATGACGTCTTGCGAAACCACCTTGCCGTTGAGGCGGACGTTCAGGAGGGCTTGAGGATGTATGAGCTGCTTGATCTCCTTGTAGGAGTTCTTGAACAGCAATACATGCCTGACCACCTTGACCCCACCCCCGGTGGAACCCGCCATGCCACCGACGAAGAAGAGAATGAATATGACGGCCATCGCGAGCGGCGGCCACAACTCGTAGTCGGCGGTAGCAAATCCCGTCGTAGTCATGATGGACGCAGACTGAAAGGCCCCGAAACGCAGCGCCTCTCCAAACCCCTCGTATCCCAGCGATCCCGCCGTGCCGGGCATGATTGAACGGAGTGGTTCCCACAGGGACAGCGTCATGGTCAAGGTGGCCGCCACCATCATGGCCGTGTAGACTCTCAACTCGGTGTCGTGAATCACCGTAATGGCCTTGCCCCGCAGCAGCCGAAAATGGAGGGCGAAGTTCATCCCCGCCAGAAACATGAACCCGGTGATTACCCAATCGACATACGCCGAGTTGAACTGCCCCACCGATCCATTCTTGGTGGAGAAGCCACCCGTTGCCATGGTGGCAAACGCGTGGTTGATGGCGTCAAACCCGCCCATGGCAGGAAGGAGCAGGAGTACTTCGACGAACGTGATCCCGACATAGATCAGCCAGAGGCGGCGGGCCGTTTCCCGGACCCGCGGTGTGAGCTTGTCGGCACTGGGACCCGGCACTTCAGCCCTGAAGAGCTGCATCCCGCCCACCCCGAGAATCGGAAGAATGGCCAGGGTGAGGACGATGATGCCCATTCCCCCCAACCAGTGCGTCAGGCTGCGCCAGAACAGGAAGGCGTGGGGCAGCGACTCAATGTCCGGTCGACCGGCGCCGCCAAGGATGGTTGCACCGGTCGTGGTGAAACCACTCATGGTTTCGAAGAACGCGTCCGTGAACGAATCGAGGACCCCGGATGCCACAAAGGGAATCGCCCCCGCCAAAGAGATGACCACCCAGGCGAGCGCTACGATGGCAAACCCTTCGCGGACCCGAACAGAATCGACTTCACCGCGACCCCATCGCCCCCAGACCGCTCCGCCAAAGGCCATGGTGCCGAGCGACGTTCCGACGAAGGACCAGGCCTCGGGCTCGCCATAGTAGAATCCAACGGCGGCGGGTAGGAGCATGGCTCCCCCGGCAAAGACCAGGAGTGCGGCCAGCGTTCCGAATACGGCCCGGAGATTGAGAACCATCAGCCTTTGGAGAAGAACGACTCTGCGGCCGAGACCGCAGCGTGGCGAGCGAATACGTAGGCGCGATCACCCGGGCGAATGTGCGTACCGGCTGTGGCCACAGAAACATGGTTGTGGTGACTCACACCCGCAATCAGGACATCGCGCGGCATGGTAAGCAAGCCCAGCGGTGCCTTCGTGATGGGCGATCTGGGCTGCGCTTCGATCTCCAGGACTTCGGCTTCCACGCCCCGCAGGCTCGCGACACTCATCACGTGCTTTCCCCTCAGACTCGCCATGACCTCGCGGGAGATGGCCAGCTTGAGGTTGACGGCCGAGTCCAGGCCAATGGACTGACTGATCGGGATGTAGGCGGGCTTTGACAGAAGCGCGACGGTCTTGCTGACTCCAAGGTGCTTTGCCAGCAGGCAGGAAACGAGGTTGGATTCCTCGTCATCGGTCAAGGTCACGACGGCATCCATGTCGGGCATGCCCTCGGTGACCAGCAAATCCAGATCGGTGGGTTCCCCGTGAATCACGAGGACGTGGCCCAACTGTTCTGAGAGCGCCTGCGCCCGGTCGCGATCCGCCTCCACCAGTTTGATCTGCCGCCTCCCTCCGGAGAGGCGCCGGGCTACCTGAGCGGCCACCTCGGTACCCCCGATGATCATGATCTTCTCGATCCGGTGGTCCTTCTTCCCCATGATCTCCAGGACCTGCGGGACATGCTTCGGGAGTGCCGCCACGAAGACCACGTCATTCTTTCTCAGCGTGTCGCGTGCGCCAGGGAGTATGGTTCGAATGCCCCGTACAATCGACATCACGCGGAGCGGCGGCTGAGGATTGGCCTCGCCCAGTTGCTCCATGGTCATCCCGGCCACGGGCGAATCTTCGTCCAGACGGAGACCGATCAAATGAAGGCCGCCGCCCGCCAGCGGGACGATATCCGAAGCACCGGCGCGAAGGATCAACAATTCGACTTCCGCGGCCGCGCTCTCCTCCGGGTGAATGACCACGTCAATCCCGAAGTCGGCATTGCTCAGCACGCTCTCGTCTCCCGAGATCTCGCTGGAACGAACACGGGCAATGGTCCGCCTGCAACCGAGCCGGTCTGCGAGCATGCAGGCCACCAGGTTTACCTCGTCGATGGTGGTCACCGCCACAAGCAGCACGGCATCGGCAGCACCGGCCTTTTGCAGGACTCTGGCCGAGGTCCCGGTTCCCAGAACCGTCATGACATCGAGTTTGTCAGCCAGACGCGCCAGCGCCCCGGCATCCTTGTCGATCACCACTACGTCGTGCTCCTCGAGCGCCAGCAATCTGGCTACATCGAATCCCACCTCTCCGGCACCCACGACAATCGCTCGCATGCAGTCTCGGCCTCCTGGCCTTGGTTCACCCCAAGTTAGGCAGTGGCCGCGTCAATCCGCGTTGGGTTCGACCGTCGATAATGGAAATCTCACCCAGAATACCGACCCC
Source organism: Bacteroidota bacterium (assembly GCA_029262855.1). Taxonomy (GTDB): domain Bacteria; phylum Bacteroidota; class Rhodothermia; order Rhodothermales; family UBA10348; genus JABDJZ01. Next base: position 10,967 of record JAJCYP010000121.1, on the reverse strand, counting down.
GATCCTTCGGTGGTTTCGAAGCCGATACGGCCCCGCAATTCCTCCACGGTGTTCTTCGCGATGGCCAGCCCAAGACCCGTGCCGCTTGTCTTGGTAGAGAACGAGGGATTGAAAATGCGATCGTGCAGGTTCGCTGGTACGCCCTCGCCGTTGTCCTCGACCTCACTTACCGCCCAGGACACGCCCGTCTCGACATCGATCGCCCGACGGGTTCGAACAACCACCAGGCCATCCGTATCCGAGTCGATGGCCTCCAGGCCGTTCTTGATGAAGTTGATGTACATCCGCCTGACGGCCTCGCGGTCCGCGTCGATGGGCAGGGGCTCTGCGGCGAGTTCCGTTCTGATCTCAGCCGAGGCATGCTCCTGCATGAGGCCGACGGCCTCCTGAACCACCTCGTTCAGGTCCAGTCGTTCGGGATCCTGCAGCGGCATCCGGGCAAACGACGAGAACTCGTTCGCGATGCGGGCCAGCGCATCAATCTGGTCGATGAGCGTGGCCGTGATCCGATCAAACAGCGCGCGGAATCGGCCGGGATCCGAGTCGGCACCGTGAGCCCTGCGGAGATGCTGGACCGAGAGCTTCATGGGCGTCAGCGGGTTCTTGATCTCGTGCGCCACCTGCTGAGCCATTTCGCGCCAGGCCAGCTGTCGTTCCTGGTGGGCAAGAAGTCGGCGACTTTCGACCAGCTGATCCTGCATGGTGTTGAAGGTCCCCACGAGATCGGCGATTTCGTCGCGGGACCGGAGGGGGCCGATTCGCTCGAATCGGCCTTCGGCGACATTTTGGAGGCCCCGTTGCAGTCGGGCCACGGGCCTCGCCAGCGTGTTGGCAATGACCGAGGCCGTCGCCATGACGACAACCATCAGCAGCAGCAGGGCCCCAAAGAGATAGGCCGCGGTCCGAGATCGCTCCTCCTCGATGCGCTCCTGTTCCGGCAGGGTCTGGACCGATACCACGTACCTCGGCACACCCTGCTCGTCCGGCAACGCGCGGTACCCCGCGGTGAACAGGAAGCCACCCAGGCTCTCCTCCACCGAGGCAAACCGGAAGCCCCCCACAAATAGATAATCGTATGCCTCAATCGGGATGCGCTGCGAAATCAGTCGGTCCCGCACCAGTTGGGGGCGCGAGGTGGCCTCCAGATCGACCTTGGAATAGATGTTCAGATCGAGCCCTACCTGCGCCGCGAGCGAATCGACATCCACCCGCTCGAGCACCCGATACGGCATTTCGTCCGGTCCCGCCCGGAGTGCGAGGGCATCCTCAACACGGTCCAGGTGCTGGCGCAGCCAACTCTCGACGGCCCGGTCGGTCTCGCCGGTAACGACGCGAAGACCCACCCAGCCCATGGCCACCACGACAATCAGACCCACCACAAAGAACGCGTTGAGCACTTTGTCCCGGAATCGAATTCGCCTCGCCGGCAGCTGTCCGCGGCGAATGCGTCCCACCACGCCGACCAGGTAGACGGGAAGTCCCACGACGAGTCCCGCGACCGTGAGTCTCAGGAGGTAGTAAAGCCTGTCAAAGAACGTGATCGCTCGGCGCCGAACGGCGATGGTGGAACGACCGTACGTGGCCTGGCTGCCGATACCCGGCGAGTCCTGCCGGACGTACAGGGTGGTATACGTGCGGTCCCGAATCCTCTCATCAACCCAGGCGGAGCTGCGGGTGTCCAGCAGTTCCGCGACGGCCTCGTCCAGGTAGGACCGGCCAAACGCGCTTCCGAAGCTTCGAACCAGAATGCCGTCCCGAAACTCGGCGATGGACAAATCGGGGTATAGCGTCCCGTAGTACCCCGCAGGGACCAGCACGCGCGGAAATGGCGTATTCCCGGAAGGCAGCAGTTCGTGCTGTGAGGCGCGCACCAGCAGCCAGGTACCGTCGGCCAACCGGTCGACGCCTATGTAGTCGAATCGGTCCAGCTCCACCGGACTGGTAATTTTTTCGATGACCGGACCAGCGGTTTGCTGGTCCTCCCGAATGTCCCGCAGCAGGGCCAGGTCAGCGCGGTCCTGCTGGAGCGCTCTGGCGAGAGCCGTGGGCGTCCGGGCGGAGGCGTGGCGGCCGATCATTTGACCGTCCGAGTCCAGGATGGCGGCGGAAACCTCGTACGTCCCCAGCGAGGCCAACAAGGACCCGCGGAGCACGGACTCAAGACTCTCGTCCACGCCCTGCGCACCGGGAGACAAGACTCTGACGTCCCGAATCACCTGTCCAATCGCCAACAACACCCTCGGATCGCGGTCGTCAACGAACGAGGTGGCGGCGTCCTGCATGCGGACCCGCTCCTTGACCTCTCCGCCCCGGTCGAGCATGGGATACATCACGGCCGCGTGGATCACGACCAGAAGGAGGATGCTCCGCAGATAGAAACCGGTCTCGCGCCAGCGCCGGTTGGTGGGCACCGTAAGCGCGGCGACATAGCACAACGCCACGAATACCGGCAGCATCACCAGTTCGAAAGGCGACGGATCTGGCGGCCCGAGAAGCATGGCGACTGCGGCCAGAGCGCATCCGATGACCACACCCAGAATCGTCGCTCGTTGCTGACTGCGTCGAAACTCCTGACGACCGATCCACCGCGAACCCATCGCGACCGACAGAAAAGCCGAAGCAAGCAGCAGCAGGAGCAGAGACGCAAAAACGACGACCACAAGCCGATGCGGGAGCAGGCCCGAGCGGTCGAAATACCCGAGGGTCGAGTCGATCAGGACTTGATGAACCGTCAGCATCTGAAGACCGAACAGAAGCGAGCTCCAGAGGCCAAAAAGCAATCCTGCGGGTAGTGCCGGACGTCGGGGTGTGATCCGGTTCAACCATTCGGGACGACTCTGTCGAAGCGCGTCGCGCTGCACCAGGACGGCGACTGCCAACACGGCCAGCACAGTCAAGATCAAATCACCAGAGGACCGAAACAGGCCCCATCCGAGATCGGACGCCACATGCGTAGGGTCAAACAGAGGCGCAAATGGTCGCTTGCCGCCCTGCCAACGCTCCGGAACGCGGAGCAGGAGCCATGAAACACGCCACAACCCGAGCGCGAGGAGCGTCAGGCTCGATCTCGTTGCAAAGCCCGTCACCGAGCTGTTTATCCAAAACAGCGTCCGAAGACCGAGGACCATGGCAAGGAGCGCCAGCCAGGCCACCGCGAGGTTGTCGTACTTGCGTCGATGACGTGCCCGGAGCTCGTCAAGGCTCGGAGGCACGGCGGAGACAGACACGAGTGTTCCACCGGCCCCATCGGTTAGGGGCCTCCAGTCCCCACCCACGGGGTCGCTGTAACTCACGCGGATGGTCAGTCCCGTCAGTCGTTCCCAGTCCTCGACCAGAGAGATGTCACGAAGGTATTCGTTGCGAACCGGCACCCGGACGCGAACCAGTTCAAGCACCCGCACTCCACCGACCGCCTTGCCGGCCAATGACACCGGATGCCAGGCAACAAGCGCGGCCCTCCGATCCTCGTCCAGGGCCAGTCTGATCTGCGGCGCAGACAGGAATCGGACGTCTTCCGGGCCCGTGTCCATGGGCATGGCGTACCCGTTCCAGGCAAGGAGTCTCGGGGTCGGCTCGTAGAGTTCAGCCGAAACCAGATCCGGCAGGTCCAGGTCCGCCATCACGGATACCAGGTTCTTCAACGCCTGCTCTTCACTCTCGGCCAGGAGTCCGAGCGCCGTCGCAATCCGGCGGTCCGATGCGATGGCCGCGGCCCGTCGCCTGACATCGTCGATTCGGGATTTGAAATCTTCGGTCGCGCGGTCCAGCGCCTCACCCACGAGTCGCGCCTGTTCCTGGGGGAGGTCGTCTTCAGTCAGGTTGCCCGTCATCTGGCGAGCCAACAGAGTGACCACGAGCATGACGGCCAGGCCTACACCGAGGATGTTCAGAACACGGTTCCTCACAGGCCGCTCGCCTCCAGCACGACAAACTCGCGCAGCTGCCAGGCATCGCCCCCTTTTCGGAGCCGAATGAAGACCCGTAGCGGTTCCCGGCCGCCAAGCCGGTGATAGTCACCCGAGGCAAACCAGGCCCTGTTCGTGGCCACGGACTCGCGGATCGTGAGCCGTATTGGCGGGTTGTCCCTGAAGAAGCGGAGCAGCACCCTGCGCGCCTGACTCTTACTGTAGAGACGGGCGGCGCCGAACAGGCCGACCTCGATTCGTGCCTCCCCCAGGGCCACCAGCCCATCGACATCGCCCTCGTCGACAGCCGCACGGAGTGTCTCGACGAGCGTATCCGGCACCTGAGCTGCCGCCCGGGGACCGGTCACGACCAACAATGCGAGCGGCAGCGCAATCGCCAAAACCAGGAAGGCCGACTTCGTGAACACCGTGCTGTCAGATATGGACGATTGTGACACCCGCCCCTCCCTGCTCAATGGGCGCCTCGGCGAAAGACGAAAGGTCAGACCGTGTTGCCAGGTACTCGTGGATGGATAATCTCAGGGCGCCCGTGCCCTTCCCGTGGAGAATCTCGGCGCGATTCAGGCCGCCGGACAGGGCCTCGTCAACAAACCGCTCCACTTCTGAGACGGCCTCGAGTGCACGCTTGCCCCGGACATCCAGCGTCATTCGCGCGTGAACCGGCGTGATCTTGGCCGACACGGAAACCCGCTGGGTGCGGGGGCCACCGACCTTGCATAGCCGATCCATTTTCACGCGGGTGTGCGCAGGACCAATGGCGACAACGGCCTCATTGCCCTTGAGTGTGATGATCTCGCCCGTCGGCCCGTCGACGCCCACCCGGACGTGGTCACCGATCCCAATCGGACCCTGGAGCGAGGGTGCCACCTGCACCGACCGCGCCTTCTTCTTGCGACGGGTCTTCGTGCGAGCCTGGCCCACACTGGATTTCCGCTCATCCAGACGCTTGCGGACGTCCTTGACAGCGGCACGGTCCGCCCCGGACTCCTTGATTTCCCGAATGGCGCGTTCCACCTCGGCATTCGCACCCCCGAGGATCTGATGGGCCTCCTCCAGCGCCCGATCCTTGATCTGGTCCCGAGCCTCGGTCAACGCCTCCAGGCGCCGCTCGAGAATCCGCCGCTGTTCGGAGGCCTTGCCGGCTTCACTTGCCTGCCGGGCCACCTGCTCCTGGAGATCGCGGTTTCTCGACTCCAGGTCACCCAGGAGGCGTTCCATGGAAACGTGGTCCGACCCGAGGATATCTCTCCCCCGCGCCACCACCTTCGGTGGCAGCCCCATGCGATCGGCAATTTCAAAGGCATAGGACGCTCCGGGAAGACCCTCTTCAAACTGGTACGTCGGACTCAGGGTAGCCTCGTCGAAGCGCATCATGGCGTTGACGACGCCGGCTGTCTCGTGGGCAAAGAGCTTCAACGCGGCGTGATGCGTGGTCACCACCACCCGAGCCTTCGCCTTGTGAAGCACCTCGAGGGCTGCCTGAGCCAGCGCGGCACCCTCCTGAGGATCCGTTCCGGTGCCGGCCTCGTCAATCAGCACGAGCGTTCGCGGATCGGCTCGCTCGACCATTTCCCGGGTGCGCGCCAATCGGGACGAAAACGTCGAGAGATCGTCCTCGACCGATTGTTCATCCCCGATGTCGGCAAGCATCCGGTCGAACCGGTCAAAGCGGCTCTCCGGGGCTGCCGGTATGGGAATACCGCAGGCCAGCAGCCAGGCGCAGAGTCCAATGGACTTCATGGCCACTGACTTGCCGCCTGCATTCGGACCGGAAATCACCAGCATCGTCGCCTCCCCGCCCAGTTTCACCGTGAGCGGCACGACCGTTCTACCGGCATCGCCGAGGTGAAGGACCAGCTCAGGATTGCGAGCATCGACAAGGTCGATGACCCCCTCGTCGGCCTGGGTCGGGGCGATACCGTCCCAGGACGCGGCCAGAAGCGCCTTGGCGCGCCGGATGTCGAAGAGCCCGAGTTCGCGCTGGTTGTCGAGCAGCGCCGTGGCGTGCTCCCTGACCAGGCCTGAGACCACCATCAGCAGGCGCACGATTTCGCGGCGTTCCTCGGCCTCGAGTTCCCTGACGTCGTTGTTCAGTTCCACGCATTGGGCCGGCTCGATGAACGCGGTCTGGCCGGTAGCCGACACGTCGTGCACGATGCCGCTCACCTTTCGCTTGGCCTCGGTCCGGACGGGGATCACCATCCTTCCCCCGCGGAGTGTGGGCTGATCTTCGGTGGCCCACCCCTCGGCGGTGGCCTTCCTCAGCGCACTCATGAGCGACTTGCGCACGTGGGCCTGCGCCGACCTGATCTCACGCCTGATCCTGCGGAGTTCGGCTGAGGCACTCTCCTTTATTTCACCGTCGTCCTCGAGCAGGTCACGAATCGCTTCACCCAAACCGTCCAGCGGAGCAATCCGCTGCGCCGCTCTGTTGAAGAGCCCGATCTTGCCTGACTCCAGAAAGCGCCTCACATCGGAGGAGCAGCGGCACAGCCGCCTGATTTCGAGCAGCGCGTCCGGGTCCAGAAAGGCCCCTTTGGGACGCACCTCGGCCATGTAGTCGTCCACCGGGTCGAACAGCGCCTCCGGGATGCTGTAGCCCGCCTGCTGCAGGCGAACCATCTCCGCGACAAGCGTGAGTTCGTCCCGGGCCTGCTCAAAGGGCAGGGGCACCAGGGCAGCGCCCAGTGCGGCGCCGGACTCGCTGGTGCACGATCCGACCACACGGGCCTGGATCATCCCAAAACCCAGCGTGTCACCAATATGCGATGGATAGACCTCCATCGCCTTTTGACGTTAGCCGATCGTCGAGTGATCCCCGATGTTGATCGAACCGCCGAACCCCTTCACCGACGCGTGCTGACCGACCAGGGAGTCACACAGACTCGCATTCTCGACAACCGCATGGGCGAACACGATGCTCGATCGCAGCGTCGCGTTCGTGATCCGGGCTCCCGCCTCGAGCGAAACATTGGGACCGACCACCGAGCCGATGACCTTAGCACCTGGCCCGAGATAGACCGGCGGAATGATCACCGAATGGGTGGCCGTTCCGCCGCCGTCCAGACTGTCTTCCCGCTCCAGCACCACCTGGGTGGTCTCCATGAGCGCGGGGATAGTGCCGCAATCCAGCCAGTCCGTCACCCCTGCCGTCGTGAAGAGAGCCCCTTGCTTCAGCATGCGGTCGAAGGCATCGGTGAGAAAGTACTCGCCGCCGGGCCCGGCCAGATCGTTGTCAAACAGGTACTCGATCGATTCCGCCATCTGCGTCAGATCCTTGACGTAGTAAATGCCGATCAGGGCTTCGTGAGAAATAAGTTCGGTGGGCTTCTCGACAAACTCGACAATCCGCTCCCCCTCCCTGACTGCCACGCCAAATCGGCTCGGGTCCTCGACGTGTTTCACCCAAGCCACGCAATCCGCATCGCCAAAATCCGACAAGGGGTCCATATAGAAGAGGGTGTCCGCATAGACGATTACCCCTTCGCCCGAGAGGTGGCCCTTCGCGGCCCGAACCGCATGCGCAGTCCCCATGGGCGATTCCTGAATGGCGAAATGAGCCTTCATTCCGTGACGTTCACAGATTTCGGTGAGCTGGCCCTTGATGTCGTCGCCAAAATCCGGAGCCAGGATGAAGACCCCCTCGGTCATCGGTCTTGGCATCATCTGGTTGAACGTATCCACGATCCGCTCCACCATGCTCTTCCCACGCACATTCAGGAGTGGCTTCGGAGTGACATGCGAGTGGGGCCTGACGCGGGTACCACGACCGGCCATCGGGATGATCAGCTTCATTTTGGAGCGTTACAAGTTGTTGGGGTTTGAAGGCGCGACGCGGAGGCCGGTCACCGGTCCGAAAATAGTACGACGGGTCTGATTGCGTGGGAACTTTGGATCAAACCTCCGGTGGTCCGTTTCTTCCTTTTTACCCACTTCCAGCACGCCTGATGGATCCACGCAAACGCTCACAATTCCTGCGGTCGATGAGCCCGACCGAAATTGATACCTGGCACGAGACGCGAATCCGCGACCTCTGGCGTGTCTTTCGGATCATGGGCGAGTTCGTGGATGGCTTTGAGAAGCTCTCCGAGATTGGTCCCTGTGTTTCCATCTTCGGCTCGGCACGGACGAAGCCCGACCACCCCGAGTACCAACTGGCCGTCGATGTGGCTAAGGAACTCGTCCGCCGCGGTTTCGGGGTCATCACGGGCGGCGGTCCCGGGATCATGGAGGCTGGCAACAAAGGCGCCCGGGAGGCCGGTGGCGTTTCGGTGGGGCTCAACATTGAAATTCCGCACGAGCAGCACAACAATCCCTACATCGATGCGGACAAGAGCATCAACTTCGATTTCTTCTTCGTCCGAAAGGTCATGTTCGTCAAGTACGCCATGGGGTTCATCGTGATGCCCGGCGGTTTTGGGACCCTGGACGAACTGTTTGAGGCCCTGACCCTGATTCAAACCTCCAAGGCCGCACCGTTTCCGGTGGTTCTGGTGGGCACCAAATACTGGGGCGGCCTGGTGGACTGGCTTCGCAACACGATGCTTGCGGAGGGCAAAATCTCCGAAGGCGACCCAGACCTGTTCCACGTAACGGACAGTGCGTCCGATGCAGTGGACATCGTGGAGCGGTTTTACCACGAACATTCCATGGTTCCGAATTTCTGACCCCCTTTTTCGGAAACTGGCGTGCTCCTTGCGTGTGAATGTGTAGATCACCGATTAGAATTGAGCGGCTTGTTCGAGCCGGAACCACCACTTCCGACATCGCGTTACGCTGTCTTCCGAGGTTAATTGTCGCTAAGTAGCTGCATTCCTTGATTTTGAAGGAGTGAACAGGCAAAACCTTGAAGGGCGGCCCGTGGCTCGACCGACCCCCACCCCAGACTGTACCAAAAACAATCCCGATTGTTATGACCGGCTCCAGCACCCTACGGATGCTCTCCCTGCTCTTCCTGGCTGCCATCATGGCCATGCCCGCAACAGCGCAGGACTACAAAGAGGCTTACAACGCCGGCCTCGTTGCCGCCAAGGCCAAGAACTACGCAGAAGCACTGCGCCAATTTTCCGAGGCCGCTGACGGCGCCAGGGCAGAAGGCGATGCCGATGTCCAGGGAAGCGCCAACAAAATCATCGGCCAGATTGAGTACTCCTTCGGGGTGCGACAGACGCGTGCCGAGAATTACGAGGAGGCTCTGGTCCACTTCGAGAACGGGATCACCCGTTATCCTGGCAATGCAAAGAACTTCCTCGGCAAGGCGCTCGCACTCAAGAAGCTGGATCGTATTGAGGATGCCATGACGGCGTTCCAGAAGACCATCGAGGTAGGCAACGGGAACGCCGACCGTGCTACGGCCCGCAAGGCCGAGAATGCCATTCGCGAGCACTTCGTATTCCTGGCCTCGAGTGCTCTGAGCCGGTCATCGACCGGTGCCACGCGCGCCGATGCGGATGAAGCGCTCGCCCAGCTCGCCAAGGTGGCCGAGTATGTCGAGGTCGACGCTGATGTGCTCTACTACACCGCTGTGGCTCATCAGGCCAAGGGCGAATCAGCCTTGGCGGCGGCTGCGGCCGATCAGGCTCTCGAACTGCACCGTGGCAGCCGAACCGACAAGGCCAAGATCTACTTCGTGAAGGGCGAGGCGCTCATGAGCAGCGGCGACACCGCTGGCGCCCGCACCGCCTTCCAGAGCGCAGCCGTTGGCACGTACCGCGCCTCGGCCCAGCATTTCCTGGACCTTCTCGGCACCAATTAGATGCTGTTTCAACGGCGCGAGTCGTTGTAACTTGAAAGGCTCGCACCGTGTAGGTGCGAGCCTTTTTTTTGGGCAGCCGCCAGAAACCAAACCATCACGGCCATGAACCACGTGGATGAAACGGCCCGGATCGGGCCCGGAACGCGAATAGGTATTGGGTCAGTCGTGGAGTCCGGCGCAGAGATCGGAGCCGATTGCGAGATCGGCCACCATGCCGTGATCCGGGCCAACGCGCGCATTGGCGACAGCTGCCAGATCGGGGATCACGTGGTTATCCACGCCGGAACACAGATAGGCTCGCAGGTCCGGATTGACGAGCACTCGAGCGTGGGCAAACAGCCCATGCGGGCGCCCAACAGCGCGGTTACCAGGGATCGGACCCTCCCACCAGCCATCGTCAGCCGCAGGTGTCTCATTGGTGCTGGAGCCGTCATCTATGCCGGCAGTGTGCTCGGGGAGAAGGTCCTGGTGGCTGACCTGGCAACGGTGAGAGAGGAGGTGACCGTCGGCAGTTTCACGATCGTAGGTCGTGGCGTCGCCATCGAAAACCACTGCAGCATCGGACAGTACTGCAAGCTGGAAACCAACGTCTACATCACGGCCTACTCGACGCTGGAAGACCGCGTTTTCGTTGCTCCGGGAACGCTGACCTCGAACGACAACTTCATGGGAAGGACAGAGGAGCGTTTCAAACACTTCAAGGGGGTCACGATCCGGAGAGGTGGACGCCTTGGTGTGGGATCGGTCATCCTTCCCGGCAGGACCATTGGACGCGACGCGGTCGTGGCGGCGGGAGCGGTGCTCACGAGAGATGCCGAGGCAGGCCAGATTCAGGCGGGGTTGCCGGCCAAGCCCTTCAGACCCGTGCCCGTCGAGCAGCTGCTGGACAACCAGGGGTGGGACTGAACCCCTTTGAGCGCACAAGCGTTCGTGCCGCAATACCCCCAACCACGTTTCACGCACGGCATGAAGGACAATCGCCCGACCATCCAAATGGTCGATCTACGTACCCAATACCTGGCCATCAAGGAGGAGGTCGACGCGGCGCTCCAGGGAGTCCTTGACGACACGGCTTTTATCCGGGGGCCGGTGGTTGGCGAGTTCGAATGCTCCCTGGCAGGCTACCTGGATATCCCCTTTGTGCATGGGGTGGCCAACGGCACGGATGCGCTGCAGGTAGCGCTCATGGCGCTTGGAATCGGCCCCGGAGACGAAGTCATCACCTCGGCCTTTACGTTTATCGCGACGGCCGAGGCCGCCGCGCTTCTGGGTGCGGTGCCCGTGTT
>JAJCYP010000120.1 GCA_029262855.1 Bacteroidota bacterium | reverse complement strand
ACGGTCGCCCCAGCAGAATCGTCATTGGATGCGGAGTCGCATCCCAGAAGGCCGCCAGTCAAAAATACCAGGGCGGCAAATAGTAGTCTCATAATCTCGGGTGGTTGTTGATCGTAATGCGATTGGCCCGAGGGGAAGACCTTTCTCTGACACGATATGGGTCGCCTGTCGTTCCCTTGATGTTCGGGTGTCGGTGGATCGCGGCCGCCCAGGCCAATCGTGCTACTGGGCTGATCCCCTATTCCGTATTCGCCTGCCAGGATCGACTGAACTCAGCTGGTCCGATACCAAACACCTTCTCAAACCTATAAGAGAAGTGTGTCGTGTTGTGCATTCCCACCGCGCGAGCAATCTCCGAAATGGAGGCTTCCGGCTCCAAGCGCAACAGGGTTTGCGCCTTCCGAAGTCGGGCATTTCGGACATACTGGCCCACCGATTGTCCTGCCTCGGCCTTGAGACGTCGCTGAAGAGTTCTGGGGCTGAGGCAAAGGTGTTCCGAAATGGACTTCACCGACAGTTCCGCTGCGCTCGACACACCCTCCTCAACGTGTTCTCTCAGTCGATCCCAGACGAGTGGGCCATGCCGGTGCGGTGGTTGGGAATCCAGCTGTTTGCGAGTCACTTCCAGGCGTCGGCGGATCACCAACAGGTTCTGGAGGCGAAGCAGGAGCACCCTCGGATCCACAGGTAGCGAAATGACATCGTCAGCCCGGCCAGCAAAACCTTCGAGCTGATCGCGAATCCCATACCGTGAGGAAAGGACAACGTAGGGGGTCGTGCTGGTCTGACTCGTGGACCGAATGCGGGCGAGTAATTCCGGGGCTCCAGAGGACGACCCTGAGAAGTCCCCGATCACCACATGGGGACGTTCGGTTAGCCCGTAGGTCCAGGCGGATTCCAGCGAATCGGTTGCAAACACATTGAAGGACTGCCCGAGCACAACTCGCAAGTACTCCTGGACCGACGGTCTGGCGCAGACGAGTAGTCTGGGCAGGCCGGGATCGATCAGGGCTGTCCCTTGAAGCGTGTCAGGGTCAAGAGTTGGAAATGCGCGAACCTCAATTGACGGCTCGTCCACTCGCGCCCGGACTGGAATGGTCAGAACGAGAACCGTGCCTCGCCCGGGTGAACTCTCCAGGACCAGATGGCCTTCGTGCGCAACCGCGGCCTCGCGGGCCACGTGCAAGCCTAAACCCAGCCCAGCCGGACTCCCCTTTCCCGGCTCGGAAACCTGGAAGAACCTTTCGAAAACCTTCTCACGATATCTCGCCGGAATTCCGGGACCGGAATCTGCGACCGCAATCTGAACGTCGGCCCCAACCTTCTCCAGGCTGACCCAGATCTTCCCGCCGGGAGGCGTGAACTTGATCGCGTTGCTCAGGAGTTGATTGACGGCATCCTGAAGTCTCGGCCCGTCGAACGAACTCCAAGCTTCTTCTGACTCGCACTCGAACGTCAGCTCAACGTTCGCCTCAGCGACCATTCGGAGATGCCTCGCCACAGCCTGGGCGACCACCTCCGCGATGTCTCCCCAGCCGAGTGACAGGGGGCGGACCGAGACGCCGTCGCCGCTGATTTCGCGGAGCCGGAGGGCCAGTTCATCAAGCCGGAGAGTGAGGTCTACCAAACGGCCGCCCTGAGGTGCTGTGTCCTGGGTGTGTACTTGGAGCCTTCCCAACGCGGCGTCAAGTTCACGACTCATGCTCCGGAGGAAAACGCGCAGGCCGTCACTGTCCTCGGATGAGCCGGCAGCTTCGGACCTAGAGAGGTCAGAGACTCCTGCAGGACCGGGTGTTGCGTCCTCGAGATCGCCGTCGGCTGGAGGGTGAAGCAAGCGGAAACGGCAGAGGTGGGCAGGGGAAATGAACGACACCAGAGATGAAGCGAAAGGTACGATCCCTTTCGGAGCTGGCGCCCTCCCACCCAAGTGCTTCGCAGTAAATACACTCGCGTCAGATGGCACGCTTCGAAAGCCGGCTAAGGGACTCGCCTGGCGCAAACGAGACAAATCGGAGACCGGTTGTGCCAATGAAATCACGGCCGTGTATTCCTCGTATCAGCGCCTTTACCCTCACGCAACTCGTCTGGTAAAGGGCCTCACCGCGCTGCCAGACACTCCCCCAACAACTGGCCAGACTGGCTAGGAACGGCCACGTCTGCGCACAAGCTCACATGATGAAACGTCTCGCTTATTTCCCCAAGCTCTCAGCGTGCCTTCGGAAGACGGCCGCTGGCCGCATGGCCTCGGTCATCCTCTTCTCCGCGATCATGATCGCTGGTTGCACCTCGGAAAATTCCAACTTGGCTGGCCCCGACTTTCCGGCTGAAACCGTCTCGTCTGAAAGGGTTACCTCTGTCCTTAAACCAGAGAATATCGCCGGCAAGAAAGGTGGCGTAAGGCCCGAAGGCCTGCACCCGAACTCGAAACGATACGCTGACTCAAGCATGCCGTCGGCCAGTGGCAGAGACGGAGAGGTGACAGTTACGGCCCGCGCACTTCGCGCTGGAGACGGAACCGTGACGCTGGAAGTGACGACAGGAGAACTGGACTCGGAAGCGACTCCTCCGGGAAACCTGTCCAAGCTGCTTGTTAAAGCGTTGGACATCGAAAATCCCGATCCCGACGAGCCGATCTGGGAAGAGAACCACAACAAGCTCAAGGGAGGAGGCTATTGGAGCACGACCTATTCCGATATCGCTCGCGGCCAGCAACTCTTCGTGCATGCCAATGTGCGCGGTATCATCCGCGGAACGGCGGTGGTCAAACTCACCGAGACCGTTAAGAGCCGACCGGACTTGGCAGTTGTCGAGATCGACGCTCCTTCCGAGAGTCTGGTCGGCGACCCCGTCATTGTGCTCGCCACGATCGCCGAAATGCAGCAGGATGTTGGTGCCACCGCCGATTGTGTCTTCTACGTTGACGGAGAAGAGATCGATCGCGCGGATGGCATCTGGGTCAACGCCGGGGATGCGGTCAACTGCCAGTTCCCCGCAACATTCGGAACGGCGGGCACGAAGGAGCTCAAAGTCGCCGTGGAAAACGTCGTTCCTGGCGATTTCGACTCCAGCAACAACGCACTGACCGCGTTGATTGAAGTCAGAGAGCGAGGAAACGATTTCTACTGGTCCGCGTCGGCGAGTATCGATCTTGAACCGTTCTACTATTCTTCCAACTACTACTACGGCTACTACTACTACGCTGGCTGGGGCGTCAGGCGTGAAGGACAGGCCTCTGGAAGCCGGCCGGGTACCGTAGGTGGCTTCCCGATGGACCTGAGCTTTTCGCTTACTTCTGGCGGAAATGACTGGGTGAATGAAACGTTCACCGGTCAGCAAGCCACGTACTCGGAGTGGTATGACGCCTGTTTCTATCAGTACCTGCCGGACAACGGATTCCTTCAGGTGTGCGACAGTCCCTATTACAATCGCACGCACGCGCAGGTTCAGCGCTATTCCGCGCAGGCCACGTATTACTCGGCGTACTACTACTGGTACGGATCATACAGCTATCGGAACGATGTCCTGCCCGAGTATGGAACCGACCTGACCTTTGAGATCAAGGTCGACGGTCAGACAGACTCGGCGTTGATGGAGGGCAGCATCGACCTCCACCAGACCTCCAACTATTACAATTACTGCGATTGGTGGGGGTGCTACTACGGACAGTACTACGGCAACTACCCAAGTTACCTGACCGGGTGGGGAAGCGGATCTCCCCAATAGGTCGACTCCTATCTGTTGACGAAACCCCCACGGGCCCATCTGGGCTCGTGGGGGTTTCTTGTTCAGTCCTGGAGTAGCGGCACTCCGAGCCAGCCTCGCGTGAGCGCCCCGCTCACACCTATGATCATGGCAACCCATCACTCGGTCTCATGAAAGCCATCTTTTTCCTCGTGCTGGCCACTGTCGCTCTGGCCCTCCCCGCCTCCGCCCAGGAATGGACTCCCGAATTCGGGATGCAGTTCAAAAACGTCGGGAGCCCGGCCATTAGTCCCGATGGATCCATGGTTGCCTTCACGGTCTCCGAGGCCCTGATGGAGGGCGAAAAATCCGAGCACCTGACCCACATCTGGATGGCAGCTGTCGACGGGTCCTGGAATCCGCAGTTCACGTTCGGGGAGAAGTCGGCCACGAGCCCTTCATTCTCACCGGGCGGCCGCTGGTTGGCGTTCTCGACCAGCCGGTCGGGCGATTCGCAGATCTGGGTTCTTCCCGTTCATGGCTGCGAGGCACGCAGTTGACAGACCTGGACCAGGGAACAGGCGGATTCGCCTGGAGCCCGGACGGCACTCGACTGGCTTTTTCTTACTCCCCTCGCCCATACCTACAACCGGAGCGCCGGCCTGATCGGCTGGACGACGGACGGAGGCGGACTTCTGATTTCGGAGGCCCGCCGAACGCACCGTGTACTCTACTACCTCCCGGCGGACGGCAGCCCCGCTGACCTGATGACCCCCGAAAACGCACTGGCGGGAGGGTTCTCGTTCACGCCCGACCAATCGGCCGTGGCCTTCACCCTTCAGGAGACACAGACACCGGCAGATGTGTTCGTATCGGATCTGCCCGGGTGGGCACCAAGGCGATTGAGCCACGCCAACGCCGACTTGGAGGTGCCTCCCATGGGTCCCACGGAACTCCTCACCTGGACCTCGCCAAACGGCCTGGAAATCGAGGGCCTGCTGACCTATCCGATTGGCTACTCGGCCGGCGACAAGGTGCCGCTCATTCTGCAGGTCCATGGCGGTCCGGCGGGCGTCTTCTCGCAGACCTACACAGGAGGCCGCCAACTCTACGCGACCCAGGTCTTCGCCCAGCGTGGCTACGCAACGCTGAAGCCTAATCCGCGCGGTTCAACCGGCCACGGGAAGGAATTCGTTACGCCAACATCATGGATTGGGGATAGCCGGGCACGAACTAGCGTCAAAGAGAGCCGGTACCGGCGGGTGCCCGGTACAGCACAGGGTTCAGAGCCGTGTCTATGACCTGACCGGGCACCGAGCCCGGGCACCAGGTCTCCCAATCGAGACGCTGGTTCTCGTTCTCGGGCTCCTCGAGCATCATGTCGGCGTCCATGTAGATGATGCACATCACCCCGCGGGGCCGTTCTGTCCGATTTGGTCCGGCGCGATGATAGAGCCAGCCTGCGTGGAAACTGACTTCGCCGAGCTCAAAGGGCTCGACTACGTGCCGGTGTCCACCGTCGGCAAGCATGGACTCGATGGCCACGTCGCTCTCGTCCGAGATGCCCAAGGCACGACCACCCTGTAGCGTGTGACTGCCTGAAGCAAATTCCAAGGGTCCCATTTCACGGGGAACAGCTTGGAGTGGAACCCAGGCGGTCACGCAGCGGTCGGTGGCGAGGGGCCAGTAGTACTGGTCGGCGTGCCAAGGCGTATGACCACCCCCCGGCTCTTTGTACAAGGCCTGATCGTGGTAGAGTCGGACCCCTTCCACCTCCATCAGCTCGGCCGCAATTCGGGCCAATCGCCGGTTGAACACAAATTCCCGTGCGACAGCGCTCTCCCGCCACAGGTTCATCACCTGAAGAAAGGCCTTTGAGTAGGTGTCTCGCTCCTCGAGGGGTGTGCGCTCGGTATTCAGGTCGAGTACCAGCCTGGTTATCTCGGCCCCGTAGTGCACGATCTCGGAAGGGGACAGCACATCCTTGAGGTGGATGTAGCGATTTGCGCGATACAGCGATACCTGCCGTTTGGAGAGGGAGTATGGAGCAGAAGAGAGCACAAGGGACAATACGGACCGAAGAGCTTCGTTAGAACTACCAATTCATCCGATGAAGCTAAATAAA
>JAJCYP010000119.1 GCA_029262855.1 Bacteroidota bacterium | reverse complement strand
GGTGCCTATCACCTTCTCATCGGCTGCGGATTCCACGAGGGGGTGGCACACGTCCACTGGCTGGAAGAGCAGTTGGCCGTTCCCTACCGGTACTGGAAGAAGTTCGAGGGTGATGTCTACCGAAATGGAAACGCCTCCCGGTACGCCTTCTTCATGATGGCCCGTCGCCCGGATGTGCGCCTGGATGCCGGGCCTCTCGGAGAGGACTTCGCTGGCACGGGAGCGATCAAGGCATCGGTTGCCGGGCTGTGCCGAGTTCGCGGATTTGATCTCGCAGGCTTCGCCAGGTACGGACGGGCCAGACTGGAGGCAGATCCAACGCTTTTGGTTGCGGCGTCTGCGCCGCCGGCGTCCCCACCAGAGGGTTTGATTCTCGGTGTCGACCATGTCGGCGTCGTTTCACCCTATGCGGATCGCATCGAAGGGCTCCTGAGGCATGCCGGGCTGAAACTGACCTTTGAAGGCAGGGTGCCGGACCTGGACCTGACCTGCCGGTACTTCGACGCCGGCAACTGTCACATCGAAATCGTGAACCCGGACTCGGACGAGAGCGTGGTTGCTGCCCACGCAGCGTGCTATCCCCACGCGCCGCTCCATCACGTGGCTTTCAGGGTGCGTGATCTCGCCGAGGCCATCGCCTATTTTGGGGAGCGGGGATACGCCCGGTTGGACGGCCGCGTGCACCTTGCCCCTGCCCCTGGCGATCGCGTCTGCTTTCTCTCCCCCCTGTTTACCGGGGGCCTGCTGCTTGAACTCGTCGCCCGAGGCGAGGATGACCGTCTCACTCACGACCCACGCTGGCCCGCCGCATGACCTCAATCAGGGATGTTCTCGCCTCGGTTTGGCAGGTGGATCCGGAATCGATTCCTCCTGACGTGCACCTGAACGGGTATCCCGCTTGGGATTCACTGGGACACATCACCTTGCTTTTGGCACTGTCCGAGCGCTTCGGATTTACCCTAACCCCGGATAATGTGCAGGAGATGACCTCCCTTCCGGCCATCGAGGCCTTCTTGGGGAGCCTGAAAACTTCATGAGTGGCAACGACACCGCCGCGTGGAATCCGGACTGGGAGGAGCAGCTCTATGGAAGCGGCAGGCATCTCAACCGGTATCCCTTCGAACTGGTGGTCAGTCAACTTCTGTCGCGATTCCCGGACAGAACGGGGGCACCCAGCGTTCTGGAAGTCGGCTGCGGAGCCGGCAACAACCTCTGGTTCGCGGCCAGGGAAGGGTTCAGGGTTGCCGGTATCGACGGGTCACCGTCGGCCGTGGCCTATGCCCGCGACCGCTTCGCCCACGAGGGCCTGGATGGAGACCTTCGGGTCGGGGATTTTACCGAACTCCCCTGGCCTGACGCCGTCTTTGACGTCGTCATCGATCGCAAGTCGATAACGCACAATCGTGAAACGCACGTGCGCATGGCTTTTCGGGAGATCGCCAGGGTTCTACGGGCAGACGGCCTGTTCGTCAGCGAACTCTATTCAAGTGAGCACCCTGAGCGGAATCGTGGACGAGACCTGGGTGATGGCTCGGTGGATCAGTTTCCAGAGGACAGCTATTTCCGTCCGGTTGGACTCACAAGGTTCTTTTCGGAGGGCGATCTGAGAGCACTTCTGGACCCCGACTTCTCCCTGCTGAAACTCGAGCATATTCTGATAACCGATGCCCTCGCTGATGCTCCCGGAACTGCATACTGGCAGGCGGTGGCCAAACGAAAATGACCGGCAGCGAGCAACTTCACGTGTTGGCTGAAATAGGACCGTTGAGAAGAGACCTCGTCTCGGCTGGGTATGACCAGGCGATGTCCCTGCTGGTTCAGCGGTTTCCGTCTCTGGAAATTGGCCTGTGGCCTTCCGGCACATCCGCCTGGGGCTGGCCGATTCCGGACGCCTGGACCTTTCGGGCGGGAAGCGTTCGGTCCGAAAGTGGCCGTTTCGAGATTGACTTGGCCGAACACCCGTTGCGGGTCGGATCCTATTCGGTGCCCGTCGACACCACGCTTTCCAGAGACGAATTCCTCCAGCACGTCAGAACCCACCCGCACCTTCCAGATGCCCTGCCATTCGCCTTTCACTACTACGCAGACCGGTGGACGGTTGGCCTGTCCTCACACGAGAGGGACACTTTGCCCGACGAGCGATTCCACGTGGTAATCCGGTCTGAGCGATCGTCCTCCAACCTCTCCATCGCCGAATGGCATCTCGCTGGAGACTCAGAGGTCGAGTTCGTTTTATCGACGCACCTTTGCCATGCGGGACAGGTTTCAGACGGTCTTTCGGGCGTCGTTACCGGACTTGCGGTCATGGAGCGACTTGCAGAGCTACCGCGGCGGAGACTCTCGTACCGTCTTCTCATCGGACCGGAGACCATCGGCGCCATCGCCTGGCTTTCGCGCAACGAACACAGGTTCGACTCGGTTGCCGGTGGCCTTTTCCTGGAAATGACGGGGCTGGACCAACCAGCTGCCCTGCAACACGCCTTCGCGTCCGACACCTGGATGAATCGGGCGCTCAGCGCCGGTTTCGAGTCCGCCGAGCCTGGCGGATGGCAGGCCCCGCATCGCCAGATTGTGGGCAATGACGAGCGCCAGTTCAATGCTCCGGGAGTCCGCATTCCGATGCTCTCCCTCAGCCGAGCCCTCCCTCGTTCCGATCCCCACGCGCCCTTTGAGGCCTATCACTCCTCGGAGGACACGGTCCGACTTGTTTCGGAGGAAAGACTGGAGCAGTCCGTCGAGACGGTGCTGACCATGCTGAGCGTGATCGAATCCGACTACACTCCGGTGGGGCACTTCAAAGGCGAACCCTTTCTCTCCGGAGCCGGCATCGACAATGACGATCCGGCGCTCCGCCTGCCACATCGTCAGCGCCTGATGGTCCTCGACTACCTGGACGGAGCGCTGCCGGTCAGCGAGATCGCCCAAAAACTGAACCTGCCATTCGACCTTGTCCTGCTGTTTGTTGATCGACTGGTCGAGGCAGGGCTGGTCACCCGGAAAACAGAACTGCCTGAATGAGTATGGACATTGCCGCGCTTCGCGCAGACACCCCCGGATGCGCCCACGTCACCCATTTCAACAATGCCGGAGCGGCCCTGATGCCCCAGCCGGTCCTTCAGGCCCAGATGGATCACCTTCGGCTGGAGGCACGCATCGGCGGATACGAATCTGCGGTAGCCGCTGCGGACAAGACCGACGACACGCACGCGGCCATTGCCGAGATGCTCAACGCCCGCCCGAAAGAGATCGCCTTTGTAGACAACGCGACCCGCGCCTGGGGCGCCGTGTTCTTCGGGATGCCGCTCCGGGAGGGGGACCATGTCCTGACCGCCCGGGCCAGTTATGCCTCCAACTTCATCGGCATGCTTCAACGGGCCCGTCAGACCGGGATCGAGATTGACGTGGCCCCGGACGACGAACACGGCCACGTGGATGTGGAGGCTCTGGAGCGGATGATTCACCCGCGGACGCGGCTCATCGCGGTCACCCACGTTCCGACCAACGGCGGCCTGATCAACCCGGCTGAAGACGTCGGCCGGGTGGCGAAGGCGCACGGCATCCCGTTCCTTCTCGACGCGTGTCAGTCGGCCGGCCAGATGCCGCTGGATGTGGAGCGTTTGGGATGCGATGCGCTCTCCGCAACTGGACGCAAGTTTCTGCGCGGACCGCGAGGCACGGGATTCTTGTACGTCCGCGAGTCGTTGATCCCCTATCTGGAGTCCCCCATCGTGGATCTTCACGCCGCCGAATGGACCCGGCCGGACCACTACGAACTGCACCCCGACCGCCGCCGTTTTGAGACCTGGGAAGTCAACGTGGCCGGCAAGATCGGCCTGGGTGTGGCGGTGCGGTACGCCATGGCGGTTGGCCTCGCCGAGATACGGCAGCGCATCGACAGCCTAGCCAACCGACTGCGGGCCAGCCTTGAGGCCCTGCCCGGTGTGACGGTTCATGACAGCGGACTGGTCAAGTCGGGAATCGTGACCTTCAGTCACAGCGAACATGCTGCGACGCTGATCAAGGAGCGGCTTCTGGCTCAGCACATCAACACATCGGTCGTGGTCCCTTCGTCCGCCCTGCTGGACGCCCTCCACCGCGGGCTGCCCGATATGGTTCGCGCTTCGGTTCACTACTACAATACCGAAGACGAAATCTCCCGTCTGACCGGGGCCGTCCGGACTCTGTGATCCGGCCTCGGGCCAAACTGCTTGAGGATTGTCGCCCGGAGCGTGTGCGACTACCTTTCGACAACGCTTTTACTGAACTGAATGGCTGCCTCCTCTCGCCGCGAAATCGCAAGCTGGTCCCTGTACGACTTTGCGAACTCGGCATTCACGACGCTCGTCGTGACGTTTATTTACGCCGCGTATTTCACCGGCGCGATCGCCCCTGATCCGGAAACGGGAACGGCGATGTGGTCTATCGCGGTCGGGATCTCGGCAATCTTGGTAGCAGTGTGCTCGCCCTTTCTCGGGGCGATGGCCGACAAGGGCGGACTGCGAAGGCGGTACCTGCTGACGGCAACGGTGGTTTGCGTCACCGGCTCGGTGCTCCTCTACTTCCCGCTGCCAGGACAGATACTGTTCGCCCTGTCGGCGTTTGTCGTGGCGAATGTGGCCTTCGAAATGGCCAACGTGTTCTACAATGCCTACCTCCCGGATTTGGCGACGCCCGACACGATTGGGCGCGTCTCCGGAAACGGCTGGGCACTGGGCTATCTGGGCGGACTTCTGTGTCTGCTGGCCGGGTTCTACATCTTCGTCGCGCCCGAGCAGGCCCCCTTCGGCCTGGACAAGTCGACGGGCGAGCATATCCGGGCAACCAACCTGCTCGTGGCAGGATGGTTTGCGCTATTCAGTCTGCCCATGTTCCTGTGGGTCAAAGACGAGCCGATCGAGAACCCTCCGTCCTCCATGCAGCTTTTCAGTGGTGCCGCGGCGGAGATCAAAACCACGTTCGCATCGATTCGCACGCTCAAGAACCTGTTCTGGTTGCTGGTCGCGCGCCTGGTGTACAACGATGGCATCGTCACGATTTTCGCGTTCGGAGCCATCTATGCCACGGGCACATTCGGTTTCGAGACCGAGGAGATGTTCATGTTTGGCATCGCCCTCAACGTGGCCGCCGGACTGGGAGCCTGGCTCTTTGGATTTGTCGATGACAAAGTGGGCGGCCGCGTGACCATTTTCATGTCCCTGGGGGGATTGGTTCTCGCAGCCATACTCGCGGTGGTCGCACAGAACGCGACGGTGTTCTGGATTTCGGCAGTCCTTGTTGGCCTCCTGGCCGGACCCAATCAGGCGGCGAGCCGGTCGCTCATGGGCCGCTTCATTCCGGACGGACGGGAGAACGAGTTCTTCGGGTTCTACGCGTTTTCCGGCAAGGCTACCGCCTTCATGGGCCCGCTCGCGCTGGGTGCCCTGACCGCCGCCTACGGGCAGCGGGCTGGCGTTTCGGTCGTGATCCTGTTCTTCGTTGTCGGCGCGGCCCTGTTGGCCAAGGTGAACGAGAATGAAGGCATGGCCACGGCCAAGGAGTTGGCACAGTAGATGGGCGTCACCGTTGAACAAATCGCCCGCCGACTCGAGGCCTGGGCCCCGCCGGAGACGGCCGAGTCCTACGACAACACCGGTCTTCAGCTTGGACGTCCCGAGGGAGAGGTGACAGGAGGCCTGATCGCGCTGGATCTGACCCCGGCCGTGATCACTGAGGCCTCCCGGATCGGTGCAAACCTGATCATTACGCATCATCCTCTGTTCTTTGCCCCCATCAAGGCCCTGACATCCGAGTCCCTGATTGGCTCGATGGCGCTTCGACTGGCGGAACTCGGGATTGCGCACTACGCCATCCACACCAACCTCGATATGGTCTCAGGCGGCGTTTCGTTCGCCTTGGCGGACCGACTCTCGCTGGAGAAAGTCAGGTTTCTTCAGGAACGTGACCCCTCTGCGGAAGGCGATGCGTGTGGCCTTGGGGCGATTGGGACCTTGCCCGGCCCGATGTCGGGAAGCGCCTTTCTTCAGTTCGTGGCCAGCCAACTGGGACTCTCAAGCCTTCGCCACGTGATCGCGGAGGACGCCGTGATCACGTCCGTGGCCGTCTGTGGAGGCTCCGGCAGCACCTTTCTACCGACCGCCATCCGGGAGGGGGCCGATGCCTACGTGACCGCGGACGTGAAGTACCACCAGTTCTTCGATGCGCTGGACAACGACGGCCATCCGGCAATCGCCTATCTGGACGTCGGCCACTACGAGTCGGAGGTGTTCACCGAGGATCTCCTGCTGGCGTTCCTGGACTCTCAATTCGCAGCGACGTCCTGGACCCGGACTTCGACGACCACCTCCCCGGTGAGGAGTTTCGTGCCCCGGTGAGCGCACCGGATTTGCACATTCGTCCGCTGAACTTTCTGGTGGTCCTGCCGTTCGTTTTTGCTACGTAACACCGGAATCCTCCAGCACCAGTTCGGGAATGGCTACCATCCTACACGAGGCCTCGATACGCGAGCAGCTCCAAGCGCTCGTCCGTCTTCAGGCTATCGACAGCAAGATTGACCAAATCACCAAACTCCGTGGTGACCTTCCTGACGAGATCAGGGACATGGAGGACGAAAAGGTGGGGCTTTCCACCCGGCTGGATAAGCTCGAGACCGAGGAAAAGGACCA
Organism: Bacteroidota bacterium; assembly: GCA_029262855.1. Classification (GTDB taxonomy): domain Bacteria; phylum Bacteroidota; class Rhodothermia; order Rhodothermales; family UBA10348; genus JABDJZ01. Next base: position 1,012 of record JAJCYP010000119.1, on the reverse strand, counting down.
GCAGGATGCCATCCGCCAGGCCGGCGTTGACATCAAGGAAGCTGAGATGCTCATCCAGCGCTACGAGGAGCAGCAGCTCCAGGTGCGCAACAACCGCGAGTATGACGCCCTGACCAAAGAGGTCGAGGCGCAGAAGCAGCGGATTACGGACAACAACGCCAAGATCGAGGAGCTCGAGGCGCTGGCCCCCCAGCATGCACTTCTCGTCGAGGAAGCCCGGCAGAGATTGGTTGACCTCAAGGCCCAGATGAAGGAGAAGCAGGGCGCCCTCTCCGAGGTCCTGCAAGACACCAAGCACGAGGTGGAAGGCCTCGAAAAGAATCGTGACGAGGCCGAGACTCTCGTCGAGTCCCGCTACCTCAGGGCCTACAAGCGCCTTCGTGGCCGCGTGCGTGATGGGCGAGCCGTGGTGCCCCTTGAGAGAGGTGCCGCCGCCGGCTTTGCCGTTCCGCCGCAGCGTCAGCTCGAGATTCGCCAGCGCAACCGAATCATCGTGTGCGAGCATACCGGACGCATCATCGTTGACGGAGAGCTCTTCGCCGAAACAATGGCGGAAGTCTAGGCTCAGTCCCTAGATTAAAATTGGCGTCAGTCGGACCGCCGCGTTGCACCCTTGAGGTGTAATGAGGAAAGTCCGAACACCACAGGGCACCGTGCTTCCTAACGGGAAGGGCCGGACGTCGGTCCGGAACGGCAAGTGCAACAGAAAGCAAACCGCCGATGGCCTTCGGGCACAGGCAAGGGGTGAAATGGTGGGGTAAGAGCCCACCGGCGTGTCGGGTGACCGATGCGGCCAGGTAAACCCCACGGGGTGCAAGGCCAAGCAGCGCCGACTTCCGGTTCGCCGGAGATGAGTTGCCCACTCAATGGCGCGGGTAGGCTGCTTGAGGCCGTCGGCGACGACGGTCCCAGATAGATGGCGGTCACGCAGCGGGACTCGCGATCCGCTGTTCGACAGAATTCGGCTTACAGACTGACGCTAACGCGACCCGAGGGGTGCTTCCGACGAGGC
>JAJCYP010000118.1 GCA_029262855.1 Bacteroidota bacterium | reverse complement strand
TTGGTCTGCACTTTCTGGAGCGCATGCGCGGAGCGAACCGCTGGGGCGACGACCGAGTCCCGCTCGTCCTCTTCGGGGAACTCGTCCTGGAACAGCAGCGGAGCCAGCGCTTGGCGCATGTGCCAGAGGACGTAGTAGGCCAGCATGCAGATGAAGACGTGCGCCTTGACGCGCTCGGCGAGTCGGTGGTGAATCGGACGGACTTCCAGATGCATGGTCTTCATGCTTCGAAAGGCCCGCTCAACGTGCGCAAGCTCCTTGTACTGGCGCACGACTTGGTCGGTGTCCATGCCGGCATCCTTCACACTGGTACGAATCACGTACACCCCGTCGAGACGGCTCTCGTTCTCGATCTTTTCTTCGTTCCTGCGGTAGGTGAATCCATCCTCGGTGATCTCGAGCAGGAAGTGCTTGGCCACCTTGTATTTGCCGAGCACCTTTCCGGCGCGGACCCCAATGGCACCTTCCTCGCGAAGCGGCTTCTTCTCTCGGGTGACGGCTACGGCAATCTTCTCCAGATCCTGTTCGGTGGCCACCAGGAGCGCTTCTCGCTTCCTCGCCCGCCGCGCGGCCAACAGCGGGTTGCGGCACGCCACCAGACGCTCTTCCGGGTACTGGTCCGAGGTGAACTCGAAGAGATCCTGCTCATCGAACAGCGAGAGCTGTAGTGCCTCCTCCTTGACCAGTGCCTTGATGGCCGGTGACCGAAGCGCCGATACCCAGTCCATCCCCTCGACCTCGCGAAGCTCCTCCCGAATCCGGGCATCGGTCAGCAGGCCGCGGTCCGCGACCCAGATGACCCGGTCCAACCCCCATCGCTCGCGGACCTTGAAGACCTGAGCGGCCAAGGTGGCCGGGTCTGCGGTATTGCCCGGAAAGACCTCCACACTGATCGGGCAGCCTTCCGGGGTACACAGCAGCCCGACGACAATCTGCAAGGTGCCCCTCTTCTTGTCTCGGCTGTACCCCCTCTTGGCCAACGGGCACGTCGTACCCGTAAAGTAGGACGAGGTGACGTCGTAGAGCACGAGCGTTTCTGCGACCAAGTGACGTTGGGCCAGCTTGGCCTCGATCCGCTTCTGACGCGGCTGGAGCCAGTCCATGGCGGCATAGAGCTGATCGGCACGCACGCCTTCGACATCAAGTACCTGCCCGAGCGTGTTGGCCGCGGTCTCGGGATCCAGCATGCGGGAGACCCCCAGGCGTGAAGAGGGCGCGAGCACCCGTGCGGCCACCAGTGCCAGCACACGGTCCCGGTCCGGGCTGCGCCGGGAAGCCAGCAGTTGATCCAGCTTGAGCTTCTTGAGGGTCCCGACGACCGCGGCGACCGCGCCGTGTGGCCAAGTCCGCTCAATCTCCAGTTCGTCTTGGGCACTGAGGAGCGTCTCCCCGCGCAGGGTACGCCTGAGCGCCTCGACCGCTTGCGGGGGAAGCTTCGAAAGATTGGCCAGCGTGCGTTTGTGGACCTTCTTGCCTTCCCGCCAGCCCTCCCGGAGGAGGACGGTAGGGTTGGAGCCACGATTGGGAACAACCTCGACGTACATGGGGCAAAATATACCACCATAATGCCTTCCATGCAAGAGCAACTACGCAAAAAACATGGGAACACAATGCAGGGTACAATTATGCCATAAGCCTATGTATTACTGTGACCTACCTACACAATAACCCCGAACTGCGGACTGAACTTCAGGCTAGACGGGGCGCGCCTTTGCGACTATGGTCGCACGGCTCAAATTATCAAGGGGCGGCCTTCAAGACCCCGAGTCACGGTCGCCCGATGCCTCGACTAAGCAGCGACGCCCCGAGCATGCACAAACTCGGGGTCCAAGTCTACTCCGCAGTCCCACTCAACCGTGTCAAAGGAGACGCGCACCGCGTGAAATGTGGCTTCGGAACGCAGCCGTTTGAATACTCCTACGTCCAGATATGGCTTCATGTCGAGCAATCGTCTTTCGCCGTTGTCAAACGTCACTGACAGGACAAAGCCGCCAAGGGGCTCAACCTTGGTGACTCCCGGGTAATCTGGAGTGCTCATCACGATAGGGGCGAAATGCGGAACGGATTCTCTCCTTGCATTACGAGTCGCCAGTTCGCCATTAGTTCCTCGCGGTGGACCCGTATAGGCAGCCTGCCGATGACCACCCGGCCGCCGTGTTCCAGCCAGGCGTGAGACGTTATCGAGCCGGCCGTCTCCTTTCGGACGCCGAAGTGAGTCGTTCACCGTAAAGGAGATCGCGCAGAAGACGGGGTTTGGTCCCACGTCTTGCTTCGGCCGGGCGTTTCGGAGTCACTTTGGGGTAATGCCTAGACATTCGAGGATTTTGGCCTTGCCATGATGCTTGCCGCGCGGTTGCAGGACTGTTGGAACAGTATTGAATGCGACCCTTGACTGCGCAACCGCTCCTCCGGATCCTCCGCGCGTCCTGGCGTGATCTCAATTTTTACCGGTCCGCCCTGCCGGCCTCTTGACTCAGTTCCAGCCGATACCTTCCAACAGTTGGCACCAGATCCTTTGTCCGAGCATAGATCCGACTCTCGCCATCCGTTGCTAGTACTCCAGCGATCCCAACACCTTCCAAAGCCTCGGCTCCCCAGGAATACAGGAGCGTCCCGTCACGATCGTAGAGATCGACGGACTCCTCGAGCTCCAGTGGAGAGGGATCACCCGCGATGATCGCCTCCGCACGTCGTTCGGGACTGCGGGGGTCCTTTGACCAGGCGCCGCCAGCGAGCCATCGGCCGTCGGCTAAGGATCGCGCGGGGTCCAGGCGACCAGAAGAAAGGACGCCGGAATTCCCGTTGAGGACGAACGGGTAGGGTGGCTTGTACGGGACGTCCCGTCGCAGGACGACCCTCAGGGTATCAAGGACCGGACTGAAGAAGGCGTAACCAAACTTGTCCACTAGGCTGACGGCGATCGCATCCCCCACCACGCTTACTTCGCCCCCCAAGGACAGATTCTCCAACACCTCAATCGCGCCGGTGCGATCCACCGTTAGGCTGTCGATAATCGTCGGGGCGCCCGCGGCTGAAATCACCCGAACTCTGTTTCCGATTCGGCCTCGAAGGCGTGTCGCGATTACCAGGTTTCCGTTCTCCAGGACACCTCCGAGCGCCGCCCAGCGAATGCCGAGACCCGCTAGCGACCTGCTATTGCCAACACGACCGTCAAGGTCGAATCGGTCAATCCGTGTTCCCAGCTGATTCGTGATCCAGATGGCATCCTCCGTGACGGCAAGACCTCCGACCAGCCGGAGTTCGCCGGGCCCTTCGCCCCTAGAGGCCACAGACCATCGTGTGGTCCCATCCGGCCTGAAGGCAATCAGCCGTTCATCGTCCACCAGATAGAGATCTCCGAGGGGATCGGCGGATGCGAAGCTGGGACCCTCAAGGACCTCGCCTTCTCCTTCCCCATCGCCACCGTAGACCTGCTCAAGAACCAAGCGTGCAGGTGCAGGAACCGCCTCCTGCCACTTCCCCGCAAACGGGTTTTCAACAATCAAGGGGTGTTTGGGGGCCTCTGCGCAGGCGGTCAATAACAGGACAAGCGAGATGCAGAGCCCCGCCCCGCGGGGGGTGGCTGCCGCGCTGACGGTCCAATTCGAAGCCGAGCCTTCGGAAGGCCGCAACGACAGTTCGACCGGGAGGCGTCCCACCCTAGACCTCCACCAGTTCCTCTGAAATCGGCGGCGGGATTGGGTCTCCGTGATGTTCCAGACTCTCGATGTAGAGAGCAATGGCCTCACGGACACTACTGAGAGCGGTGGTACGGGTCGGCCCGTCTGCGACACAACCCGGCAGCGTGGGAACCGTCGCGACGAACACGCCGTCCTCATCACGCTCGATCAATACGCGGTACTTCATGGTGGCTTTGGACATGCGCTGTTAGAGATTCTAACCCCTTCGAGGTCGAGCGGTTCAGTAGCGTGGGATAACGTGTGACGTTGCGCGGCGAGGCGGGGCTGTGGCGCGGGCGCTACGATCTCACGATCGCCGTACTCATAGACGAAGCGGATGCGCTCGGTCTCCCGGATTTCGAGGTGCCATCCCGGCTCCTGTCCAATCGCCCGAAAATCAATCCCCTCACGCCGGGCGCGATTCCAGGGGCCATCGGCCGGTGGTTCGGCGTCCCGGGTCTGGACCGGGTCTGCGGCCAGTGGGGACGAGTTCGGGCTTGCCTCCTCCCTGCCACAGCCGGCCAGGAGGAGGAATACCACCAGTTTGATGTACGTGGGCTTGGGCGCTGCAGACCAGGCGCGGGTTGTTCCTGCTCAAGATTGCGCCGCAGACGGATTGTCAATGCTACAACTCATCAATTGTGACGCGGTAGTCCTTTCGCTCCAGCTCGTCTGCTGTCAGCGTGAAGCTCATTACGATTGGTTTTGCGTTCGGACCTACGATGACTGCGATCTGTTCGCTCAGTTCACAGCCGCAGTCCGCGTAGATCAGAACAATGACATCGTCGCCGCGCTCATACTCGTGTCCGTCCGAGGAACCTACTCCGATCTTTCGCGCCTCGAACTCGGCTTCGGAAAATGCCGGCGCCGGGTTGGTGAGATTGTAATCTTCTCGCTCGAAGACGAGGACGGCAAAGGGGCGGTCTGCCTTGTTGACAAATGTGAGCTCTCCAGTGTTGAGTCCACCCCCCAGACCTACCGGCGAATTGGAGCAACCCGACAGAACGAGGATGAACAAAAAGAGGGAGCAGCCTCTTCGCATAGCAGCTACCCTCAAGCTGTCCGGGATGACATGGTAAGAGGTGGACATCACTAACTTTCGGCGCTATTCGAAAATGTATATCTCGCGCGGGCGTCTGGGTTTCAAATCAGCCTAACGGCTAGCGGATTTGTGGCGCGGGGCGGCATCGCGAAGGACGCGGGGCTCAGTGTTGACCAGTTTCGCGCACTCCTTTAGGTTTAGGACAGATAACGGCTGGGCGATCTACGGTGCGGATAGGGAGCCTTGAGCGAGCTAGAGCTGATGCTGTCTGCGACCGCAACACCACACGATTGGGCACCCCTGAGAATCTATCGTCCGCTGTCGTCGTCAGCCCCGATCATTTCACGCGCAGAATCGCGGAGCTCCATGGGATCATGCAGAATCCCATTCTTCACAACCAGAACGCCTTGGCCTAGCACTCCAATGTCTTTGCTGAGGTCACCCTTGACGACATACAAATCCGCTTTCTTGCCGGGCTCGATGGTTCCACGATCTTTCGCAAGACCCAATATTCTCGCCGATACAATCGTCGCAGCCTCGACGGCTTCCAGGGGAGTGAGTCCCGCCGCAACTAGGTTTGCCAGCTCCCGATGGAGTCCATATCCGGGAATTAAGCTTGGGAGCACAGGATCTGTCCCAGCCACGACGATTCCCCCGGCTTCGTGAAGCGCGCCAACAAACTGAATTTGCTTCTCAACGAGGTTCTCCATGCATTTGGCATCGAGCTCAGACGGCATCGCGTTTTCTACGAGTCGCTGCACGAATCCCTCTACTCTTGCCGAAGTGAAGTGTGACCAGTTGCTGGCCACCGGTTCGAAATCCGGCAACATGGATTGCAGGGTGACAATCGTCGGAGCAACGTACACCCCATTCCCAACAATATTTCTGATGGTCGCCCGCATTGTGTCAGACGACAGATCCACTTCCGAAATACGACAGATATGCCTCCACACATCGTCCCCAGCATACCCGAATTCTGAAAAACTAAGAAGCCCGTGCTCCAGGCCATCTATGCCTAGCGCGATCGCTCGATTCCCAGGGACCGACTCCAAATGACCCGTCACAAATTTCCCATCGCGGGTAGCCTTTGAGATGAGCAACTCAAGCTGCTCTTCCGTGATGGAGGTGTACACCTTAACTGCGTCGATCCTGTCCTTCCACAACTCATACTTTTCAGCCGCGGCTGATGTCGATTCGCTTCCCTGAATCCAGCCGATGGCGGAAGGACTACTATCGAAATAAGGGCCAGCCTGTAGTATGGTTGGGCCAACCTCGCCGCCATTTGCAATTCGTTCGCGAAGAGCATCCGTCAGGTCTGGCTCATACTCTCCCGGAGAGAAGATCGTTGTCACACCTCCGGCGAGATACAGAGTAGGATATGCTCTGTGCTGGCTCTCCATTGCGAGCCCCGTGTTGGCGTAGAGGTGAGCATGCATATCGATCAGGCCAGGAAGAACAGTCATCCCCTCCAAATCAACCACGGCGGCATGCTCCGGGATGGCCACATCGTCGCCAACAGCAGCGATCAATCCCCCATCGATCAGCAACGTCTGTCCAGATTCAAGCGGTGAATTCGCCCCAGAGAAAACGCGGGCATTGACGAACACCACCGTCTCTGCTTTCACGGCTGAATAGGTGCGACCAGGGTCCTCGGACGAACAGCCGCCAAAAAGCGCCGTCCCCAAGAGAAGGGGAATGCAGGCAAAAAACCTCATGGTAAACCAAGTGGGTGGCGGAATAGCAATCACGATCCCTACCCCAACTTTGCCCGGTCAGTTCAGAATCGCCTTGGCGGAACGTGTGCCTCGTGGTGTCGAAAGCACAACCATGTAAACGCCCGAAGCCAATCGCCGGCCGTGGTCGCCGGAGCCGTCCCATTGTACGGTCCTGGGTTGGCCGGTGAAGTACCCGACGGGAATTCTGCGTACCGCGCGTCCCAGGATGTCGTAGACCACCAGATTCACGTCCGTGCCCGACATCTCGGGTGGCAGGGCGACCCGTATTTGGGCGACGCCGGAGAACGGATTCGGGTAGATCTGGATGAGGCTGTCCGCTTGGGGCAGGTCGAAGTCAGGTTCAATCGCCGTGGTAGCCGCTTCATCGACACAGTTGAGGCAAGCCCGTGTGGTATCGCTGGGCTCCAGGGCCAGGAAGGCCGAATACATGCTCAGGACGCGATGCTTCAGCGAGAGGTCAAGGATCTGGTTGATGACCTCGGGCCGGGCCGTGAGCCGCTCAAGTGCGCTGATCTGCTGTCCTGCCCAAGCTTGCTCCAGTGCCTTTCCTCCGGCCAGAACAGAGGAGTCGGACACATCAACCCGCTTGGAAAAAGCGTTCTGCCTGATGACACCAGAGAAAGTCACGTTGAAAGGCGGGATTCCCACGAAGCGTCCCATCTGGACGATGGCTTCCTGAGTGGAGACCAGTCCGGTGCTGTTGGCCGAGGTGGTTCTGCCGTAGGTGAAACCACCGCTCAAATCCGTGTAGAGATCCACAGAGCTCAACAGAGCCCCACCCGAGGATAGGGCCCGCGTCAGGTTCTGGCTCAGGGTTGAGCTTCCCGACAGGCCATAGTAGACGCCACCCGTGAGTTGGGACAGGTTGGTGTACAGGTAGCCATTCCCCCGATACCATGTGCCACCGATCCGGTACTCGTCGACACTCTTGTCCTGGTAGTCCACCACCTGAATCTGCGCCTGCGTACTACCCGGGTCAAGATCCGTCAGCAGCGCATTGGCCCTCTCGTTGGTGGCAAACTGGTCGGAAGACGAAACCACCGCGAGCACGCCATCACCGCCGTTTGTGCCAATGAAGCCCAGCGCTCGACTCAATCCCGCAGGCAATGAGCTGTAGTTGGCTGGCAGCCCCACCGCGGCAAACGCGGCCTCTATGGCCGCTTCCGTGGCCGGAACCCATGTATCCGAATACTGCTGGACTTCCACCTGGGTAACAAAGAGGTTGAAAAAATCCTGGGGCCCCAGATTGGCGATGAGATTCGCCTTTACGGACTCCATGATGCCTTGGCTGCTGATAGAGCTGTTCGCAGCATCATGGTCCACCAGCACCGCCAGTCGCGTGGCTCCTTCAGTTGGCAGGAAGGAGGCCGGCTGCAGAATGAGGTGGAAATAGGCGTCCTGCTCACCCTCGAAGGTGGTCAGCTGAATCCCATCAGTGAACGACTGCGATAGCCCGAGCCGAATTTCGCTGGAGCGGTCAATCTTGGATAGATCGAGACTCCCTCTGTAGTGCTCACCCAACTGGGCGTCTGATGTCAGGTCCAGCGTGGCAGCCGCCTGGTCCCCAAAGAGGTCTGGAGAGCCGAACTGCCCCGCGGTTCGTGCGATAATTTCCAGCGTAGGCACTTCGTATCGCGAGGCACTGAGCAGATCTGTCGGGAGCGGAATGGAACCCGTATCGCCGACTATTTCCATGGGCACCAAATAGGTCAGCTTGACCTTCCTACTCTCCGTGAGATCGGTGGGGTAAATCCTCAGTTCATAGTTGTTGGTCCCGGTCTTGGTCAGGATCGACGGATCTCTCCGGCGATTGACAATGCCCTCGTAGACGGCGCTGGCGGTCCACCGGTCAAGTAGCAAGGCCTGCATGATGCTATCCGCCACCCAGAGCCAGGAGTCAGTCACGATGGAGCCCTCAGGCAAGCCAAAGTCAAATTCCAGTTCCAGCGGGACGCCTGCTTGCAGTCCACTTCCACGCGGTGAAAGGGTCAGGTACAGCCCCACCTCCATGTAGGCCCCGTCCGGCTGTACCGAAACCAGCGCCGACTCAATGGTGGCTTGGCGACTCCCTCCCTGAGTCGGGTCAAGCGCCCTGAGGCGCTGCGCGCTCACGTCTATCGATCCAACAAAGACCAGTCCAATGCAAATCAGTAACACTCTCTTCACAACTCACCCCCCTCAAATGTGCGTAAAGCGTCGGCCTCGACATTTGAAGTACACATGATGCGGGCCGGGTGACCAAGGGCGGGGCGGAGAAAGTCCGGGATGTCCTGGGATGCGGAAGCGGATACCTGGACCGGCGTCACCCGATGGTATCGCACTCTCCAGGGTCGGAATCAATTATACGCCAGTGGCGTAGTTTAAGCGATTCGATCAACCCTAATCCGCACCGTCGTTGGAATTTGTTGAGAAATGACAGACGAATTATTCAACGACCTGCTGAAGAGTGTCGAAGAGGCCGGGGCGATTCGGAAAGGCGAAAAGCCTGCCGAGCGTGTGTCCGTCTACAAGGGCAAGATCCTGGTCGAGATTCGGGAGAATGACAAGGCGGTATGGTGTCTTGAACAGGCAGCCGCGGAACTGCGAAAGACGCCTAAAATGAAGAGTAACGCCAAGCACATTCGAGAGGTGCTCAGGCAAACGCAGGAAGGATTTGCAGAGCTTCTCGGCGTGAGCGTTCGCACTCTTCAGAACTGGGAGCAGGGCCGTAGGGACCCCCACGGCCCTGCGAAACGATTACTCAACGTCGCCTCAAGACACCCGGTCGAACTACTCGATTCGATTCAGGCAGGCTGAACGACGATCACTTGGTGGAGACCGGTGAGTATTCGTTCGTGTTGGAGCCGACCCACTACGATTCCGGGCGCTATTCCGAGGCGTTCAGCGAAGGCGACGATCTTCGTTTTGCTATACGGCGGCCGGCTGGACAGATCCTCGAATTCGTCTCGCGCGATGAGGAAGTCCGAGGACGACTCGTCCGACTCGCCTTTCGAGCTCTCCCTCGCTCTTTCCGGTATCCAAGAAGATGGCTCGCTTGGCATGAAGCAGAAGGTGAGCTGCTTCATCACGAAAGAACGTGAACCACAGATCATCATTTGTCCTGTACCAGCGGCGGCCGCAGGGAGTCCGCTGCATTGATTTGTTGCACTCCGGATACAATCCTCCTCATTAGCTGGCCTTCTCAAGCCAGTCGGATATCCATTGGTTGAGGCTCTTACCTTCATGCTGGGCGCGCACGAAAACCTTGCGGTGCAGCTCGCGCGGAAGGCGGAGCATCAATCTGCCAGAGAATGGCTTGTCAGGTTCATCGCCGCGCTCCAGGCAAAATTCCAGGTAGTCGTCGACGGAATCGCGAAACGCGGCTTCAAGTTCGGCGACACTCTTGCCTTGAAATGTCACCACGTCCCTCAAGTCGATGACTTCTCCGTGCAATAGGCCAGACTCGTCGTCATATTCTGCCCGCCCCGTATATCCTTTATGAGTCAGCATAGCGTTATTTCTCCGGGTTAACCCCAGCCTCGCTTAGAAAGCGGCGGACCGACCGTAGCGCTCCCTTGTCAGTCTCGGGCTGAGGATGCGGACGATGGAAGACGGCACGGACTCCGTGAAGGTGAACCCGAATTCGCGATCCACGTCCTCCGCTCAGGTCCGCGCCCAGTGCACGGAGCAGCCCCTCAACCTCGCTCCACTTCACGTTTGAGCGAATGGGGTCCGCGAAGACCGTCGCCAGCATCTTGCGGTGTTTGCCCGAGAGCTTCATAGTGTCGCGTTTCGACACTAGATCGAGCTCCAGGTTCCCTTGATTGGGCTCTGCGGCCTATCCAGCTAACGGTTGGACGTTAGACCACCGAGGCGCTATTCTCGCACCGTCCGCCTACTGCGCCCCACCGGCGCCCTTCCGGCCGATCATGGTGTCGATCGTCGCCTGCGAGGTATTCGCGCCAAGGATCTGCCGGATCGCAGCCTCCATCACCTCGTCCCGGCCTTCGCGGATGCCTGCAATCGTGGGCTTTGCGACCACGTCAGGAACGATGCCGACGCGCTGGGTCGGTCGCTTATCGGGATAGAAGACGCCGTGGCTGCTGATCGCGGACCTCAAGCCTCCGGGAAGATTGAAGACTCCCCTGTTACCGTCGGCTCCGGCAGTCGTGCTGCCGACCACGATGGCGTCGGGCGCGGTACGGAAACCCATCGCGACGTACTCGGCATTGCTAATGCTCACTTCGTCGACCAGTATCACCACCTTGGCGGCATAGTGCGGCTCTGCCGGGGTGATGAAGATGGGCTCGCCCCACCAATGGAACGCGCCGGGGTTGGACAGGTCGTGCTTGGTGAGACGAACGAACGGACTGGGACAGTCCACCAGTAGCGCGCCCAGAGGACGAAGCACATCCCCCGAACTGGATGAAGGGTAGTTCCGGATGTCGATCATCAGCCCCTTGGTTCCGACGGCGGCATCTATGTACTGCGCAGCGTTTGCCGCCTCCACGGAGGACAACTTGAGATACGCGACATCACCGGAGAGAAGACGAAAGGTCTCGCCGGGAAGGTCGTGCGGGTTCTCAAACCGCATGCGATCTATGGGTGCGCGCTCGGGTCTGAGCTCAAATTCTTCCTCTCCTCGACGGATGGATACGACCACTTCGCCGCAGACGCCGCGGGTCATCGCGCCGGCGGCTTCCAGCAGTTTGCCCGCATCGTTCGAAGTCGAGTAATAGGGCACCCAACTTTGCACCAGCGAGTCCACCGGGGCGCCATCGAGCCTGGTGATGATGTCGCCCGGCTTCAAGCCTGTGTCTTGGCCGGTGGGCGAAAGGTATCCGGCTACCACGGCACGATCTTCAATGAAGCGAATGTCGACGGGAAGCTTGCAGGCTCCGAATGGCGGCGTTGACACTTGGTTCAACCCAGCGTGCCCATCGTGGAGCATCGCGACGGCCGCTTGCAATTCGAGCGGCTGTCGGGATCGTTGACTCGAAGCTAGCTCCTGTGCTCCCTTCGGATTGCGTCCTCGCGCTCCTTTATGGCAGTATGCGCCAACCCGGAGAACATGTGCTGAACTGCCGATTCGAGATCGAACTGTTGGCCAGAATCAGCTTCCCAACACGGCTTCCCCTCGGGATCAAGCGATGGTGCAAGGGTAAGCTTCAGCGCAAGCTCTCGCCATTTGGATTGCTCAATCCTCTTCGAATCGTCCCGGTTGAGTCTGGCGCACAACCTGGTGGGACGGGCAGTATTGCTGGCCGAGTCTTCAAACCAGAAGGTGCAACAATAAGGATACGAGTAGACCTTCCAGAACCGCCCCTCGACCTTCAAGCTGAAGCCGACATTGGGCGATAGCTCGTCCAAGCGGGTCACGGTTTGACGAAGATGGCTCTCGATCCGGCGCCTCTCGTCTTGGACGAATGTAAGCGCCTCTGATTGGCCCTTGAATCCGCTTCGAAGAGCGGTTTGGTCGAGGTGTGTCGCCGCGAGTTGCATCTCGTCCCAAAAGCTCCGCGGTCGCGTTTCTTTCCCGGCATCGCGAAGCTTCTGCTCTATGACCGAGGCGAGACCGCTAACTCCCCAGCGATGGTAGTCAAACCAGATGTGTTGGGGATCAACGAACGATGGGAGAACCTTTTCCGGATCCAGCATTACCCAGATCGTGAACCCATATCCTTCGCGCGCTGCTCTCTGCTTGATGGCCGACTTCTCGGCACGCGTCATCATTGTCTCGCCCCAACCGGTTCGATAGAACACGACGACGATCCGTGCTCGATCCCGGAACACCTCGCCGAAGGACTCCTCACCATCCGTCCCGACGAGCTCTGCCTGTCGATCTGCATAGAAGAACACATCAACCCTGTCTCGGAGTTCGTCTGCGATCTTGAGAGCGATGGGTTCATCCTCGCTCAAGAACGTGAGAGCAACATCCACGGGATCTACGTCCATGCCTGATATTCCGGATAACGGGTGGGCATTGCGCGGTGAGCGGAGCGAATCCGCTCCAACGCTTGTTATAGATCTCGCAGGTTTCGGAACAGTGATTCGTCACCATGTTTGCGCCTGACGTGGGGAGAGACGTCGAGCGCACCTGACGGTCCCTCTGCTCGTGTCATTCCCACTCCACGCCGAATCTGCTCCTTCTCCAGTTCGGCCACAGCTACGGTCACCCTCTCCATCATCTTGAAGTACTTGTCAGCGATGTCCAGCACCTGTGCCGTCGTGATTTCGCTTATCAGGTATCGATGTACGACCCGGTTTCTCTCCTGGTACAGCTCATCCAAGCGTTTCTTCAGATCTAAAGTGATGATTCCTTTTCGCTGGGCTCGTAGATATATCTCCTTCTCCATGATACGGCGGTCGCCCTCGCCCTGGAAGAGCAACTCTGAGACCACCTCATCTGTCCCGGTGTCAAGCTGGTGCTTGAGGACAAGGCCGATCCTGAGAAGGCCGTCGATCAGCGAGGCGGTCAGACATACGGATTCTACGAAGCTACCAGTGCGATGAGCCCTTTGTAGAAGCTCGTTCGCAGTGTAGAACCCCTGAAGGAAATTCTGGAAATTGGACACCGACGACACAACGTAAGCCAGGATCTATAACGCGATGGCGATCAACGGCGGCGCGAAGCGCCGTCCCCTGCATGCTATTGATACTGTTTATGGCCACCCCCTGAAGTCTGTGACGTAGGAGGTGACCTCCATGCCACAAACTCCAGGAGGAAAGCCATGCGGTATTACCAGCCCCAGAAGCAGCACAACTACTTCGGCGGCGTCGACCTGCACACGAG
>JAJCYP010000117.1 GCA_029262855.1 Bacteroidota bacterium | reverse complement strand
CGTCGGGCCAGGGCCTCGACCCTCAGCATCGCCAGGGAGAAGTCGATGAACGACTGGCTCTGGCGCTCAGCGTCGGCGAGCAAGGCTGGCAACGCTTCGGCCAGGGCCGTGAGGTCAAGATCGACAGCGAGATCGTTGAGTCTCCAAGCGCCAGGTTCCAACCCTTCGCCTTTCAGGCGGAACTGCTTCAGCTAGGGAAATTGGTAGGTTGGAGGCATGGAATACAGACGAGGTGCCCACACCGTTTTCAACTTGGAGTACCACATCGTGTGGTCGACGAAGTACCGCTACAAGATCATGCGTGGAGAGGTCGGGATACGGCTCCGAGATTTGCTGAGGCAGACCTGCATGTCGAAGGACGCGAAGATATTGCAGGGCAGCGTGTCGTCGGACCATGTCCACATGCTGGTCTCGTGCCCGCCGACGATTGCACCGGCGAAGCTGGTTCAGGCGTTGAAGGGCAGGTCGTCACGGATGCTGCAGCAGGAGTTCCCGCACCTGAAGAAGCGGTACTGGGGTAGGCACATCTGGGGCAGGGGGTACTTCATCTGTACGGTGGGTCAGGTCACCGAGGACATGATTAAGCAGTACATATCGGACCAGGAAGAGGAGGAGGCGCCGGAGAGTTTCAAGGTGACATCGGAGTAGTTCCACTGCAGCCTTGAGCCAGCTTTCAGCTGGGACCCTTCGGCGGGCTTCAGCCCGAATCAGCGGCTTTCAGCCGCAACGCGAACCCCTCGCCTTTCAGGCGAGGCGTGATTCAGTGTCCCCCCATCCGGTGTGGAGGCGCACGTCGCGGCGGGTGAAGCGGTGGTCGCGGCGGTCGATCTGGAGGCGCTGGCAAGCTTGGGTGATCATCTCCTCGAGCAGGCCGAGCAGCCGGCGGGTCTGGGGCGGGAGCTCATCGAGCGATCGGCCGAGCACTTCGCGGGCGAGGCGGTTTGCCGTTTGGATATCTTCCGGAGTGACCTCGATGTAGGGGATCTCGTCTCCGCGATCATCGCGTGTGATCTTGAGGGGCCGCTGGTACTGATGCAGCAGCGCCAGGATGCGGATCAGGGCGAGGTACTTGGTGTGGTCGCGCCGGGTGCGGGTGGAGGCATCGAGGAAGGTGAGGCGTTCGGCGTAGGGGTTGGCGACGAGCAGGGGCCGGAGGAGGCGCTGGGCGTTCTGGTGGAGACGGAGGATGCGGCTCTTGCGGCGTCGGGCGAGCTGACCCTGGAGGGTTTCGCGGTGTCGTTGCAGCCGGTGAATGGCGCGGGTCTGTTCCCGGTCCTCGTCCACGGTGAGCACCAGGGCGCGGTTGAGGAGCTCTTCGTCGATCTCGTGTGCGGTGGTGGTGAGGAACAGCGCCACGGGTCCTTCCACGTGGTACTGGTGGGTGATGAGTCTCCCCGACTTGGGGTCCTTCCCGGTGGAGGCGATGGAGAGCTCGCCCTCGCTCTGGAGGAGCTTCAGGGCGTAGCTGGCGCGTTCGGCGCCTTCTTCCTCGCTGACGGCGAGCACCTTGTGCTTGAGGTGGGTCTGTCCCATGTAGAAGAGGGACTGGCTGGTCATGGCGGAGTACTGGACTCGATCTTCTGGGGGGACGAAGTGGAGCACGGCGTCCATGAGGGCGGACTTTCCGGCGGCTGAGGTGGACTGAACGATGAGGGCGAGGGGGTCGTCGAGCTTTCTGGAGAGGGTGGCGAGGTAGCCCATGAGCTTGTTGGTTTCCTCGCCGACGACGCCAACGGCGGTGAAGTCGGCGAGGATGCGCTCGAGGAGGTCGGGAGCCTGCAGGAGCTCGAGTGCAGCCCGCCGGTCCTCCGGGAGCATCTCGGGGGGCGCCTCGGTGCTGCCGGCGGCGGCAGCGGCCCGGGTGGCCTGGAGCTTGTCGAGCTCCAGGAGCACGCACCGGAGGTCGTCAGCGAGCAGCTCCTGGGGACAGGCGAGCTCGTGGGCGGCGAGCTGTAGGAAGGCGATGCGAGGCCGGGCGTTCATGAGGTCGAGGGTGTCCACGTGGAAGCGATCGCCGGAGGCGACCTGGCAGTTCACCCGGAGGTGGTCGAGTGAGGTGTTCTTCTCGAGGCCCCGGATGCGCCAGCTGCGATCGGCGATGGGGATGACGACTTCGGTGTCGGTGACGATGGGGGTGACGGTGATGCGGGGTGCGGGTGGCTCTGGTGAGGCCGGGGCCTCCCTGGCGGCTGGCTGTTCGGGCTCGTTGCCAACCGCTGGAGATCCGGCTGGCATCGGAGGGGGACTCTCGATCGTCTTGCAGTCCTGGCCGGAAGGGTCCCGGCTCTTTCCTTTAGCTGCTGTCTCTTCGTCAACTGCCTCCCGTGCTGATTCTCGAGCGGTTGACGCGGCAGCGGCTAAAGGGGGAAGCGGTTCAGCAGTCGGGTCCGTTGCGACGGGAGCTGCGGCGGTGCCCTTGCTGAGGAAACGGGCCTGGCGCAGGAGCAGGCCGAGGCTCTTGGCGGCTGGGGTGACCTTGGTGGCGAAGGTGTTGGCGTCCATGCCGGCGGGGAAGCTGACGCGGTAGCAATCGAGGCCGTCTTCCTTCAGGTCCTGGGTGAGGGTGTCGGCGGCGCGATTGCTGGCGGTGTCGTTGTCGTAGGCGATGAGTATCCGGCAGGCTCCGGAGGCAAGGAGTGCGGCGCGGAGCTCGTCGGTGAAACCGTTGACGCCGAAGCTGGCGGTGACGTGGGTGAAGCCGGCGGCCCAGAAGGTGAGGGCATCGAGGAGGGCCTCGCAGAGGATCACCTCTTCTGCGCCCTGGAGGCCGGCGTGGTTGAAGACGCCTCGGTGGGGTCCGGGGAGGTAGAGGTGCTGGGGCGAGCCGGGTCGGCAGCGGGGGCCGATGCGGCGACCGTAGGTCTCGGCGACCTGGTGGTGCTCGTTGAAGACGGGAATGGTGAGGCAGCCGTTGAGATGTTCATGTCCGGTCTTCTCGCGGAAGATGCCGAGTGCGGTGAGCCGCTTACGGAGGGTGTCGCGATGTTCCCTGGCGAGGCGGTAGGTGAGGGTGCGGTCTGCGAAGCCGAGGCGGAAGTGCCGGATCAGCTCCTCGCCCGGGAGGCCGCGACGGGCGAGGTAGTCGCAAGCGGCCGGTGAGGCCAGCAGGGTCTGGTGGTAGTAGTCGGTGACCTGGTCGAGGAGCTGGGCGTCGGAGGCGTCGGGGTCGGTGATGACGGGAGGGAGTGCGGCGGCGGCAGTGGCGGAGTCGGGGCCAGGGCCGGGAGGAGTGTCCAGGCTCTCGCCGTCGGCTTCGGCCCGGAGGATCTCGACTGCGTGGCGGAAGCTGATATTGCGGGTGTGCATGACCCAGTCGATGGCGGAGCCGCCTGCGGCGCAGGCGCCGAGGCAGTTCCAGAGGTTCTTCTGTGGGGTGATGACCAGGGAGGGTGTCTTGTCGGAGTGGAAGGGGCAGCGGCCGCGGAGCTGGGAGCCGTGTGGGGTGAGGGTGACGCCGGAGGCGCGGGCGAGG